>NZ_JBLTIR010000029.1:0-3180 GCF_053345675.1 Priestia sp. D51 | reverse complement strand
TTGTAGAAAAAGATCATATTTGTCGTCATCTAGAGTAAATAGTAAAACTATAATTTTTATAAGTAAGTTTATCTATTTACTCTTTTAAACAATATAAAATTGATATTTAATTAGCTTAATAATAACTTTAATTAGATCCTACTGAATAGCAATTATTGGGGAATTTATGTTTAGTTTTTATCTTTTTAATAATTTATTTAAAGGCAAGAAGATATAATAGTGAGTTATACGGGGTAGAGATAATCGTTTTTAAGAACCAGGAATGTTTAGATGAAATACAAATAGGCGACTTGTTCCTTCTATTCAGAAAGATCAAGTCACCTACACTTTTTCATTCATCATTAGTAATCCTTTCAACGTTCAAAATTTATTGATTTACATGTTCTTGTTCTAACTGGTCTACTACATCTTCCTGGCACTCATTAATAAATAGATAAGTAAGGTATGAATGTAAGTCAAATCGTTCTTCCTCAATAAACGTAGAAAAAGCCTTTTTATATTCTCTCAATAGCTTAACCTCCTTTATGTAAGTTCCTATTTTTCATTTTTACCCAACTAGCAATCTCTTATACATACAAATTACCAAAGTATTTTGTACTGGCCCCGCCTACGCCATATACAATGACAGCACGCTTGCTATCCAACCTACTTCTTATTGTAATTGCAATCGCTTACAATATAAAGTTAAAATAACAGGATATTATGATTTTATAATAATGTTGTAGGAGTTATGAAAAAATTTTATAAATAGCTAAAAAAACACTTTTATCTTTTGAAGGTTTTTTAGCTATTTGAAATGTGTAAAACAGAATAAATATATTACAGGATGTTAATTATGGATTAAAGATGTAAAATACATTTTCCCAATGCTCTAACAATTCCATAGGAGAACATATATGAACAATTATAAAAATGATAATACTGCAAGACGCTATGTAGCCCACGTTAGTATATTTGGAACCACTCAAATTCACTTAAGAAATTCTTACATCATAGCTTGGTGGTCAGCAGCCTTTCCGGGTTTCGGACATTTACTTTTATCTAAATATCTTCGAGGATTTGTTTTATTTATTTGGGAGGTTGTTATTAACCTTCAGTCTAATATAAACGTGGCTATGATTCATTCCTTTCAAGGTGATATAGACATGGCCAAGGAGTCACTAAACACTAGGTGGCTTCTCATTTATATTCCTGTTTATCTCTTTGCCATATGGGATAGTTATCGAACGACAGTTGATTTAAATAAAATATATCTCTTAGCTGAACGAGAAAATCATGCCTTTAATTCTTTTAGCATGGGATCTATGGAGATTAACTACTTGGATAAAAGAAATCCTCTTATGTCTATCTTATGGTCCTTATTTATGCCTGGTTTAGGTCAGCTTTATATTCATCGAATAATCGTTGCCTTTTTTATCGTTACTTGGACGGTTGTTTTCTTTTACTATTCTCATCTCCTTGAAGCTATTTCTCTTCTCTTTTTAGGTGAAATCCCAAAAGCTACTAACGTATTAAATGCAGAATGGTTACTGTTTTTCCCGTCCCTTTATGGTTTCGCCACTTATGATGCTTATACCAATACCGTTGAAAATAATAAACTCGCTGAAAAAGAACAGAAAACTTTTTTAGAGAAGAACTATCAACACCCAGATTTTTATATTGAAAAGGAAAAAAGGTAACAAGAGGGTCTACAGGTCTCTTTTAATTTTATGTGAATGAAAGAATCGTAATTAGAGCATACTAACCAAGATGCCAAAAGGAATCATTGGATAAAGTCACTTAAGAGCAAAAACCCCCTTAGAGAGAAGGGGATTTTTGCTCTTCAACTGTAATAACGTATATTTCTTTAGTTACCATAAAAGGGATTCTAGGTAATAAGATGAATTTTAAAATTGAAACTGGGGTATATTTCTCCTTTTCAGTATGTTAGGGTAAGAGCATAACAAATAAAAAAATTATTTGGTTTCTTTGTACCTAAATCTTCCTAATAATGGAAAGAGGTACCTTTATGGATATACTTAAAATAAAGAATGTGCTTTATACTCTTATAAAATACGAAGATAGCAGCATTGTTCATACTGTTCCTGAAGTAATTGAATTATCATACTGTAATTCATCTAAGACTTTTCAGGTGACTACACTTGTTGATCAAAGAACTTTAAGTTATGGCGATTACGATATAGAAAAAGTCGCTCAAGCCTTATATAAAATTTTAAATTCTATAGAACAAAAAACGACATAACAAAATAATAAATGAGTAAACTACTCAAGAAGCTTTGTTAGGCTTCACCCACAATTTAATTTATCAGTAGAAAATAGCTACCTTTTTATGAAGGTAGTTGTTTTCTTTTTTTTACTATATAAGACAATGTTGGTTAGTTACCATAAAACGTATTACCAGTAGGAAGAAATTATAGAAGACAGGCAAGAAAAATATATACCATTACACAAGTAATACGTTTAAGTCTCTTCTTCTTAAACAGTGTTAAAGACCTTAGTTACAATTGGAAATTAAGGAAAATAGTTACCTCTTTTTTTTAAAGCATCTGCAATTTTTCTGACTCCTTCTTCAACTCGGTGATTTTCAACATTTGACACATTTAACTTTAAAACCCGTTCTTTGTGAAAGTTGGATAGATAATTACTTTCAACTGAATCTAGATATACACCCTGTTCATATAAATAACGAATAAATGACTTCATATTTACTTGTCTAGGTAGCAAAATATGACCATGCATAACTATTTCTGACGATGATTCGTAATTAGCCAGATGATTTTGCAGCAATTGGTGAAGAACTTGTGCACGTTTATGATAAATACTACTTACTTTTGATTTATTATGTTCAAACATACCACTTTTTATATAAAGGTATAGTGCAGCTTGTGAAATCATAGAGCTATCTATATCTATAGTCATTCTAAATTTTTGAAAGGTATTAAGAATAGAGGGAGGAAGAACAGCTAAACCAATTCTTAAACCTGGAAACATGATTTTTGAAAAGCTCTTTAAGTAGATAACCTGTTCTTTAGTATCCTCTGCAAAAAGAGGATCATTCTTCATGTTGTATTCAAAATCTGCTAAATAGTCATCTTCTACAATATACACATTGTATTTATAGGCTAACTGTAAAATGGCTTCTTTGTCTTTTTTGCTATATGACGTTCCTAAAGGATTATG
>NZ_JBLTIR010000028.1:0-4640 GCF_053345675.1 Priestia sp. D51 | reverse complement strand
AATTCTTTAAAGGAAAATCAAAGGCCGAGATCCAATCCTGGGCGCAAGACTCTTTGGAATTTGTAACGGATGAGATAGGTTTATCACATGATAGAATCATTCACGCTTCTGTACATATGGATGAGAAAACGCCTCATCTTCATATCGTGGCTGTCCCTCTGACGGAGATATATGACGGTAGGCGTAAGGAAAATGTGTTAACGATTAGTAGACATCAATTTATTAAAACAAAAGATGATTTATCATCGTTGCAAGATAAATATAATGAGCGCATGAATGAACGAGGCTATGTACTGGAACGAGGTACACCAAAAGAAGTCCACCATCAAAAAGTGCAGGCTTTTAAAAAGCAGACTCATTATCATGAACAAGCAGCTGTAAAAGCTCAGCAATCTGTAAAAGAGTTAGAAGGTAAAAAAACAAATTTAGAGTTGTCTATTTCAAATCGAAAATCAGAGATGGACGATTTGAAAAAAGAGGTTACTCAAGTTAAAAAAATAGATGACATGGATTTTAAAGAGAAAGGAAGCTTATTCAACTTAAAACAGCCTAAGAGCGTTGAATTGAGCTTTGAAGACTTCCAGAGTCTTAAAGCCTTAGCAAAGTCTTCCGAAGCGCTTAAAAGGGAAAATAAAGCGTATAAAGAGATGTATGAGAAAGAGAAAGTAACAACTAAAAGTTTAAGAGAAAGTAATGATAAGCTAGATAAACAATTGGCTCAATCAAGACAAGAAACAAGATGGTACAAAAAGCAATATGAGCGTTTAGGAAAACTATTTGATTACATGAAAGAGAAATATACGGAACGCTCTATGGGAGAAGACTTTCAAAAGGTTGTTGGGTTTGCTAAGTATCAGGTTAATCGAACAGTTAATGTTTTCAGAAAAGACGAGCAGACGTATGATGAAAATAAATTAACGAAGGCTGAAAAGGTGGGTTATAAGCAGGCTGAAGAATTCTTTAAGGATAGGCAGAGAACAAGAAGTCAAGACAGAGGTTTTGAAAGAGAATAGCTAAAGAAAAAGCAGGCTTAAGCCTGCTCCTTTAGCCTTTAAGGCTATTTTGGTATGTTAAGAGATACGAATAAGTTTTTGTGGTGATTCATCATGGATGTTTTTAAATTGTTGAACAGCTTCTTTCATAGAGGAAACGTTCAATTTCTGTATAATGTTTTTTCTGTGAGTTCGGACGGTGCTTTCTTCTCTAACTAGCATCTTTTGCATTTCTGCGGTGCTGTGACCGTCTATAGCTAGGGCGAAAACCTCTTGTTCTGCTTCTGTGAACTGTTTAAGAAATAGCTTTTCTTTAAGAATTTTACATTCCTCTTCTACACGTTTTAAACGACCAACTTCATCAACTAAATCAGATGCTACACTTAGAATATTTTCAATACCCATTAATAGTTTTTCGGTTTGATCCATGATAAGACCCTCCTATTTTTTGAGGGCAACCCATGTTATAATTAGCAATGAAAATAGGAATTTCAGTAACATGGGGGTGCTTCCTTTGCAGAGGAAGTGCCCTTTTTATTTTTAAATTAGTTTTCTTCGTGAGATATAGCAACTTCATCTTTATAATCAAAATCTGCTTTTTGACTGATTTTCCCTTCTTCAAAAATTACTTGGAATCTAATTTTCTTAATATTATCCCAAGAGCCTCTTCCAAACAGGAACGGATTCATTTCGTAAGTACCAGTTCCTTTTCTATTCATAATTCCTTCTTTAACAAGTTTATTAATGTTGTTGTTTAAACTTTGGACTGTATTAAATCCTAATTCTTCAGCCATTTGTTTCTTTATGTATGCATTTAAGACTACGATGTTATCATAGGCCATTCTTTTTAAGAGGACATTTAATGTCTTTTGGATACCACTTGGTAAGTTATTAATTTGTAAGATGTTATCTAAATAAATCTTTACATAATCAGGCTCTTTAGAAACATAAGACTCTTCAATATGCTTTTGAAACAGCTTCTCGCCATCATCATTAGTAACTGTTTCTTTAACTTCTTTACTAATTTTTTTCTTTTGGGTATCTCCAATTAGTTCTTTTTCCCAACTTTTCACTTCTACACCTCTTTTGTATTATTATTTATAATCTGTATTGTATTATAAAAATTAAAGGAATTCAAGGAGTTTTATTTATTTTTATAATCTAAATTAGATTATAGTCTATAACAAATACGATTATAGTCTATAACAAATACGATTATAGTCTATAACGTATATGATTATAGTTTATAACGTATATGATTATAGTAAAGTCAATAAAACATTGTTATATCAAGGTTTATAAAGGTTTTTCTCTTCTTTTCTCTTATTTTATGTACATGTTTTTTTGTGTTTTTTAGCTATAAAAAACACTAGCCTTTAGGCTAAAAACTTTTTCAAATAAGAGGCTATTCTATAAACAAGGGTCGAGTAGTATTTTTTGATAAACCATTCAAAAAATCTCCACTCTTTACCCCTTGTTTATAGAATTTCGGCAGGTGTGTGCATGTCGCCAAGCCGAAACATACCCAAAACGAAGTTAATGATGATCGGCTTGGTTGAACAATTATACCTGCCGAACCGCCAGAACAACTGTCCTAGGTTTTATTTCTTTTCCAAAATGCAGATACACAATTTTAAAAGCCAGCCTCACACCCCAAAACAAAGGGGGAGAAGGTGTTTTCTATAGTCGCATAGAATGCTATAGCGAGGTGGTTAACGTGACGGAAAACGGTAAACAAGAGGAAACGCTGAAATCTTATTGGGCGAAGGATATTGCTGAACTCCTTGATATATCAACATCGAATTTGAGAAGATGGTCAATTGATTTAGAAAACGAGGGATACTCATTTTATCGGGATGAACATCACCGTCGTGCTTACCTTGAAAGAGATATCATGCCGTTAAAGAAATTGAAGGAATTCTTAGCAAATAATATGAGTAAAAATGACGCCGTTAAGGCTGTTGTATCAATGTTTCCAACGGATGATAACGGTGTGATTACGATACCCGTTATTAAGGATGAAGTGCGTTTATCAAGGCTTGAATTACAAGAAATTGTTCAGGAAGCTGTAAGAGAAGCAGTTGAAGAAGAACGCGAAGCGATGTTTAAAGCTTTTGATCATAAAATCAATGATACATTAGAAAAAAGAGACCGTTTATTAACTCAGCATTTGCAAGCGACTTTAGAGGAAAGACGTCTGGAGGTTGCCGCTGCTCAAGAAAAGAAGTGGTGGAAGTTTTGGAAGTAAATAAATCTTTTAATTTATTTTCCATGAATGTAATATATATCTTATCAAGTTAAAATATTGATAGATAAAATTATGTTAAGGGATGTTTTTAATGAATACAGATAAAGAAGTAGGAAAGTTAGAGATACTTTTATCGTTTGGTAGTTTGATTGTAGTTAGTGTCATTGGAATATTGCTGAAGTATTATTTTCATGTTCCAATGAGAGGATTACCTTTTATTTAAAGCATCTTAGATAATATCTGTAAATCTACAAATAATGTCGTTAATTTGCGCATAGAAATATATCATACATACAGATAAGACCGCCTATACACTTATATTTAGTGGGCGGTCTTTGTTATAACTATGTATAGTTTTTATATTCTTTTCTTTTCATTCCGTTCAAATAAATAAAAAATGAGAAAGATTACCCCTATACCTAAGATAACACTTAAAAGTAATTCGTAAATGTTATCAATATCTACATAATAGTTGTACAGGGTCATGAGGAGGAAAATAAGGGTATACTTTGCTATGCTCTTTATTTTTTTCATAATGAATAGAACCCCATCTTTTAATTATTAGCACTCTAATTATATAGCATTTGAGTATATATTGAAGGTCTGTCAACGGTAAATCGCAAGACCGTTAGGTCGAGAATTTAAGGAGTTGATAGACTCACTACACCCGAACCCTCTTGGCACTCAAACAACCCCGTTTGTTTGACGCCAACCGGCGAGGGAGCCCCCTCAAAAAAGTGAGGGGGTTGGGGGAGTTTTTTAGGATAGATTCCAAAGGGAGATTCCCTTTGGTAGGTGTGGACAACGTCCGCGGTTTTTAAAGGAATAGCGAAGCTGTTCCTCCCCCGAAGGGGCACACCATATTGATGCGATAGTGTCAATATTAGAGTGTGTTCTAACATTGACATGTTTTTCTCTCTCCCCCATAATGTGGGGGAGACTTTAATGAGGAGGGAACCATGATTGAGTTATTCCATTTTTAGAGTTCAAGGCATCAAAACCACAAGTGATTTGAGAGGAATCGGCAAGCATAATGCGGACCGAGTATCTGATACAAATTTAGATATCGATAAAGAGAAATCAAGCGAGAATATCGAGCTCGTAAAATGCGATTCTTATTTGAAGCGTTTTTCTGAAATCACGCTAGACATGAGGCGTGAACATGAGGAACGAATGAAGACGACACGCAGTGATCGTCGTAAGTCATTTGAGCAGGCAATTAACGGTGCAAAAAACGATGTAGCATGCGAGTTCTTATTTACGAGCGATGAAGAATTCTTTAAAGGAAAATCAAAGGCCGAGATCCAATCCTGGGCGCAAGACTCTTTGGAATTTGTAACGGATGAGATAGGTTTATCACATGATAGAATCATTCACGCTTCTGTACATATGGATGAGAA
>NZ_JBLTIR010000027.1:0-8539 GCF_053345675.1 Priestia sp. D51 | reverse complement strand
AAGAGTGCTCATACCATTATTGTAGGTAGAGTTGTTTTTCTGAAAAAACAATGCATATCTTTGACATATGGCGACGTTTGCCTTCACCAAAAGTGAGAAAGAGCCAATTCGACTTGACGTCTACAATAGTACGCAGTTTAAATTATCTTTAGTCTTTGGGTAATATTAAACGTATTTAATTAAAAATAGCGTTAACCATTACTCACCTTGTAGAAAACGTTTCTATTATTCTTTCTATATATAAATTGTATAATATTATAGAAAATGATACGAGATTAAAAAGGACATGAATTTTTAAGTAAGTTTAATTTAATGTTATTAATAAGAGTAATAGTTAACGTACTTTATTAAAAATAGTTATATCATTTACATACCTTGTAGAAAAACTTCGTATTTGTCGTCACTAAGTGTAAATAGTAAAACATTAATAATACATAAAATAATTTATAGTTTACTTAACTAACAACAAAACTTAAACAAAGTTACTTTTTAATAAAATATTTAATCACAACATTTATTTTTGAAGATAGATGTATATAAATCTACGTTCAAAGATAATTGTATTATTTAGCCTTAAAGGCTATAGAAGCAGGCTTTAGCCTGCTTTTTCTTTTACTCGTGCAATAGGATATTGCAAATTTACTATGTAAAGGTTGCATAGCTGATGCAACCTTTATTAAAAACGTCATGTTCAATAGAATGAACATGACGTTCTCCAAACCTGAACATATATGTTCACTTTTAGTTAATATAAAACCAATCACAGGAAAAAATATCCTTATCAGAAGATATATCTGTTATGATAAAAATATAATCTTTTCTAAAGGATGAAGTCTGTGAAGGATTTTTTATCTAGCTTTTTACTTATAACCAGTTGGCTTATCTTTGCTATAAGTGCCTATTTGCTTGTTAGTGTTTTAATCGCACCTTCCTATGCATTTATTCCTTTTTGTAAGGTGGTAGGTGCTGGATTAGTTTGTTTTTATTTATCAAAAAAGCTCAATGAAAATAAAGTTAACTAGCTTTAACCTTTGTATGGTATACATCCATAGAATAGACAAGAAGGGTGTGTTCAGTCAGTGACATTTAAAGAGTTTTTGCCATACCATGCGTTAACAGTTATTAGCTCTAGCGCCTCTTATGCCATATTCCTTATCATCATTGAGCCTATTTATAGATCTGTTATTGCATTTTTTATGATTTCACTTATTACAATCATTCCTTATTCTGTTGCAGCCGTACCACTGCAGCTATTTCTAAATAAATGGCCTAAGAAGTTTAGTATTCTCTACTTATGTACCTATTCTGTCGTAGCAATCCTATTCCTTTATATCTCTTATAAGCTTCAAGGAAATTGGTCTGATCCGGTAGGGGATTATCGTAAAATGTTTGTATTTGCAGTCGGTGCAGCCATCATATACTGGTTTTGGGATTCCGTTATTATGAACAAGAAGGAATATCCGTATTATTAAAAATCAAGTATAAATTAGCTAATTTACATAAAGCGCATTGTTGGAAATAAAGGTGACAAAAAAAATGGGAGTGAATATTATAACTAGTTCTACAGCAATCATAATTTTATTTTTGAATCTAATAACTCTTATTCTAGTATTTAAAGGTTTTCAAAATAGTAAAGTAAACTTCACACTTCAAAAAGCTATATTAGGCCTCTTAATAACTGTTTTAGTCATTAATTTGGTAATGACATTTATTATGTAAATTTAAAAAGTTTGGTTACCATAATGTGCTTTCTAGAAATCTATAGACAGAGAGATTAAATGAACCATTGATTGTATATAAAGATCTTTTGAAAGAGTGATTAGCATGGTGAAAAAAGGACTTATAACAGGAATAATGGTACTACTTGTCGTACTAGCTATTTCTTATATTTCAGGAATCTGGAGTTTTGTTTATTATTTATGTGGAGCTATAGGATTAGTATCAATTGCACTTTCTATAGATTTTTTAATTTACAGTTTAGGAAATAAGCAATTATCAGTTTCCAACAGAAAAAAACATAAAAGTCGTTTAGAGGATTCTAAAAAGTATATTTCAATTGCGATTCCTAACCTAATAGCAACATTGATCTATCTAATAAACTAATAAAAAACAGCACTATCCACTTTTAATGGACAGTGCTGTTTTTTATTAACTACTCCCAACTTTTAGTTAACATAAAATGACTTCTTAGCAACCAAGTTTTAATGAACACTATAATCTTACAGTTTTTAACGAGAAGTGTGGTTTGAAACTAATTTCTACTTTTCTGTTATCATCATTACCCAAAATAGTTAACCGGTTATTTTCCCCTTTAATTTGATTAATATCTTCTAATTCAAAGTCAAAGATTAACCCTTTAAAGTACTTATAACTTAAGCTTACACTACACTGACTTTCATGTACCGAAATAGTAAGCGATAATGTAAATCCATAATCATCTATCTTCTGGTATGTAAATATACCAGTCTGTTGATCAAACATGACTAAAGGTTCATCTTCAAATAACTCAAGCATTTCGTATTCATCGTACTTCATGACTGTTCAAATCCTCCTATTTTGGTATTACGGCCATGACATCGCCATATTTTTCATAATAATCTTAAATGTATCAAATATGTTCTGTATGTACCTAAGTTTTGAGCCCAATTTTTATCTCATATATAATCTTAATTATCATGATGCACTTTATAGCCTGATTTCTTAATCTTTAATTGAATCGTACACGTGCTTATATCATACTGATTAGCTCATTCTTTAATGGTGATTTCTTTCATCATAAATCCATTCAGTATCTTTTTACCAGCATCCTACTAGCCTCCATTTTCGTTTTACGAGTATAGTACTAGTATTCAAATGCAACATGATATTTCCGACTATTACTTTTCAAGGTTGCATAGTTAATTTAACTTTTGAGCAAACTATTTTAGATGTTCCAAGCATCGCCTGGAAATAGTGGCATTCATATAGCAAACGCTCCTGATTAAGAACCAGGAGTGTTTGCTATTTTTATTTATAAAACGAATAATACTGACCAACATGAGCAGACTATTCAAGATGCTTTGTACGCCCTGGGGCATCAATTAGATTATGGCCAAAACTGTATAACATCCAAAGACGGAAAAACTGCCTCCTCTCCAACGGCAGTTTTTCTGTTTTTTATGTTTCAATTTAATTTAAACGGGTACAGCGAATAATAGATATTGACGTGAGCAAACTACTCAACATGTATTAAATCATCAAGTCAATGTTGCATGGAGTGTATAGAAAAAGGCTATCTCTTTTGACTGATAAGGGGCAGCCTTTTTTATATGTTTCCACTTTGCATAAAACGTATTACCAGAACAAACAAAAAAGTTTCTACTTATCAGGGAACTTTTAAAGAGTTTACTTTATCCATTGAACTTCTTTCAGAGGCCAATAAGCTAATTTAGCTTTTCCTACAATTTTATCTACTGAAATTGTCCCGACCTTAGGGGACCTACTATCTAAGCTATACTTTCTATTATCTCCCATGACAAACAATTGGCCTTCTGGAACTGTTTTACTGCCTGTAGACTCTTGGAGTTTAAAATCCTGAGTTAATAGACCTGTTACCATTTCCTTTTTGTATTGATTTAAATAAGGTTCCTCATATTTTTTCCCGTTTACATATAGCGTATCATTACGATATTCTATATGATCACCAGGTAAACCAATTACCCTTTTAATATAATCTTTTTCCTTTGTAGCATGGAAAACAATAATATCAAATCTTTTTATATTACTTGCCTTATTTTTACCCACTTCATTAAGAATAATATGTTCATCGTTTTTTAGAGTTGGCATCATTGACTCACCGTCCACTACTATAGGCGCAAGTATGTACTCTCTTACAACAAAAGCTAAAATACAAGCAATAATAATTGATTTAACCCATGAAAAAATCTCTTTACGTTTCAATTGAAAACTCCTCTATAACTTTAATACATGCTTAGAATTATAACACAATATATAGAAATTAATCTTTTATTTAACAGTTGAAACATAATGTATGCTAGTCAACATAATGTAGCTTACAGGAACCACCCCCTCTTTGTCCTATTTGGACAAAGAGGGGGTGGTTTACTTATAATTGCTTTCTACAAGTGCCCCCAAATTATCTAAATCTTGACTGATATTTAAGATAATTAGGTAGTTCCATTCTCCCTTACTCTTCCCTAAATTTACTACTTGATGAACTTCTACTTGATCATTTTCATATTCTCTAGCTGCTTCACACATTTCCCTTAAAGTACTGCCAAACTCTGTGTTATCCCAATTTCTTATCGTCAAATCAATATAAGATTGGCTCTTTTTAAAATTCATATCTCACTCACCTCTATTACTAAAAATAACATTAAAGTAATAGTTTAGGTGAAATATTTTTACCATAATCAACCTTATCAAAAACAAAAATTTATCATGTACTAACTGTTTCTTGACGGTAGCTAAAGAAATGTTTACCATAAATTAGTATTAAGTTATAAAGATGGGAATGAATCACACATGCAAGAAAAGACATCAAGTTTAATGAGAAACACATTTATTTTAACCATGGCTACATTTATCTCTAAATTTTTAGGATTTATTTATGTCATACCATTTACTTCATTAGTTGGAACGCAGGGCTTTGCTCTATACATGTATGCATATAGACCTTATACCATTATGCTAAGTATTGCTACGGCAGGTCTTCCCTTAGCAGTTTCCAAATTCATTTCTAAATATAATCAGTTAGGAGATTATCACACTGGCAGAAGGCTATTAAAAAGTAGTTTAGTTATTATGATTTCAACTGGAATTGTAGCTTTTTTAATACTATATACAATGTCACCTTTATTAGCTTCTTATTTGATAGGGAAAGGCGATACATCTGGAAATAATATAAAAGATGTCATTATGGTTATGCGTACTGTAAGTTTTGCATTAATTATTGTTCCTATATTAAGTATCTGCCGAGGCTTTTTTCAAGGGTACAATTTTATGGAACCAACAGGCGTCTCTCAAGTTATTGAACAAATTGTTCGTATTATATGGATTTTAATTGGTGGATTTTTGGTCGTACACGTTTTTCATAGCAGTATATCTATAGCTTCGGGTGTTGCGACATTTGGTGCTTTCACAGGAGCAACTGCAGGACTAGCTGTTATCTACTATTATTGGAAAAAGAATCGCTCACATATTAACAATTTACACAAGACCTCATCTGTACGTAGCAATATTTCCTTTCTTAGCATGTACAAGGAACTCATTACATACGCTGTTCCATTTGTTCTAGTAGGGTTAGCTATACCGGTATATCAGTTAGTTGATACGTTCATGGTTAACAAATTGTATATGGAAATTGGGTATTCATTACAGAAAGCTGAAACGTTAAACTCTGTACTTGGTCTAACCCAAACATTGGTTATGATCCCAGTATCATTAGCTACAGCTCTGAGTTTATCTTTAATCCCTAGCATTACCAAATTGCACACAGCAAACAAATTGGATCTATTAAAGCAACAACTTACTCAAACGTTTCAAATGCTCTTTTTTATTACATTACCAGCTGTAGTGGGGCTGTCCATTTTATCTCATTCAGCATATATCACTTTCTTTGGCCTAAATAATGCTTATGAACTGGGGAGTAAAATTTTAAAGTGGTATGCACCTGCTGCCTTATTTTTCGCTATGTTTACTGTAACAGCAGCAATGCTCCAAGGTATTAACAAGCAAAAGAGTGCTATTATTGGACTAATGGCCGGCCTACTATGTAAGGTCATCTGTAATTATTTATTTGTAGCTCCTTTTGATGACCTAGGACCTGTTTTTGCAACATACGTTGGTTATACTCTATCTGTTCTTTATAATTTATTTGTAATACAAAAACATCTAGATTACAGCTATTGTCATGTCCTAAAAAAGATTTCGTTTATCTTTATAAATGCGATTATTATGGCTGTATTAGTAGCTGTTATTAGTTTTGGGGTTAATCATATGGCTATAGATTTAAAAGTAAAGGCAGTTCTTAATATTTTAGTTTGTGGAGGGATTGGAGCATATTCATATGTGTTCTTTGCCTCTAAAACAGGAGTCATCAAAAATACATTTGGAAAAAACCCTGTGATTTTAAATAAAATCCTTCCTAGAAGAAAAGAAAAGGCTGCTTAGAATTAGGCAGCCTTTTCTTTCTGAATTATATCCTAAAAAAGATTATTGTCATATATAAAATATTACTTACTCTAAGATGTTATCTTTTTATAATGGTGCTCTATTTTTGTTAAAGAAATGAGAATATGAAGTTGTTCAGAGGGAGTAAAGTATTCTAACCCTTCCTGATCTTCATCAGGAGAAAAATACAATTTACCCCACTTTTTTAAGACCCATCCTTTAACCCCTTTAGGAATAATTCCATATTGATCTGATTTTAAATTGTTTATATCTAACATACTAGAGTTTCTAAATCTCATTAGTGAATTACTCTCATATATCCGACAAGACTTTATAAATTCAATTTTGTATAATTTTTTCTCTTTTAGTAGCATGTTATCCCAACCCTAGATTTCAATATTTATTTTAATTTGCATTGAAGTAATACTAATTAATATCCTTCCCTTTAATTCACTATAATTAGAATTTTGTTGAGTTTGATTTGTAGTTAACGTAATTTGCCTTTTAGGAGGTATTTATAATTTATTCAATTATTTCTCGACAATAATAGTGATTTTAATTTTCTTCAATTATACTTGAAGGGCTCTTTTTATTAGGCAAAAAGACAAATTTTGAATCAATAATGAAATGTAGTGTGATAGGAACCCATAAAGAGCCTGTCCCCACAAAAAGAAAAAACATAATACCACCTAAATAGGAAGTGAGTAGTACTCCTTTCCAGCCTTGGTACAGATGAACAATTCCAAATAACAGACTTGAAATAATTCCAATAGCAACCATAGATAAATGAAAAGGGAAGTGGTTGAAATAATGAAACATTGCACCACGAAAAATAATCTCTTCGCAAACTCCTGCTGTAACTGCTATCAAAAGGAAAAACAGCCTTTCCTTGAAGTTTGATGGCAACAAGAATTGAATACTCTCATCACTTAATCCTTCGGAAATTTTCTCTCTAGCCTTCTTGGAAAAAGAAATCATAAAAATAATTATTGCAATACTAATTCCTGCCCCCACTCCCGCAGACAGTAAAAAATCTTTATTTAAAGAAAATAAAGGTTTCTTAATAAAAAATAAGTTGTTAAACGTGTGTTTAGTCAAAAACCAATAGACTAAAAATATGATGACCAATATCCATTGGGTAATAACAGTTTCTCCGTACATTCGCCACTTGTTTAGTTGGTTACTTTTTATTTTGTTTAAATAAAAATAGTCCCATAATGGATACCCTACAATAATTAATAATAAAAACAGAGTAAGAAATATCATGTTTATCACCTCTTAGTTGTTAATTATTTTCAAACCAAATTTATTATAACATTGTTATTTTTAGTAATTAGAATAAATTATGTTTTATTTTCCAATTGTAAACAGCTAACACTGTAACCATTTCTGTATTGGACACTAACAAAAGAGAGGTGTTAATGTTAAGACATCTATCTAGTTTTGTTTTTAAGTTCTATTTAAACTTTTTTATACCTCTAGTTTTCATAAAACGTATTATCGGCACAAAATAGAAGATGGGTAGTAAAGCGACCTTTACGTAAAGTATACTTTACGTAAAGGTCGCTTTACTATAGAATAAGGTTAAATAATAAAACAGAGGAGGATTTATGTGAGTGAAAAACCATTTGGCAGAACATAGACAGGAATATGGTTATTCTCAAGATAAACTAGCCGAAAAGCTAGGTGTATCGAGACAGACCATCATATCAATTGAAAAAGGAAGATATAACCCCTCACTTCCTTTAGCTTTACAAATAGGAAAAATCTTTAAAACTCCAGTAGAAGCAATCTTTATTCTGGACACTGAAGAAGGATAGAACTTTTAGGAGGTAATATAACATGGCTTTAAAAAAAGGATATTTTCTCATCGGTATTATGTTTACATTCATTTTTGGATTCAAATTAGTTTCAGCAATTACAAACTCAGCATCTTATATTGAAGCGTTGATATGGGGCGCATTTACATATATGTGTTTTGCTTTAAGTTACTTATTTCCTCACTTTCAAAAGAAAGATGAAAGAATGAATCTTATTAGACAAAAAGGGTTATATTACTCATTTTTTGCTTTAATGATCTATCTTTTTATAGCTATAGCGTTAATAAAGATTGGAATCATTGCTCTTACTTCACTTGAGATAGCTTCAGTATTAATCTCACTAATGGTTATTACAATGTGGACATCTTGGATTATATTATCTAAACGTTATTAATAAAGAGCTCAATACTACATGAAAAGATAGTTACGTCGGGTAGGCAGGCACTCTCACGAGCGCCCGCCCCCCTAAGAACCGTACGTGACAGATTTCCCGTCATACGGCTCAAGCCTTCTTTTTATCCGAACAACTTATTTAATACATGGTACAT
>NZ_JBLTIR010000026.1:0-8725 GCF_053345675.1 Priestia sp. D51 | reverse complement strand
TTAGTACATGTACCATGTATTAAATAAGTTGTTCGGATAAAAAGAAGGCTTGAGCCGTATGACGGGAAATCTGTCACGTACGGTTCTTAGGGGGGCGGGCGCTCGTGAGAGTGCCTGCCTACCCGACTCAACTAATTTTGAATATCGTATACAGAATAATAATAATCTCCAATTTTAATCTTTTATATAGACCGATAGGTATTAATTATAAAAATATGAAAATTAATCTATTTATTGCATTAATTTGACAAATTAATAGAATAATATTACAATTCCAAAGGATAAGTTTTACTTTTTCTTTTAATTTTCCCTTTTACTAGAAATGAGGAGACTAACATGAGAACTAAGAGAAAAGAAGTAACAGATATTGTAATGACCACTGTATTATTTATTATTCTTATTATTTTAACGCTTAGAAGTAATACATCAGCTTTATACTTTTGGACTTTTGTTATTGTAGTAGGTGTTGTATTGATAGTGAGAATTTATAATGTTGTTACTAGAAAAGAAGAGTAATTCTTTATTTAAAAACTTCTAGGAGGCATTATAGGTTTATGAATAAAAAAACAGGAATTGCAGTTTTTGCAGCAGCAGCATTGTTGACTAGTTCGGTTGCGCCATCTCTTTCTTTTGCAGCGGAAAAGGTTGAGAGCACACAAGTTCAAGAGGCATTAAGTATTGAGGATTTAAATACTAATTATCAAGTTTCTGATGTTAATACTGATGGATTAGTACGTACTGTTACATATGAAAATGGAAATGATCAACATACTGTAGTTTATAATGGTTTGAATGGTAGTGTTACAATTGATACACAAGTTCAAGAAGATCTAGTTTATGAATATGATACTACTAAAGAAAATACAGTAAATAATGCTTCTACTACTCAAGGTACTTTTACTACTATGGCTGCTAAGCCAAAGTCAGGGTATAAATACGTTGGAACTCTTTCTGGTCATACTAAAGAAGCTAAAAATGCAGCTGATTTAGCTGGTAAACTATCTTTGGTTATCCCAGGTTTAGGCTGGGGAGCAAAAGTAGCTATTATCTTAAGTGGTTATGCAATCAACCAAAAAGTTCCAGCTGCTTACTATACTTATGATCTATACGAAAAAGGTGCTATGACAACTAATTGGTATCAATATAGTACGACTAGATTATATAAAGATAAAGCTCATAAAAAACCAATGGGTAAAGCTTGGACTAGTAGTCCACAACATATCTATTTGCCTAATAGTTAATAAAAAAGGAAAGAAATCTCTAAAGATTTCTTTCCTTTTTTTACAATATAGAGAACTAATGTTTAAACTTTCCATAATGTTGTGTATAATCATTAATATAAGGATTTCTTTATTAATGGGGAGTGAATAAAATGAAAAAATATAATTTAGCTGGTAAAGTTACTTATATTTTAGGAGCTTTACTTTTCTTACTAGGGTTTCTCGTAAGCATTAATAAAGTAAGTTACTTTGAACTTGTACCTAGTCTTTCTGCTGCAGTTAAGTATGCGGTAATTGGATTTGCTTTAATAGTGGTTACTAAATCTAAAGTATTTAGAGTACAAGAATAAAAGAACTTAAAAAACACAAGGAGACATTAAAGTTTTATCTCCTCGTGTTTTTTATTAATGAATATAGGTTTAAGAAGAGTAGAAAAGCTAAGGATTAATTTCTTAGCTTTTTTTATTTCCGATAATACGCTTTATGTTAACTAAAAGAACCTTTTATTTATATTGAACTCAACAATAATTACAGTAAAATCCATTAAAAGTAATATATATACTTATTAAGGTGATTATTGTAATTGTTTGTGTATAGCATCAATAGTATTTTTTTATCATTTTTACCTTTTTATTCTAAAAAATGATTTATTAGAATAAATGAATGCTATACTTTTAAACGTCGTCATGAATCGAATTTGGAGGGAAATTCTAATGAATGGAAAGATTGTATTATCCCTTTGTCTTTATGTTTTATTGGTAGTTGTACTTAGTGAATACTTAGTAAAAAATAGTATGAAATTAGTAATTGAAATACCGATTTTAGTAATTGGTATTTTTGTTATTTATAAATTTCTTAATAAAAGATAGTTCTAAGTACAATAGATATTAAACTAACTATTTTGTAGTTATATCGATTTCAACGTAGGGCACTTTCTCATTTGAGAAAGTGCCCATTTTATTATTCAGTGAAGTAATAGCAGGAAATATCATGTTGCATTTGAATACTAGTACTATACTCTTAATACGAAAATGGGGGCTAGTATGATGCTGGTAAAAAAGATGCTGAATGGAATTATGATGAAAGAAATCACCATTAAAGAATTAGCTGATCAGTATGATGTAAGTACTCGTACGATTCAATTAAAGATTAAGAAATTAGGCTATGAATGGGACAGTAAGGAAAGTATTTATCGCTATGTTGGAGAAGAATCAGAACCCTTAGATGTTGATTTTAGTACCCTTATCTCTAAAAACAGTAAAATGCCAGCAGAACAAAAGTTAGCTACTAGCGAAGTAGCAGCTAGTACGAGCTATGTTGATGAAAGTGAAAGCACTAGCACTAGCTCTTCAAAAGCTAGCACAGTAGATGCAATTGATTTGTTGTTACAAAGTCCAAAAGACCGTTCTAAACGAATATATCGAGGTTTTTACTTTGATAATGATGTGCTAAGTATTATTGAACGTGTTCCTAAAAGCTATAAATCTGAATTGATCAATGAAGCTCTTAGAAAAGTATTTAAAGAAAAAGGATTATTAGACTAAGTAAAAGCTATCACTCAAATTAACATGGGTCTTTATTTGTTATAAAAGAAAAAATGCATATTGCGAATGGTTGAGAAACTAGCTCATATGTTTTAATACTGCCTTATCATTTCAACATGAAACTGGAGGAAGTATGAGACAAATAATTATTAACTTTATTTTAATTTTAATAACATCAACCATAGTGTTTTTTGTTCTTAGTTATAATGCATCTCTAGACAATCAATATATTTTATCCTTGCTTATAATTGTTGTTATACAATTAAGCTTAATTTTAGCTATCCTTTTAAAAAGCAAAAACCGTTAGTAATTACATTTACTAATTGTTTTTGCTTTTTGAAGAAAGTTTATCTATCACATTCAAGCTATTTTTAATACAAGGTACGAGTCGTATTTTTTAAGAACACCACTTAAAAAATCTCCACTCTTTTCTCCTTGCATAAAAAATTTCGGCAGGTTTGGATCTTTCGCCAAGCCGACATACCCAAAACGAAGGAGTTAGGGAATCGGCTTGTTTGAACAAGTATACCTGCCGAACCGCCAGCTCGGCCGTCCAAAAGTGCTCATCTTACTTCAAGGTGAGCAACGCACTTAAAAACATAAAAAGCCAGCCTCTACCCCAAAACAAAGGGGGAGATAAGCTGCGTTGTCAATGGTAAGCGGACCGTAGGGAGCATTAAGGAATTGACAATGTCTCTGCACCCAAACCCTCTTGGCACTCAAACAACCACGTTTGTTTGACGCCAACCGGCGAGGGATCCCCCTCAAAGGTTGAGGGGGTTGGGGGTGTTTGTAGAAGCCATTCCAAAGGAGCTTTCCTTTGGCAGGTGTGGACAGCGTCCGCGGTTTGGCTCCCCCTTGAAAAGGGGGTTGGGGGGATTGTTATGCTCAGCATAACCAAGCTCAATTGGGTACCAATTGTAGAGCTTGCCTTATTCCGACTGTTTGGTGTATTATGGAAGCATCCAGCTGGAATTTTACACCAAGTTCACCACGCCCAGTAGGTGAACATAAGGAGGAATAAAGGTATGAGCGAGACGAAAGGCGAGCGTAGGAACGAGCCTAAACAGGTGAAGTTCCGTGTCACTGAAGAGGAATTCGAACGGCTATCGCTGATGGCGGATAACGTAGGAATGACGGTGCCTGCCTTTGTGAAAGCAAAGGCACAGGGTACACGCGTACGACAGCCAAAGATCAATCGTGAGGGTGCTCTGGCAATTGCGAAGGAATTGCGTGCCGTGGGTACCAATGTGAACCAGATTGCGAGATGGTGCAATGCACGAGATATTGAACAATTGAGTGAACAGGAGCTTGAGAGATTGGTATACAATCTCGATGAAATTAAAAAAGGATTGGCTGCAGCATGGCAACAATTAAGCTGAGTACGACGAAAAATGCCAATGCGTTACTGAAGTACGCTGAAAAGCGCGCTGAGGTGGCAAATTCGCTTGATTGCGATGTGGACTATGTTCGGAACCAATTTAAGGCTACAAGGGAAATATGGGGCAAGAGTGGCGGCATACAAGCCCACCATGTCATTCAATCTTTTAAACCTGATGAAGTAAATCCTCATAAAGCTAATGAAATTGGGTTAAAACTAGCTGAGAAATTAGCCAAAGGCCACGAGGTGGCCGTCTACACGCATACGGACAAGGATCACATTCATAACCACATCGTGATCAATGCGGTGAACTATGAGGATGGTCGTAAGTTCCATGCTCATGGCCAAGATGCGATTGACCGTTTTCGTGACGCGAGCGACCAGTTATGTAAAGAACATGGATTGTCCATTGTAGAAGAGCGCTCGGCCGATGTGCGCTATACGTTAGCTGAACAGTCCTTGCTTCAAAAAGGTGAATCGAGTTGGAAAGATGAAATTCGGACGGCCATTGACTCTTCAAAAGAACAGGCAACGAGTTTTAAAGATTTCCAGGAACGTTTAAAAGATCAAGGCGTCCAAGCTACTTTACGAGGTAAAAACATCACGTATGAGCACTTAGAATCGAATAAAAAGGTACGTGGCAGCAAGTTAGGGCTTGCGTATGAAAAGGAGACGATTTTAGATGGCTTTGAAAGACAAGTTACAAGAGAAAGAGAAACAGCAGGTTCAGGAGAGAGAAGAGTTACAACAGTTACAGCAGTTATACCAGGAGATGATCTTGCGTCTCAGAGCAACAGAGGGCTATCTCTCGACGTTTCTGAAAGAAAACATGAACAAAGAGATGATGATCGAACAAGAGCTCAAAGAGATCAAACAGACGAGCCAAGACGTACAGAGGGAGATGGAATTAACTTCGATGACGTTGCTGAGCAAATTAGAGAACGACATCGAAACACACAAGCTGCATACAAACAAAACTTTGGCCGAGATGAAGACGGCCATCAGAGTCCTACACAACGACATGAAAGAGAATCAGGATTTTCTGAGCAAAGAGTTCCAAACAAACAATCAAGCAATCAAGGACGAACTAGAGAAAATCAACAACAACCTGGGGAGCAAGTTCGACAGCTTGAGCGCGACAGCGAAGGCGGAACTCAGCGAGGTCGAAAAAAACAGCAAGACTATGATATCGAACGCTAAATTAGGTGTGGTGTTTAATGGCTGGTTAGATTGGGTGAAGTATGGAGCTGGGGCGGCCGTCTTTATGGTGCCTATGTTTTTCTTGTTTAAATGGTTCTTTGGGTTATTTGGTATTAATTTAGGATAGACAAGTCCTTTTGTGCAGAATTCGTTGAAAAACTGCGAAAAGACTAGAAAAAGAGGGAATTTATTGATAGTGTTGAAAGTAGTATAAATGAGAAAAACCGCCCATGCTTTGGTCGGCTTGGCGGTTTCTCAAACAAGAAAGGGAATCAGTCCCTTATACACATATTGATGTACATATTCTATCATAAGGGGCTGATTCCTGCCATATAAGGAGAGGAATTAGTTTGGAAAAAAACAAAGATAACATTGTGAATTTGCAAGAAAAGCTTGCTGAAGCAGAAAGAAAAGCAAGATTAAAAGATTTAAAACAGACTTCGAATTCATCAAAAGAGCTTTCTGACATTCAAAGATCGTTGTTAGACTTGATGCAAGAAATTACTGGTGAAAAACACTTTATAGGTAAAGAAAAAGATATTTTTGCAGGGGAGCCGTTTAATCAAACCATGCATAGAAATTTAGATTTATTAAATCAAATTAATTATTTAACTCAAGCGGAAGAAAGCTTTTTATTTAAAATTCAAGCTTATTTAGAGTTTAAAAGTAATGTCATCATTTGTAGAGAAGATAAATTTAAGAAAAAAAGAAAAAATGTAATAGAAGATGATTTTGAACTTCCTAAGGCTGCTACTGTTTCTGATATTGCTCAAATAATTGGGAAATCGAGACAAAATACGTCTGTGATTATGAATAGTTTAAAAGAAAAAGAGATTTTACTGAATCCAGAAGGTGCAGGACAAATAACAGAAAATGGTCGTTCTGTGAGTCCTAGAACGTGGATTGTGAATCCTTATATAATGATTTGTGCTCCAAGAAAAAATGAAGTTAAGTTAGATAAACTAACAATGAGATTATTTCAGCATTCTTTAAAAAAGCTCAAAGATCAGAATGGCAAAAAAGTAAATTTACCAGTCAGATTTTTTTAAATTATATTGTTTAAGCCGTACCAATTTTGGTGTGGCTTTTTTGTTTTTTTGTAAATATTTAGGTGTCACGAAAACATGACAAAAAGGAGTCGAAGTGTCACGAAAACATGACACCCTAAAAAGTCCAATAAACCCAGTCATACCAAGGGTTTTGGACACTTTTCTTAGTTTCTCTCTATTATCACTATTATTTACTAGCAATTCGCTCATAGAATTGCAAGGCTCTTTTTATATTTTTTTCGTTAGAAAAAAATATAGCCTGAAGGCTAAATAGGCCGTCTTAAGACGGCCAAACAGTTATAACTGTTATGCGTTGCATTTTTGCAACACACAAAAACCACTCAATCAATTTGAGTGGTTCAACTTAACCATATTTGCCACCATTTTTTCTTGTTTTTTTCTTCTGACAAGCTGGATGCTATTTCTTTTTGTGACTCTTGTACTTCTCTTAATGTTGTAATAAGGGTTCTATCTCTTTGTTCTAAACTATCTTTTATGTAAGCCTCTTGTTTTAAAAATTGTTTTTTGAATTCTTCCTGCTGTTTTTCAATAATCTCATTTTGACTTTTTACTAACTGTTTCAATTCGTCTAATTCGGTCATAACAGTTGTGACTTGCTTAGTTATAACCGTTATGTCTCCTGTTGTAACCGTTATGTCAGTTATATCGGTTATAACTTTGTCCTTCACAATTTCTTTTACAGCTTTTGAAACAGTCATGTCTTTTTCATTCTTTAAAACCATTAATTCTTTAAATAAGTTTATATCATCTTGTGAAAATAAGAGTTGTCCTTGTTGATTGCGTTTAAAGTTATAACCATGTTCTTCAAAGAGTAAATAATACTTCTTTGCAGTTGACGAAGTAACACCAATAACTCTTGCTAATCCATCTACCTTTTCATAGAACTCCATGTACATAACAGTTATAACCTCCAATATAGTAAGTGTTATAACTAGTATAACACCCGTTTTATTTTATAGTTGTAATTTTAGAAGTAAAAAAGACAGCAAGGATCTGCTGTCTTTTTTTAAGGCTTGTCCTTTTTTCCAATAATAATTTGAAGTAATTTTGTAATTTTATCTAACTTACTTTCAAGTCGGACAAGCAAATAAAGAGATAAAAATATTGGAAAGCCCACATCTTCTATAAAGCTAACCAGATCTCCTACGATGATGACATACCTCCTCATTTAGAAGATATATTATAATATGTGGTTTCTAAGTGTTTGTTCCTAGGGTATATATCCATTTATTGAGACTAAAGTCCTTTTAAAAAAGAGCAACCTTCTCTCAGATGGCATTGGAGGAGGTTGCTCTTTTTTATTTAGTAATTTTACTTTGCAAAACTACAAGAAACGGTTAGATTAATTCATTAGCTATCCAAGTGTAACATAATAAAATAAAACTTGTCATACAAATTTTAAAATAAAGAAGCAACCTCATCTTTGTCATAGGAGATCGAGGTTGCTCTTTTTGCTACGTTGAAATTTGTAAAAATAGTCTGACCTTTAATGTACCATATTATGGTCCCGAATGCTATTTTTTGGGTTTGAAGCATATGTATAAAATGTGCGCTTTTTATGCATCTTCCTGCTTATGATTCCTCAAATCATCGTTGATAAATCAAGGATGTATAAAAAGATGCATACTTCATGAAGAGAACCCCTTTGAGAATCCTTGCCTCCCAAGGGTTCTCTTTTTGTATGTGTTCCGGAAAGAGACATTATGTTAACTAGATCTGTATATCGTATTCAATAAATTTCCTAAAGTTTATCCATCTAAAAAATGTAAATATGTAACTTTTATGGAACTTATTCGTATATACTATAGAAGCTGATAATATTAACATAATAAGCGAAACAAACCCAAATTAAACTAAAAGAGCAGGGGGAACCATTTTGAAAAACTATGTAGTATTTATTGCTAGCTTTGTAGTATTTATGTTTGCTTTTCAAATTCTTTCTGGAATGTTTCTTACACTTACATACGTACCTGACACTTCACAACATCTTAGTGGTTCAACTGTAAGTATCTTTGGAAGTGAAATTTTCAATTATACACTTTTAAGCTCTAGTATATCCGCAACGTTTTCATTTATTATCTCTAAAAAAATGTTTGCATCAAAAAATAGCAACTAAACAAAAAACTCTTTCTAAAACCTTCTAGAAACGAATCTAGAAGGTTTTTTCAGTTCCTATAATGTTGATTATGGTGCGACAAGAAGTCGCTTTCTTACAGCGTAGCTAACGCTACTCATCTAGACGCGAAGATGATCTCCATCCGAAACGGCATTCTTGGTAACGAGTTTGTCGGTTGCATGAGGAAATGCGGA
>NZ_JBLTIR010000025.1:0-10033 GCF_053345675.1 Priestia sp. D51 | reverse complement strand
GTCAACTTAAGTTGACTAAATAAGCCTTTAGGCAATCAAACGAGGTGAAACAAATATGTGTTGTTGGAATTTCTTTGGTTGTGGATGTAGACGTCGTAGAAGCTGTTGGGACAACTACAATAATAACTACGGTGGTTGTGGCTGCGGCCGTGGCAACTACGGTGGTAACTATAACAATGAGTATGATAATGGATATAACTATGGTGGTGGCCATAGTCAAGGTAGTAACTGCAGAGATGGCTATGACAGTCATAAACATTATCGTTCAAATTGTAAATGCAAACGTCATTCGAACTATTAATTTTATAGATAAAAGGGCTTGTTCAGTTAGTTGAAAAAGCCCTTTTTTAACGTTAATGATGCTAAGTAAGCTGACGATATGAATCCTCGTATACAATATCAAAAGACCAAGAAGATTCCAGGCGGTTGGAATCTTCTTGGTCTTTTAATAATTACGTATCAGTTAGGGAGGTAACTGTTTTTATAGAGCAAAAACTATGGTTGATTTATTCTATGTAAACATATCTAAAAGGTTTATAATTCTTTGAAAATTAATGTGCCATTTATTATTGATCTGGTTGTTCCTATAGAGACAACATTTTGGAGCAATTTTATTTTTTATACATATCTTAAGAGTAGTAAGCATATAGGGGGTGACAATATGGGCTTTGGAGGTTATGGTGGCGGTTGCGGCTATGGCGGATATGGTTACGGCGGAGGCGGCTGTGGTACTGGCGGTGGTTTCGCTTTAATTATTGTATTGTTTATTTTATTAATCATTATCGGCGCTTCTTGTTTCGGTGGATTTGTTGGAGGCTGCTAATAACTAATAAACATTTTACTTTTAAAGAGCTAGCAGTATGCTAGCTTTTACATTTGATATATTGTTCTTACATAAAAACATCAAAGGTTTGCTCCTAGAAAAGTATTTACATTCAAAAATAAATTAATTCATGATGTTGACGTGCATGTCTATACGCTTCTCACTTCTCAAGAGGAGCAGGAGTGTATCCATTCAAGTGAGCAAGATCTGTATAGATAGAAAACACTAGGAGACTAATACAAATAACTCCACCAATTAAGAAAAACAGATATTTTAAAAATGATTTCATCTTTCGATTATTCCTTTCAACTAAAAAAGCACCTTCTCTCTAGGGTGCTTTTTTAGCTCTTATCATCAATACTTTACATTGTAATTTTGAAACTTTAATCAATCTTAAGTAGCTTGCTCTCTGCGAGATGTTTCTATTCAAAAATAGAAACATCTCTTTAAATCGTTGAAACAAAAAAACTCTTGGGATAATCGCAACCCAGAGTTTTTTTGTATCCAACCAAATACTTCAAGTTATAACGTATAGAGACCTTATGCCATCACAAGTATCATGTTCAAGTATTAAAGAAATTATGTGATGTATATGATTACACATGCTATTATTGAGCACTCATTTTTTGATTGTATGTATATCTTTCTTACGTAAGTTGAAGAACAGAAAACACTACTTCATCTAATTGTTTAGTTAATTTTTTTCAAGTAGTATTTTCTGCTTTCCATTCTTTAGTTTGTAACAGTGCGAATGACCGAATAGACGCTGTAAAGCGTCTTTGCTAGTTTTGTCTAGCCAAGCTATTTTCATACTCATATAAAAGCAAACAACCCCCAAATCGGTCCATTTGGGAGTCGTCTGCTAGTTCAATTCACAAAAGGGAGCATGTTGAGTCCTTTTTTTAATTAATATGCTTGTCCATTAGTATGTATGATTATTTAGTACAAAAGTCTTGTAAACATTATGTACATACACCATATTTCCCGCATATGATGGTAGTGTGACACGAATATTTCATTAAATTAGTACGCTCCTTAGACATGTCCCTATTGGTCAGAGTATCGTTTAATGAGAAGTTTTCATTTTAAAAAAGCTCAAAAAACTTTGAGCTTTTTTTTACTTATATTTTAGTGCTCGTTACTTACTTTCAAATAAAAAGTTATAGCTATCATCGTAAAAGTAAGTCTAAAAACAAAATGGGAACCTCTCTCTTCTTAGAAGAGAGAGGTTCCCATTTATACGTTTAGGTACAAAGTGGAGTTTTACAATGTTTCTCGATTATATTGCCCAAAAATAGAAGCTAGTATGCAGCTTATTTATGCTGCTAAAGTAAAAGTATTTTAGCTAGCTTTATACTTTTTTTATCGTTTGTACAACATAAAAATGCCTTATTTACATATCTGATGTAGTTTAGTTTGGAGAGTATAGTCTAATACAGAGTAAAAAGGAGTTGGATACAACAAAGGGTTCTTTCAACGAATATGAAAGAACCCTTTTAACATTAATTTTTGTTTTTGTTAGCTTGAGCATTTTGACGTTTTACGTGCTGCACGTCAGTCTCACTAGCAAATTCTGTACCGTATTTACCAGAAGATGCTTGAGCATTTTTTCGCTTCACGTGTTGAACATCTGTGCCAGAAGCTGTCGTGTTAGAATATTTGTTTTCCATTACTATCACCTCCACAAGAATTAATATATCCAAGTAGAAGGGCAGTATCCTTAAAAGTATTTGGTAAGAAAAACATGAGAATCCCAGTACAGATAGGGCACATTACTACAAGGAAATGCAATTTCTTTAAAAGCTATAGATAACCAACTTTAAGTTGGTTTGAATTGCCTTAAGGCAATTAGTTGGTTAACGAGAAAAATCATGACCTTGGTCTTTAGATTTATTTATAGAGCTACTTCTAAATCTTCTATGCTGTTGGTGCTGCCTTTGCTGAGCTTGCTCTTCACTACGAGTAGCTTGTTGGATCGCATCAAAGATGCCTGAAATCGTTCCTATGACCTGCTCTTTGGTTTTTATCTGCTTTTCTATAGCTGGGATGACATCTTTCTCAAGCTCTCTAATTTCGCTTTGTCGCTTGTTTAAATCATCCGGTCCTTTATACCCTTTTTCCTTAAGGTTCTCTTTGTAGTGATTGGCTTCGTGCTGTAATTCTTCATAGTGTAGACGTGCTTTTTTTGAAACCAATCGTTTAGCTGTCTCACCAGGACTATTCCTTAGTTGATCAAGTTCTTTCTCTGTTTTTTCAAAGCTCGCAACTTGATTCTTCATCGTATCTAGATAATCTCGTTCTGTTTCGAAGATTTTTACATTTTTCTTTAGTTTGTATAACTCTTCTTTCTGATTCCCAATTGCTTTTTCAATGACTTCTAATGTTACTGGCGTCTTTTTGGCCATGTCGATATGTTTCTCTAGTTTTAAGGCATTATCATAGCTTAAGTATTTTCCGGCTGTTTTTAAATCAGGATAATGTGAGCTTACCTCACGGATCTTAGCCATTTTAATGGCTTCTTCTGCTTGTAACAATACCTTCGTTTCCACTTGAATTTGCTCTTTCTCATACTTAATTTGATGCTGACGATTTTCTTTTTGGTGAGAGAACTCTTTATAGCGTTCGTAGAACTCTTCTTCATTTGAAAAACGAAGAGATTCTTTATACCCTTGAATGTTGCTTTCATAGTTTGCTTTATCGCTCTCTAAATCAGAGATTTTATCAAGGTAACGACGTTTTAACATATTGTTCTCTTTCAGTTTAAACGGATTGAGTGCTCCCTTGAGTTCATCTACTTTTTCTTCATTCTGCTTAATCTCACGCTCTAAATCGCTCACATGGTCATAATAGTTGCTGACGTTCAGAAATTGTTGCTGTTGAACATGAAAATGGCGTTCAATCGGGTCATGACGATCACTCATTTTACGTAATTCGCCATGGCGTTTGTAGATATCGTCTAAGGAAACGACTTGTTGATTTAAAAGAGATGCAGCCTTTTGAATCTGTGTTTTTTCAATATCTGTAGAGAAGCTGAATTGCTTCTCTTTTTCTTTCATTTTTTGTAGATGAGCTTCTTTTTGGCGACGGTAAGTCTGTAAGTCGATAACTACTTGATTGTATTCTTGGCGCTCCCGGTTAACTTGGCCGCGCTGACTTTGTTTCCCTTTCTTCTCCATATCATGAGCCACATGGCCTAAATGGATGGTTGGAAGGACTTCAAGACCACGATTCTCATGAGAAAGGTGCGTGATGCGCTCGTTGCTTTGGGCTTTCTCCAACGCTTTGTTGGCATAATTCGCCCATTGTTCACGAATAGATAAGCAGCCTTCGCTGTTTTTAACGTACCCACGATTGTTTTCTTTGGCATTCGCAAAGTCAGCATTCCAATCACGATTCTTCTTGCCAAAGCCATTTTGGTCTACGTTTCTCATTGTTAACATGATGTGAGCGTGAGGATTATTTGCATCGTCACGATGGATGGCGATATCGGCCACCATTCCTTTTTGAACAAATTCATGTTGTGCAAAAGACTGAATGAGCTCTTTTTGTTGGTCTCGATTCAGTTCAATTGGCAACGCGATGTTTAATTCGCGTGCTAGTTGTGAGTCTTTGCGCTTCTCTACTTTTTCAACTTCATTCCATAAACGGTTACGATCTTTCATCCATTCTGGCGCATTAGTAGGAGTCAGAATCATGGTTTCTGGTTGCACGTTACGAGTATAAAACTTTTGCTCGTCCGTGCGTTCATCATGTAGTTTTTCGCCACTGCGATAAGCAGCTGCAGCGACAGCTGATTGTCCTTTTGAACGGCTGATAATTTGCATCGACAGATGGTAAATAGCCATGATTCGTTCCTCCTTTCTTGAGAATGGGTTTATGTTTTAGGAATAAGTTGATGAGAGCACAAAGTGCGCTAATCAACGTTTTTGATGAAAGCATCATAATGAACACCAAAGGTGTCAGATGGTGCTTTCATCTTTGCCGATAGGCAAACAGATTTTATGTAATTCGCCATCTAGGCGAATGGGTCTTTGTTTTTGTCTTTTCGTTCCGAAGGAACCGCACACATCGGTACGATGTATAAGTGCGCCCTTATCTCTTCGATCTAAGGGAATTATACCATACCCTGGTGAGAGAATCTATGCTAAGGATACCAATTTATCTCAATTTTTGATATAATCGATTTAAACATTAGAGAACAGAAAAAGGAGTTGAGGATGGGTGACGAAAAAGCGAACAGATGAAGAAATTCTTCAGGAGTTAGAAGAGAAAATTGAGAAGATGAAAGCGAGGAAACAACAGGTTGAAGCGCGTAAAAAGGAAAAAGAGAGAAAAGAAAGAACAAGACGACTAATTCAAGTCGGCGCGATCTTTGAGAAATACTTTGAGATTCAAAGTGAAGAAGAAGCAGAAAAAATTGCGAAGGCATTACAATCTTATGTAGGTAAAAACAAAGATAAGATTTTACATCATGATGTAGTTGTAAAAGAAAAAACGAAAGCAGCAGCTGAAGTAGCTGTTTCTGAAGAATAAGGATCCGTAGGAGCCTATGATGAAATGTTTATATTGTGATTCAGAAAATAATCGAATGGAGGAAGCATGTTCTGTTTGTGGAGCACCTTTACACGTAAAGCGTCCTCAACTTAAAGAATATGTGAGTTTACAAGATTCAGCTTTGTCATTCCAGGAGCTTCAAAGTTTTCACACATATGATTTGTTAATCTTGCTTCGATTAGTTCGAGAAGAGCGTTCAAAAAGCTACAATCTGATGAGAACGGTTCAGAAAGCGCCAGAAGGGGCTGAGATTGATAAAAGTGTCGTAGAGTTTGGAGAAAGCGAATATCGGCTTTATACGGCTCGTATGAAGCTCATAGAGGGTCTTTTGATAGATCGTATGGGGTACAAGCCTAAGCGAGTGGATGATAAGCTGCTTACAGCGTTAAAACATCGAATGGAGTCGAAATAGGCTTGCATTCATGAAAGATTTGGTAGAAAATTAGACATAAGAAAAAGCCCTCAAGTTTTGGTCGACTGGGAGGACTTCTTCTTAAACAAATATTAAGGAAGGGGTTAACCTTCTGTTATACATATTATTATAAAGGCATTATAACATAAGTTGGTTAATTCCTTCCACAAAAACCGGGGGAATTATAAAAATGAAAAAAGTAAGGGATTTACAAAATTCTTTAAATGAAGCTGAGCAAAAAGCCAGATTAAGAGACTTTGAAAAAGATCAAAACTCCTTTCAAAAAGCAGAAGATCTAAAAAAATCATTATTAGAGCAATTAAAAGAAATTACAGGTGAAGACCATTTTGTTGGAACTAGTAAAGATCCATTTGCAGGGGAGCCATTTAATCAGACTATGCATAGGAATTTAGATTTATTAAATCAAATTGATTATTTAACACAAGCTGAAGGGGATTTCTTATTTAGAATTCAACCATATTTAGAGTTTAAAAGTAATGCAATTATTCGAAGAGAAGATAAGTTTAAAAAGAATAAAAAGAGCACTGTAGATCTTGAAGATGATTATGAACTTGTTCAGTCCGCAACAGTTTCTGATATTGCTGAAATGATTGGTAAAACAAGAGCAAATACATCAAAAATAATGCAATCTTTAAAAGAAAAAGAGATTTTGCTTAATCCAGAAGGGGCAGGACAAGTAATCGACAACGGACGTACTGTTAGTCCGAGAACATGGATTGTAAATCCTTATATTATGATTTGTGCTCCACGTAAAAACAAAGTTCAATTAGATAGATTAACGATGCGTTTATTTCAAAACTCTTTAAAAAACCTTAAGGATCAAAATGGTAAAAAGGTAAAATTACCAGCTAGATTCTTTTAATACTATTTTTCTTTAAAAAGCACTTTATATTTTAGAGTGCTTTTTGTTTTTTGTTAAATATTAGGTGTATCGAAAACGATACATTTTAGTTTGTTTTTGTATCGAAAACGATACACCCCTAAAACTGCCTTCAAACCAGTCATATCAAGGGTTTGGAACACTTTTTTGTTTTAGCCCCTATTATCACTATTATTTAATAGCAATTCGCTCATAGAATTGCAAGGGTCTTTTTGGATTTTTTTTCGTTAAAAAAATAAAAGCCTAAAGGCTAAAAAGCCGTCTTAAGACGGCCATGACTAAAAGGGTAGAACAATCCCTATTCTAGGTGAGAACAACTTCATAAATATCAATATGGATTAACTTTTCAATATAACCATTTTAACTAATCCTCTAGAATAATAGGAGAATAAAGAGGAGAATAGTATTCTAAATCGAAAACACTGTTAGAATAGCCTATATAATAAATATTTGTATGTATTGAGAATAGGTGGTGAATACATGCCAGAACAAGCAAATGAAGTGGTTTATTTAGGTGGAGAAGTAGCTAAATCATTAGGAATAGCTCGTAGTTCGCTCACGAAATATTGTATTGCTTTGGAAAATAAGGATTATAAATTCATTAGAGGATCTAATAATTCCAGAGCATTTAGAAATCAAGATATTCTTTTACTCCAAAAGATGAAAGATTTAGTTCAAGATAAAAGTATGACGATGGAAACAGCCGTAAATGTAGTGTTATCAATACTTCCTGAAGAAGAGAGAACAGGTGCTATTCTAAAGGAGAACAAGCTAATTTCTCAAGAATATGAACCCAAAGAACAAGAAGAGAATAATCAACTTTCTGTTGTCATGGACAAATTAAAATATATTGAGGAAATATCTGATAGATTAAATTCAATGGAAAAAGAGCTTAAAGATATTAAAACTCAAAACAAGATTTTACAGGATCAAAATGAAGAATTAAAAACAAATGTTGAAGCAAGTTCAAATAAAAGAGATGAAAATCTTTTATTTTTAATTCGTGAGGTTCAGGATACTAAAAAAATGGTAGCAGCATCCCAAGAAAAAAAGTGGTGGGAATTTTGGAAATAAAAAAGACAGCAAGAATCTGCTGTCTTTTTTATTTATGGCTTGTCCTTTTTTTCAATAAGAATTTGAAGTAGTTCTGTAATCTTATCCAATTTAGTTTCAATCCGAACAAGTAGATAGAAAGTTAAAGCAATGGGAAAACCCAGTTCTTTTATGAAACTAACGAGATCTATATAACATACCTCCTTCATTTAGAAGATATATCATAATATGCGATTTCTAAGTATTTGTTCGTAGGGTATATATCCATTTTTAATACAAAAGTCCTTTATGAAATAAAAAAGAGCAATCTCTGCATTGGCAGGCGAGATTGCTCCATGTAAGGGTTCATTCATACGTATCGGAGTACGAACGATAGCCGTATTATAACATATTTTCCAATATAAATACTATTTTTGATATGGTCTAACATATGAATAAAAGGTGCGCTTTTTATTCATCGAATATGTTGGTCCTCCTAATGAAAAGCCTAACAAATCAACGATGTATAAAAAGCTGCATAATCGATAAAGAGGACCCTTTTGAGAACCTTTGCCTCCCAAGGGTTCTCTTTTTTGATGTGTTCCGGAAAGAGGTATTATGTAAACTTATTTTGTATATGATATTCATTGATTTCTCACTCTTTTTTTAGAAATATAAAGGGTGTTTACTATGATAAAATTATAGTAAGTAGAAAAAATTGTAACGGGAGTAAATTATGAAAAATAAAGATTTTCTATTATCGATTGTTCTAAATGTATTTTTAGCTTACCTCTGGATCTTTCTTATTTATTTAATTTTTGACTTCGTTAAGTTAAAAGATAATGCTTTATTGTTTGGAATAGTTTTAGCGTCCATAGGTACTTTACTCTTTGCAGAGGTGATAAGAAGAGTTAACCCCTTTATTGAATACAAAATTACTCATCCTGTAAAAGTTGCGGGCTTTATATCTTTTGGCTTTATTGCCGTGGCCAATCTATATTGGATAAGTTTTTAAAGATGATTATAAAGATTAGAACAAGCAGCTTAATTTAAGCTGCTTGTTCTTTTAAGTGCCGATAAATGGTTTTATGTTAACTTCGCACACATAAGATATATACTCATGAAACAGAAAAACTGCCATCGGGGAAGAGGCAGCTTTTCTGTTTTGGATGTTATACAATTTTGGCCGTAAAGTGATACTTCAGGGCGTACAAAGCATCTTGGATAGTTTGCTCATGTCGACCTGCATTATTCGTTTTATAGCGAAGTAGCAGCTAGTACGAGCACTAGCTGCTCAAAAGCTAGCACAGTAGATGTAATTAATTTATTACTTAGACATCAATAATCTAGGTAACGTAAAAAAGCTTCTAGTTAAGAACTAGAAGCTTTTTTCAATCTAGGGCGAGGTATTGATAGGAAATATCTTATATAGTTTGGTCAAAATATGGTGTCATATTCAATACTCATGAGTTAATTGTTATGAAAACACAAAGAAAATGAACAAAACACATTGTATATACACTGTTTTGCTGTTGAATGTTGGTTGTATCATAGGTAAATATAATTCAACAAGCTTAAGATATGGTGTTTAAAATCCAAAGAAAAACCACCTAGGAGAAAAGGTGGCTTTTATATTGCACGACGTTTATCCAATGACACCTGTTGGAGTCACCAATAGTATGCTCAAAATAGTTATACCTATTCACTATCAGTATTAATTACTTTTCTTATTTGTCCTGGTCAAATAATCGGTAAACAAAATAGTAGCAAACGGAAAAGAAGAAACAATAAAGAATGTTAAAAATGCCTTAAATATTTTGCGGTTTATGTACATGGAATTCACCTTTAAAAAATGGCATAAATGCAAAAAGCTATCTGGGGAAGAGATAGCTTTTCTACTGATAAACAAATCGGGTTTTAAACGGAGTCTAAAAAGACTTCTAAATTAGTTTAATCTACTTGCGGTATTCTATACGTTTAAATTACAAGAGACTTGCTATTCCAATTTATCGTTAGTAAATGGAGTAGTCATAAGTGGATTTTCGAACAATAATGAACCTTTATAAGGGGACAAGCATATGATGATTCTATGCAAATAGTCTTATTTGCGCTATTTTCATGCATAAAGGAGGGATAATGATATGTTAGATTTAGGATCATTACTTTCCACAATTATCGGTCTACTAGGTGGTATTCTTTAATAAAAGTAGAGTCAACTTAAGTTGACTAAATAAGCCTTTAGGCAATCAAACGAGGTGAAACAAATATGTGTTGTTGGAATTTCTTTGGTTGTGGATGTAGACGTCGTAGA
>NZ_JBLTIR010000024.1:0-10496 GCF_053345675.1 Priestia sp. D51 | reverse complement strand
GTCAACTTAAGTTGACTAAATAAGCCTTTAGGCAATCAAACGAGGTGAAACAAATATGTGTTGTTGGAATTTCTTTGGTTGTGGATGTAGACGTCGTAGAAGCTGTTGGGACAACTACAATAATAACAACGGTGGTTGTGGTTGCGGCCGTGGCAACTACGGTGGTAACTATAACAATGATTATGATAATGGATATAACTATAGTGGCGGCCATGGTCAAGGTAGTAACTGCAGAGATCGTCATGACAGTCATAAAAATCACCATTCAAATTGTAATTGTAAACGTCATTCAAATTATTGATTTTATAGATAAAAAGGCTTGTTCAGCTACTTGGACAAGCCTTTTTTAACGTTCAAATTCTGAGCCTTTATCTTTAAACCTGTTTATATTAGTACTTCTCATCCTTTTAAGCTCATGTCGCTGCTGCGCTTGTTCTTCACTGCGAGTAGCTTGTTGGATGGCATCAAAGATGCCTGAGATCGTTCCTATGACCTGTTCTTTAGTTTTTATCTGCTTTTCTATAGCTGGGATGACATCTTTCTCAAGCTCTCTAATTTCGCTTTGTCGCTTGTTCAAATCATCTGGTCCTTTATATCCTTTTTCCTTAAGGTTCGCTTTGTAGTGATTTGCTTCATGCTTCAATTCTTCGTAATGTTGACGTGCTTTGTTTGAAACCAATCGTTTGGCTGTCTCACCAGGGCTATTACTTAATTTCTCAAGTTCTTTTTCTGTTCTTTCAAGGCTTGTAACTTGACTCTGCATCTTATCTAGATAATCTTTTTCTGTTTCGAAAATCTTTACATTTTTCTTTAGTTTGTACAACTCATCTTTTGGATTGCCAATCGCTTTTTCGATAACCTCTAGTGTTACTGGCGTCTTTTTGGCCATATCAATATGTTTCTCGAGTTTTAAGGCATTGTCATAGCTCAAGTGTTGTCCGGCTGTTTTTAAATCAGGATAATGTGAGCTTACTTCACGGATTTTAGCCATTTTAATGGCTTCTTCTGCTTGTAACAATACCTTCGTTTCCACTTGAATTTGCTTTTTTTCGTACTTAATTTGATGCTGACGGTCTTCTTTCTGTTGGGAGAAATCTCTATAGCGTTCATAGAACTCTTCTTCATTTGAAAAACGTAGAGATTCTTTATACTTTTCAATGCTGCTTTCATAGTTTGCTTTATTGCTTTCAAGGTCAGAGATTTTATCAAGATAACGACGTTTCATCATATTATTTTCTTTCAGTTTAAACGGATTAAGCGATCCCTTGAGTTCATCTACTTTCTCTTCATTCTGCTTAATTTCACGCTCCAGAGCCCTCACACGGTCATAATAATTGCTGACGTTCAGGAATTGTTGCTGTTGAACATGAAAATGGCGCTCAATCGGATCATGACGATCGCTCATTTTGCGTAGTTCGTCATGGCGCTTGTAGATATCGTCTAAGGAAACGACTTGTTGATTTAAGAGAGAAGCCGCCTTTTGAATATGTGTTTTTTCAATATCTGTAGAGAAGCTAAATTGCTTCTCTTTTTCTTGCATCTTTTGTAGATGAGCTTCTTTTTGGCGACGGTAAGTCTGTAAGTCGACAACTACTTGATTGTATTCTTGGCGCTCTCGGTTAACTTGGCCGCGCTCGCTTTGTTTCCCTTTCTTCTCCATGTCGTGAGCGACATGCCCTAAATGGATGGTTGGAAGAACTTCAAGACCACGATTCTCATGAGAAAGGTGCGTGATGCGCTTCTTGCTTTGGGCTTTCTCCAACGCTTGGTTGGCATAATTCGCCCATTGCTCACGAATGGATAAGCAGCCTTCGCTGTTTTTAACGTACCCACGATTGTTTTCTTTAGCATTCGCAAAGTCTGCATTCCAGTCACGATTCTTTTTGCCAAACCCATCTTGATTCAGATTTCTCATCGTCAACATGATATGAGCGTGAGGGTTATTCGTATCGTCACGATGGATGGCGATGTCGGCCACCATTCCTTTTTGAACAAACTCATTTTCTACAAAAGACTGAATGAGTTCTTTTTGTTGGTCGTGATTTAACTCAATTGGCAATGCAATGTTTAATTCGCGCGCCAATTGTGAGTCTTTTCGTTTCTCTACTTTTTCAACTTCATTCCATAAACGGTTCCGATCTTTTATCCATTCTGGCGAATGAGAAGGAGTCAGAATCATGGTTTCCGGTTGTACATCACGAGTATAAAACTTTTGCTCATCCGTACGTTCATCATGTAACTTTTCGCCACTGCGATAAGCAGCTGCCGCAACAGCTGATTGTCCTTTTGAACGGCTGATAATTTGCATCGATAGATGGTAAATAGCCATGATTCGTTCCTCCTTTCTCCAGAATGCGTTTATGTTTTAGGAATAAGTTGATGAGAGCACAAAGTGCGCTAAACAACGTTTTTGATGAAATCAGCATCATGAACACCGAAGGTGTCAGATGGTGGTTTCATCTTTGCCGATAGGCAAACAGATTTTATGAAATTCGCCATCTAGGCGAATGAGTCTTTATTTTTGTCTTTTCGTTCCGAAGGAACCGCACACATCGGTACGATGTATAAGTGCGCCCTTATCTCTTCGATCTAAGGGAATTATACCATATCCTGGTGAGAGAATCCATGCTGAGGATACCAATTTATCTCAATTTTTGATATAATCAATTCAAACATTAGAGAACATAAAAAGGAGATGAGGATGGGTGCCAAAGAAGCGAACAGACGAGGAAATTCTTCAGGAGTTAGAAGAGAAAATTGAGAAGATGAAAGCGAAGAAACAACAAGTTGAAGCGCGTAAAAGAGAAAAAGAGAGAAAAGAAAGAACAAGACGACTGATTCAAGTCGGCGCGATCTTTGAGAAACACTTTGAGATTCAAAGTGAAGAGGAAGCAGAAAAGATTGCAAAGGCACTGCAATCCTATGTAGGGAAAAATAAAGATAAGATTTTGCATCATGATGTAGTTGTAAAAGAAAAAATAAAAGCAGAAGCTGAAGTAGCTACTGCCGAAGAATAATTTATATTATAAATTATCAGAGTTTCAAATTGGCTATCTTAGTTTATTCAAACTAAGATAGCCAATTTGAAACCTTGTATTTCTTATACTATTCAATATCAATTTCTCGTTCTTTATTTGGAAACTCAACTAGGTTGCCTGTCGTTTCTTTCTTTTTGGGCTTTTGAGTTTTCGGTTTTTTGACTACAATTCCTTCAATCTCATCCCCATTACTATCTACTAACGTCACTAACTCTCCATCAGTATTACGGAAATTGATATACAAATTCGTTTTTGAAAGACTTACATCATACTCGTCCATCAACCCTTGTAATGTACTGGCAATAAGTTCAGGTGTAACTGGCTCTTCAAATTTAATCCGCATTTTCCATCCCCTCATTTTTGTGGTAGCTGACACTTATATATATTAGTCTAGTATGTTATCTCCAAAACTCCCACCACTTCTTTTTGTTATCTTCCTGGGAAGCAGCCACCATTTTTTTAGTTTCTCTGATGTCCCGCATAACTTGAATAAGGATTTCGTCTCTTTTTTCAGTTCCTGTATCGTCATCCATTCTTTCAAGCAATGTTTTTTTAAGCTCATAAACTTCTTGAATTTGACTATCTTTAATAGCCTGTATCTCGTTTTTAAATGTTTGTTCTTGTTCCTGAAGAAGCCTTACAAAGCGTTGTTCTTGCTCTTTTAAAAGTACACTCATTAGCGTCATAGCGTCATGACTACTAGCATCTTTTTCGGTCATGACGTCATGACCATCTATGTCGTTTCCAGTCATGACGTCATGACCCATTGGCTCTATTTGCTTCTTGTTGGCCGTCCCTATCTTCCTTGCTACAGACTCAATGGTCATACCGTCATAACTGATTAGCTCTAAAAACATCTCCAAAGCTTTTATGTCTTCCTCTGTAAAAAGGCGATGTCCTAAATTGTTTCTCTGAAAAGAATACCCTTCTTTTTCAAGACTAAAAACGTATTTTTTAAAGACAGAATCCTTAAGATCTAACCTCTTTAAAACTTCACCCGTTTTATAAACAAAGTTATTCGTATCAGACATAACGTCATGCCCCCTCTCTAATTCATTCGTCATGACATTATATTAGCCCTTCAATTAAAGACCTGGCAAACGAATATATTTAAAGAATGCCCTGATGAACGGCGGCCATCTCACTTAGAATTCATATTAATTTCTAAAAAGTATAGTTTTAGATTATTTTTATAAAGGGACTTTTTGCTTAGGCGGCCATCCCTTATATGCCTGAGTGTAAGGGGTGGTTTTTAAGATGTTTAGTCCGTTCAATAAAACTATCTACAAAGTTTGCCATTGCTTTTGTATCGTCACGCTCTAAAAGCTGATTATAGGCAATGGTATAAGCTAATTTATGCATTTCTTCAGTAGAAAGGTTACGCCCTTGTTTTATGTAATCTACAAGTTTATCAAAAGCAATATGAGCAATATCTTGCATAATAGTTCTATCAACTGATACACCAAAGTTCTTCATTGCAAGCCAAATACGTCCGTATAGAGACTTAGTTTGATTGCCAAAGAAAGCTTGATATTGTTGAAGTCTTTTAGGAACCATTTTTATATAAGGTTTACGCTTAGATGTTTCTCTACTCATATTTAGATGTTTAATATTATGTAATTGTTTTAAAAAGGTTTTGTTTTTTTGGTGTTGCATATTTGAGTTTTCTTGTGTTGTATTTTGTTGAATTTGATCATTTTCTTTGGCTGCTTCTTCTTTTTGGATTGGTTGAATAATAATCGCATTACTTGTTTGCTTCATGTCACTTCTGCGTTTCATTTCTAGTTGCTTAATAATTCCTAGATCCTCTAAATGCTTACACACACGGATAATAGTAGCGCGACTTTTACCAACTAATTTGCCAATGTTGTTTTTTGTTAAGAAAGAAACGCCTAGGTGTTTCGCTGAATGTCCATGTAAGACTTTTAGTACTGCAATGTGAGTTTTCTTTAGGGTGTTTTTATTTATCTCTACGTGAGATCTTACTGTTTCATTTAGCTCTTCAATAGACTTAAAGGATGATAAGTTTTCGTATGTTTCTACACTTGCAATAATCTCAATTTTTTCTTTTGCCATTTTCATTCGCTCCCTTTTATGGAAAACGAAAAAAGACGTGATACCGTTTTACAGGTAAACACGTCTTTTAAAATGATAAAAGAGTATAGAACTTCCCCTTGTTTTTAATGTAATTCTATCGTAAAATGAACATAGAATTAAACTAAAGAAAAGGTGAAGCAGGTGTTTACCGTAGTGTGTTTACGGTGGACGGTTGAAGAAGGGCCCTAATCCTTCGACAACACGCTTTGCCTTTTTCGATTTTCCGATCATGTAATTGATATAATCATAGCAAACTCTACCAAGTTTAACAATGGAATTTTTAGATAATTTAAGCATATATCCGTTTTTTTTTCGCTGTATCTTATGAAACAGATTTTTATGTTTTCGTATTAAATAAAAAAGAGCAACCTCATCTTTGTCATAGGAGATTGAGGTTGCTTTTTTGCTACGTTGAAATTTGTAAAATAGTCTGACCTTTAATGTACCATATTATGGTCCCGAATGCTATTTTTTGGGTCTGAAGCATATGTATAAAAGGTGCGCTTTTTATTCATCTATTTGTCACTCAGCCCGAGGCCAAACATTGATAAATCAAGGATGTATAAAAAGCTGCATAATCGATAAAGAGGACCCTTTTGAGAACCTTTGCCTCCCAAGGGTTCTCTTTTTTGATGTGTTCCGGAAAGAGGTATTATGTTAACTTGTTTTGCATGTAATATACATATTTAGAAATGGTTTTATATGGTATTATTGTATTTGATTAGGGGGGATCGATTGAGTATTAACAAAGAATTCAAGTCTATTTTTTTAACAATTTTTTTATTAGTAGTCACTCTTATTATTTTTACTCTTGGTAGAACGTTTCCTAATGCTATTGGCAGATTAGATATTACTTTATGGATATATCTGTTTATAGATATTGGGTTTATTGTTTCTCTAATTTTAGGGATCAGAACTAAAACTCCAAGAATTATGTGGTTCAGTATTATAGCAAATGGGATATTAATTATTTTATTGTCTGCTTTTATGTTTCTATTAGCTATTGCTTATGGGATTTCTGGACCCTAAATATTCAAGAAAGCCTTATAGAGAATTATAAGGCTTTTTAAGTTCCTAGAATGTGGATTATGGTAACTAGATATTGATAATAGATTCTTATCAGAAGACACGATATATCGTGTCTTTCTAGTGGTATAATAAGGTAATAAATATGATTTAAAAAAGTTGTTTTCTACAACAACTTTTTTAAATCATATTTTTATTTCACCTAATTTTTTTACTAAATAGTGATCTTTTTCTCAATGTAAACTAAGCGTTGTCATATGAATACCAAGGGTTTATCGCTTTATGTTGATTAAAATCATAAACTAAATGTGAGGGAGGAAGCTAAGATGAGACTTGCTGAACAAATTAAAAAGATACGTAAAAACGAAAATCTTTCACAAGAGCAGTTAGGCCAAAAAATGAATGTTACCAGACAAGCAATTTATAAATGGGAAAGTGGAAAAGGATACCCTGACATTCAAAATTTAATCATGCTAAGTGAACTATTTGAAATTAGTCTTGATGAATTAATAAAAGGAGATCGTTCGTTGCAAGGTAAGATTAAAGTAAAGGGAGGAACAGGTATGTTTTCTAATCGTAGTCTTTTATCTGCATTAAACTATTTTAGTTTGTTTTTTGCCCCACTTGTATTTCCACTTATTACACTAATATTTGGCTATAAAGAAATGAAGCGGCATGGAAAAAGAGCCTTTATATCTCATTTGATACCAATTGCGACTCTTATCGTGATAGGAATTAGTTATTACATATCTGCAAAACTAGCTGGAACACAGACACCTAATTCTATATTAGTTAGTGGTGGTAGCATTTTAATTATTCTCATTATGTTTGGTGTTGTCGTGTGGAACGTAAAAGAAGGCGTTAAGCAACTAAAAGCATAAACAGTTTTTATAATACGTTTTATGTTAACTGAAAATGTATGGAGAATCCAGGTTAAAAACAGAAAAACTCCCTATTTCCGTAGGGAGTTTTTCTACTACAAGAATTATCACATAGGTTGATGCGTTGCGGCATCATGGGTAGTGTGCTCAAATTATTGTTTGATATTCAGATTGCTTATTAATAGGCACTGTATTCATGTTAATTTGTCTCAGTACATCCTCATATTTGAAATCCTGATCAATCTCTAGAATTATTTTTTCTGAGTCATCTTTATATTTTTGAATTAGTTTTAATAGCAATGGACGTACATGTTTATCAAATATATTTAACTTTGTTACACCTCGTTTTAGAACTTCTAAGTCATTTGTACCTAACCTTTTATGACAGCGTTCTAAACACACTTTAAAAGGTACATCTAGAAAAATAATAATATCTGCTTTTTTAAATCTTTCTTCATATGTTTCTTTATAACCCCAACCTTCTACTATCCATTTATCTTTATCTAATAATTTGTTTAGTTCTCTTGAGAAATGTCTGATTTGTTGCCTAGTAGGAAAAGGAGTTGTTTTTAAAAATTTCAGTTTTTCATCCATTTCAAAGAATGGAAGTGAAAGATTTTGGCTTAACTTTTTCCCTAGAGTAGTCTTCCCTGCACAACCATTTCCAATGATACATATCTTAGACATATTTCACCTTCCTCTTTGTAATCGACAGTTAAATTACTGTCCTAATCACTGTTATATATATGTCTTATATGTGGGACATTATTATTTTTTAGAGTCAATATAAACTAAAAGAAGGCTTAAACCTTCTGCTATACTAAGTATTTACTTCTGATAAATGGTTTTATGTTAACTACGCACACATAAGATATGTACTCATGAAACAGAAAAACTGCCATCGGGGAAGAGGCAGTTTTTCTGTTTTGGATGTTATACAATTTTGGCCGTAAAGTGATACTTCAGGGCGTACAAAGAATCTTTGATAGTTTGCTCCTAGAAAAGTAAATTAATTCATGATGTTGACTTGCATGTCTATACGCTTTTCACTTCTCAAGAGGAGCAGGATTGTATTCACTCAAGTGAGCAAGATCTGTATAAATAGAAAACACTAGAAGACTAATACAAATAACTCCACCAATTAAGAAAAACAGATATTTTAAAAATGGTTTCATCTTTCGATTATTCCTTTCAAATAAAAAAGCACCTTCTCTCTAAGGTGCTTTTTTAGCTCTTATCATCAATACTTTACATTGTGATTTTGAAACTTTAATCAATCTTGAGTAGCTTGCTCTTTGCGTGATGTTTTTATTCAAAAGTAGGAACATCTCTTTAAATCGTTAAAACAAAAAACTCTCGGTTACGATTCTCCCAAGAGTTTTTTGTATACAACCAAATACTTCAAATCATAACATATAGAGACTTTATGCCATCGTAAATATCATGTTCAAGTATTAAAGAAATTATGTGATGTATATGATTACACATGCTATTATTGAGCACTCATTTTTTGATTGTATGTATACCTTTCTTACGTAAGTTGAAGAACAGAAAACACTACTTCATCTAATTGTTTAGTTAATTTTTTCAAGTAGTATTTTCTGCTTTCCATTCTTTAGTTTGTAACAGTGCGAATGACCGAATAGACGCTGTAAAGCGTCTTTGCTAGTTTTGTCTACCCAGGCTATTTTCATACTCGTATAAGAGCAAACAACTCCCAAATCGGTCCATTCGGGAGTTGTTTGCTAGTTTAATTCATAAAAGGGAGCATGTTGAGTCCTTTTTTAAAATTAATATCCTTGTAAGCAATATATATATGATTATTTGTTACAAAAGTCTTGTATACATTAGGTACATACACCATATTTCCCACATATAATGGTAGTGTGACACGGATATTTCATTAAATTAGTACGGCCCTTAGACATGTCCCTATTGGTCAGAGTATTGTTTAGTGGGAGAGGTTCACTCCTGAAAAAGCTCAAAGATTTTTTGAGCTTTTTTATCATTTTATTTAAAATTTGTGAGTCGGAAACATCATGCTGCATTTGAATGCTAGCACTATGCTCTTAAAATAAAAATGTGGGCTAGTAGTATGTTTGTAAAAAAAATCTTAAATACAATTGTGATGAAAGAAATTAGATGATCAGTATGATGTAAGTGCTCGTAGGATTCAATTGAAGATTAAGAAAGTAGGCTATGAATGAGACAATAAGGCAAGTATTTATAGCTATGTTGAAGAAGAATTAGAACCTTTAGATGTTAATTTTATTGCGTTTATCTCTAAAAACAGTAAAACGCTAGTACAAAAGATCTAACTACTAGTAAAACACCAGCTAATAGCTAGCTTTTTGAATAAAAGCGAAAGTACTAATACTAGTTCTTAAAAAGCTATTACAGTTTCTAGCACAGTAGATACTAAACAATGTATCGCTGTTTAGCATATAAAGTTTAAAAAATGGCATACTAAAACTAATGCTAGGAACTCAAGTAAAAGGCGCTTTCCTCTAAAAGAAAGCGTCTTTTACCTATAATGAAAATAGACAATGTCTTGATATTGTTTTCCCATAAATAATTTATACGAAAACACCAAAAAAGCCACTGGACCTAGACAGTGGCTTTTTTGGTGTTTAATGCAGGAAATAAACGAAACATCTTACATACACGATGTTTTGTCGTTAGGGTCAGTGTAACACAGGTAATATGTACCATCAAGCTTAAGATATGGTATTTAAAATCCAAAGAAAAACCACCTAGGAGAAAAGGTGGCTTTTATATTGCACGACGTTTATCCAATGACACCTGTTGGAGTCACCAATAGTGTGCTCAAAATTTTTATGCCTATTCACTACCAGTATTAATTACTTTTCTTATTTGTCCTGGTCAAATAATCCGTAAACAAAATAGTAGCAAACGGAAAAGAAGAAACAATAAAGAATGTTAAAAACGCCTTAAATATTTTGCGGTTTATGTACATGGTATTCACCTTTAAAAAATGACATAAATGCAAAAAGCTATCTGGGGAAGAGATAGCTTTTCTACTGATAAACAAATCGGGTTTTAAACGGAGTCTAAAAAGACTTCTAAATTAGTTTAATCTCCTTACGATATTCTATACGTTTAAATTATAAGAGACTTTCCATTCCAATTTGTAGGTAACAATTAGAGTAGTCATCCGTGGATTTTCAACTAGTAATGAACCTTTATAATAGGACGAGCATATGATAAATCTATGCAAATAATCTTATTTGCGCTATTTTCATGCATAAAGGAGGGATAATGATATGTTAGATTTAGGATCATTACTTTCCACAATTATCGGTCTATTAGGTGGTATTCTTTAATAAAAGTAGAGTCAACTTAAGTTGACTAAATAAGCCTTTAGGCAATCAAACGAGGTGAAACAAATATGTGTTGTTGGAATTTCTTTGGTTGTGGATGTAGACGTCGTAGA
>NZ_JBLTIR010000023.1:0-10993 GCF_053345675.1 Priestia sp. D51 | reverse complement strand
CTCATGCAACCGACAGACTCGTTACCAAGAATGCCGTTTCGGATGGAGATCGTCTTTGCGTCTAGATGAGTAGCGTTAGCTACACTGTAAGAAAGCGACTTCTTGTCGCACCATAATCCAGATTCTAAGAACCAAAAAAACCTTCTAGATCCCTTTCTAGAAGGTTTTATCATTAATTCTTTTTTAACTTCTTCATAAAATTAAAAATAAAAACTCCAACCCCAAATAAAACTACCAAATTAAAAATTTGCCAAACAATGTCTCCCCAATTGATACTTGTTATATTCATAATAGACCTCCTAAAACATATGTAACCTTACCTAAAAGATTATATTTTTTCATACTATCGCCTCCTACAATATATACGAATATGTTACATAAAAGTTACATTTTTACATAATTTAAGCAGATACGCTCCAGTAAATCTGTTGCATATGATATACAAAAACAGTTTACATAATACCTCTTTTCGGAACCCACAAAAAAAACGAGTCCTTGGCGTACAAGGGCTTTTTTGCTTTTTCGTTTTCTCGTTTATACATGATTTTATACATCGTTGATATAGCAACGTTTTAGGAGGAACTGAACGCGCGTGTTTTTGTATAAAATCTTGCATCTTTTTTACCGTCTTAAGGGTCTGATAGTTGCAGAAGGTAACCAAAATAACAAGTTAAATTTCTTCTCATATTTCCTTGAATCAAGGGGAAAATAGGTTGAACTAAACTTAATTGGAGGAATAACTATGAGAAAGTTCTTGTTTTTGTTTTCGTTTGCTACGATGGTTTTCGTTTTTAGCACGACGATAAACGCGCATGCACTGACGTTTGATCAACTCCCTACGACTCAAAAATCGGACCAATGGACGGTTGAAATCGATAAAGTGAAAGACCGTCATCCAGATGATATGAAACCTAAAAAGGGTGTGTATCAAACGTATGGATTGACCATTCAAAATACGAAAAATGATGCAACTGATGTGAAAGTTGAACTTTTTAGAGATGAAGACAACACGACTACCAAATACGGAATTGTAAAGACAGACAGAGAAACACTAAGTAAAAATGATGAACATCCTTTCCACTTTGCGAATTTCCCTCTTTCAGAAAAAGCAAAAGAGTTAGAAGTGGTGATTACGTGGAAAGAAAAAGGCAGCAACCGAAACTATCAAGAACGATTTACATTCCCTCAAAAATAACAAATAGCACGCGAGCTCTCAGAATCTTCTCTGAGGGCTTTTTTTATTGGATGGTGTATTTATATTCCGAAGGTATCAAAAACGAAATGAACGGGATTCTGAAACGTCAAACATCTATAAAACTTGGTTTTATTTCCTCTCAATCCCCGAATCGGGATTAGAATAAGAACATACAAAACAATCTATCACTTTATGCTGATACTCGGGCTATGGCCTACCATCGTAAAAAAGAACACCAACGTGTTCTCTTTTTGCTATGCAGGTTCCTGATTAGACGAAAACGTAGTCAACGGACATTAGAAAAGGAGTTGATCGAACGGTTAACGTTATCACCTATCCAATTAAGGGAGGATAGTCAAATACAAAAACGAGGAGGAAAAAAAGATGACAGTAGAAAAGTTGGGAGGTTGACTCCCAGAGGGAGTTACTCGAAATTGTTGATCGTTACTTTGAATTATGGATGTAAGACATGGGAAAGGTTCTTCGGGACTAAGCAAACCATTTGCGTGTTTACACTTTACACGTTAACAATGGTCAGGCTGAGATTTTCAACGTGTATACGTTGGTTAACAATGGGTTCATTACGAATTTGCAACACGGTATAAATGACTCGCTTTAGCTGTTTTATGGTGTGATCTTTGGCGGCCACATATCGAAGATATGGGCTTTTTCGCTTTGGGGCTTTGGAAAAAAAGCGACCCGTTGGGCGATTTTTTTGCGTCGACAAGGCTTCGGCTTGGGAAAAGTCATCGCTTCTGGCGATGCTTTTTCCTTGCCGTTGCTGAGGCGGCGTGCACTTACGTGAAGGTGCGTGAGCATCGAACGAATCCTTTGAACCCCTTTACCTAGATTTATCTAGGTAGAGGGGGGATTGGGATTGTTAAGGGAGGGGGAGAGAGGAGCCGCCCCCTAACCCCTTAACGGTTTGCACGAGTTTCCGCCACCCACAAAAAAAGGGGGAGTTTTTCCACACAATTTCACGTTTTTCGGTACGATAAACGGTATAGGGGAGGTGATTTTTCATGTTTAATGATGATGAAAAAGAGAAGCTAAAACGTGCGTTTTCGAACCAACCAAAATATAAAACGTCCACTGGATTTACAGGGAACAAGAAAAGCAAGAAAGAGAAAGATAACTTTGTGGTTGGAAAGAAACGGAGGAAAACTAACCATCTAACCAATAAAGAGCGTAAGCAGTTGATGGCACTCCATCAACAAGTGGATGAACTATTTGTGGCCAACTCGCACATCGAAGCAAAGTCCGAAGACAAATTAACGAAAAAAGACTTTAAAAAAGGCGACAACAACAACTTAGGGGCTTATGGTATTCATGGATCGGTGACGTTCGAAAAGTACAAAAGTATCGCCAAAACGTTTGTGAAAGAGACGTTTGAAAAGAATAAAAACCTGGGACACATTTCGGAAATTGGTGTCGGTGAATACATGGATTGGATGGAAGACAAAATGAAAAACGGCCAACCAAACGGTGAAAAATACTCGGGTAAAACCATTGGGTTATACGGATCGGCCATCAAAAAAATGGCTGAATCTGCGGAGGTTCACGGTGGTGAATACCAGCGTTTGGAGTCTCTTGGTACGGAAAAAGTGACGCGAAAACTCGATAAAATGAAAGATCAATACAGCGCTCGCTACACAAAAGAACAGTACAAGCGCGGGAAAAGCTATATCAACAAAGACGGCAAGCAAGTGAATGGCTATTCGTACAAGGATGCGCAGAAGCTTGTTAAGAAAGCCAATGACATTTCCCCCTACCACGGGGCGATGTATGAGGTTTTATCACAAGGGTGCCCACGCCACGACGAACTGTTACGCATCAAGTGGCGCCAAGTTGACACGGAAAACCACCGCATTTATTTGGATGATCCCAATCAAACCAAAGGCGGCCGCCCTCGCTTCATTCCCATCTCCGAAAAAACCTCTCAAAAACTACAATCTATTATGGACTCAGGACACGTTAAAAACAAAGATACAAGGATCTGGGGAAGCCGTATGACAAAGGACGATGTGTACAACTTAACGAAACATTTATGCCGTGAGGCTCATGTGGGATACAGCGGCGTGCATGATTTCAGACGAGCTGCGGTTGAATTCCATATGAAAGGAGTCGAAAAAGCGTTCCGATCAGGGAAACTGACACGGGACGAGCTTGAAAATAAATTCTTGGATCACGTCAATTCACATCCGCAATTGAATCCTGTCGGTGACAAGTGGGAGAAAGTGCGTGATGATCAAGGAAAAGTGATGTATGAACCCATGACCGACAAACGTGGAAATCCGCGTAAGGACAAGAACGGAAAGACACGCATGCAAGCGATGTGGCGGCCGAAGATGGACGAAAACAACAAAGTTGTTCGAGGACCACGCTATACAAAAGAAGACTTGGCCGAGTGGCGAACGGATAAGTTAATCAACTCCTATATCTCACAAGTGTTGGGACACAATCGCAGCGATGCAACTAGTCCATACAAGAACAAGTGAGTGACGATTTGAAAAAGCGATACGAATCGTTCGAAAAAAGTCAGCGCCCGCCAAGTAGTTTGCCTATTTTGAGTGAAGTGGTTTCTTATTTACATTTCGAGACTGTTTGAATGTAATATTAAGGTAATTCATGTCTAATGTTTAAACTTGTATAAGAGTACTATTAGGGCTTGGCCCATTGACAAAGGGGTGGATGAGAAATGATCAAGTACATCAACGAAGTGACACGTCAGTTTGGGATTGAACATCACATCTTGAGGAATTGGGAAGAGAAGGGTTTGCTGGGGGTGGTGGAACGAGATTTCACCCATGGTCGTATGTACGATGAAGAACAGCTTCGACGTATTCAATGTATTCGGGATGTGGTCAAAAAACAACAAGAAAAAGGAATGAAACGAACCGACTTCAGAGAGGTAGAGCGGGTGCTGCTGGAGGAGTTTGGTGGCGTGATTGAAGAACGGCCGCCAAGCGTCCCTATGGCACCTGAGACGTTCACCAACATGTTGGTGAAGATGAACAACCAAGAAAAGGAGATGCAACGCCTGCAACAAATGATGATGGATCTGACGAAGGTGACAGCTGAACAGTTACAGCAGATGCATACAGAACTCACGAAAAGCCGAGAAGAAAACGAAACGTTAAAACAGTACCTTGGTGAGAAGCTGGATCAAAGAGAACTGCCAGCGCCGCCTGTTGATTATACGAAAGAGATGGAACGGATCATCTCGGAGCTGACGGAGGCAAGGGTGAAGGAAGAGGAGCGACAGCAAACGATTGATGAGATGAACCAAAGGCTGCAACAGACGGTTGAACTTATTTCAACCATGGAAGAAAAGAAGGAAAACGAAAAGACGAAAGCGGGCTTTTTCCGTAAGTTATTTGGATAGAGCAGTAGGATCACAGCATCCTGCTGCTTTTTTTTGCTGCACTTGATGGATAGGTCGACGAAGTATAGACAAGGCATGTCCCTCCTTTTTTTCGAGGTGTGTTAAGGTGTTGGGCGGTCTTTTAGCGGCGTTTTTGGCTTGGTTTTGTACGGTAAAATCAGTTGACCAAGACGTGACGGGGTGAGTTCCTTTTTTTCTCGGTCGTGAGCGGCTTGGGCACAGTCCACAAACCGTACAAAACTTTGACTGTCAACGGTTTTGGGGGAAAAATCGTGGGTTTCTATTTTTCACACTAAACGGTTTACTGGAAAACCAAGTATACCTACGAAAATCCACTAAAAACGGGCTTTTTGGGTCGTTTTATTGCGTTCCTGGGTCAAATCCTCTTCTTTTTATATCAAAAGTATGAGATAATAAACGTTAATAATATCAAAATTCATAGATAATAACATAAAATAATGTCAAATTTAGTTGACTATAAAAGTTTTATTATCAATTTTACTTTATATAAAATTAATTTAATGATAAATAAATTTTATATAAAGTAAAATAAATATAAAATAAATTTGTAATCAAATTAAATTAACAACAAAATAAATTTTTAACAAAAATAATTGATAACAAAAAATAAATAAATTGATAATAAAAAAGAAGGATCTTTCGTTTTTTCGTTAAATAACATTAATAGGAAACGAAAACATCATCAATTAACATTAACAACAAAAATGGTTATTGATAACTATAATTATTAACAAGAAAATCTAAAATGCTTATTTATCAAGGTTTATTCAGTTAAATTTTATTTGTAGTTAATCAAAATTGATAACAAATAGAATATTCATTAATTTTATTTGATATAAAAAATGTTTTAAACAAAATAATTTGATATTAAAATAATTTAATGTTAAATAAAATTAATAACAAAATAAATAATAATTGATAACAAAAAAAGATTCAGAAATACTTATTTATCAAGTTTTATACAGTTTAATTTTGTTTATTATCAATTTTGATTAATGATAAACAAAAAAACATTAATTTTATTTGGTATAAAACATTATTTTAAACAAAGTAATTTAAGATTAAAACAGTTTAATGTCAAATATAATTGATAACAAAAAGAGAGGGGAAATAAAATGGATATCGTAAAATTGACTAAAACGCTGAAATCTCAAGGGTTAAGTGATGAGATGATCCAGGAAGTGTTGAAAACTGCGTCAAAACAAGACCAAAACCACTTCAACGTCAAGCAAGCTTCTGTTTATTTACAAGAAAAATTGGACAAGTCATGGAACCCGCCAAAGGTTAGACGTTTCATAGCATCAGGCCAGCTACAAACGGTCAACCAAATCGACCGTAAAGGACAAGAGGGGTCTTCTTTGAAAGAAGGGTACTTAATTGACAAAGAAGTCCTAGAATGGTTCGTTGTGGATCAATTCAAATCAAAAGAGGAATGGAAGAAAGAAGCTTTGACACTTCGTGGAGAAGTCCTTTCCCTTGAATTTAGAATCGCCGACTTGGAAAAAGAACTGGCTGTTCACAAGGCGCAGCCATCATCAGATGCAGAGGGTTCCGATCTTCCAACCGATTCTACGATTGAAGGTCAAATCCAATGGGATGAAAACGGAGAGTTCGAAGAGGTGGAAAACGAAACACCCGAAAAGCCCGAAAACCCACAAACACCAACTGATGAGGAGTTAATTACGAAATGCCAAAAAGCGAAATTCATTGATGATAATGAAGAACGTGGTTTAACAATAGAACACGCAATTGAATTACTGAATACGATCATCCTAGAACATCCTGAGTTCAGTGATATGAAAGAAACGTTTGTAGATCAGGTCTTTGACGGTTACCAAGCTGTTTTGTTCGCTAATAAAGACGCTAAGAAATTCCGTGCACCTCATAAAACAGAGGGTGCGTATAGTTACGACACAAAGGAAAAAGCAATCATTGCAACGCTGAAAACGTTAAAGAAAAAGCAGGGTTAATCCCTGCTTCTATTTAAATTAAAACGTCCCAAAAAGTAGAGAAAAAGGGAATGATGATGTAGACTAGTAAATACTATACATACAGAGTCCCAAAAATCATTACCCAAAGTAAAGGAGGAAGTGTCATGAAATATGGTTATACAAGGATCAGCCATCGCAGCCAGAACCTTTCGAGGCAAATCGAGAGCTTAAAAGAGTACGGTGTGGATGAATTGTTTGAAGAGATTCAGTCAGGGCGAGACGACTCACGTCCTGTCTTTCAGCAACTGTTGGAGAAGGTTCAACCACATGATGTCATTGTTATCCATTCGCTTGATCGCTTGATGCGTTCTACGATCCATCTGCTCAAAGTCGTGAACGAACTGAGAGAAAAAGAAGTGAGTTTGGTGAGTTTGAACGAGCCGTGGTTGGACATAACTGGCGAAAACCCACAGTCTGAATTTATGCTGACAATCTTTGGAGCCATAGGTCAGCTTGAACGACAAAACACTCTAATCCGCCAAAGAGAAGGCATCGAGGTTGCCCGTTTAAAGGGAGATGTTCAGTTCGGCAGACCAAAAAAGAACCGAAAGAAAATCGAACACGCCATGAAGCTACACAGGGAGAAAAAGCATACGGTAAAAGAGATTGAACAAATTACAGGGGTTTCAAAATCAACACTTTACAGAGAATTAGCCAAAGAAAAAACGGAATAAAAAACTTGGGAAGTTTATCTCACCAGTTACCCTTTGGTTCGTCAATTTATCTCATAGATTACCCTTTGGTTGACGAAACGGCACGAAAAAAGAGAAAAAAAGGTCGAAGAACACTAGAAAAAGAGCTGTGAGAACGGTATTGTTAAGGTAAGGTTTTTCGGAGTTTTCGAGGAAATAGAAAAAGAGAATCACGAAAAAAGACAAAAAAAATAAACCGATGGTGGTACATCGGTTCAGCGTAAGTCTGCCTACAACAGACAACTAGATGCCTTTAGTATATATAAAATTAGAGTGAAAATCAAGATGTCCTTCTTGATTTTCAAAGATTTCATTGAAAATACAAAGGTTGTTGTAGGTAGACTTCTCACTAAATTAGGGGAGGTCTATTTGTCATGAGTAAAGTTGAACAATTACGCGATAATTACATATACGACTCGGCTCGCCAAGTGAGTCGAGAGCAAATCTATAAACAAACGGAACTGTCGTTAACAACCAAATGGGGTGACCGAGGAAACATCTTAAATCTCGGGAAAACCATGAACGAAATGACCTACCATAAAGGCAAACGGATTATGTCGGCCAGACATCAGATTCAGTTGCTATACGGGTGGTTTTTACAATGTGAAGATCGCCGAACACGAGTGATCGGCAAAGCGTGGTTTGAGGAAAAAGAAGGCTTCTTCGATTCAATCAAAGACCATGTGATGTTTAGCTGCATGTTTACAGACGAAGAACGCTCGAAGCTTCTTGATACAGATTTCGAGTACCGTCAGAAGTTCTTTAAGTACAAAGAAGCGCTGCGGGTCATGAAAAAAATCACGGAAGACCGTGTGAGTCAGTTCATTCTGACGAACCCCGTTTTCGCCAAACCATACGAAATCGTAAATAACTACGGCCGCCGAACGACGGATCGACTCACGGAATACCACGTGTTGTATTCGGAACTGGATCACTATAATCCTCAAAAAGCATTACCTAAATACACAAAACTCACGGCAGAAGAAGTGTACAAGTTAATCGTGAAAAAATTAGACGCTCACGGCTTCCCGCGGCCAACGGAAGTGACGTTTTCCCGCGGACCCCAACTATGGTGGAAAATCGGCCCCATCCCTTCATTCATGTTGGAAGAATGGGAGATGATGATGGCGTACATCAACGAATTGTTACAGGAATTCGGGGCAGATGCGCATGCGCTCGACGGCGTCCGCATCCTTAGAGCCGTCGGTTCTATCAACGAAAAAACGAAAAAGAAAATCACGGGTCGCACCTATTCCGATGACCGATTGGATTTTATGAATCTTTTTCAACAGTTTTGTTGGGATCGCTGGCTAAAGTACCTGGAAGAAAAAGAACGAAAACGCCAAGAACGCATGAATCTCGTGGAAACACGTTACAACGAAAAACGGAAGTGGCTGCTGGAGAACGGAATCATTGACGATAAAGGGGAATTTACTGAAAAGTACAACCCGAACAAACGCAAGCGACGCATCAACAAGCAGGCGCGCCAGCACCACTGGAACATGCGCCATCAAAACATTATCAACGGTATTTTTCATCTGTGCCACTTGAGAAAAGGCGATATGGAAGGTTTCAGAGAATTTTCATGTTTCTTGGTGTATACGATGGCGCTGCGCATCCATGGTGGAGTAGAGCTACTAGCTCAGAAGGAAGTGTACGAACTGTACGAGAGTTTCGATGTGAAAAAGTATGAATGGCACGACTTGTTAAATCGGATTAGCAGCGCGGAAGCGGACTACAAACGTTGGGAACGTGGCGACTACCAAAACGTCTATAAGTACTCCACTGAAAAGCTTATCAAAAAGCTCAAGATCACGCCTGAAGAGATGAAGAAAATGCGGTACATCGTAGATGTAGACCGTGTTGCGGAGTTGAAACGCGATTACGACCGTCGCTATCAAAAAGAACGCTATTTAAAAAAGCTCCAAGAACAAGGGAAAATGACAAAAAAAGAAGAGAAAGCCTTTCGTATGAAGTGGATTCAAGAGTATTTGGAGAGTAATCCTGAAGCGGCGGATAATCAAATCGCTAAAGAACTAGGGGTTAGTCGTTCAACGGTTAACAGATTAATTAACGAATATGAACTAAAATAAGCCGTTGCAAAAATTCAGAGTTTCTAAATTGAAAACGAGGTCACAATTGGAAAAAAATAGGTGTGCAAAAATTCTCGTATCTAAATTGAAGTTAAGGTCACCCTTTTGATGGTTTTGAACTTAGGGTTTGATCTTAAAGAGTAACTTAAGGGATTCAGTACTGTTTGTATGGGGGATTGATTAAGCAGTTAGGGGACAGAGTCCCGCGTATCTATCTTCTTTCGGAGAACTAGACACTGCCGTTTAACACTACACCTTAGGAAGCCTCTAAAAAAAGCCTCGCCTTTAAAATCGTTGTAGGTTTATTGATAGTTTATTAGAACATCATCTCTATATCAAATAGGGATGGTGTTTTTTATGCAGGAGGAGTTTGAACGAGCATTGCTCTTTGATGACTTTAAGGATTGGAAACGTAAGCAAAGGTTATTACAGGCGCTGGAAACGTTACGTGAGCAGCATGAGCTGGCTGACGAGAAGGTTCATGTAGCCAATCAAATAAAGAGTCTAGAAGACGAACTAGGGTTATTAGACTCGTAGGCTCGCACAAAGGGGTCACGAAACGTACGCTTATACATTGTGGCGGCCACCGCAAAAAATTCAGAGTATCTAAATGGGTTGTGAGGTCACGAAGGCTCGGCCACCTACGCCAACTTGTAAATAAGACACCACTTCAAACGGACAACCAAAAGTGCGTGGCTCACGCGATCACTTTTCAGACGATTCGTGCCGCACACTGTGGCCGCCTTCGTCCAATCCTTCAGAATCCCTTCTGAGAGGTTTTTAGACTTCAAGAATATATTTACACTCAAACATAGAAAAAACGCCAAGATGAGGCGTTTAAGCTTTTGTGTTACTGCTTATTCAAAGCTTTTTTGCTTCTGACTTCTTATGACTTTCCACGACTGGAATCGACCTTGTGTAAGTACACCAAAACTCAAAAACAATAAAACAAGAGATAAAACATAAGTAAGCTTCTTCATGCGACTATCCCCTTTTTAGTATAATACGTTCACTTGGCCATTTATCAATTGCTACACGTCCATTTTATAAAAGTTCTTCTAGTTTGTAAAATTTTGGATGTTAAGATAGCCTGTTTATTATCAACGCTCAGATATATGACGCCGTCACTAGTTAACATAAAACGTATTATCGGTATAAAGATTACGTTTATAGTAAAAGAAAACAGTGCCTTGATAATCAAGGCACTATTTATCATCACGTACTTCTTTTAAATAAATATATACTGTAGACTAACAATAAAATTACTAAAGATAAGGATATCCAATAAATACTCATTAGACTATTTGGAAAATAAGTAATAGCTCCATATAAAAGAAAAGCAGCTATCAGGAAAAAACAAATGAAGCGACCTAAATAACGTATCGAAAAGCGAACAACCTCTCTCACTTGATTTCCTCCTCCAAACAACATTATCTATATTTTACCAAATAATCTTACTAAAGATTACATGCAGTACAATTTTAGATTTAGTCGGGTAGGCAGGCACTCTCACGAGCGCCCGCCCCCCTAAGAACCGTACGTGACAGATTTCCCGTCATACGGCTCAAGCCTTCTTTTTATCCGAACAACTTATTTAATACATGGTACATGTACTA
>NZ_JBLTIR010000022.1:0-15820 GCF_053345675.1 Priestia sp. D51 | reverse complement strand
CCGTTCCCATACCGAACACGGAAGTTAAGCTCTTTAGCGCCAATGGTAGTTGGGACTTTGTCCCTGTGAGAGTAGGACGTTGCCAGGCACTTGAAAAAAGACTAGCTATTTTAGCTAGTCTTTTTTTGTGTGTTCATTTAAGTAACAAGAAATTAAGTAAGGAATCTTTTGAGCTGTAACCTCAAGGAACCTCAAGATAAATGGATAATCTTTCGAAGAGTATGTATGCAATAATTCATACCACCACTCTGTTTCATAACGTGAAATCATACTTAAATTATAAAGTAATAAGTAATGTGCCAACATCTCAGGGAAATATAAGCAGCTATCTTTTTCCAACGGTGCATGCAACGTGTTAGCTTGGAAATTGTACATAAAAGGTGAACAATTATATAAACAGCTTGAAGGGTCAAGAATACATACCTGATCTTCTGACAAAGACAATGATAGATGGGAACGCTCTTTTAAAAAAGAATAGAGTCTTTCGTGATTCATATGATAACACCGTGTAACTTGTTCAGGAATAGGCAAAGAGGTAGCTGGAAGCGATCCAATAGTTGTTAAATGGGAAGATGGCCTCGTGCCCAAATTCAAAAATAATGTATCTAATTCAGGTACACAAGACAACAGATAATTCATTGTATATTTACTACCTTCTAGTTGTTTCACATGAAACAATTCTTCTCCTACTTGTGAAAATAAACCGCTTTTTTGAATCTTAACTTCATCATCTAAAAAATCATAACTTTGTTTTTTTCTTTTTCGTGTTGATACTCCATGTGCTAACACCGCCGTATTTTCGGGATATACGGGGTTTTGTGTTAACAAACAAGCTTTTAACAGCTGTGACATTCCATAAAATAATAAAACGGGTTGAACTGATACAGGAGATTGTGCCGCAACTTCATAATAATTTTTACTGTGTTCCAAATAATAAATAAATGGGTAACTGTTTTTAAAACTATGTTGCTCTGCATCGCTATAATTCAATTTTTGATAGCGCTTTTTTAAAAAGTCTTGTACAAAAGGAACGGAGAAAAATAAATTGTAGGACGTCCAAACATCATTAAATTTATGCAACTAAATCACCTTTTCTTTTTATTAGAATTATCTGATATCTAGTGAAGTTATTGACAGGTACATATCTGCTTGTTAATCTACTAATAATATTCTGTCGTTTAAAGGAGGATTCTATAATGTGGGAAAGCAAATTTTCTAAAGAAGGCTTAACATTTGATGACGTTTTACTGGTGCCAGCAAAATCTGAGGTACTACCTAAAGACGTTGATATGAGTGTTGAACTAACAAAAACATTAAAATTAAAGGTGCCGTTCATCAGTGCAGGAATGGATACAGTTACAGAAGCTGAAATGGCTATTGCGATGGCTAGACAAGGTGGTTTGGGTATCATTCACAAAAACATGTCGATTGAACAGCAAGCAGAACAAGTTGATAAAGTAAAACGTTCTGAAAGTGGTGTTATCACGGATCCTTTCTTTTTAACTCCTGAAAACCAAGTATTTGCTGCTGAACACTTAATGGGCAAATATCGTATCTCAGGTGTGCCGATTGTCAACAACGAAGAAGAACAAAAACTAGTTGGAATCCTTACAAACCGTGACTTGCGTTTCATCCAAGATTATTCAATGCAAATTGCTGATGTAATGACAAAAGAAGAATTAGTTACTGCTCCAGTAGGAACGACTTTAGAAGAAGCAGAGAAAATTCTACAGCAATACAAAATTGAAAAGTTACCTCTTGTAGATGACAATGGCGTATTAAAAGGCCTTATCACAATTAAAGACATTGAAAAAGTAATTGAGTTTCCAAATGCAGCTAAAGATCAACAAGGTCGATTATTAGTTGGAGCAGCTGTTGGCGTAACAGCTGATTCAAATGTTCGTATCGAAAAATTAGTACAAGCTGGCGTTGATGTTATCGTTATTGATACAGCGCATGGACATTCACAAGGCGTTTTAGATACAGTGCGCAGCATTCGCGAGGCATATCCAGAATTAAATATTATTGCTGGTAACGTAGCAACGGCTGAAGGTACAAAAGCATTAATTGAAGCCGGAGCAAACGTAGTAAAAGTAGGAATTGGACCTGGTTCAATTTGTACAACTCGTGTTGTCGCTGGTGTAGGCGTTCCACAAATTACGGCAGTATATGACTGTGCAACTGAAGCTCGTAAGCACGGGGTAGCTATTATTGCAGATGGCGGTATTAAGTACTCTGGAGATATCGTAAAAGCACTTGCAGCTGGTGGACATACAGTAATGCTAGGAAGCCTTCTAGCAGGAACGACAGAAAGCCCTGGCGAAACAGAAATCTACCAAGGAAGACGCTTTAAAGTGTATCGTGGAATGGGCTCTGTGGGAGCTATGGAAAAAGGAAGTAAAGATCGATACTTCCAAGAAGATAATAAAAAATTAGTTCCAGAAGGTATCGAAGGCCGTTTGCCTTACAAAGGACCTGTAGCAGATACTTTATATCAAATGATTGGTGGTTTACGCGCAGGAATGGGTTACTGTGGTTCAGCTAACTTAGAAGCGTTACGTGAACAGGCACAATTCATCCGTATGACTGGAGCAGGCTTAAGAGAAAGTCACCCACATGATGTACAAATTACAAAAGAATCTCCTAACTATTCTATGAGATAATCATGAATGTGTAAAAAACACGTTTCCTTAATAGGGAAACGTGTTTTTTATGTCATTAATCATGAATGTAACAGTACTTCTTTATCTATTTTTTTAAATTTTAGTATGATAAAATTACATTTATGTGAGTTTACGTTTGGAGGGTATAGAGTGAGAAACGCAGTACAGAAACAATTAATTTGTGTCATTGCTGTTATGTTAATGGCCAGCGTATTTTTTGTCTCTACACAAGCATCAGCTGCTTCTAAAACAGATGATATTGGCGTTGAAGCAGACGCAGCCATTTTAGTAGAGGCAAGTACGGGGAAAGTGCTATACGGGAAAAATACGGATGCTTTATTAGGTATTGCAAGCATGACAAAAATGATGACGGAATACCTAGTATTAGAATCCATAAAAGATAAGAAATTATCTTGGGATCAACGTGTGCCAGTTAGTAAATATGCAGCTAAAATTTCTCAGGATTATGGATTATCAAATGTACCATTAATCGAAAACCAAAAATATACGGTAAAAGAATTATATGATGCCATGGCTATTTATTCAGCTAATGGAGCAGCCATTGCTTTAGCTGAAGCTGTCAGTGGTTCTGAAGAAGGTTTCATTAAGTTAATGAATGAAACAGCAAAAAAATTAAATATGGGTGAATCAAAATTTGTCAATTCTACAGGTCTTTCTAATTCCTTGTTAAAAGGGATGTATCCAAAAGGAACAAAGGAAGAAGATGAGAACCTCCTATCTGCTCGGGCAGTTGCTACTCTTGCTTATCACTTGATTCATGATTATCCAGAATCTTTGGAAGTAGCCAAAACTCCTTCCAAGATGTTTAGACAAGGGCAACAAGGCGAAACAAAAATGAACAATTGGAATAAGATGCTCCCTGGTTTTTCAGCTGCATACAGCGGCGTAGACGGCTTAAAAACTGGTCATACAGATTTTGCAGGTCAATGTTTCACTGGAACTGCAGAGCGTAACGGGGTAAGATACATAACAGTTGTAATGAATGCCAAGGAAAACGGCAAGTCTACAGAAGCTGCTCGTTTTTCTCAAACGAAAAAGATATTGGATTATGCTTTTAGTCATTTTCAGTTAAAAGAAGTAGTGCCTGCTAACGGCGAGATTAAAGGGCATGAAACAATTGATGTTGCTAAAGGAAAATCAAAAGAAGCTTCCGTTTCTCCAAAGAATTCGGTAAAAATTATTACCGAAAAAGGTCAAAAAGATCATACTAAAATCAACTTTAAGTTAAACGATAAAGTTATGAACGATCAAAAAGTTGTTGCTCCTATTAAAAAAGGAGAAACAGTTGCTTATGTAAGTGCAACAAACAGCAATCTTAAAGATCTAGGCTATGTAGGAGGCCAAACTACAGATAGCATGACGCCGGTCGTGACAAACGAATCTGTTGAAAAAGCTGGATGGTTCTCTCTCGCTATCCGCAGTATTGGTAACTTCTTCAGCGATATTTGGATGAATGCTGCAAATACAGTGAATAACTGGTTTTAATGATAACTCAAGAGAAAGAAGAGATACTACAAGGGAGTATCTCTTTTTTTTATTTTTAGATTTGTTTGTATATAATCTATAAATTAGATAGGAATTTTCCGAAAAATACGGTAAAATAGACACTAAGTTTTGAATTTTGTATATACACTAAAAATTATTGTGAAACACTTGATACAGGAGGAAGACAAACATGAATAACATTACAGGTACTGATCGTGTAAAACGAGGAATGGCGGAAATGCAAAAAGGTGGCGTTATCATGGACGTGATCAACGCAGAGCAAGCAAAAATTGCAGAAGCAGCAGGCGCTGTTGCCGTTATGGCATTAGAGCGTGTTCCAGCTGATATCCGTGCAGCAGGCGGCGTGTCTCGTATGGCAGACCCAACAATTGTTGAAGAAGTGATGAATGCTGTGTCCATTCCAGTTATGGCAAAAGCTCGTATTGGCCATATTGTTGAAGCACGCGTGCTAGAAGCGATGGGTGTAGACTACATCGATGAAAGTGAAGTGTTGACTCCAGCTGATGAGGAGTTTCATTTAAATAAAAATACATTTACGGTTCCATTTGTGTGCGGTTGTCGTGATCTTGGTGAAGCATCCCGCCGTATTGCTGAAGGAGCTGCAATGCTTCGTACAAAAGGCGAACCAGGGACAGGAAACATCGTGGAAGCAGTGCGTCATATGCGCCAAGTAAACGCTCAAGTACGTAAAGTTGTGGGCATGGACGAAGATGAGTTAATGACAGAGGCAAAACTATTAGGCGCGCCTTATGAGTTATTACTGCAAATTAAACGTGAAGGTCGCCTACCGGTTGTAAACTTTGCAGCGGGCGGTGTAGCAACACCAGCAGACGCAGCGTTAATGATGCAGCTTGGAGCAGACGGTGTGTTCGTTGGTTCAGGAATCTTTAAATCCGACAACCCTGAAAAATTTGCTCGAGCAATCGTTGAGGCAACAACGCATTATCAAGATTATGAACTCATTGCAAACTTGTCAAAAGGATTAGGAAGCGCAATGAAAGGGATTGAAATTTCATCATTATTACCAGAAAACCGCATGCAAGAGCGTGGATGGTAATTTAAAGGGAGTTTTGACAAAATGGTAAAAGTAGGCGTGTTAGGATTACAAGGTGCCTTTCGCGAGCATGCACAAGCATTAGAAGCAGCAGGCGCTGAAGCCATTATCATTAAAAAAGTTGAACAGCTAGACGAAATAGATGGTTTAATCCTACCGGGCGGCGAAAGCACAGCGATGCGTCGTCTGATTGACAAGTATGACTTTATGGAACCTCTTCGCCAGTTTGCACAAGCAGGTAAACCGGTGTTTGGTACGTGTGCGGGTTTAATTTTACTTGCAGGACAAGTTGTTGACCGTGAAGAGCCCCATTTAGGTGTTATGGATATTACGGTAGCTCGAAATTCATTTGGGCGCCAACGAGATAGCTTTGAAGCTGCTCTAAATATTAAAGATATTGGTGAAGATTTTATAGGCGTATTTATCCGTGCTCCGCATATTGTAGAAGTAGGAGAAAACGTTGAAGTCTTGGCAATGCATAACGACCGAATTGTTGCAGCAAGACAAGGTCAATTCTTAGGATGTTCGTTTCATCCAGAATTAACAGATGATGCTCGCATGGCTCAGTATTTTGTAGCAATGGTTGAAGAAGCTTCGAAAAAACCTGTATAAATGAATTGCATCTTGTAAAGACTTGTAGTACATTATGATTAATAAAAATGATATTGGTATAAAGCGTTGATAGGAAATAGTAATAAGATTTTTGATTTCAAGAGAGTCGATGGCTGGTGTGAATCGATAATCAATTCTTATGAATCCGTCCTGGAGCAAGCTGTCGAAAAAGTAGTAGGCAGTTTCGGTTCATCCGTTATCTGGTTTAAGAGGAAGGCTTATTTTAGCTTTCAATTAGGGTGGCAACGCGGGTAAACTCTCGTCCCTTTCACAGGGATGAGAGTTTTTATTTTGCCCTTTTATACTAAAGGAGGTACTCAGTATGTTAGATTTAAAATTTTTACGTGCTAATTTTAATGAAGTAAAAGAAAAGCTCAAGTTTCGTGGTGAGGACTTAACGGACTTAGGTCGCTTTGAAGAGTTAGATGCAAAACGCCGTGAGCTAATTGCTCAAACAGAAGAGTTAAAAAGCAAGCGAAATGAAGTATCACAGCAAATTGCACAATTGAAACGTGAAAAACAAGATGCTGATCATTTAATCGTCGAAATGCGTGAAGTAGGAGACCGCGTAAAGCAATTGGATGAAGAGCTTCGCAGCGTTGAAGAAGAGTTAGAGCTATTGCTGCTTTCAATTCCTAACGTTCCACATGAAAGTACGCCTGTAGGTGAAACTGAAGATGATAACGTAGAAGTTCGCAAATGGGGAGAAATTAAACAATTTGATTTTGAACCAAAACCGCATTGGGATTTAGGAACAGATTTAAATATTTTAGATTTTGAAAGAGCTTCGAAAGTAACGGGAAGCCGCTTTGTATTTTATAAAGGGTTAGGTGCAAGATTAGAACGTGCTCTTATTAACTTTATGATGGATTTACATATGGATGAGCATGGTTATGAAGAAATCCTTCCTCCATATATGGTGAATCGTACAAGTATGACAGGAACAGGGCAGCTTCCTAAATTTGAAGAAGATGCATTTAAAATTAAAGAAGAAGATTATTTCTTAATTCCTACAGCTGAAGTACCAGTTACAAATTTACATCGTGATGAAATTTTAAGCGGAGATCAGCTTCCAATTGCTTATACAGCGTATAGTGCTTGCTTCCGCTCAGAAGCAGGCTCTGCAGGAAGAGATACACGTGGGCTTATTCGTCAGCATCAGTTTAATAAAGTAGAACTTGTTCGCTTTGTTAAGCCAGAAGATTCTTATGATGAATTAGAAAAATTAACGGGCCATGCTGAAAAGGTTCTTCAACTATTAGGTTTACCTTACCGAGTTCTAAGCATGTGTACAGCTGACTTAGGTTTCACAGCAGCCAAAAAGTATGATATTGAAGTTTGGATTCCAAGTTATGAAACGTATCGTGAAATTTCTTCTTGTTCAAACTTTGAAAGCTTCCAAGCTCGCCGTGCTAATATTCGCTTCCGCCGTGATACAAAAGCAAAACCAGAACATGTTCATACACTAAATGGTTCTGGCTTAGCAATTGGCCGTACGGTAGCTGCAATTTTAGAAAACTACCAGCAGGAAGATGGATCAATTCAAATTCCAGAAGTGCTGCGTCCATATATGGGAAATAAAGAAGTTATTTCTAAATAAAAGTAGAAGATGTTCATTAAATTAATTTTTAATGAACATCTTTTTTAAAAAAATTAATAAAAGAGTTGACTTCATTATTTTTATATGATAAATTAATACTTGTCGATACGGAGGAATACCCAAGTCCGGCTGAAGGGATCGGTCTTGAAAACCGACAGGGGTGTTAAAGCCCGCGGGGGTTCGAATCCCTCTTCCTCCGCCATATTTGACTTATAATGCAATTAACATAGCGCGATAAATTGGAGATTGGAAAACCGTTACTTATAAGTAACGGTTTTTTATTTGTTGAAAATGCCGCTTTATTTATTAAAGCGGCATTTTTTTTATAGCTGACGACGTTTTAACTTTTCATTATGTTGTAAAAAGCGAGCCACTTTTTCAACAATTGATTCAATTGAATCAGGATCCTTGAGAAGGTCGTATTCTCTAATATCTAAACGGAGAATAGGACAAGCCGTAAAGTTATTAATCCATTCTTCATATCGGGCGTGCATCTCTTTCCAATAATCGAGAGGCGTTTGTTGTTCCATTGGTCGCCCTCTTTCTTGAATGCGATCTACAATATCTTCGAAGCTGCCTTCCAAATAAATGAGCAGATCTGGATGAGGGAAGTATGGAGTCATAACCATTGCATCGAACAAGCTTGTATATGTCTCATAGTCTACTTTAGACATTGTTCCCTTTTCAAAATGCATCTTAGCAAAGATACCGGTATCTTCGTAAATGGATCTGTCTTGGATAAAACCGCCGCCATACTCGAAAATCTTCTTTTGTTCTTTAAAGCGTTCCGCTAAAAAATATACCTGTAGGTGAAAGCTCCAGCGTTCAAAATCCCCATAAAATTTGTCCAGGTAAGGGTTGGAATCTACTTTTTCAAACGATGTGCGAAATTGGAGAGCATCAGCCAATGATTGAGTCATCGTAGATTTCCCAACTCCAACTGTACCCGCTATCGTCAACACAGCATCATTAGGAATGTTGTATTTCGATCGTAAGTTTACCATTATATACTCCTTTTCAACATACTCTCTTGAACCTCTGATAAGATTCTATTTAAGTGTTGTTTATTTTGTACAAAATCTATTTCATCACCGTTATAACGTAAAATGGTTACGTCAGGGTTCTTTTGTTCAAATGCCGTCATAGCTTTTTCATAATCATCACTTAGTCTCGCAAGGTAGTGAGGATCGATGTTTCGTTCAATTTCTCTTCCACGCATTTTAATACGCTTTAGCAAGGTATCTAAACTGGCATTTAAATAAATAATAATGTTCGGAGCCGGCATATCAGCCGTTAAGATGTGGAAGATTTGTACATATTTTTTATACTGTTCATCTTTTAACGTTTGCTCAGCGAAAATCATGTTTTTCATAATATGATAATCTGCTACAACAGGTTTTTTATAAGATAAGAACCCTTTTTGAATATCCTCTAACTGCTTATATCGATTACATAGAAAAAACATTTCGGTTTGAAAACTCCACTCGTCGATATTCTCATAAAATTTCCCGAGAAATGGATTTTCATCTACGATTTCTTTTAAAATTTCGAACTGAAATGCTTGTGCAATCTCTTTAGCTAGAGAGGTTTTTCCGACACCGATGGGTCCTTCTACTGAAATAAAAGGTGTGCCTTGCATTCATTTGCCTCCTTCATGACCACTCGTTCAAAAAAAACAGACAAAAAATATTTTAACATAGAGAAGGAGAATAAGGGGAAAAGAAATTTCTTTCAGTAAGAAGAATAACAAAAAGCCTACTGTTAACAGTAAGCTTTCCCTATTTATGGCTGTGTCACTCTTTTTGTAATTTTGAAGTTGTCTTCAATCAAGAGCCAGTTTTGCGGGAAATCTAAGCCTAGTTTCCAGTAGGCCATTCCTCTAAGTTTTAATTCTTTGATTAAATCAAACTTGGCCTGAATAGACCTAGCGTCTTCAAACCATACTTCGTGAGTGCGCTGCTGTTCATCTTTATACCGGAAGAAAGGAGCTTGTGCTTTATTGTCGTATTGAATAGCTACTTTATAACGAGCTGCCAACTCAATAGCTCTTTGAGGACTAATGGCTTTGGCGTATTCTCCTCCTGGTTTGTAAGGCAGTGTCCAATCGTAACCGTATAGGTTTTGGCCCATGATAATTTTTGAACTAGGTATTTCAGATACTGCATATTCTAAAACATCACGTACGGGACCAATAGGAGAGACGGCCATAGGAGGCCCACCGCTATATCCCCATTCATATGTCATTGGAACAACGAAGTTAGCAATCTCTCCAATGGCTTTATAATCATGTGCTTCATACCATTTGCCTTTTTGATCTCGACTTGTCTTCGGAGCTAAAGCCACAGACATGAGAAGTTGCTCATCTTGAAGACGCTTTTTTGCTTTCTGTAAGAATGCAATATAGGCTTCTTTATCTGCCGGACGCAAAAATTCGAAGTCAAAGTGAATGTCTCTGAAATTTTGTTCTTTCGCTGTTTTTACAATATTATTTAAGAGCGTATCTTGAACGTCTTTATTAGTTAAAATTGCTCGGCCGACTTCATCACTGAATGCACCGTTTTCAATATTAGCCAATACCATTAAGAAGATGACGTCATTTTCTTTAGCAATAGAACCTAAATTGTTAAGTGGAGGTGCCTTTAGAGAACCGTCTTTTTGCACTTCGAAGTTCGCTGGTCCGAGATAAGTAAGGTATTTTGCATTTTGATTAATCATTTTCTCTGTTTGAGGGGTGATTTTTCGATTGCTTGTTTCAACATACCCTAAAAACTCACCGTTTCTTTTGTTTGGGGAAGGGGGAATTAAGATGCGGCGGCCAGGTGTTAAGGGTGCTGTAACTGAAACATTGTTCGCATTGGCAATAGCCTGATAGCTAACGCCTAATTTTCGTCCTATTTTCCATATAGTGTCCCCAGCTTTTACTGTGTAGTAAGTACCGTTGATGGGAATAACCATAGATTGCCCGATGACGAGTTGATTTGGATTAGGTAATTCATTTGCTCTTATAATCTTTCCTGCGTCAATCCGGAACTGTTTTGCAATACTATATATACTGTCACCTGCTTTAACAGTGTAAATTTGCATAATAAAAAGCCTCCATTTCATATGACTTACTTCCATCATATGAGAAGGCTTTTTACTTAATTCATCAACTCAGTATGTTTGCAAATACGAGCATTTAATACGTTATGCATCATTCTTAAAGCAAAGGTATTGTCTTCATCTGCGTTTGAAGCAATACAATCTTCAGGCACAATTAAATTATACTCACGCATATAAGCATCGTTGGCTGAAAAAAGCACGCATATATTTCCCGCAATTCCTGTTAAAATAAGTGTATGCACATCGAGCTGTGATAGCAAAATATTTAAAGCTGTTCCATAGAAAATAGAATGCTTTGGTTTAATTAAAAAGTAATCAGCGTTTTGTGGTGAAATGTGATGTAGAATGGGTGAACTTACCTCATTTGTGCAGTGTGTTAAAATGGTTTCTAAGTTTGCTTGCCATAGCTTATAGTGGTCATTGACGTAAATAATAGGGATATGTTGAGACGAGGCATATTGTTTTAATTCGGCAATATTTTGAGCGATTATTAAAGATTTTTCAGCAAGTACTTTGCCGTTTTTGAATTGAAAATCGTTTAGCATATCAATAATAATTAAAGCAGTTTTAGCATTCTTCACACAAGGTCTCTCCTTTTCCTGATGTACATAGTAAATAGTTTGACTCAGAAAAAATATAATATGTAAGGTTGGATAAAAAGTGTTAAATGATGAAAAGTATATGAGGTTGGCAATTGATGAAGCATTAAAAGCTAAAGATAAATTAGAGGTTCCTATTGGAGCAGTTATTGTTCAAAATGATGAGGTGATTGCTGCAGCTTATAACTTACGAGAAACAGAACAGCGATCAGTTGCTCATGCGGAACTTTTAGCCATTGATGAAGCATGTAAGAAACTAGGAACATGGAGGTTGGAAGACGCTACGTTATATGTCACCTTAGAACCATGTCCGATGTGTGCAGGTGCTATTGTATTATCAAGAGTGAAAAGAGTTGTGTTTGGCGCTTATGATCCTAAAGGTGGCTGCGCTGGAACATTGTTAAATTTATTAGAGTTTGAAAAGTTTAATCATCAAGCAGAAGTAGTAGGAGGTATGCTAGAAGAAGAATGCGGGAGCCTCTTAACGACTTTTTTTCGTGAGTTACGTCAACGAAAAAAGGCTGGAAAATAGCGCTAAAAAAGTAAGTTTTCTATAGCGGTTGCATTTTTGAATGAAAAGACGTATACTTGTAAATGCATCAACTTGATGCCCAAACTATTGGTTTCAACTTTGCCGTGCTAAGCGGGGAGGTAGCGGTGCCCTGTACTCGCAATCCGCTCTAGCGAGGCCGAATTCCTTCTTGAGGTTAGCTCATCTTAGGGCCTGCCTTAAGTAAGTGGTGTTGACGTTTGGGTCCTATGCAATGGGAATCTGTGAACCCTGTCAGGTCCGGAAGGAAGCAGCAGTAAGCAGAACCTCTCATGTGCCATGGGGTCGCCTGAACCGAGCTAACTGCTTAAGTAACGCCTGGGGTGGCTAATCGACGGAAGGTGCACGGCAGTTATATACATAAGTTTAGTCTACTCTGTGAGAGTAGGCTTTTTATTTTATCTCTTACTATTTTGAAAAAAAACCTCATAATACGCTATAATGAGAACTAATGAATTATATTAAAAGGAGAGGATGTAGTGGCATATCAGGCTCTGTACCGTGTATACCGTCCTCAAAGCTTTAACGACGTAGTCGGTCAGCAACATATTATCAAAACACTTCAAAATGCCCTTGTCCAAGAAAAATTTTCGCATGCGTATTTATTTTCTGGGCCTCGAGGGACAGGGAAGACAACAGCTGCTAAAATTTTAGCGAAAGCCGTTAACTGTGAAAAAGCACCCATTGCTGAACCTTGTAATGAATGTGCAACTTGTCGGGGAATTACGGATGGTTCCATTTCTGATGTAATTGAAATTGATGCAGCCTCTAATAATGGAGTCGATGAAATTCGAGATATCCGTGATAAAGTAAAATATGCACCTAGTGCTGTTCGATACAAAGTGTACATTATTGATGAAGTTCATATGCTTTCAATTGGAGCTTTTAACGCTTTGTTAAAAACGTTAGAAGAACCTCCTGCACATGTCATCTTTATTTTAGCTACAACAGAGCCCCATAAAATTCCATTAACGATTATCTCCAGATGTCAGCGCTTTGATTTCAAACGCATTTCGCCAGAAGATATCGTATATCGAATGAAGGAAGTATTAGGTTCTGAGGAGCTAGAAGTAAGCGAGGATGCTCTTTACGAAATTGCGAAAGCTTCAGAAGGAGGCATGCGTGATGCACTTAGTCTTTTAGACCAAGCCATCTCGTATAGTACGGAGAAGGTGAGCTTAGAGGATGTTCTATCCATAACAGGAGCAGTATCACAGTCTTTTATTGTGAAGATCGTCCAAGCTATCTTTAACGAAAACATTGTAGAAGCGCTAGATTCTGTTGAAAGTTTGATCAAAAACGGAAAAGATCCAGCGAGGTTTGTAGAGGACCTCATCTTCTATTATCGTGATGTTCTGCTTTATCAAGCTTCAGAAGAAAATGCATATTTACTTGAAAAAGCAGCGGTTAACGAAGAGTTTAAAGAACTTAGTTCAAAAATGGATAGTGCCTTTATTTATAAAGTCATTGCTGAATTGAACCAAACTCAGCAAGAGATGAAATGGAGCAATCATCCTCGAGTGCTACTTGAAGTAGCTTTAGTAAAATTAGCTCAAAGTTCTACAAATCAAGAGGGTGCTCTTCCATATCAAGACATTTTGCAAAAAATGAATCAAATGGAAGCAGAACTGCAGCAGCTAAAAGAAAAAGGCATTCAAGTTGATCATACAGCTCAGGCAGCGCAAACAGAGAAAAAACAGACAAGACAGTCAAGAAGTCAGTACAAAACGCCTGTTGGAAAGGTAAATGAAGTTTTAAAAAATGCCACTCGGCAGAATTTAGAAACCATTAAGCGATCTTGGGCGCAGGTATTAGACACATTGAAACAACAAAATAAAGCTTCACATGCAGCGTTGTTATCTAACAGTGAACCGGTTGCGTCTTCAGATCAATCATTTATACTTAAATTCAAATATGAAATTCATTGCAAAATGGCTTCTGAAAATAACAACAATGTACGTGATAATTTAGAGAATATCTTATATACTTTAATTGGCAGCAAGCGTGAAATGGTTGCAATTCCAGAAAGTGAATGGGATAAAGTAAGAGAAGAGTTTCTTCAAGGACAGCAAAGTGATGGGTCATCAGGTCAACCACAGGAGGAAGACCCCGTGGTTGCAGAAGCGAAAAAGCTATTTGGAGAAGACTTAATCGAAATTCAAGAGTAAATTTAGGAGGAATGTTCATATGATGAAAGGCATGGGCAATATGCAAAAAATGATGAAACAAATGCAAAAAATGCAAAAAGATATGCAAAAAGCGCAGGAAGAGTTAGCTGAAAAAACTGTTGAAGGTACAGCTGGCGGTGGAATGGTAACAGTTGTGGTTAACGGTCAGAAACAAGTAATTGATGTAAATATTAAAGAGGATGTAGTAGATCCTGAAGATATTGAAATGCTACAAGATTTAGTACTAGCAGCAACAAATGACGCATTAAAACAAATGGACGATTTAACAAATAACACAATGGGTCAATTTACAAAAGGTTTAAATATTCCAGGACTTTAATAAGGTGGTTGCCACGTGCATTATCCAGAACCAATATCAAAGCTTATAGATAGTTTTATGAAGTTACCCGGCATTGGTCCAAAAACAGCTGTTCGCTTAGCGTTCTTTGTTTTATCTATGAAAGAAGATACGGTATTAGATTTTGCAAAAGCATTAGTTAATGCGAAGCGAAATTTAACCTATTGTTCAGTTTGTGGGCATATCACAGATCAAGATCCTTGCTACATTTGTCAAGATCAGCGTAGAGAGCGCAGTGTGGTGTGTGTCGTGCAAGACCCTAAAGATGTCATTGCAATGGAGAAAATGAAAGAATATAACGGCTTGTATCATGTCCTGCATGGCGCAATTTCACCTATGGAAGGAATAGGGCCTGAAGATATCAAAGTACCAGAGTTATTAAAAAGACTTCAAGATGATGAGATTCAAGAAGTGATTTTAGCTACTAACCCGAATATAGAGGGCGAAGCTACGGCTATGTATATCTCTAGGCTCTTAAAGCCGACAGGAATTAAAATTACTAGAATTGCTCATGGGTTACCCGTTGGAGGAGACCTTGAGTACGCGGACGAAGTAACATTATCTAAAGCCCTAGAAGGTAGAAGAGAAGTATAACGAGGTACTTGCATATGTTTTTTAAACGAAAAGGTTGGCTACGCAAAGAGTACGATGATGAATTTGTGAAGACTTTTATGCAAGTAAAGCAGGAATGGAGTCACAAAACTTCAATGGTAGAAAGAAGTGTAGATCCTTCAGAAGAGGTAATGGTAGATATTCGATTAGCCAAAATGAAGTATCTTTTTCTATTAAAAGAAGCCAAACATCGAAATATTTCAATTAACAGGATGTCATAGAGGCATCCTGTTTTGTTGTCTTTATAAAATAAGGATTTCCCTCCGTGAAATAGTGCTTTTTTTGAATGCTTGGACATATATATAAGGTAACTTATCTGCTTTAAGAAGGAGGCAACATGCTAAATCATCCTATTGTAGTTGTGTCTTTTTTAATAGGGCTAATCATTCTACTCTTAGTAACAGGTGGTGTTGAAAAAATGCTTCGAGTCATTGGAAATTTATCGATTAAGCTTATTATTGGCGTTTTGCTGCTTTTCTTTATTAACATCTTTGGCGTACAGTTCGGTATTCATATTCCTATTAATTTCCCCACAGCTATTGTTTCAGCTATTTTAGGTATTCCAGGAATAGCTGCCCTACTTGTTATTAATAATTTCATATTATAATTTGGAAGAATATCCAAAATAAAAGTTTTCTGGAATCTTTTCGAGAAAACTTTTATTTTTTTTGAAAAAGTTGTTGACCAGCAAGTTATCAGATGTTATATTTATATACGTCGCTAAGACAGTAACGAAAAATAACTCGAAAATAACTTAAAGAAAAAAGTTGTTGACAAGTTATTCTTAAGGTGGTAAGATAAGAAAGTCGCCTTGAGACAAGAGTTCTTTGAAAACTGAACGAAATAGTAAACGTCAACGTTAATTTTTATTTTTTAAATGAGCAAGTCAAACATTTCTTCGGAGAGTTTGATCCTGGCTCAGGATGAACGCTGGCGGCGTGCCTAATACATGCAAGTCGAGCGAACTGATTAGAA
>NZ_JBLTIR010000021.1:0-19258 GCF_053345675.1 Priestia sp. D51 | reverse complement strand
AGTAAGATCCCTGAAAGATGATCAGGTTGATAGGTCAGAGGTGGAAGCGTGGCGACATGTGTAGCTGACTGATACTAATCGATCGAGGACTTAACCAAACTTTAAAAGCGTAAGCTTTACTCAGCAATCTGTTACCTAGTTTTGAGAGAATAATCTCATATAAATGTCTAGTGATAATGGCAAAGAGGTCACACCCGTTCCCATACCGAACACGGAAGTTAAGCTCTTTAGCGCCGATGGTAGTTGGGACTTTGTCCCTGTGAGAGTAGGACATCGCTAGGCATTTTTATTTTGCTTTTTTATCATCGCGGGGTGGAGCAGTTCGGTAGCTCGTCGGGCTCATAACCCGAAGGTCGCAGGTTCAAATCCTGTCCCCGCAACCAACATGGTCCCGTGGTGTAGCGGTTAACATGCCTGCCTGTCACGCAGGAGATCGCGGGTTCGATTCCCGTCGGGACCGCCATGTTTTAGAAACGAAACAATGTGTTTCGTCTTTTTTATTGTTTGAACCATTTTTATATAAAACTTTACCGTCCTTAGGAGCAATCCTAAGGAATTTTTTATATACAAAGAAATTTCTTTGTAGAATTGCGATGTTAAAGATTGTTGGATTTCTTACTGGATATGTATAGTCCACAACGTTTACAATATATATATACAGATTGAAATGAGGTTCTGAATGAATGACAGAGATTAATGAATTTACGTTTATGTCTACGTCTCCTGATGAAACTAATCAGCTGGCTGCTCGTCTAGCAACTTTATTAGAAGCTGGTGACGTGCTGCTGCTTGAAGGCGATTTGGGAGCTGGAAAGACAACATTCACAAAAAGTTTAGCTAAAGGCTTAGGAATTGAACGCAATGTGAATAGCCCGACATTTACTATCATTAAAGAATACAAAAGCGGTCGCCTTCCTCTTTACCATATGGATGTGTACCGTCTAGGGGATGAATTTGAAGACCTAGGGTTCGATGAGTATTTTGAAGGAGATGGCGTGACGGTCGTGGAGTGGGCTCACCTGATTGAAGAGCAGCTTCCTAATGAATATATTCAAATCAATATTTACCATGAAAACGAAACGACTCGTAAAATCCTTGTAAAAGCGATAGGCAGTCGGTACGTTGAAATATGTAAGGAGCTTTTTAAAAGATGAAAATGTTAGCCATTGATACATCCAATTTTGTCATGGGTGTTGCTGTCGTTGAAGAAAACAAAGTAATTGGAGAAATTATTACGAATCTAAAAAAGAATCACTCTGTTCGTGTGATGAACGCTGTGGAATCTTTGTTAAAAGATTGTGATATTGCGCCAAGCGAGCTAGACCGTATTGTAGTGGCACACGGTCCCGGGTCCTATACCGGTGTACGCATTGGTGTTACCATTGCCAAGACACTTGCTTGGACTTTAAATATTCCTTTAATAGGTGTATCTAGCCTTGAGGCACTAGCAGCAAACGGTCGTTATTTTGATGGATATATTGCTCCGTTATTTGATGCGCGCCGTCAGCAGCTTTATACAGGACTATATGAATGGAATAACGAACGAGGTCTTGTAGAAGTTGAAAGTGATCGACTTGTTATTAATAAGGACTGGGCGGAACATTTAAAGTCATACAACAAACCTATTTTATTCATAGGCAATGATCTTTCCATACATGAAGAGGCGTTAAAAGAAGTGTTGAGTGAACAAGCTGTATTTGCCCATGTTCAGCAGTTTAACCCAAGACCAAGTGAATTGGCTTTCTTAGGAATGAAGAAAGAGCCGCAGTCTGTGCATACTTTTGTTCCGAACTACATTCGTTTAGCTGAAGCAGAAGCCAACTGGCTTGCTTCACAGCAAAAAGGATAAAAGAAGGTATAACATGAAACTAACAATTAAGTTTCGTTTAATGGAAGTTAAAGATATTGATCAAGTAGTGAAAATCGAAGAGAAGTCTTTTACGACACCTTGGAGTGCAGAAGCATTTCAAAATGAGTTAACCAATAATCAATTTTCAACTTACATTGTGATGGAAGAAGGGGAAAATATTATTGGTTATTGCGGAACGTGGATTGTTATTGACGAAGCACATGTAACCAACATTGCGCTATTGCCAGACTACCGAGGCAAGGGACTCGGTGAATTGCTGCTGCGCAACGTGATGGACGTTCTTCGAAAACTAGGTGCTACGTCAATGACATTAGAAGTTAGGGTATCTAATCATATTGCACAATCATTGTATCAAAAGCTAGGTTTTAAACCTGGAGGTATTCGTAAGAATTATTATTCTGATAACAATGAGGATGCATTAGTTATGTGGGTGAATTTATGAATGAAAATCAATTAATTTTAGCATTAGAAACAAGCTGTGATGAGACAGCAGCAGCTGTGATTCGAAACGGTCATGAAATTGTAGCCAATGTGGTGGCCTCTCAAATAGAAAGCCATAAACGATTTGGCGGTGTCGTACCGGAAATTGCATCTCGTCATCATGTAGAACAAATTACAGTAGTAGTTGAAGAAACTTTAAATCAAGCGAACTTGACGTTTGCAGATATAGATGCAATAGCTGTAACGGAAGGACCAGGGCTTGTGGGAGCACTTCTTATTGGCGTAAATGCGGCCAAAGCGCTAGCATTTGCACATCAAAAGCCATTAATTGGTGTTCATCATATTGCAGGACATATTTATGCAAATCAGCTAATCAAAAAACTAGAATTCCCGCTCTTATCGCTAGTTGTATCTGGCGGGCATACGGAGCTTGTATACATGGAAAGTCACGGTCATTTTAAAGTAATCGGTGAAACAAGAGATGATGCAGCAGGAGAAGCCTACGATAAAGTAGCCCGCACGTTAAACCTTCCATATCCAGGCGGACCTCATATTGACCGCCTTGCACATGAAGGAGAGCCATTAATTGATTTGCCGCGTGCTTGGCTAGAAGAAGGATCCTATGATTTTAGTTTCAGTGGATTAAAATCAGCAGTTATTAACACTGTCCACAATGCGAAGCAAAAAGGTGAAGAGATTCTTCCACAAACACTTGCTGCTAGCTTTCAAGCGAGTGTCATTGATGTGTTAGTAACTAAAACGATTAAAGCTGCAAAGGAATATAACGTTAAGCAAGTTTTATTAGCAGGAGGAGTTGCTGCTAATAAAGGGCTTAGAGCAGCGCTAGAAGAGGCATTTGAACCCCTATCAAATATTGAGCTTATTATCCCGCCGCTATCTCTATGTACGGATAATGCCGCAATGATTGGAGCAGCAGCAAGCGTACGATTTGCTCAAGGAAAACGTTCAGATATGTCATTAAATGCAAACCCCGGTTTGGACTTGGAAGAGTAAGTGACGAATGAGATTTATTTCTCATTCGTCTTTTTTTTGTGGATAAAAATGATTTATCAACAATATTCAATAAATTTAGAATTGACTGTGGATAATTATGTGGAAAAGTCCGTGCGCTCAGTACACGGACCTGTTATCAACAAGTTTTAATTATGAAAATCAGACAGATATCCACTATTTATTCACAGAGTGGATAAAGCTTGCTCTTAAGCGCATGAACAAGTAAATAGGATGAATAGATACGCAAAAATATAGGCTACTCTTCTAGAAGCAGCTGTAATTCTTCCCACTCTTCCATTAATGTGGATAACTGTGAAGAAATTTTTTCATTTTCACCGTTTAATCTTGATACTTCTTCGTGATTTTGATAAATTTCAGGGTCACAAAGAAGTTCTTCATTCGCCGCTTGGGCGGCTTCTAATTTGTTTACTTCAGTTTCAATTTCTTCAATGCGGCGCGTTCGCTGTCTCATCAATTTCTTTTGTTCTTTATCTTGTTTATAGGACTGTTTATCTACTTTTACCGTACGTTCTTCGTTTGCTTTTATATTTTCTAATTCTTTGATTTCCTCTATTTCTGCTTTCTTTTCTACATAATAGTCATAATCTCCAAGAAATTCTTCTACTCCTTCAGGAGATAGCTCTGCTATTTTATTGGCAATACGATTAATAAAATAACGGTCATGTGAAACAAATAATAGAGTCCCTGGGTAATCAATTAACGCATTCTCGAGTACTTGTTTGCTATCTAAATCAAGATGGTTAGTAGGTTCATCCAAAATTAAGAAGTTAGCTTTTTGAAGCATAAGCTTCGCAAGAGCCAAACGTGCTTTTTCACCACCGCTGAGCGTGGAAACGATTTTCAGTACATCATCACCTGAAAACAGAAAATTTCCAAGCGCTGTACGGATTTCTTTTTCAGGTTTGGCTGGGTAGTCATCCCAAAGTTCATTTAAAACGGTTTTATTAGACGTTAAATTGGCTTGCTCTTGGTCGTAATAACCAACCATTACATTTGAGCCAAAGGAAATGGTTCCAGTCTTGAAGCTGAGTTTATCCACAATGCCTTTTAATAAAGTTGATTTCCCCACGCCATTAGGACCAACCAACGCAAGGCTTTCCCCTTTTTTAATGCGAAGATTTGCCTCTTGGACGACATAGTTGTGTTCATCATATCCGATAGACACATCTTCCAGATTTAAGACTTCATTTCCGCTTTGACGTTCAATTTCAAACGAAAAACTAGCTGATTTTTCGCCTTCGTTAGGTCGATTTATTAACTCCATTCGATCGAGCTGTTTACGTCTGCTTTGCGCACGTTTTGTAGTCGATGCGCGGGCGATGTTTCGCTGAATAAAATCATTCAGCTTTGCGACTTCATCTTGCTGCTTTTCGTACTGACGCAACTCTTTTTCATATCGCTCTGCTTTTTGTACAAGGTATTTAGAGTAGTTGCCCGTGTACTTCACCGTTGTTTTTTGTACGACTTCATACACTTGATTTACGACTTTATCAAGGAAGTAACGATCATGTGAAACGATTAAAATAGCTCCTTCATACCCTTGCAGAAACTGTTCCAGCCATGCTAAAGTTTCAATATCTAAGTGGTTGGTAGGCTCATCCAGAATAAGCAAATCAGGCTTTGTTAAAAGCAGTTTTGCAAGAGCCAGGCGCGTTTTTTGTCCACCGCTTAAGGAGGAAATAGGGGTGCTGTAGTCAAAGTTTGAAAAACGGAAACCGTGAAGAATAGATCGTGTATCCGCTTCATATTGATAGCCGCCTAAATCTTTAAACGTTACTTGAAGCTGATCATACTCTTTGGTTAGTTTTTCGTATTGAACTGAATCATTAAAAATGTCTGGATCACCCATCTTCGTTTCAAGCGTACGTAATTCTTTTTCCATCTTCTTTAATGGAGCAAAGACAGTCATCATTTCTTCCCATATGGAGAGTGTTGACTCAAGAACTGTATCTTGTCCCATATAATCAATGGAAACACCCTTAGGTTTAATAATTTCTCCGCTGTCATAGGAAAGCTGCTCAGCAATAATTTTTAATAAAGTTGATTTACCAGCACCGTTTCGTCCCACTAGGGCAATGCGGTCTTTTGATTGTACTTCTAACTTTATATTCGATAAAATGGGTTCTGCCCCATAGTATTTTGTAATACCGTTCAATTGTAGAATAATCATTTTTTCACCTCTAGTAGTATATCCATAGTGTATTTTAACATATTTTTAACTACAAGTTCTTCCTACAAGCGTTTGTAATTTGTAGAGGGACAAGGACAAATGATGAAGCGAATGTTTTGATTCATGAAATAAAATGATTTTACCTGCACATTTTATACAGGATACTATGTTAAAATAAGAGATAAGTGCATCTCTGAACTTATCTATGATGGATGTGAAAAAATCCGTCATGACTAACAAACCGATCCTTTGAAGGGCTAATTGCTTCGTTCTACATACCGACTTTAAGGAGTGCTGAATAGACAAAAGCCGTCGAGGTGTGAAGCGGAGTATATATAAAGCAAGAGAAAAGAGAGAGAATTGGAAGCGCTACCTCAAAGCGGTTGATGCTTTGTGAAAGGTAATGCAATATGACTTGAAAATGTTAGTAATGACATACATGAACTGAGGGGGTACAACGTGAACACTGAACAATTAAAAATACCACAAGCAACGGCTAAGCGATTGCCGCTTTATTATCGTTTTTTGAAAAATTTGCATGCTTCTGGTAAACAGCGTGTGTCGTCAGCGGAGTTAAGTGAGGCAGTGAAAGTGGATTCTGCTACTATTCGTCGGGACTTTTCTTACTTTGGTGCATTAGGAAAAAAGGGATACGGCTACAATGTGAATTATTTACTTACATTTTTCCGTAAAACGTTAGACCAAGATGAAGTAACGAAAGTAGCACTGATTGGCGTAGGGAATCTAGGAACGGCCTTTTTAAATTATAATTTTATTAAAAATAATAACACCAAAATTGAGTGCGCTTTTGATGTGATAGAAGATAAAGTAGGTACGAAAGTAGGCGACGTGCCGGTCTATCATCTTGACCAATTGGAAGATTATATGAGTGATGACATCTCAGTAGCGATTTTAACCGTTCCTGCCACTGTTGCTCAGCAAATTACTGATCGTTTAGTGAGTTGCGGAATTAAAGGAATTTTAAACTTTACTCCTGCACGCTTAAACGTACCGGATGAGATTCGACTCCATCATATTGATCTTGCTGTAGAATTACAGTCGCTCGTCTACTTTTTGAAAAATTATCCTGTTGAATAAGGCGGACTGTGTTACGATTTCCTTAAGTCTAAATTAATAAGGAGAGTGGGAATATGGGGATTGGAGCAGGCAGTTGGATTATTATTGCGATTGTAGCACTGCTTATTTTTGGACCGAAACGGTTACCGGAGCTAGGAAGATCAGTGGGCCAAACGCTTAGAGAGTTTAAGCATGCCGCTAGCGGTGCATCAGAAGATCGTGAAAAAGATAAACAGCGTCAAGTAGATGACAAAGAGTAAAAGGGTGATCATAGTATGACCGAACAAGAAATGTCAATATATGATCATATAGGAGAGCTGCGAAAACGCATTTTAATTGTTTTATTTTTCTTTGTGATTGCCACAATTGGCGGCTTTTTTATAGCGGATAAGGTTATTGTCTATTTACAGCATGCTGATGAGGCAAAGAATTTAACGATGAATGCATTTCGGTTAACAGATCCAGTTAAGATTTATATGCAATTTGCTGTTATTATCGGCTGTGTACTTGCAGCTCCTGTTGCACTGTATCAACTTTGGGCATTTATTAGTCCTGGTTTATATGAAAAAGAGCGTAAGGTAACGCTTGGATATATTCCTGTTTCCATTTTTCTCTTTATCGGCGGTGTCTCTTTTTCTTATTTTGTGTTGTTTCCATTTGTCGTTGATTTTATGACGCGCGTTTCTGATGAGCTGAATGTAAACCAAGTGATTGGCATTAATGAATACTTTTCTTTTTTAATGCAGCTCACACTGCCTTTTGGCTTGTTGTTTCAGCTTCCTGTCGTCGTTATGTTTTTGACGCGTTTAGGAATTATAACGCCTATGTTTTTATCTCAAATTCGAAAATATGCCTATTTCGTACTGCTAGTTATTGCCGCACTTATTACACCACCGGAATTGCTCTCGCACATGATGGTGACAGTGCCGCTCTTAATTTTGTATGAAATCAGCATCATTATTTCCCGCATTTCGTATCGCAAAGTGTTAAAGGCAAGGGCAGAGCAAGAAAGAGAAGATGTTAGTATGTAAAAAAAACCACTGAAACAGTGGTTTTTTTATTTGGATGAATCATCTTGATTTTTATATTGCTGCTGCAATTTTTTAATTTTGTAGTGCAAGATAAAGATGCGAACCGCAAACCTGAAATCGAATGCGGCTACGAGTGCAAATAAGATTGTGGGGAAATTCCAGACGGTTTCCTGGGCATTTTGAATTGCCAAGTAGGTGAATAAAATCCCCATAATAATATAAATAAACCCTCGTGTTAAAGGGATATTCTTCATAAAAACATGCCTCCAAAAATGAACTGCATTTGTTCTGCTTGTTTTTGCATTTCTATAATTTTATCTGCAAAAATAGTTTGAGATAAAATAACGATTGTATTCATCAAAACATGAGCAATAATAGGTACAACAATTAGTCTCGTCCTTGCATAAAGGAATGCAAATACAAATCCCATAGCTGTATACACAAGTAAATGTTTAAAATCCCAGTGTACCGCAGCGAAAATAAGGGAACTAATAAATGCAGAGATAAAGAAATTGTATCGTTTGTGAAGAGAACCAAAAATAATCTTTCGGAAAATAATCTCTTCTAGTATTGGTCCAATAACAGACGTAACGACAATAAGGAACGGCGTTGCTTTAACAAGATTAACAATATTTTGTGTGTTTTCAGATACTTGGGTAATGCCAAGAGCGTGCTCAATCATACCTGCTACAGCTTGACCAGCCATAGCGAGAAACACCCCAAGGACTGACCAGACAACAGCAATCGTTTTTCCAGCATGTTCTATACGCATGGACATGTCACGGCGCAGCAGCAGTAAGACAATAAGTAAACCAAGGATAAAGCTAATGATAGTCCAATAAGTCAAAAGCATGACATTCGCTGTTCGAACTGGATAGTCATCAAACATTCCTGTTAATTTTAACAGCGGTATACCAACAACTCCTGAAAACTGCATAAGGATGTAAGTGAGGATAACATACCAATAACGTTTTTCCAATCTTCTATACTCCTTTAAAAGGTTTTTATGTATATATGTCGAAGAAGTACTGTAAAGTTAGTAATTTCTTCTTGCTCGTATTGTAACATACATATTATTGAACAGAGAAAAGAATGCTTTATTTCTCAAAATCGTCGAAATCTAAGACTATTATATGTAGTTGTCGTAAATTTTAAATTTTTTTTGTTTAATACTTGCAAAAAAAACCCACTTTGTTTTAATATAATAATTGTGTTAGCACTCGTTGAGGTTGAGTGCTAATAAAAATGCAAACATATTATTTGAGGAGGTTGTTTCACTTGTTAAAGCCATTAGGTGATCGCGTAGTGATTGAACTTGTAAAATCTGAGGAAAAAACAGCAAGCGGTATCGTGTTACCGGACAGTGCAAAAGAAAAGCCACAAGAGGGTAAAATTGTTGCTGTAGGTACAGGCCGAGTATTAGAAAGCGGTGAGCGTGTAGCTTTAGAAGTAGCTGCGGGCGATCGTATCATCTTCTCAAAATATGCGGGTACTGAAGTAAAATACGAAGGTACTGAATACTTAATTTTACGCGAAAGCGATATTTTAGCTGTAATCGGCTAATTTTAACCACAAACTTATCATACGTAAAAAATAGATTATTAAGAACATCTTGAGGAGGTCAAAGAACATGGCAAAAGACATTAAATTTAGCGAAGAAGCACGTCGCGCAATGCTACGTGGTGTAGATACATTAGCAAATGCTGTAAAAGTAACGCTTGGACCAAAAGGTCGTAACGTTGTATTGGAAAAGAAATTCGGTTCACCGCTTATTACAAATGACGGTGTAACAATTGCAAAAGAAATCGAATTAGAAGACGCATTTGAAAATATGGGTGCTAAATTAGTAGCCGAAGTTGCTAGCAAAACAAACGACGTTGCTGGTGACGGTACAACTACTGCAACAGTTTTAGCGCAAGCAATGATCAGAGAAGGTCTTAAAAACGTAACGGCTGGTGCTAACCCAATGGGTATCCGTAAAGGTATGGAAAAAGCAGTAGCTGTAGCGGTTGAAGAACTAAAAGCAATCTCTAAACCAATTCAAGGTAAAGATTCAATTGCTCAAGTAGCGGCTATCTCAGCAGCTGACGAAGAAGTAGGTCAATTAATTGCTGAAGCAATGGAGCGCGTTGGTAACGACGGCGTTATCACACTTGAAGAATCAAAAGGTTTCACAACTGAATTAGAAGTGGTAGAAGGTATGCAGTTTGACCGTGGATATGCATCTCCTTACATGGTAACTGATTCAGATAAAATGGAAGCTGTATTAGATGATCCATACATCTTAATCACAGACAAAAAAATCGGTAACATTCAAGAAATCTTACCGGTATTAGAGCAAGTTGTTCAACAAGGCAAGCCGCTATTAATCATCGCTGAAGACGTAGAAGGCGAAGCTTTAGCAACATTAGTTGTGAACAAACTTCGTGGTACATTTACAGCTGTAGCTGTTAAAGCTCCTGGTTTTGGTGATCGTCGTAAAGCAATGCTACAAGACGTTGCGATCCTAACAGGCGGAGAAGTAATCACTGAAGAGCTTGGTCTTGACTTAAAAACAGCAGGCATCGATCAATTAGGTCGCGCTTCTAAAATTGTTGTAACAAAAGAAAATACAACAGTTGTAAACGGTGCAGGAAACGCAGAAGATATCCTAGCACGCGTAAACCAAATCAAAGCTCAGCTTGAAGAAACAACTTCAGAGTTTGACCGTGAAAAATTACAAGAGCGCTTAGCAAAACTTGCTGGTGGCGTAGCTGTAATCAAAGTTGGTGCGGCAACTGAAACTGAGTTAAAAGAACGTAAATTACGTATTGAAGATGCATTAAACTCTACGCGTGCTGCGGTTGAAGAAGGTATCGTAGCTGGTGGTGGTACTGCATTAGTAAATATCTATAATAAAGTAGCAAGCATCGAAGCTGACGGTGACACTGCTACAGGTATCAACATCGTATTGCGTGCGATTGAAGAGCCTGTACGTCAAATCGCTCACAACGCTGGTTTAGAAGGATCAGTAATCGTTGAGCGTCTAAAAGGCGAAGCAGTTGGAACTGGATTCAACGCTGCAACTGGCGAGTGGGTAAATATGCTAGACACTGGTATCGTTGACCCAACAAAAGTAACGCGTTCAGCTCTTCAAAATGCTTCTTCTGTAGCGGCTATGTTCTTAACAACTGAAGCAGTTGTTGCTGACAAGCCAGAAGAAGGCGGAGCTCCTGCAATGCCTGACATGGGCGGCATGGGTGGAATGGGCGGCATGATGTAATCACTGCCCTACCTAAAAAAGCGACCAAGTACTCACTTGGTCGCTTTTTTGTGTGCGTTAATATTTTCAGATTTTTTTAAAATTTGTTAAGATAGTACTATGTTTATTGGAAAACTTACTAAACTCAAGGCTTAACTGAGTTTTAAGGGGGAGCGTCGTTGATTCAGCTGGATCATATTAATAATAAATTAAACCAAGTATTAGAAAACATCGATCAAATTGTGATTGGAAAACGTCAGGTATCTGAGCTTAGTTTGGTTGCTTTACTTGCAGGAGGACATGTTTTGCTTGAAGATGTTCCGGGTGTGGGGAAAACGATGCTTGTGAAGGCACTGGCCAAATCGATTGATGCAGAATTTAAACGAATTCAATTCACGCCTGATTTGCTGCCGTCCGACGTAACAGGTGTTTCTATTTACAGTCCAAAAGACATGGAATTTCATTTTCGTCCAGGTCCTATCATGAGCCACATAGTACTCGCTGATGAGATTAACAGGACTTCTCCTAAAACACAATCGGCGCTTTTAGAAGCAATGGCTGAGCATCATGTAACAACCGATGGTATCACCCGGGAAATTCCGGCGCCTTTTTTTGTGATGGCTACTCAAAATCCCGTTGATTTTGATGGGACCTATCATTTGCCGGAAGCGCAGCTGGATCGTTTTTTATTCAAACTAAGCATGGGGTATCCTACGCAAGAAGAGGAGCTTCAAATTTTAAATGGCGTATCGACTCAAGTTAATCTTGAAGATGTCAAACCTGTTATGAGCGTTCCAGAATTAGTACAGGCTCAAAAAGCTGTAAGCAGTATTTATGTAGATGATACGATCAAGAACTATATCATTGAAATTATTCGCAAAACTCGCTCTCATCCACATGTTTCATTAGGTATTAGTCCTCGTGGCACGGTTTCCTTTATGAAGGCTATTCAAGCATATGCGTTAGTAAAGGGAAGAGATTACTCTCTTCCTGATGATGTTCAAGAGCTTGCTTCGTATGTGTGTGCACATCGCTTAACGCTAAGACCTGATACTCAGTACAGCGGTTTAACAGCGAGTGATGTGATGAAGCAAATTATGGCTGATACGAAAGTACCTGTTAAAAGGTAAGAGGATAATTTATGAAACAGTATATAAAAGTGATATGGAACAAAGGTAGAGACTGGTTCGTTTTATTCTGCATCTTTACCGCTACGTTTTCTTACGCCATGTTTCAAGGAGGCTTTGTCAGCTGGTTTTTATTTTATAGCTTCTTACCTTTTGGATTATATGCGGTAGCCGTGTTGCTCTATCCGTTGAAGAAGTGGAATGTTGCTCGTGATGTGAAGCTACAGCCTCGATTCGCTGGAGATCATCTTTCTTATGACATTCACATTACACGCTCCTCGGCTTTTCCTGTTTATATGGCAGCGGTGAAAGAGGAGAGTAACCTTTTAGATCAAGAAGAAAGAACAATTTATCCGCTTTTTCAACGAAACGCTGTTATTCCGTATGAAAGATCGTTTGTAGAAAGAGGAGAATATGAATTTTTTACGATTTCAATTGAAATTAGTGATTTATTAGGCATCGTAAAAAAGAAGGCATATTTTCTACTGCAGCAGCGATTTATCGTTTATCCTCAGATTCATAAGATAGATATCCCGTTTCTTTTAGCGGGAATAGAAGAAGGGAAAAATGAAGTTTCTACGGGAAATCAATCTACTACGTTAGTGACAGGCATTAGAGAATATCAGCCGGGTGACCGATTAGGATCTATCGATTGGAAGGCGACCGCTCGTAAAGCTACGTTGATTTCTAAAGAGTTTGGTCATTATCATGAACGGAGTATAATTATCATTGCAGATGTTATGGGCCCTCTATACTTTGAAGAGCGAATGAGCTTTCTGGCATCCATGCTCATTCATGAAGAAACCAAGCGTAAAAAAGTCGATTTTCTTTTAGCTGGAGATGCCCTTTTTTCGCAGAAAACCTCTGAACAAAGGGAGGCTGATAACCTGTTGCATCACTTAGCACGTGCACAGCCTATTAGCAATCGAGCATTCGAAACAGAATTTCAGAATATTGCTATTCAAAAGCAGCATTCTTTTATGGTCATTGTCAGTCAAGTTACAGGGACTCTTATTGGCCAGATTCAATCCAAGCTGAGCCCTCATGCTAAGGCTTCACTCATTGTCGTTAAAAATGAAGGAGCGGGGCTTAGTGAGGAAGAGACAGTTATTGTAAATGGCATACAATCTTCTGCTTTAACAATTGAAGTCGTTCATATTGATCTTCCTCTATCACTAAAGGAAGTGAGGGCGGAAATAAGTGAATAAATCAGCTTGGTATGTAAAAAACGTCTTATTATACGCGGGAGCTTTCTTTTTATTAGTGGAATGGCTTCTCCCTTTAAATGAAGTCACTGATACGAATCAAATTCAATACTTTATCCTGTTTGTCGCTTACTGTTTTTTGAGCTTAACGTTTCGATTGCCGTTTATTGTGATGACGTTAGGGAGCATGTTGTTTATTTTGTTTTCACTTCACAGTCTCTATTTCCAAGGTGCCTTCTTTTCTTCAGAATGGCTTCCAAGACTTTTGGAAATTCTTCAGTCAGATGTACAAAGTATCATGGAGTGGAATATAGCGAATTTATCCTTTGAAATGAGGAGCACTTTATTTTTTATCCTGCTTTGGATTATGGCTTATTTAATTCGATATTGGATCTTTTATCAAAAAAGAATTTTCTTCTTTTTCTTCTTAACCATTTTGTATATTACCGTATTGGATACCTTTTCTACTTACGATGCCGGAGCTGCTATTATTCGCGTGACGATTATCGGATTTTTATTAGTAGCCATGCTTCGCATCAATCCTGAACGTATAAAAGGTGCTAGCACCGAGCGTTTAGAAAATAGAAAACGATCGTTTCTTTTTCTAGGCAGTTTTTTAGCCATTGTCATTGTGCTGGCTTATCTCGCCCCTAAACCAGGTCCGCAGTGGCCAGATCCGGTCCCTTTTATTGCAGCTCACACAACACATCAAGGACAGGGAGAATCTGCAAGCGGTCAACGAATTGGCTATGATATGGACGATTCTAAATTGGGGGGATCCTTTGTCAATGATGATACGGTTGTGTTTACAGCTAAAGTAGAGGATGAGCACTATTGGCGTATTGAAACGAAGGATGTGTATACAGGTAAGGGCTGGGAGCTGTCTAAAGAGGAAGAAAAAGTGCCTTTCAAAGGAAATGAAAACTTACTCCCTCAATATGATTCAAGTGTTGCAGGAGAAGTAAGAAAAGCAGAAGTTACCTATTCGCAGCCTTCTGTTCATCTTATGCATGTTCCTCAACTGCTGTCTCTAACCTTAAAAAATGGCATTCAAACCGATGTTACACCGACAAATGAAAAATTATATCCTTATCAAAATGACAAACTTGTTACTGTTCAATCGTATGAGCTAACGTATAAATATCCTGTGTTTGATACCGGGCTTCTTCAGCAAGCAGAGGAGAAAAAGTCAGAGAGTCTAGAGAATAATAATGAATTTATAGCAAGGTATACACAGCTTCCTGCTAATTTGCCAAAACGAGTAAAGGATTTAGCTCGTACGATAACAAAAAATAAAAACAATCGCTATGAAAAAGCGAAAGCCGTTGAAGAATACTTCCGATCCAATCCATATGTATATGATACTGAAAATGTTTCAATTCCTACGAAGAATAAAGATTATGTGGATCAATTTTTATTTGATACAAAAAGAGGATACTGTGATAACTTCTCTACTTCTATGGTCGTGCTGCTTCGTTCATTAGATATTCCTGCTCGGTGGGTAAAGGGCTATACAGAAGGTGATGCCACCGTTATTTCAGGAAGTAGTAAGTGGACAACCTATGAAATTACACAAAATAATGCTCATTCTTGGGTCGAAGTCTATTTTCCAGGAGCGGGCTGGGTACCTTTTGAACCAACAAAAAGTTTTTCTAATCCTTATGATTTTGTAGATAGCCAACCTAACAACTCTAGTGAAAATAGTCAAAGGGAAGAAGAGAAACAAGAAACGCAAGTCAAGGAGCAGCCTAAGAAGAAAGAGCTTCCGGCACAAGAGAAAAGAGAGAAAGAAAAAACAGCTTCTCTTCAAAATGCTAAGTTGTCTATGAAATGGAAAGTGCTTTTCTACGGACTGATTGTAGTTATGTTAATAGTAATATATCTCAATCGATTTAAATGGTTTTTACCTTTTTATATCTCTTTTTATAAAAAGAAAGAGAGTGTGGAAACCTTTGAATCAGCGTATGCTTTTTTACTTAAAAGACTCGCTGCAAATGGACTAAAACGGCAAGAAAATCAAACGCTGCGCGACTTTGCAGGAGAAGTAGACGAAAAATTAAATACGGTAAATATGCTAAAATTAACGGAAAAATACGAGCGGGTTTTATATCGAAATGCAGATTCCATAAAAGAATGGAAAGAGTCGATTGAATTGTGGGAAAATTTAATCAAAAAAACGAGTTCTTGACCATTGTTTCGCGGATTGATAGAATATTCTCGAACTTACTATAAATGTTTCGTATACCTTCATATATCCTCGATAATATGGTTCGAGAGTCTCTACCGGGTCACCTTAAACGATCTGACTATGAAGGCAGAACAGTCTATTTGACGATAAACGTCGTGCTCAACTAGACTTCTGCCTTTGTTTTTTGAGGGAGAAGTCTAGTTTTTTTTATATTTTAGGGCATAATAACAAGTGATTATTTACACATTCGGAGAGGTGAACAAGATGGAAGGCATGATTGTTGTATTAGATTTTGGTAGTCAATATAACCAACTGATTACGCGTCGCATTCGCGAGTTCGGAGTATATAGTGAATTGCATCCGCACACAATTACAGCAGAAGAGATTAAAGCATTAAATCCAAAGGGAATTATTTTCTCTGGAGGCCCAAACAGTGTGTACGGTGAAAACGCATTTCACTGCGATGAAAACATTTTTGAATTAGGTATTCCTGTTTTAGGTATTTGTTATGGAATGCAATTAATGACTCATCATTTTGGCGGGAAGGTAGAAGGTGCTAGCCATCGTGAATATGGTAAAGCAGCGATTAACGTACAAAACGATTCATTAATGTACCATGAGTTGCCAAAAGAACAAGTTGTTTGGATGAGTCACGGTGATTTAGTTGTAGAAACACCAGCTGGTTTTGAAGTGGACGCAACTAGCCCATCTTGTCCAATTGCCGCAATGAGTAACAAAGAAAAGAATATGTACGGAGTGCAGTTCCATCCAGAAGTTCGCCATTCAGTGCACGGTAACCATATCTTAAAGAACTTCGTGTTTGAAGTATGTCATGCTGAAGCAAACTGGTCAATTGAGAACTTCATTGAAGTTGAAATGGATAAAATCCGTGAAACAGTTGGAGATAGAAAAGTACTTTGCGCACTTAGCGGCGGAGTAGACTCTTCGGTAGTAGCTGTATTAATTCACAAAGCAATTGGTGATCAGTTAACATGTATGTTCGTAGATCACGGTTTATTACGTAAAGGTGAAGCTGAAAGCGTAATGGAAACATTTAGCGAAGGCTTTAATATGAACGTAATTAAAATCGATGCAAAAGATCGCTTCTTAGAAAAATTAAGCGGTGTATCAGATCCTGAACAAAAGCGTAAAATCATCGGTAATGAATTTATTTATGTATTCGATGACGAAGCTGCTAAATTAAAAGGGTTTGATTTCCTAGCTCAAGGTACGCTATACACAGATATTATCGAGAGTGGGACAGCTACAGCTCAAACGATTAAATCTCACCATAATGTAGGTGGATTACCGGAAGATATGCAGTTCAAACTAATCGAACCGTTAAACACGCTATTCAAAGATGAAGTACGTGCATTAGGTTCTGAATTAGGTATTCCTGATAACATCGTTTGGCGTCAGCCTTTCCCAGGGCCAGGTCTAGGTATTCGTGTACTTGGTGCAATTACGGAAGAGAAGTTAGAAATTGTACGTGAGTCGGATGCTATTTTACGTGAAGAGATTGCAAAAGCAGACTTAGAGCGCGATATCTGGCAATACTTTACGGTTCTTCCTGACATCCGCAGTGTAGGTGTAATGGGAGATGCTCGTACGTATGATTACACAATCGGTATTCGTGCTGTTACATCGATTGATGGTATGACTTCTGACTGGGCGCGTATTCCTTGGGATGTGCTTGAAGTTATCTCAACGCGTATTGTAAACGAAGTTAAGCATATTAACCGCGTAGTGTATGATATTACAAGTAAGCCACCTGCAACAATTGAATGGGAATAATATGTAAGAAAACCGAACAAACGAACATTCTTTTATAAGAATGTTCGTTTTTTGTTGACTTTTTTAAAAAGTTAATGGTAGGATAGTAACATAAAACAGCGAGATATAGCTTTAATGTCGTATAATCTTGGGGATAAGGCCCAAAAGTTTCTACCGAGCTACCGTAAATGGCTTGACTACGAGAAAGTAATACATGTATGTATAAAAATCTTTTGTTTTTTGCTCATACATTTCTCTTTTAGTCGATTTTATGCCTTTACGCGCCATAGCGTAGAGGCATTTTTTTATGGCCTGTCTAAGTGCATGCGGCTTCTATAAAGGGAGGAAAAAACGTGAAGAAGTATTTTCGTTTTGAAGAGCTGGGTACTAGCTACCGAAAAGAGTTTATAGCTGGCCTTACAACTTTTCTATCTATGGCTTACATTTTATTTGTTAATCCATCTGTGCTATCACTAAGTGATGTAAAGGATCTACCTGACAGTATGAGAATGGACCAAGGGGCTGTATTTACAGCTACTGCTTTAGCGGCAGCTTTGGGATCAATTGTTATGGGAGTGCTTGGTAGATATCCAATTTCATTAGCTCCAGGTATGGGATTAAACGCATTTTTTGCTTATACAGTTGTTCTGACGATGGGAATTCCATGGCAGACGGCTTTAACGGGTGTTATGATATCAGGTGTTATTTTTATTCTTTTAACATTAACAAGCCTGCGAGAAAAAATTATTAATTCTATTCCTATTGAATTAAAAATGGCTGTTGGAGCAGGTATTGGTTTATTTATTAGTTTTATTGGTATGAAAGGTGCGGGAATCATCGTCAAAGATGATGCCACATTCGTTGGACTGGGTGATTTGACGAACCCAACAACATTACTTGCGGTTTTTGGTATTGTCATTACTATTGTATTAATGGTGCTTCGAGTAAATGCAGCTGTATTTATCGGTATGATTGTAACGGCTGTAGCAGGTATGGCTTTTGGATTAATTGATACACCTAAAGCAGTGGTTTCATCGGTTCCTAGTCTTGACCCAACGTTTGGGGCAGCTTTCCAAAATATCGGTGATATCTTTACTGTAAAGATGCTAGTCGTCATTTTAACTTTCTTATTCGTTGATTTCTTCGATACAGCAGGTACGATGGTTGCTGTAGCGAGTCAAGCTGGGCTTATGAAAGATAATAAGCTTCCGCGAGCGGGCAGAGCGTTATTGGCAGATTCTAGTGCGATTGTAGTTGGTGCTGTTCTTGGTACCTCATCAACAACAGCTTACGTAGAGTCTACGGCTGGAGTAGCAGCGGGCGGACGTTCAGGATTTACTGCAATTGTAACGGCGGCGTTTTTCTTAGTTGCACTGTTCTTTTCTCCGTTGTTAGCGGTCGTAACACCAGCTGTTACTGCGCCAGCTTTAATTACGGTAGGAGCTCTGATGGTGTCAAACTTAGGAGAAATCAATTGGAAAGAGTTCGAAGTGGCAGTTCCGGCATTTTTCACGGTGATCATGATGCCATTAACGTACAGTATTGCAACAGGCATTGCGGTTGGCTTTATCTTTTATCCTATTACAATGTTATGCAGCAAGCGTGGAAAAGAAGTGCATCCCATTATGTATGCTCTCTGTATCATCTTCATACTCTATTTCGCGTTCTTAGCAGAATAGTTTAAATAAAAAAGCTCAGTTTAATGACTGGGCTTTTTTTTTATGGTAAGATAAGAAAACTGCATAGCGGCTAGATTGCTATTGTAATAGAGGTTAATTGGTTACTTTACTGAAGGTTTACTTCATTAACTTTTTTATTTATAAAGTTTTTTAGAAAAACGATTGACTCTATATATTATATATGGTAAATTATTAAATGTCGCTGATGAACAGCGCAGTTGAGAGAAACATCTTAAAAAAGATGTTGACATCAAAATAATAGAATGTTATACTAATAAAGTTGCTTCAGAGCAACGGTTGAACTTTGAAAACTGAACAAAGCGACAAACGTCAACGTTAATTTTTATTTTTTAAATGAGCAAGTCAAACATTTCTTCGGAGAGTTTGATCCTGGCTCAGGATGAACGCTGGCGGCGTGCCT
>NZ_JBLTIR010000020.1:0-31668 GCF_053345675.1 Priestia sp. D51 | reverse complement strand
TATACGTGAATGTACCATCTGGATTTACCACTGCCACTCCGTTTGTTGGCGGATCTTGTAAGCTGTACGTCAGCACCTCTCCATCTGGATCAAACGCTGTAATTTGACTCGACACTGGCGTATCTTCGGTTGTAACCAACGTCACCACCACCGGACCTACTGGTGGATCATTTACTGGCAGAACCGTAATCGTGATGGTGGAGATGGCTGTTCCTCCTTGGCCGTCGCTTACTAGTACGGTAAATTGGTCAGTTCCATTAAAGTTTGCATTCGGTGTATAGGTATACATCCCATCTAACCCTACGTTTACTATTCCGTTCACTGGAGCATTTTGTAACGAATAATCCAGCTGATTACCATCAATATCAGTTGCAATTACCATAGAAGTTACAGGTGTGTCTTCGTTAGTCGTCAACTGATAATTTGGAACAATTGGAGAATCATTTATTGGAATAACTGTAACGATAACTGATGCAGTAGCATTTCCTCCTAAGTTATCAGTTATATATACTACAAAAGCATCTGAACCGTTAAAGTTTGCATTCGGTGTATACGTAAATATTCCTGTATTAGAATCAATTGTTACTACTCCATTAATGGGTGGGTTTTCAATAGTGTAAACAAGTGGATTTCCATTTACATTAGTAGCAATTACTTGATTTGTTACTGGTGTGTCTTCATCAGTAGAGATTTGCAAATCCTGTGAAGTTGTAGTTCCGTTTGTTTCAAGGACCGTTACAAAAATAGTCGATAGTGCAGTGGCTCCTTCTGGGTCTATTATTAATATGGTGAATTGATCATTACCTATGAAATTGTTATTAGGTGTATAAATGAATGTACCATCTTGATTTATGACGGCTTCACCATTATCTGGATTTTGTTGAAGAGTATAGGTTAGAGTAACGTTGTCAGGGTCTGAAGCAGGTATGCTGCTTGTAACAGGAAGATTAATGGTCGTTGTAACAGCTCTATCTCCTCCTACTGGCGGATCGTTTACAGGCACTATTGTTAAGGTCACAGTAGAAAGGGAAGTTCCTCCTTTACCATCTGATACCAGCACACCAAAAGTATCCATTCCGTTGTAATTTAAATTTGGTGTATAGGTAAATACTCCATTTGCCCCTAATACAACACTTCCATTTGACGGAGGCGGATTCAGCAAAGTAAATGTCAACGGATCCCCATCTGGATCAAAAGCTGGAATTTGATTTGTAAGAGGTGTATCTTCATTAATTGTAAATGCTAAATCAGCGGTGATTGGAGGGTCATTCACTGGAATTACGTTTATTGTAACGGTCGAAACCGCCGTTCCCCCCTGACCATCTGACACCAATACCGTAAATTGATCTGTCCCATTAAAATCTAGGTTTGGCTGGTAGCTAAATGTTCCATCTCCATTCACCACAGCTACTCCGTTTACTGGCGCAACCTGTAGCTGATAACTAAGAGGATTTCCATCCACATCTGTCCCTACCACTACTCCTACCACAGGACTATCTTCCTGCGTGCTGAACGTGTAGTTCGGCACCGTTGGTGCATCATTCACTGGCGTGACTGTTACCGTCACCGTTGAAACTGCCGTGCCGCCTTGACCATCGGACACCAACACTGTAAACTGATCCGTCCCATTAAAGTTCAGGTTCGGCTGGTAGCTAAACGTTCCATCCGTATTCACCACGGCCACTCCGTTGCCCGGTGCCGTTTGTAGGCTAAACGTTAACGGATTTCCATCGGGATCTACCGCCACTACTTGATTGATTAACGTGCTATCTTCCGCAATCGTAAAACTAACATTGGACGTAATTGGGGGATCATTGACAGGGATAACGTTGATGGTCACCGTTGAAACCGCCGTTCCTCCCTGACCGTCTGACACCAATACCGTAAACTGATCCGTCCCATTAAAATTCAAGTTTGGTTGATAACTAAACGTTCCATCTGCATTCACTGCAGCTATTCCATTTGTTGGACCATTTTGCAACTGATAACTAAGAGAATTTCCATCCACGTCCGTTCCTACCACTGCTCCTACCACAGGGCTGTCTTCTTGCGTACTAAACGTGTAATTTGGCACCGTCGGTGCATCATTCACTGGCGTGACTATTACCGTCACCGTTGAAACTGCCGTGCCGCCTTGGCCATCGGACACCAACACTGTAAACTGATCCGTCCCATTAAAGTTCAGGTTCGGCTGATAACTAAACGTTCCATCCGTATTCACCACGGCCACTCCGTTGCCCGGTGCCGTTTGTAAGCTAAACGTTAACGGATTTCCATCGGGATCTACCGCCACTACTTGATTGATTAACGTGTTATCTTCCGCAATCGTAAAGCTAACATTGGACGTAATTGGGGGATCGTTAACAGCGATAACATTAACGGTCACCGTTGAAACTGCCGTTCCTCCCTGACCGTCTGACACCAATACCGTAAACTGATCCGTCCCATTAAAATTCAAGTTTGGTTGATAACTAAACGTTCCATTTGCATTTACTACGGCAATTCCATTTGTTGGCCTATTTTGCAGCTGATAGCTAAGAGAATTCCCATCTACATCGGTCCCTACGACTGCTCCTACCACAGGACTGTCTTCTTGCGTACTAAACGTGTAATTTGGCACTGTCGGTGCATCATTCACTGGCGTGACTATTACCGTCACCGTTGAAACTGCCGTGCCGCCTTGACCATCGGACACCAACACTGTAAACTGATCCGTCCCATTAAAGTTCAGATTCGGTTGATAACTAAACGTTCCGTCCCCATTCACCACAGCTACTCCGTTTCCTGGCGCTGTTCGCAGGCTAAACGTTAACGGGTCTCCGTCAGGATCTACTGCCACTATTCGATTAATTAACGTGCTATCTTCCGCAATCGTAAAACTAACATTGGACGTAATTGGGGGATCGTTTACGGGGATGACATTAATCGTTACTATTGAAACCGCCGTTCCTCCTTGGCCATCTGAGACTAATACTGTAAATTGATCACTTCCATTAAAATTTAGATTTGGCTGATAACTAAATGTGCCATTTGCATTCACTGCAGCTATTCCATTTGTTGGACCATTTTGCAGCTGATAACTAAGAGGATTTCCATCCACGTCCGTTCCTACCACTGCTCCTACCACAGGGCTGTCTTCTTGCGTACTGAACGTGTAATTTGGCACCGTCGGTGCATCATTCACTGGCGTGACTATTACCGTCACCGTTGAAACTGCCGTGCCGCCTTGGCCATCGGACACCAACACTGTAAACTGATCCGTCCCATTAAAGTTCAGGTTCGGCTGATAACTAAACGTTCCATCCGTATTCACCACGGCCACTCCGTTGCCCGGTGCCGTTTGTAAGCTAAACGTTAACGGATTTCCATCGGGATCTACCGCCACTACTTGATTGATTAACGTGCTATCTTCCGCAATCGTAAAACTAACATTGGACGTAATTGGGGGATCATTAACAGGGATAACATTAACGGTCACCGTTGAAACTGCCGTTCCTCCCTGACCGTCTGACACCAATACCGTAAACTGATCCGTCCCATTAAAATTCAAGTTTGGTTGATAACTAAACGTTCCATTTGCATTCACTGCAGCTATTCCATTTGTTGGACCATTTTGCAGCTGATAACTAAGAGGATTTCCATCTACGTCCGTTCCTACCACTGCTCCTACCACAGGACTGTCTTCTTGCGTACTAAACGTGTAATTTGGCACCGTCGGTGCATCATTCACTGGCGTGACTATTACCGTCACCGTTGAAACTGCCGTGCCTCCTTGGCCATCGGACACCAACACTGTAAACTGATCCGTCCCATTAAAGTTCAGGTTCGGCTGGTAGCTAAACGTTCCATCCGTATTCACCACGGCCACTCCGTTGCCCGGTGCCGTTTGTAAGCTAAACGTTAACGGATTTCCATCGGGATCTACCGCCACTACTTGATTGATTAACGTGCTATCTTCCGCAATCGTAAAACTAACATTGGACGTAATTGGGGGATCATTGACAGGGATAACATTAACGGTCACCGTTGAAACCGCCGTTCCTCCCTGACCGTCTGACACCAATACCGTAAACTGATCCGTCCCATTAAAATTCAAGTTTGGTTGATAACTAAACGTTCCATCTGCATTCACTGCAGCTATTCCATTTGTTGGACCATTTTGCAGCTGATAACTAAGAGGATTTCCATCCACGTCCGTTCCTACCACTGCTCCTACCACAGGACTGTCTTCTTGCGTACTGAACGTGTAATTTGGCACCGTCGGTGCATCATTCACTGGCGTGACTATTACCGTCACCGTTGAAACTGCCGTGCCTCCTTGGCCATCGGACACCAACACTGTAAACTGATCCGTCCCATTAAAGTTCAGGTTCGGCTGGTAGCTAAACGTTCCGTCCCCATTCACCACAGCTACTCCGTTGCCTGGCGCTGTTTGCAGGCTAAACGTTAACGGGTCTCCGTCAGGATCTACTGCCACTATTCGATTAATTAACGTGCTATCTTCCGCAATCGTAAAACTAACATTGGACGTAATTGGGGGATCGTTTACGGGGATGACATTAATCGTTACTATTGAAACCGCCGTTCCTCCTTGGCCATCTGAGACTAATACTGTAAATTGATCACTTCCATTAAAATTTAGATTTGGCTGATAACTAAATGTGCCATTTGCATTTACTACGGCAATTCCATTTGTTGGCCTATTTTGCAGCTGATAGCTAAGAGAATTCCCATCTACATCAGTCCCTACGACTGCTCCTACCACAGGGCTATCTTCTTGTGTAGTAAACGTGTAGTTTGGCACCGTCGGTGCATCGTTTACAGGCGTTACTGTCACTGTCACTGTCGAAACTGCTGTTCCTCCTTGCCCATCTGACACCAACACCGTAAACTGATCATTTCCGTTGAAATTTAAATTGGGGGTATACGTGTAAGCTCCACTATTAGTTACGACAACTGTGCCGTTTGTTGGGGGAGATTGTAATTGGAAAGTAAGTAAGTCACCATCTACATCTGTAGCTTGTATCTGACCAACTAAAGGGGTATCTTCATTAGTAATAACTGCATAGTTTTGAGTAACGGGATTATCGTTTACAGGCGTATTTATAATGGTTACTACAGAAGTAGCTGTTCCTCCTTGCCCATCGTCTACAATAACTGTAAATTGATCTGTTCCATTAAAATTTAAATTGGGGGTATAGACAAATTGCCCATTAGGATTAACAGTTACTACTCCATTAGCCGGTCTCGTGCCAATACGGTAAGTTAGAGGGTTCCCGTCAATATCATTGCCAATGACTGTTCCAATTGCTACAGTGTCCTCCGGATTTGTAATAGTATAATTAGGAACTGTAGGAGGAGTGTTAATAGTTGTTACACTATTGACAGGAGAAGCACCTGATCCGGCTAATATATTTCCTGGTGTACTTTCAAATTGGTAATTAATAAAGACTTGATTACCAAGAGAAGAGATTGCTGTCAGAGGACCAACTACTCTAACCTGATATGTCAATACTCGAGTTTGGTTAATATTTAATGTACCAAGTGACAGGCCATTTCGGATATCTGCATTTGTCTGAGTAACTCCATCCACTTGCAAACTATTAGGAATAAAAGTTGTTGCTGAAGACAATGGATCTGTAGCTATTAGAACATTGGCAGAAGCTGTACCAGTATTACTTACTTGGACTGTATAAGTAATAATATCTCCTGTTCGAGCGGATGTAACATTGGCAGACTTTGATACATTTAAAACAGGTGCATTAATATCTACTTGAAGAGCTAAAGCACTAATAACGTAAGTATCTCCACTCGTCGTTCCACGTACGACGGCACTGGTTTGGTTATTTGATAAACGAGCTGAGACGTCAATATTGGTAATATCCCATCCCTGCCTCGCACCGGATAAGCTACCTCCTGGTGTGCTATTTAAACTGCCAAATTGTCCACTTGTATCTAATACACCACTATCATTATTAATTTGAGAAGCAAAAAAGTTATTTACAGGGTTATTCGGCCCCGAAACTGGTTGTAAAGCTGCAACCGTAGGGCCAAATTGGAGCTGATCACCTACTATAGCTGAATCCCCTTCAATAGCACTTACTAATAATCTACCATTTACTGTTCCTGTAATAGGCGTACCAAACCCAGTTACAGCTGCCGTAGAGCTTCCTGTAGCTGAACTTGTTAATTCTGCTCCAACAAAAATGGACAAGTTACGAGATTTCTGTAAAGGATCAGCATAGACTACGGCCAATGTCCATCCAGCTGCATTGGCATTGTTTTCTGTTGTACTTTGTGTTCCTGGAACTCCTAATACCGAATAAGTACCTGATTGAGAGATTAGGTTCGTAACATTTGCACTACGAACGTAATAAAAGCTTGAAGTTGTTAAGGTAAAACGTGTAGCCGTGTCTGGCTGCACGCTAACTGTTCTGGTAGGAGTAATAAAAGTCACAGCGTTATTTAAAGCTGCGCTAACATCTTCTCCACCATAAAGATAGCTTCCACCCCATATTAATTCTGCATAAAGAATTTGAGTAGTGGTAGATGGGATTCTTAAAACTGCACTAGAAGAGTTTTGTAGATAATTTGCCGTAGTTCCTGTAGGAAACGATCCATCTATGGAGCTTGGATTTACACTGAAAAAAGTTCCTATTGAGCCTGCTGTTCCAGGAGCATTAGCATTGGCTTGTTTATTTAAGCCAAAAGTGTTTCCTGTAAATGTAACAGCCCCATTAGCATTGGTTAAAAACCGATTAACATATGGCATTTACTCACCTCTGATAATAAAATAAATCGTAACAGTATATGTAAAGTACCAATAGAAATGTGTATATAGACCCGTCTTATTTTGGGTACAAAAGATAATAATTTTCAGATTGTTAAATCGTAACAACGCTCGTTCTGACTTAAAATATGTATAAATAATATTATCTGTTTTCTAATTTAGGAGTCTAAAAAGTTATAAAAAAGCCTACTCCCACCGTTTCGCTGAACTTCTTTTCTACGCTCAATCACAAATATTCCTCTAATCGTTCCAAAAAAATAAGCTGCAAAGTTAGTTTTTATACGATTGCTTTTATAAGCAAAAACAGTCTCTTTAAACGCTTGAACAGGAAGGAAACTTAAATCTTCCAGGGGCTTTTCTAAACAGCTCGCTTTGTAAGCTAATCGGACTTTTCTCCATAAATCATAAATATCATCTGCACATGAAAAAAAAGGTGTTACAGCATTTTTAAAAGATTTTGGTATGTAAGATGGTACATAATCAGACGAGAGTTTAAAATTAACATCATTACGTATATATTTATTTAAATCTTTTAAAGATAAATTATAGGTAGACTGTTTTTTTGTGTCTTTACTCTTACTCTCCCAAGCGTTCTCAGTATTTTCTGTTTTAACATCTGCTTCAACATTAGACTCTAAGTCAAGCTGTAAATACTTAACCCAGTGATTAAAAAAAGGGTGGTTCACAAATAAGTGCACTGGATTTCCCTTTCCATTGTTACGAGGGCAACGACGATATACAGTAATAATTTGTCCTTGTTTTCGTAGTTCTTTTAAATGACGATCGATTGTTCCTTTTGACTTTTCGTAGGTTTTACCTAAATATGTACTACCAGGAAAGCAAAATCCTTTTTCTGCAGCAAACCAACAAAGCCGATCTAAAGCTTTTCTAGTTCCTTCATGGAGGCGATAAAACTTTTCTCCGTAAAGGTTTATAATTTCTTTAAGTAATTTTCGTTTCATTGATTGATGTTGAGAACGGTTTTCTATGAAACTCTGATAATTTTTCATATAATCAAATTCTTCTGCGGTAAGCATACGTGTAGTAGACATTAGTCTATCCTCTCCTTTTCAGGAACAAAAAAAGACATCGCATCCCGTGAAATAGGAAAACGATGTCGGATTTTTTGACAGACTACGCCCTTGAAATAAATTTAATTATCCGATAAAATAAAGGCGTAACTAAATTTATGTATTAGGACTTCGACAGGTGTTTTCCCTAGTGGTTTTAGGGTTAACGGTGTAAGGGTGTTGGCGCACCACTTGCACACGTTGGAGTCTTTTTATATTCCGCACTGTTTTGGTGACTCTATTATACCGTCTATTAATCTTATAATTCAATAAGAATTCATGAACTCCTCATAAAACCTCTGTATTTTAACTATGATTAAAAATTGCTTCGTTTGGATATACTCCTAATATTCTAAAGAACTCACTAAAAATTTATCCCTTTACTTAATTATTAATCTTGAAAGTTGTAAAACAGTAAAACAACTACTATCTTATGTTGTTTTACTGTTTTACATATTGTTTTATATATTTGTTTTATTGTTTTATTGTTTTAGAACGTCTATAGACACTGATATTACAACGTTTATAAGCCTAAACTATCACTAATTTTGCGCGAACTATCACTAATTTTGCGTGAACTATCACTAATTTTGCGTGAAACTATCACTAATTTTGCGTGAAACTATCACTAATTTTGCGCGAACTATCACTAATTTTGCGTTTAAAATGCAAATATGGCTTAAGTATCACTAATTTTGCGTGAACAATCTAGATGTGCTTAAAGTATCACTAATTTTGCGTTTAAAATGCAGACATGCCTCAACTATCACCAATTTTGCGTATTAAAATGAAGATTGAGTTTAATAAATCAAGAATGAGTAAGGTTTCTAAAGTCAACAAACCTCATGAAGTATCACTAATTTTGCGTGATATTTAATTTCTAAGGACAGATTACTCTTTAACATGCAATTTACACAGTATCACTTTTATGATATTTTAGTGATAGTTTAGAAAAATATGGGGGATTTTATGAAGAAAACGACTGTCGTTCAACCATATGATCTGGAAAGTATAAATATAAAAAATTGGGTAACTAAATCAAACATCCTCATTGAGAGTACATATAAATTGTCTTTACAAGAGCAAAGAATTCTTTTAATCATGGCATCTAAAGTGCAGCCTAATGATGAAACGTTGAAGACCTATAGGTTTCGAGCTAAAGATTTCATCGAAATCGTAGGCAATAAGAAAGGTACTGGTTTTTATTCGTACCTAAAAGAAATTGTAAATGGACTTCAAACCAAAATTCTTACGATAAAAGAAAAAGGCAGACAAAGAAATTACAACTGGGTAATCACGTCTATCTATGAAGAAAACGAAGGGTACATAACATTACAGTTTCATCCTAGCTTAAAGTATCTGTTTTTAGAGCTTAAGGAGAAATTCACATCGTACCAATTAGAGAATGTAGTGAGACTCAATTCGGTCTATTCCATTCGTATATATGAGTTGCTTAAGCAATATGAGCGTCTGCGAAAAAGGGAACTCACTCTTGAAGAATTACGTCATTTTTTAGCTATTGAACCTACTAAGTATAAACAGTATGGTCATTTTAAAAGCAAAGTATTAGCAGTAGCTCAAAAAGAAATTAATAATAAAACGGATATCTACTTTGAATTCGTGGAAATAAAAACTGGTAGAAAAGTAACCTCCATAGAATTTATTATTACCAGTTCGCCTGCATTGAATGGTTCTAGCTCTACTCAAGAGAAAAAACTAGAATTAAATCAATCCTTCTCGAAGTTAGAAGACAACACAAACAGCCTTGAGAATGATTTAGCAGGCTTAGGGGTTAAGCCAGAAAAAATAGAGTGGCTTTTATCAGAATTTACACAAGACCACCTAGAAAGAAATATAAGATACACGCAAAATCGTTTGATTACAGGAGATGTGACTCACCCTCATTCCTACGTAGTAAAAGCGATTCAAAAAGATTATGCCCAGGTCTCACAGGAATCAAAACGCATTAACTCTAAAAAGGCTGCAAAAAAAGAATTAGTTCCAGATTTTATAGCACAAGCTAGAGATAAAAAACAAATTCTTAACGATGCAACTTTAAAAGAGAAGCAAGAATTATTTTTAAAAGAAAATGGAACTCAAATAGAATTTGAAGAAAAGCTCTTGCAGTTTCAAGAATTAAAAAGAATGCTGATTCTAAGTTCAGATCAACCTACCCAAGAAGAAATAAAAAAAGCCCAAGAAGCAGGCTTACAAGAAGTCATTCGAAATATGGAAGAAGATTATAATAAACGTGAAAAATTAGGCTTAGAACCAAGAATTGTTAAGGATTTTAAAAATAAAGAGTTAAAAAAAATGTATAAAAACTTTTTACAAAGTAAAGTTTAAATAGAAATTAGCTATAGAAAAAAAAGACGTGTAAAACCTTGCATTGCAGAGATGGCTTTTACGCGTCTTTTTTTTGAGCCCAGGTAAATTTAATATACATAAAGAAAAAGGAATCATTTTAGTAAGCTTGTTTAATCATTTTTGTTATAATGATAGTATATTAAATTTACCTAAAAGATTGGGTGTGTCTTATTTGAATAACTTTATTTTACTTGGAGATTTCTTATCTCATTTAGTTGAATCTAAGAAAAAATCTTCTACAATATCAATGTACAAGCATGATCTAAAACAGTTTTTTAAATGGTTAAATCAATCTCACCCTAATATCCCTTCAGAAACTTTGCCAGGAGACAAGAAATATTACGACGAATATTTTACCTATTTAAAAGAAAAAAACCTGTCAGAAGCTAATCTGAGGCGTGTAGCATCACATTTAAATGGCATGTTAAAGCATTATAGCCTCACAGATGATATTGGATTTTTACAAGCAACAACAAAAAAACAACGAGCATTAACTGATACTGATTTTATAACTGAATCGGATGCTTCAATCCTTTTAGATTCAGTTATAAGTCACAAACATTTAAATGATATTCAATTACAGATACATAAATACATAGGTCCGCGTAACCATTCCATGTTCATCTTAATGCTTCGTTACGGTCTTACCATTAACGAAGTTGTATCTTTAAATATACAAGACATTAACTTTGCACAGAATACATTAACGGTAAACACAAGCAAATCAAAACGCACCTTAGAGCTTTCTAAACAAGATAAGAAAATCATATATGATTACCTATTAACAATCCCTCTATTATTTAGACCTAAAGATTATACAAATGATCCGTTATTTATTTCTTTTCATCCTCAAAAAATGGTTTATTGGTATGATTACAATTTAAATAAACCTAAAAGGATTAGTATAATCGGTACAAAACGTATGATTGAAAGAGAAGTCAAACGTTCAGGTATACAAGCAATTGTAAGGTCTACTCACTTTCGAAACAGTTGTATACTTAACAAAATTCATGGTGGATATTCAAACGAACACATTATTTATTACTTTGGATTGTCCAGCCGCCATGCTTTATATCGATTTAAGCGATATCTAAAGACAAAATAAAATATTAAGTTCAACTTATTTTTTACCAAAACATCTTTTATATAAGTAATTTTTATTTTACAAGTTAAACTTAATTTTATTTTCACCTTAGTTAATTTTAGAAAAAATCATTAAGTTTAACTTAAGTTGAACTTAATGATCTACTTTTTAAAACAGTTAAATTTTAAAAAGTGGATTGCGATGGAAACAACCTTCTCAAGGATTACAAATTCAAAATTTCGCGGCCATGTCTTGGTTGTATAACAACGAATTTCTTGTAAAATGATCTAGAATTTAATTAGATTTATTATTCTCGGCTAAAATCTAGAAGAAGTTCACTCTAGATTCGTTAAAAACTCTTTATTTTCAATGGTTCATTGTATTTCTAGCTTTTGCTATAAAATTTAAATAACTTAGAAAAAATTAAGATTAATTTTAACTCGAAAAATAATTCTATAAGAATTGTATAAACAAAAAAGAAGTTCCATTAAACCAACGTAATAAATCCAGAAGATATAGGTATATAGGATTTATATTATCTTACACAAAATACTTAATGAGCTACACAAAATACTTGAATTAAAGTTAGAGAAAGTACATTCTAGATTCGTCTGAAGCTATTTTATATCAAGCTTTCTAGGTACTCTAGTTTCTTTGGACCTTAGGAGAGGAAAAGATCTGAATCAGTTGTTAACAAAGATATTTCTTAACAGTTAATGTTGATCCTTAAGTTGCTTTTTTTGAACTTTATATATAATCTATCTACATTTAAAATAAACAATTTTACTCTTGAAAAGTTTATGATTTCATCTAGAATTGAAAAGGAAGAATAAAAGGCCTAACGAAAGAAAAAGAAAAATGTACATAAAAAACAGGAATATAAAGTAATTAATAGAATTTTACTAGAAATATAAATCTTGAATAACATCTCGCAAAACCGCATTCTAGAATTGCCATTAACACTGATATATCAACTTCAAAGTATATCTAGATTTTTATACAGAAAGGAGAATCCTAGAAAAATGCATGAAAAAAATAAAGATGAAGTAGTCTATACTTTGAAAGATACAGTAAAGCTAACTGGATTAAGTGTAGATCTTATTCGCTTATATGAAAAAGAATTCAATCTCCAAATTCAACGAACAGAAGGCGGACATAGGCGCTATAACAAACAAAACATCGATTTATTAACTGAAATAAAAAAAAGAATTCAAGAGCAAAACTGGAGCTATAAGATGATAAACCAGTGGCTTCAAGGAGAAATTGTACCGGAGACAGTGGAAGTTCAATCAAACCTTGAAAAAAAAGTACAATCCCTTGAAGAAAAAGTTCAAGAGTTGCTTAATCGCTCTGAAAAAGATGAGCAATTTCAATTAGCGCTTATCCAACGACTAGATGAACAAGGAAGCCTTATAAAGAAACTTACAGAAAAACTAGACCACCAAGACAAATACATTGAAAACAATCTAGAGAAACGCGATGAGAAATTGACTAGTGCCATACGTGAAATTAGTGATACAAAAAAACTTATCGCGGCCGCCCAAGAAAATCTTGATTCAAAACCAAAAGGATTCTGGAGTAAGATTTTTGGGGGTTAATACGTTACTTAAACGATAAAAGTAGCAGGTTTTTTTGTTCATTACAGAAAATCCTGCTGCTTTTATCGTTTATTTTCGATGAATAAATAGTAAATTTAAAGATTTTATGTTTAGTTGCCAGAAGAAATTTATTATTGTTAAACAATTCTATAAGTTCTTGAAGGGGAATTTACAGGTGTGGCAGCTTTTACTAATACAGTTTGTCCATTTGACGGCATCCTATTTTTAAACACATAAACTCTGGTTTATCCGCCTGGAGTACCACGTCCTCTAGAAGCCTTTCTTAGCACGATACTTCTTTCGTTATTTGAATCAAGTACCCAATGAAAATACCATAGCTGTCGTAGAAACTGCCTATTGGTATCTTGATGGCGTTCATCAAATATACAATGATTGATTTGTTCTGTCCAACATAAATATCGACCACTAGAAATTCTTCATTGTTTATGTGATCGGTATCTAATTCCTACGCAAGATTCACGGTTTATTATTCCTAAAAAGAAATGTGTGTCTTTGTAACATTTTTATTGTAAAAGATACGTAAAATTTATCAATAATCCATTTATGGAACTGATATTCTTATAGGCAATTAGAGGAGAGGTGCAATTTCAAATGGATGAAAAAGTTGTTATCTTTATGCACATTCCTAAAACAGGGGGAACCACACTTAATAATATTTTTAAAAAGTTCTACTCTGAAAATGAAATATACGATCATGTTCCTTTAGAAGAGATGAATAGACAGTTTAGCCAATTAAAAGAAGAAGATAAAAAAAACATAAAAGCTATATCCGGCCATCATTTCTATGGAATACATGAATTTTTTCTCAACCCTATGTTTATTTTAGTATGATGCGTCATCCGGTTGAGCGTATCATATCATTATATTATTTTTTGAAATCGTATCCAGGGTATTATGAAGAGAACATGAAACATATGTCTTTTGAAGACTACATTGATTGGGACCCTCAAGCTACAAATGGCCAAACTAAACAAATTTGCGGGGTGAAATCTCAACTAAGCGTAGAGAAAGCGAAAGAAAACTTGCTGGAATTTGGATCAATAGGAATAACAGAAATGTTTAACGAATCGCTTCTGTTACTAAAGAAAAAATTCAAATGGGGAAATATTAAATATAAGAAGGTGAATGTGACAAAATCTCGCCCTTTGCTCAACGAAGTCCCCATTGATATCATTAAGAAAATAGAAAAGCACAATGAGTTGGATATAGAGCTGTTTCAGTATATAAAATCTAATTTCATCAAACAAATAAATGATTTATAGAAATAAAAATGAAAACTCTCAATAGAGAGAGCTTTCATTTAATATATAAGAAAAGGTTACCTTATTAAAAAAAATGCGGTATCAAATCCCATATATAGTTAGTTCAATTTTTTATGATAAAGGGATTATGTCTCATTTAATTAATATAGCCATGTAAGCTTCATACGCTTTGTATAAGGTTCATATAGGTCTTTTAAATAGTTACGTGTTATTTGAATAATTTGAGGGCTCTTGTCATCCTTTTTAAGCCTTAGCATTAAATGATAAGCCTTTGTCCTTTCTTTACGTACCAAACGCAGCAAAACTAACAAATCATACGTATGAAAGCATGCAAGTTCATTAAAAGACCTCTCAACGTCCTCTAAGACCACAAATTCTTTTAATTTAGGTCCTTTTATATTTAAAGTAGCTCCACAAAAAGAGCAGCTATCTTCTAATACCTCTGTCCCGCAATAACTACATATCAAACTGTATTCACCTCGTTTATTAAAAGGAAAAGTAGGCTTAAGCCTACCTAGCTAGCCTTAAAGGCTATTTTAGCTTTTAGGGTATTCCTTATCCAGCCGTTTTTGTCGTTGATTCACAATACGTTCATTTACAACTTTTTTAGCAAGTTTAGTTACTTCTAGTTCTAATAGATCTGTTGTCATAATTGCATCATAGCCGTGGTGAAAATATAATCCATTCATGAACTCGATAAGAATTTGTGTATTCTTATCTGCACTATTTGTTCCTAATCGAATCTTTTTTATTTCGCTTTTTAATGCATCATTGAGATTTTCACTAACCGTTTCCGTAATATAATCTAACGACCATTCTTTCTTTTTTTCTTCTCGATACTTTTTACAGATATCCATAATCGCTTCTCCTGGGAAACGAAGTTTATGTTCAGCCATATAATCTTGGATATATTGATCCGTTTCTTTATCAAGTGTAATCATACGTCGTTGTGTTTCCATTACTCCTCTACATCTCCCATCAGTTCATAGATAATATCATTCATCTTTTCAATTGATATCGCACATTGTTTCATCATTTCGATGTTCTGTTCAATGATAGCTTCTAATCTTTTTTCTCTTTCTACTTGCTCATCAAAAAAAGCTAATACTTCAAATTGTTCTTTCAAAAATTGTTGACGAGACATTCCATTTTCTTTCGCTAGTGCATCAACTTTTTGCATAGCAACCGGATCAATATTTCGTAAAAAGATATCCATGAAATCATTCCTTTTCTGTCAAAGTACAAAATTTCCAGTACGAGTAGAGAAGAGCATAAGGGGTTTTTGATATCACATGGCTGTGATATGCTGGGCAAAGCCCAGCAAAACAACGTTTTCACCCTCAAAAAAGTGACCCCACGAAAACTTCCAGTCTGTCGACCTGGTGTTGACCTGAAGAGCAAAAAAAGCGCGTAATGTCGACCTGGTGTCGATATCAAAACTTACACCTTTCTGGAAATGTTGACCTACTGTCCACTCACCGTCCCCTCAACTTTTATGAAGTTTTAACTAGTTTTTGAAAGATTTCTTGATGATAATTCGTGAAGTTTTGAGAAGAAGTTTGGGTAGTTTTTTTATAAAAATCGATTGCTTCTTTCATCGAAGAAACGTTTAATTTTTGCAGAATGCTGCGTCTCTGATTCTTAATTTTGCTCTCTTCTTTGAATAAAATGTTTTGCATTTCTGTAATTGAATGGCCATCAAGTGCAAGAGTAAAAATGTCTTGTTCAGACGACCTAAGTTGTTTTAAAAAAAGTTTTTCTTTAAGTATTTGGCATTCTTCTTCAACACGTTTAAGGCGATCTACTTGGTGTACTAAGTCGGAAGCTACACTCAATATATTCTCAATACCTATTAACAACTTTTCAGTTTGATCCATAATAAGACCCTGCTATTTCTAGAGGGCAACCCATGTTACAATGTAAGTGTCTATACATGTGATTCTACATGGGGGTGCTTCCTTTACAGAGGAAGTGCCCTTTCTTTGTTTACTTTTTTTTTCTTACTTTCTTCACATGCTCTTCTAATAAAGCCTTTACATACTTTGTAATACTTGTATCATTCTCTACAGCTAAGAAACGCAACTCCTTGTGTAACTCTTCTGGAATATCACATGTAAGTCTTCGATTACCTTCTTTAACCCTGCTCATATGCTCTCCTTTTCAAGCAACGTATTTAAGTTGCAACGTTGCTTTTGGTTAATTTTAAAGGATATAATTTCCAAAGTCAATAAAATAATCGTGCTGTCATTGGACAAGCATACAAGCAAATTATTAGCAATTACATAACTTGTACTAATTATATAAAAGGAAGTGCATTAATTGAAAAAATCAAGAAAGAGAAAATACAGATATAACTATAGTTACTCAGTCCAATCTCAGGGTGATCCTTCGGTTAATGTTTATGGTATCTTTACTCCCGGTTCTGCCCCCAGTGATAGTAATGGCCGGCAAAATAGATTTAATCGAGACATTTCCTCAGCTAATCAGATATGGAATAGTGGAGGTGAATGTAATATAAACTTTATTTCACAACCTATAATCGAAGTAAATACAGTAATAGATGCGACCGATTTAAGTACTAATGAAGCATTTAGAGGACCTGTTGAGAATCTCATCAATCAAGTTAAACAAATGAATGGGAATCAACCTGGCATATACGTTGTTTACACAAGTGGCAATGATTTTGCATCTCCTTCAGGTAATAGTCGACCTATAGGTGTTGGTGGGGTAATAATTGAGAATTTTAGAGTTGAAAACGGTGTACCTCAATTTACACTCTTTGGATCCATTGCATTGAGTAACAGAGCTTTGAGTGCTCCTTTTGCATTTGCACATGAAGCAGGACATGCTTTATTTACTCACCTTAATAACCAACCTGTTAATAATGTATTCATGTTTGAATCTATAGATCCTACGGGTCCTTTTATTGATTCTGCAGGAAATATTGATACAGCCCACAGTAACCTTACAGGTAATCTCATGGCTCCTATACTCCCTAACAGTACTCCAACTATTAATCCGTTACAGTGTCAAAAAGCTAGCATGAGTAGAATATTTCAATAATCTTAATAGGAATTTAAGATCGTTATTGTTAAAGAGTAGAGATTTTCAAATGGTTTTCTTGAAAATCTTACTAGTACCTTGTATAGATACTAGCATATATTGAATTAAATAAAGTTCATTTGTTTCAAGATACTTGTCCTATAACATTACAAGTATACAAACATTATTTTTATTAGAGAATAAATTATATAGAAAAACCAACAAAAAGGTTAATTTCTCAACGTTTAAAGGCATGAATGCTTTACTTTTTGCTAATGCTGAGGACCTTGTAAGTCCCTCAGCATTCAGAGCCACTAATCCTAATACTACTATTCCTATTTCTCAAGCTGATACTTTTGTAAAAGTTACATTTCCAAATGAACAATTTGATATAGGTAATAATGAATATAATGCAGCTACTTCAACATTTATACCTGAGTTTAATGGTGTATACGCGTTTAATGCATCAATCTTCTTTCAGCCAGATAATCCAAATATTGATTATGAAGTAGAATTATTTTTTTAAGTAAATGGTTTATTATTAGATGCTGAGGTTGAGTTTCTTGGGGCATCTAGTCGTTTTGATGGTGTCATAGAGATCAATGACATACTTCAATTAAATGCTGGAGATAGAGTAGAAGTTTTAGTTGTTAGTTGTTTTAGTACTACTCCAGGTAGAATTAGAGCAGACAACAGAATATACTTTGCTGGAGCTAGGTTCCCCTCTGCAAAACAATAATTTAATTTTATAATTATACCCATAGTTAACATAATCAACATTCTAGATACCAAAAAAAGCTTTGATTTTGAAGGGACTGACCGGGACTGACCCCCTAGAGTGAGACAAATAAAAAACACCTTTAAGTTAAAAAACGGGTATGTAGTACCTAACAATAACTTGGAGGTGTTTTTTCTATGGGGACAAGAGTCAGTTATCCGGTAGAAATAAAATTAAAAGCGATTGAAATGAGATTAGCTGGTATACCTGTAAAAGAAGTATTATCACAGCTGAATATTCGTAATCATACCCAATTAAAAACGTGGATGACATGGTATAAAAATGGAGAAATGCATCGATTTGAACAGCCTGTAGGCAAGCAATATTCATATGGAAAAGGTCCTGAATTTAAGAGCGAGACGTCTAAGTTAGAGGCAGAGAACCGGCAGTTAAAGCAACAGATTGAGATCTTAAAAAAGTACAAGGAATTGGAAAGGAAGTGGTACCAGAAATCGTAGTGAACACAGTAGAAGAGCTAAAAGGTCAGGTGCCTATTTATCAAATCTGTTTACATCTTAATATCCCTCAATCCACTTACTATCGTTGGAAGCAACATACAAAACGGGATACATTAAAGAAATGGATGGAACAACAAGTTGGTGAACAATGTCATAAACACAAGTTTCGATATGGCTATCGAAAGATTATAGCATTACTCAATCGAACGATGAAGATGAATCATAAGTTTGTGCAGCGTGCCATGCAGAAGTATGGTTGGCAATGTCGCGTAAAACGGAAGAAACGTCAGCGAACAGGGCAACCTTATCAGGTTGCAGAGAATGTATTAAATCGTGACTTTCGAGCTGATCGTCCTCTTCAAAAACTAGTGACGGATATTACCTACTTGCCTTTTGAGCCTAAACAGTTGTATCTTTCAAGTATTCAGGATTTATTTAACGGAGAAATCATCGCGTATTCCATTGGTGATTGTCAAAACGTAGCGTTTGTTCTAGATACGTTAAGTCAACTTCCTTCTTTGCCTGAAGGATGCACGCTGCATAGCGATCAAGGTTCCGTGTACACATCGTATGCTTATCAACAAAAAATCAACGAAAGAGGCATTACCATGAGTATGTCCCGCAAAGGGACTCCCGCAGATAATGCCTCTTTCGAATCGTTTCATTCCTCGCTAAAGTCTGAAACGTTCTACCTTGACGAGTTGACATACACTACGACCACCATCGTAGAGCAAACCGTCAAAAACTATATTACTTATTATAACAATGCCCGTATTCAAACAAAACTAAACAACCAGTCACCTGTACAATATCGGCAACTGGTCGTTTGAAAGGTGTTTTGATCCCTGTCTCAAAAACAGGGGTCAGTCCCGTCCCCCTTAGGATAGCTTTTTTGTTTTTTGATCTGAAATAAAACGAAGTATGAGGAAAATATATTAATCCTCTCTTTCCTCATTTGCTTGATATTCTAAAATATCTCCTGGTTGGCAATCCAATGCTTTACAAATTTCTTCAAGTGTTGAAAATCTAACTGCTTTTGCTTTTCCATTTTTCAATATAGAAAGGTTAGATATGGTTATTCCAACTCTTTCTGCAAGTTCTGTTACACTCATTTTTCTTTTAGCTAGCATGACATCAATATTAATAATAATGGCCATTTTAATCACCTCAGACCGTTAAGTCATTTTCTGATTTTATATCAATTGCTTCTTTTAAAAGTTTTTGGAGGACAGCAGCAAACACTGCGATTACCATAGAAGCAAAAATAGGAATCATACCAAATACTATAAGGCCTGGAGCATCATCTTTGTCAGCCATAAGGAAGACAAAAGGGAACATAATTACATATAAAATACTAATTGTACTCGCACAGTATTTTATTTTCTTCAAAACATCTACTGAGATTTGAGAGAACGCCTGGTTTTTATCGATATAAGTTAAAAGTTTAAAAGCTTGATACAGCGCGATAAAAAATGGTATTGCAGATACGTACATAATAGATACACCAGGGTATAGTAGGTATGCATATTCGGGATTAGCCGGATTGTTTGCTAAGTGGATAATACCAAATATACATAAAGCAAAAACTGGAATACTTATTAGTAAAACTGCAATTTTTAGAAATAATGATGAACCTTTTTTCATAAAATACACCTCACATGTTTGTTTTCAAATAAACTATAACATCTAATTTATTGTTTAACAATAAATTTTTGTTTTTAAATATAAATTTATTGTTGTTTTATTTATATGTATTTGTGCCTTGAGTAAACTATTCAAGATAAGTAAATCATCAAATTAACAACTTCAATACACTCATTTTGAACGTTCTTTTGAATGATGGAGTAACAATTTAATTACATCTATTTTGCTAGTGCTTGTACTATCTTTTAAAAAGCTAGCATTATACTATCACTTTCATTTAACTAGCTAAAACTAGCTGCTCCGGTATTATTATTTAGCTTTTGTTCTAAAAATATAGTGCTAGTATTTAAACACAAAATACTATCTCCTGCTAAAAGAAATACTCAAATATAGAACCATAGATAAAAAAGCTCAAAGAACCTTTGAGCTTTTTTAAGAATGAAATTTTCCCATTAAACAATACTCTGACCAATAGGGACATGTCTAAGGAGCGTACCAATTTAATGAAATATTCGTGTCACATTAACAAGATATGCGGGATATAAGGCACGTGTACCTAAAGGAAACAAGACTATTGGATGGTTTTTTTTAGGTAAGATTAAGTAAAAAGTTATGCTCTATCCAAAATAAACATAGTATTTAAAAAGAGGACTCAACAACCTTACAGAATAAAACAGAAACAACACTTGGTCTTATGAGACCAAGTGTTGTTTCTGTTTTAGATGAATTGAAAAACATATTCGATGCAAATTAAAAAAAGAAGAAGCTTTTAGTATCCATGAATGCGCATTAAAAAAGAAAAAATCACTTGAAGAAATAAGTGATTTTTTCTTTTGTTGAAAGGAATCAAAATATGAAAAATCTATTTAAATATCTGTTCTTTTTAATCGGCGGAGCAATTTGGATTAGCGTTTTAATATTCTCTATCTACACTGATCTTGCTAATGTTTATGGTTATAACCCTGTACGTATAGAGGAATGAAAAAGTAAAAAGACTCAAAATTATAAAGAAATATAAAAATAAACAACTTGAATATCGAAAAACACTTTGAGCAAACTATTCATGATGCCTACTAAAGGGCGCCTTCCACTGCAACCTTATGAAAAAGAAAGCTACCCTCCCTGGCAGCTTTCTTTTTTTATGAATTACTTATGGCATAAAATTCATTCGTTTAAACAAACTACTCATGATGATTCATATCATCATCTTGCCTAGCATAATCCATGAAAAAACTCCTGAACAGGCACCAGGGGTTTTTTCTATTTTTTGAGGGCATATCACATAAAAACCTAGTTATCATAATGGACTTCATTAGCAACAAGCTTTAAAATTCATCTCGTATAGTCGAACAGCTGAAATCAGTAATATTTAGTAGGAGTGATTAGTAAGTTGGGTCAGTTTTTTTGTCAGATTTGCGATTCTGAATTTAAAAGCTATAATAAAAATGCAAAATATTGTTCTCAGAAGTGTAAAGGAAAAGCATATATCAAACATTCAATTAAAAAATGTAAAATTTGTAGAAAAGAATATAAACCAATACGAGCTACAAGTAAGTTTTGTTCTCTTAAATGTTGTGCTACAGATAAGAAAAATACAATTGTTCTTATACCCTTTTTTGTATCTATGAGATATTCTAATTTGACTACTAGTTTAGACCTTGAACATTTTTTATATTAGCTCCGATAGTATACATTGAAGCATTTCATACCCTTTAATAAATACAGATTTACTATTTAAAGTTCGTATACCTTTTACGAATTTTGAACAAACTGTTGAAGATACCTGAAGTATCAATTTCAACGCAATATCTCGATACTTAGAAAAAAACTCCCTACCACATGGGGAGTTTTTTTCTAAGTATAATTCAAATTCTAGTTGACACATGTTTGATTTTTTTATTTTTTAAATTTATATAACTCATTGTATTTTCATCATATTTTCATTTTTCTTTTTTATAATGTACTTTGTAAAAAGAAAAATAATCCGTTCATCAAATATAAATAATACAAATCGTATGATTAGTTAAGCTCACTTTACTAATCATACGGTTTTTGATCATAAAAGATAAAATCATTCCTATGTAAATAAATGCATTCACAGAGACTACTTTCTGTGAATGCATTTATTTACATAGAGCAAACTACACAAGATGTATAAAAACATCACAACTAACTTATGTCATGAAAAAACTATTGGTCCTTAATTGAACTGCACCCCACTTGTTAGACAAAAACTAATAATTGGAGGTGCAGTTTTTTATGTCAAAACACACACTTGAAACAAAGTTAAAAGCTGTAGATTTCTACATCAATAAGCAATATTCATATAAAGAAACAGCTGAGTTATATGGTGCGAATACATCAGATGTTATTCAATGGGTGGCATTATTTAAAAAACATGGGAAAGAAGGTTTAGAATCAACGTATACAAAGTACTCTGCCGAGTTTAAAATGGACGTATTAACGTATATTGAAAAAACGGGAGCGTCTATTCGTGAAGCATCTTCTGTATTTAATATCCCTTCATATTCAACGGTTATAAAATGGAGAAGGATCTTTGAAGAACAGGGCATGGACGGTCTGTATGCCAAGACCAGGAGGCCGCCAAAAGTGAAGAAGAATTCGATTAAAAATAATGATTCACAGAAAACAAATGAAGAGCTAGTAAAGGAACTTGAATATTTACGAATGGAAAATGCGTACTTAAAAAAGTTGAACGCCTTAGTACAAACATTAAGGGAATTAAAGAGCGAGAAAAAGCCCAAGTAGTGTTTGAATTAAGGCATGAGTATAAGGTCGTCGACCTTATCAAAGTAGCTAGAATCGCTCGTAGTACGTATTATTATTGGATAAAAGCCTTTAAGCGCCCTGACAAGTATAAAGAAGTTAAAGAAACCATTCATCATATCTTTCATAAACACAAAGGGAGGTATGGTTATCGTCGTATTACGCTAGAATTACACCGTCTAGGCTATCTTATTAATCATAAGACGGTCTGTCGATTGATGAAAGAGCTAGGCTTAAAGTGCCTCGTTCGGCTCAAAAAGTATCGTTCTTATCGTGGGAGAACAGGAAGAATCGCTCCAAATATCCTTAAACGTGATTTTAAAGCATCTAAACCAAATGAAAAATGGGTAACCGATATCACAGAGTTTCACCTATTCGGAGAGAAGCTTTACTTATCACCTATTTTGGACCTTTTTAATGGGGAAATTATCTCCTACCATATCGACAAGAGACCTGTATTTTCACTGGTCACTACGATGTTACATAAAGCATTTGACTGTTTAAATGAGGGAGACTGCCCTATTCTTCATTCTGATCAAGGATGGCACTACCAAATGACCAAATATCAGCATTTATTGAAGGAAAATAACATTACTCAAAGCATGTCCCGTAAGGGTAACTGTTTAGATAATGCGGTTATTGAAAACTTCTTTGGTCTATTAAAATCAGAGTTACTCTATCTACAAGAATTTGAAAGTATAGAACAGTTCAAACAGGAATTAGAGGCCTATATCCTCTATTACAACCATCTACGAATAAAAGAAAAATTAAAAGGATTGACCCCTGTAGAATACAGAATTCAATCCTCATTAGCTGCCTAAATAACGTGTCTAACTTTTTGGGTTCAGTTCAAATGGGCTAGTAGTTTTTTCTGTTTTCAAGCTGTATATGGTATACAGCCTTAGTTAACATAAAACGTGTTATCGGTAGAAATAAAAAAACAGACCTTTAATTAAAGATCTGTTTTCTTTCTTTAGCGAAAACTAGATACGTTCCCACTAAAAGCATAATGCCCGAAGCTATACAAATTAACCAGTACATTAAAGGGTAACTATATGAAACTGTCATAACCCCAGTATCTCTATGTAATGTTTTAACGATAAACGGAGTATACATCATCTTAATAGTTAAGTACGTTAATAAAGCTTGAGCAATAAGAAATATCCCTATTGCACGTTTCACGACTCTGCCTCCAAACTCATACATGTTTCTATGTACACTCTAACATAAATAGCCTTACTTATTAATGTTAGTTACCATAATCCAGATTACCGGCACAAAAAGAGCTTGAACTTATTAGTCCAAGCTCTTTTTGTTACGTTTATAAAGAAAAAAACCTATTGCTGCTCCAATTAAGGCTACAACAACTCCCACTCTAAGCAGAGGAATTATAAAATCACTTAAATCAAAGTAATTTGTTTCTTCCAGATCTCCTACAATAACCTCTTTATAAGGAACCGTAAAAAGCCCTAATGATATACCTAAAATAAATCCATATAAAAAGCCTTTTTCTATAAACTTCAACAAGAGTACCCTCCACCTAAAGCATATAATTTAACACTATTTTTCTATGAATACTATATACAACAGAAGTTTACATAATACCTCTTTCCGGAACACATCGAAAAAGAGAACCCTTGGTAGGTAAGGGTTCTTCAAGAGGCACTCTTCATGAATTATGCAGCTTTTTATACATCCTTGATACATCAGCGTTTTATCTTGAGGTGAATAAAAGCCGAATGTATAAAAAGCACATTTTTTATACATATGCTCATACTTAAAAACACAGTATTTATTGTAATATTATTTTTTTATGTTACATTATGTAAAAATAACATTATTATTTACTTGCTGTGTTATTCATTCTTCGACGAGTGTGAATCATAAAAAAGCAACCTCTCTCCAATGCCATTAGGTATGAGGTTGCTTCTCTTATTTTGAAACTCTTCTTATGCTTTCATTTTATTGTTTTCTAGAACTTAATGTTATACCTTCTAAAACATAATTCTATGTTTCCAGGTCATTAGGGAGTCTCGGTACTTTGACTGCACATACTTTATCAATTCCCCAATTAATTTCACTTACACCCTTGAATCCTTCTTCAGGGCATAGAATAAGAATATTAAAATTACCTTTAACAATCTATTCTAAAATTGCTTGTAATTCTAAAGATTGCTCATAGGTAGCAGCCCATCTAATAAATAAAACAGATTCAGAGGTTGTGATTTTTTCTATAAAACGATTAATTCGATTTGTAAGTTTTTCTTTATAGGAGGTGTATGTGGCACTCCAATGTTGATGTGGAATGATTGGGAAATCGTGGACTGAAATAATATTATAATGAGTATCCTCTATTAAATAAGATTGCACCCCTTCAATTAAGACCCCATCATCGACAAATGCAAACGCTCCATCAGTTAGTTACATGTTTTCAAGTTCCATAAAATTGCTGAATTTATTTTTCAGTAACCTATTAACATCAGAAAGTGATAGAGATACACTCCAGTCTAGTGGTCCAGAGAATGTCCTTAAATTTAAGCGTTTTAATTCCATTGCAGGATTACAAGCACTGCCTAAGCTAACAATTACATCGTATTATCCCTTAATTTCTTTTAGGTTCAACAGAATTCTCCTTTTTTATGACCTACTATATTAAATAGTGAGTTGAATTGTACTAGTTGTAAAAAATATTAAATACAAAAGTGAAATTATAGGAAAAAATCCTTTTTAAACATTCTTTAAGTGCTAATAGTTTGGTTTATAATCTTTCGTTTTGTATATATCATGCACTACTTTTAAACTAGTTGATTTAATTAAAATATTTATAGAACAAACTATCGGGTACATCGGGCTTTTTGGGTTGATAACTTCTCATAACGCACATTGGACATTCAGAAATAAAATAATTTGTAACTTTAGGGTCGTCGTAACCGCCCCTATGGAGCCAAGCATGAAACATAGAGCCTATAAGCAGGCCGGCAGTTACATTCGGTTGTTGGAGTTGATATACATTAACAATCATAGATAACGGCGTTTGAGTCTTAGTGACTGTCGGTGGTAATTGTATTGTTATAGGAGAAGGGGTGTATATCCAATCTATCCTAGCTCTTTGGGATCGGCGAAGTCCATTGTCTTTAATGACTTCTGTCAATTGTTCCATAGCTAAATCTGTGGCCTGTTTTCCGTCTGTAACATTAACACCAAAATAACGTAAAGGCTGTAAGTTTTTCACCGCATATGTGTTCGTGCAATCAGCCAATTGTGATACACCATTATTAAATCCATTGTTCCATTTTTGTGTTAGATGCAACGACCAGTTAAATAATACACCTTTAATAGTGTCTTGAATTTTTTGTACCTGGTCTGGAGTAAACTGCTTGGAAATATCAAAGAAAATAGTTGGTGGTAAGTCAGAGATGCCTTGGGGGATAGGGACTGCAAAAGCTATTTCTCTATAAATTTGTAGTGGAAGGTATTGTAAGAACTCTTTATCTTGATTTTTTTGAATAGATTTCTCTAAATTTTGTTTACTATTCGTTAGCAATGTTATGTTCCCCTTTTTTAAAAGGTATTTATATTAACAGAATATGCTACCAATCAAAAAGAGTTTGGACATGCTTAAAAAGAAAATATTTATTATTTTACTTCTCTTAAATAAAGAAGCATTTTTATCATCGTACAAGCATTCCTTGATCTAATGAATAATATATCAAGAACAATAGACAGAAAGGGTGGTAAAAATAATTAAGAACGATAAAGGTAAAAGAGAAAATGACTGCGTTCAAAATCAACCAGGACTCCCACTAGCTACTACAGTTAATTTAGCAGTTGTAGGTGATAGTCATGTAGGTTTTTTAAACAGTCAAAGTATGTTCAATACCCTTTTGCAAAGAGTAGTGAACAATGGTAATAAACGATATATTATATTTGGTGGAGATGATGTACACGCTTTAGGTGCTTCTTCAATACAAGTAGCTGAAACATATTACCAACAGTTCACTAATATTTTAAATAATGTTTTAGGATCAATTCCCTTCAGATCTTCTATAGGAAACTGGGAGGCTACTAACAGAAATAACAGTAGAGCTTTATTTCGACAGTACATCAATCGTTATTTAACTGGCTATAGAGTTATTCCTGGAACACAAGGGTTGGTGCGTCATGTTTGGTTAGATAATGGTCGAGGCGGGGTATTTAGCCAGGATAGCTTAAACTTGCTAAGTAACTTAGATCCTAACTATTATTACATTATTGATTTTCATTGGCCTTTGAGAGTTCCAGGTATAAATACGGAAATACATGGTGATCATGTTATGACTCAAATGCAGACAAACATGTTTTTTAATGCTATACCCTCTAACGTAAGGAACAAAATTTTAGCGATTTTCACTCATCATGCACATAAATTTTTTGCTAACTCAGTTACAATCAATCCTAACTTTCCTAATACCTCGTTTTTTGTAACTGGATGTTCAGGGGACTATGCATGTATATCCAGCGAGAGAGGATACTATGAATTAAATTTAACAGTCCAAAATAATATAGCTACTTTGCAAACCATAAAAACTCGCGTTCAATAGCTTGAGGAATAAAGAAGACTACATTAAGAGTAGGTAGGGTAACCTTAGGCAACTTTCCATTCTCAAAATGCAAAAATCGCCAGCTTATATAACTAGCGAAAAGCTGCATTTATTATTTCATTTGTATAAGTTTACTTTTTATAACATATTATCTCCTTTATCTCACAACTTACTATTTCTTAGTACGTATGATCGTGTTACATTAAAAGATAAAACTATTCCTTTGATCTTTAAGGAAGATAGTTTTATCTTCTTTTTACAATATGTCTCCATCAATCCGGAAAGGGAGGATTTTATGAGTAACATTCTTAACTTTAATAAGTTTCAAAGACATAAAATAATGAAGAAATTTCTTCGTTGCGCTTTAGTAACAGGAGCAATTATGATCTGCTGCATGCTTGCTTATTTACTAATCTTAATAGAAATATATTCTCCTGCTCATTATCCCATTTATATTGAAGCTAAACCATAATAATTGTGTTCTTAACCTCTTATGAAAGATACTCAGTCTGGTTTGTTTATATAATGACTTCCTATTTCTAATTATTTACTAAGATACAAATTTTAGTTCATCCGTTAAACGCAAAAAAGCTTCTTTGTCTTTATTCTTTAAGGACTGATCAATCTCTTCAAGAATTTTACCTCTTTTGAATTGTTTCGTTACTTGACTTAAAAACAATTCAGCTAATATTTCATCAGATATATTTTTTTCAATTTGACTCATTTCGTTGGATATATTATTTTCCATAAACGATTAACCCCTTTATCATTTCTCTTTTAAAAATAGTGTTTCCTTTTTTCATTGTTTTAATACGAGATTAATAGATAAATTAGTATATAGAAGAATGTGGAATAAAAGATAACTTGACACAAAGAATAATATTTATTTCAAAGCTCTAAAGGTAAAACATAAACTAGCTTAAACAGTTTACATATTCATTGCATCCTCATGTTGTTTTACTAATTTATAAAACGTTGTCTTTTTTACATTCGCTTCCTTCATTGCCTGTACGGCTGTAATTTCATTTCGTTTCCAACGGTTATAAGCCTCAATAAAATCTTGGCTAACTTGGGCTTTAGGACGGCCAAAAGATATACCACTCTTCAGCGCAGCATTAATTCCTTCTCGCTGGCGTTTACGAATACGATCTCGTTCTTCTTGCGCCATCCAGGACAAAATTTGAAGAACCAAATCTGCAATAAAGGTTCCCAAACTATCCTTATACTGAGTCGTATCCAGCAAAGGCATATCCAAGACAACAATGTCTGCCTCAATTTCTTTCGTAATAGCATTCCACTCTTGTAAAATTTCTTCTTTGTTACGACCAAAACGATCTAGTGAATGAATGTAAAGAATATCTCCTTTACGAATCATTCGTTTTAGTAATTGGTACTGTTCTCGATTGAAATTCTTTCCACTTTGTTTATCCATGAAAATATCTCGAGGAGAAATGCCCACTTCTTCCATGGACTGAAGTTGTCGTCCTTCATTTTGATCTCGGCTGCTTACACGGATATATCCAAATTTTCTATTTTCCATTTTTATACTCCCTTTTGTGTCTATCTTCTTTTTATTCTACCAAAAACGTTCGTAAAAGTGTATTAGATAAAGAGAACGTTCGTAATTACTTTTCTTACTTAAACGAACGATAAAAACAGTAGATTTCTTATATAAAAGGAAAGTTCGTAAAAGTATACTTTTACGAACTTTCCTTTTATATATTTATTAAATGTATAGAAGTATTTCCTTAGTGATTTAAACATTAGCCAAATAACTATGTCATGAACAATACATAGGAAATTGATATTATATTCCCTATTAAATTAATGTGATAAGAAGAAAGGTCTAAATTTATGCAGAGATTATTTAATTACAGCATTTATTAATAAAAAACATTAAATTATATGTCTTTAACGTGCAGAGAAACGCTCTGTAAGGAATTTAACTTTTGTTTTACACACAATGGGGGGATTAGATACAAATTTTCAGCAATTAAGAAAAGAGATTAGCACAACTTTTATAAAGGCATTTATATTAAGGAGAATATTTTATTTAAGGTTTTAAGTTATTAATACATAAAATGGTGGAGATCTTTAAACATTGTTTCTCGTTACAGAAGAGTCCATTCGGTTAAGGTCTATGAAAGTTGACCGTTTTTTGGTCATCACCTGTTTGTTCGAATCATCCTCTAAAGACCCCGTACCATCACATTGTACTATTGAGCAGATTCAAAGAACGCTTTTTCCGTTACGTCTCCTTCAACATCAGCAGCTTCTGCTGATCCAGAAGAACCTCCTAAATTCGGTAGAGCTAATGGAATCGCTAACTAAATAACTAAACCTACGGCAGAAGCTACCACAGCTTATTTCGCTTTTCTTATTCAATCTCCTCCTAATTTTATTTAATAGAAATAAAAAAGCAGTTTGCAAATGCAAACTGCTTTTTTGATGACCCGTACGGGATTCGAACCCGTGTTACCGCCGTGAAAGGGCGGTGTCTTAACCGCTTGACCAACGGGCCAGTATCAATTTATAAGTTAAATTCAATTACTATAAAACATGATGGGCCTAAGTGGACTCGAACCACCGACCTCACGCTTATCAGGCGTGCGCTCTAACCAGCTGAGCTATAGGCCCTTTACTTGGATTTGGAGCGGGTGATGAGAATCGAACTCACGACATCAGCTTGGAAGGCTGAGGTTTTACCACTAAACTACACCCGCATATTTTAAAGTGGCGGTCCCGACGGGAATCGAACCCGCGATCTCCTGCGTGACAGGCAGGCATGTTAACCGCTACACCACGGGACCAAAATAGAAAATGGCGGAGGAAGAGGGATTCGAACCCCCGCGGGCTTTAACACCCCTGTCGGTTTTCAAGACCGATCCCTTCAGCCGGACTTGGGTATTCCTCCGTGTACTGTATGGTGGAGCCTAGCGGGATCGAACCGCTGACCTCCTGCGTGCAAGGCAGGCGCTCTCCCAGCTGAGCTAAGGCCCCATAAATGGTCGGGAAGACAGGATTCGAACCTGCGACCCCTTGGTCCCAAACCAAGTGCTCTACCAAGCTGAGCTACTTCCCGTTTATGGCGCGCCCGAGAGGAGTCGAACCCCTAACCTTTTGATCCGTAGTCAAACGCTCTATCCAATTGAGCTACGGGCGCTTATTAAAATGGTGCCGAGGGCCGGACTTGAACCGGCACGGTAGTCACCTACCGCAGGATTTTAAGTCCTGTGTGTCTGCCAATTCCACCACCCCGGCAGGACTTATACGTGGAGGCGGCAACCGGATTTGAACCGGTGATAAAGGTTTTGCAGACCTTGGCCTTACCACTTGGCTATGCCGCCAATATATATATGGAGCGGAAGACGAGGTTCGAACTCGCGACCCCCACCTTGGCAAGGTGGGGGTCTACCACTGAACTACTTCCGCGCATTTATCTAAATTAAGATGCGGGTGAAGGGACTTGAACCCCCACGTCATAAGACACTAGATCCTAAGTCTAGCGCGTCTGCCAATTCCGCCACACCCGCGTGTAAATATAACTGGTGAGCCATGAAGGACTCGAACCTTCGACCCTCTGATTAAAAGTCAGATGCTCTACCAACTGAGCTAATGGCTCTCTATGGCTGGGCTAGCTGGATTCGAACCAACGCATGACGGAATCAAAATCCGTTGCCTTACCGCTTGGCGATAGCCCAATAAAATGGTGGAGGGGGGCAGATTCGAACTGCCGAACCCGAAGGAGCGGATTTACAGTCCGCCGCGTTTAGCCACTTCGCTACCCCTCCGATATAAATGGTGCCGGCAAGAGGACTTGAACCCCCAACCTACTGATTACAAGTCAGTTGCTCTACCAGTTGAGCTACACCGGCACTGTGGTGGAGGATGACGGGATCGAACCGCCGACCCCCTGCTTGTAAGGCAGGTGCTCTCCCAGCTGAGCTAATCCTCCAAATATCATACACAACATTAAATGTGTATATAAGTTTTTTACAAATGAGCCAAATAAAAAACCCCTAGACTCTTTTACAAGAGCATAAAAAGGGGTCTTATTCATTGCCTGGCAACGTCCTACTCTCACAGGGACAAAGTCCCAACTACCATTGGCGCTAAAGAGCTTAACTTCCGTGTTCGGTATGGGAACGGGTGTGACCTCTTCGCTATCGCCACCAGACAAGAGATTG
>NZ_JBLTIR010000002.1:0-976255 GCF_053345675.1 Priestia sp. D51 | reverse complement strand
GCTTTTCATATGCTAAGATTATCTCGTATTTTTCCTGTGAAGAATAAGTTTTTCTTCTCATAAAAAAGCCCCCAATTAAGTAAACAGATTTTTTATTTACTCTGTCTACTTAATTGGGAGCATATCAATGGTTCGCATGCTTCTTTTTTTTATGTTTTTTTGTACGACGATCTTATTTATAAATGGTGGACGGAACTTTAAACGTATGAATGCCGTTAGAATACGGGCCGTACTCATACTCACCAAATATAATGGCAATGCCGCTACTTGTATAGTAAAACTGATCGTCTTTTAAATTTACAGACTTAAATTCATTAACCCAGAACTGAGCACCTTTTTTATTACGCGCAATCATTTCATTCCGGATATAGTTATTAACTTTATTCAACTTCGTATTATTGTTAATAATATCTTTTAAGCTAATTTGTCGAGCTTTTAACAAATCGTAATTGTAAGTATCAATCCAAGCGTTGCCGTGAACGCCGCCAGCGTACGCATCATTCGTAACAGCAACACTTAAAATATTATCTTGGTTGTAAGGTACAGAGTATGTCATATTACGAGAATAAGGACCTGGCGCCCAGCCGTTTTTGCGGTCTTCCTTCTCTTGTTCTTTTAGCTCGTTATGTTCTTTTTGTGCTTCTTTCGCAATATTTAAGAACTTTCGATTATAGCTAGCCTCAAATGGTTTATTGATAAGAGCAGATACCTGAGGGTAACTAATGTTGCTTGCTAAAGATTTCTTCGTAACCGTTACTCCTAGTGCTTGAATTTTGTCACGAGGGGCTTTTTCATACTTAATGCTTGATGACTTTTGAGCATAGGTACCTTTTGATACCCCATAAAGACCACCAAATTTGCTAGATTCAGAATACACGCGGAATACTTGCCCTTTTGTCACTTTTCTAGCCGCTACTAACTTGTTGTTTTTTATGTTGTAAAGATTCGTGTTCTTTAAAACGGTAACGCGTCCTATTTGCCCTTTAACCAGTTCCTGATTCCCCCACACGACTTTTGCTTCTGCAACTGTTTGCGGAGCAAGCGGTGAAAATAACAAAGCAAAACCTAAAACAACTGCGCTAACTCTTTTGAACATTTTCATAGAAGCCCCCTAAAGTGATTTTGTAGGTTTTAAAGCTAATCGATACTTTATTTTTCAAAAAAACCCATTCACTAGTATAGCATATTTTTACAGTTTTTTACTTTTGTCAATTCGTTTTTACTAAATTATTTTTCGACTTGATTCCTCTTATTAAATGATTAAATAAAATAGACCGGTGCACTTTATGCCTTTAGTAGAAAGAAGAAAAAAGTCAATTATTTACCCTGGACTAAAAAAGTTTCCTGTGGTAAACTTTCGGTATTATGACACATAAAAACTGAAAATTTTAAATAAATCATGCTGACATGTTCATTTTTCTGCTTAAGCAGAATAGCCTATTACAAATCAACGAGTATATTTTTTTACCTTAAAAGTTGGTCTGATGAAAAAAATATAACCTTGTATAAAAAATAAGAAGGGGTGAAAAATAGATGGCTAGTGTAAAAAATTCTCCGCTGTCTACATTTACGACAGGTGAAACGGTGCAGCTAGAGCGAATTGAAATCGAAGGTGCCTTAAAGCGCCGCTTGTTAGATTTAGGGTTTATTCCAGGAGCCATCATCAAAGTGCTTCAAAAAAGCCCGTTGGGAGATCCTGTTGCTTATCAAGTCAGTCATACAACGATTGGTCTCAGAAAAGAAGAAAGCTCAAAAATTTATGTGAAAAAAGTAGGTGACGACGGTGAGTGAGTATCGTATTGCATTAGCAGGAAATCCGAACACGGGAAAAAGTACGTTATTTAACGGATTAACCGGTCTTAAGCAGCACACGGGAAACTGGACGGGAAAAACCGTGGCCAAAGCAGAAGGGACGTTTGAACATCACGAGCAGCTCTACACAATCGTCGATCTGCCTGGAACGTATTCACTTTATTCAAACTCGGCGGATGAAGAAGTAGCGCGCGATTATATTTTATTTGAAAGACCTGACGTGACGGTTGTTGTGGTGGATGCAACGGCGATGGAACGAAATCTTAATCTAGCCCTGCAGGTAATGGAAATGACGGAAAACGTCGTGATTTGTGTGAACTTAATGGATGAAGCAAAGAAAAAAGGAATTGTGATTAACGAAAAAAAGCTCGCTGAATCGTTAGGGGTACCGGTTGTGCCTATATCAGCACGTAATAAAAAAGGCATTACGAATTTGCTGGATGCGATTGAAGGAGTCGTGCGCGGGGAAGTAAAGCTTACTCCTTACCAGGTGCAGTATACAAAAGAAATTGAATCGTCACTAAAGGAGCTAGAACCTCAAGTTGCTTCTATTGTGGGAAATCAATTTCCTCTCCGCTGGATTGCTTTACGGGTTCTTGATGGAGACACGTCGTTTTTAGAAACGATTCAGCAGCATCAGCAGCAAGATATCAGCCACACAGAAAGGAGGAACAGCGCATATGGGAAATCCGTTAACTCCTGAAAACTCATTAGCGATGGAACAGCTAACGCGCTATGCGCAACAGGCAAAAGAAAAAGATCATCGTTCAAATATGGTGGCAAGCATTTATCAGTCGTCACAGCAAATATGTAAAAAAGCCGTTGTGTACCAAGACCGCTCAAAGCTTCAGCGCACGGAGAAATTGGATAAAGTCTTCACTTCGCCAATCTGGGGATTTCCGATTATGCTTGGTATTTTATCGATCATCTTTTATATCACTATAGCAGGGGCAAACGTTCCTTCTGGATTAATTGCAGAAGGGTTCGGCTGGGCGGAAGGATATTTAACAGCTTTCTTTCAAGCGATGCATGCACCAGAATGGCTACACGGAATTCTTGTATTAGGACTGTTTCGCGGTACGGGTTGGGTCATTAGCGTCATGCTGCCTCCGATGGCTATCTTTTTTCCGGTGTTTGCGCTTTTAGAAAACTATGGCTATTTGCCTCGCGTCGCGTTTAATATGGATCGTTTGTTCAAACGAGCAGGCGCACACGGCAAGCAGTCGCTGACGATGGCGATGGGGTTTGGATGTAACGCCGCAGCGATTATGTCAACGCGTATTATTGAATCGCCGCGTGAACGTATGATGGCGATTTTAACAAATAACTTTGTTCCATGTAACGGCAGATGGCCTACGCTGATTTTGTTAGCTTCTTTATTTATGGCAACAGGCTTTACAGGGAGTGCTAAAACTTTCGTAACGGCGCTTGTGGTAGTGGGAACCGTGTTATTTGGAATTGTTGTGACGCTGTTTGTATCATGGGCACTGTCTAAAACGGCACTGCGCGGAGTACCAACACACTATACGCTCGAGCTTCCGCCTTACCGTAAGCCAAAATTTGTAGATACAATTGTACGCGCAACGCTGGATAAATCGCTTTTTGTGTTAAAACGCGCGATTATTGTTGCAGCACCCGCGGCGGTGTTAACGTGGGTATTGGCTAATATCTATATTGGCGATACGAGTATTTTAATGCACTTCGTTCAGTTTCTTGATCCGTTTGCCAAGACGCTAGGACTAGACGGGTATATATTAGCTGCTTTTATTATTGGCTTGCCGGCTAATGAAATTGTTGTACCAGTTTTACTAATGGCGTATTTATCAACGGGTTCATTAATTGAAATCGAAGATGCGACAAGACTTAAGCAAATTTTCCTTGATCACCACTGGACTTGGCTAACGGCTCTTAACATGATGCTGTTTTCGCTTCTGCATTTTCCGTGCGGAACAACGCTTGTGAACATTTATAAAGAAACCAAAAATGTTAAGTGGACGTTTCTTGCTTTTGCGATTCCAACAGTGATTGCGATTGGCGTTACGTTTGCGGTTGCTCAAGTAGTAAAAGCGTTGAACCTTATTTAAATATGAAATAAACGTGCAGGGCTTTGCGAAAAGTCCTGTATTTTTTATGAGCTGCTGTTTTAATAGATTTTTAGTTTCCCCACGGGTGATGAATTGATATTTTTTAGATGAAATGGTAATTTATATGGTGTGTATTTCTTTTATGATATGCACAGATTTAACTTCTGGGGGAGAACAACTATGGCAAAAAACAAGGCAGCAGAAACCATCTGCTGGCTGGCAATCCTTGCTCTCCTTATTCTCAGTATCGTAAATGTCGTTTATAAAGGTACAAAACAAACGCTTCTATTTACGAGAGATGAGCTGAAGTCTGGAGAAGTAAGCAAAAGCTGGGAATCGTTTCGAAAAGAGCAGCAGCTGTCACAGCACAAAGCAAAAATAGAAAATTTTCGTTTAACGCTAGATAGAGATCAAAACATATCTTCTATGCGGTTTACAGTGATAGATCCTTCTGATAATAACTCCTATAAAATGTTGGGTTACAGCTCTTGTTTTTCATGTGAAGATCAAGGAGAGGACTGGTTGACGGTTACAAGCGACAAAGTTGATGGAAAGCCTGCTCAATATGACCGATTAATGACCGCAGATGAGTTCTTTTCGAAGGTGGAAATCCTTAACAACCAGCATTTCTTTACAACTAGTCGCTATGCGTACACGCACCTTTATTCTACCGGTGAGTACGAGAATACGAGCTATGACGGTCCTTACTTTGTTCTAGAGGGAACGGAGTTAAAACAACTACAAACCTCTCATTCTTCGAACAAAGATTATCGTGATTACGGCAGCATACAAGTGATTGGCAGCAACAGTTCGGGAAGCTATGAGACAAGCGAGGGTACGACCAAAAGCGTTATCATCAGGTAAAAAGAAGCGGCGGTTTGCATCACGAGAGATTAATAGAAAAAAGCGCCAATGAAATGCTAAAAGGAGGCTGACGGTGGGGATATTTTTTAATAAAATAGATTCAAACAAGAGGAGTAAGTATCAAACAAGGCTGTATTCTTGCTTCACTGTTCTCATCATAATCAATGTGATTAACAGCTGGTTTCTCGAGTGGCTGTGGCTTTATATCACCACAAGTAGCGTTCTTGTTATACTAGTCGTATTCCTGCTCAAAACACCTAAACGTGATTTAGAGAAAGAGTGGAAGCAGCTAGAAATAGAGAAAGACGAGGCTTTTGAAAACAGAGTCAATTTGATGATGATGAATGGCCGAAGTGACGTTCAGGCTATTAAATACATACGAAAAGAAAAAAATCTTGGTCTGCTTCATGCGAAGCAGTATCTTGACCGTATTAAAGAATCAAAGAAATAATAAAAGCGACCTTTGACAAGCAGAGGTCGCTTTTTGATAGGCTATTTATTCTTTCTCGCCAACCGTCACTTTTTTCGTAAACATTTTCATGTCGCCTTTTATCGTCACATGAGCGGTAATCGTATATTCGCCGTCGTCTTTAAACGTATAGTCGGTGCTGTATGCGCCGTTATCCTGATGTTTTGCATCGATCATTTCTTGATTAATATAGCCTTCTTTTTCGACTTGGATTTGTACGGCATCTGCATTTTCTATCTTTTTGTCTCCTTGTGTAACGAGCACGTTAATAGCTGTTTTTTCATTTGCTTTAATGGTTTGAGGGACTTCAATTGTTCCTTTAACTTCCTGTGATTTTTGCTCGTTTCCTTTTGAACAGCCGACTACGGCAATGACTAAAATGAGCAGCAGCATACTAAGCTTTTTCATAAATATCTCCTTTTTATCTTACTTTCTACTAGTAAATAAATTTCTCCATAAAACTTTATCACTTAAGTTATAAAATAAAATCATCCCAATGAGTGATTTTTTATGAGTGTGACGGCAAGAAAATTGAACATTTTGTTACAAAAAATAGGTTACTATCACAATGCGGCTTTACAGCATTGTGTCTTGACCTTAGGATTAAACATAATAAGCTAGGAAAGGGAGAGAAGGATATGCTTACACTTTATGATGAACTGTACGGCAATTTTGAAGCAGAAAGCGTTCTTTTAGAACTGATTCAAAGTGACCCCGTACAGCGTTTAAAAGGAATTTACCAAGGCGGAGCGAGCCGGTTCGTAAATGAAAAATGGAATACTACTCGATATGATCATTCCATTGGTGCGATGATGCTTGTACATAGGCTAGGAGGCTCTTTGGAAGAGCAAATAGCGGCTTTATTACATGACGTTTCACATACGGCATTTTCTCATGTAATTGACTATGTTTTGGAACAAAAAGAAGAAAATTATCATGAAATGATTTACGAACAAATTGTGACCGGGTCGTCTATTCCTTCTATTTTAACGAGCGCCGGTTTAAACTGGCGAGATATCTTACTTGATGAAAGCGAGTGGACGCTGCTTGAACAGAACGCTCCGCGCTTATGCGCTGACCGCGTGGATTATACACTGAGGGATTTGTACGTATGCGGCGAGATTACTTTACAAGAAGTGCATGCGTTTTTGGATCAGCTTGTCGGATTTAATGGACAAATGGCGTGCAGTAATTTATCAGCGGCAGAGTGGTTTGTGGATGCTTACTACAAAGAAGTCATTGGCTTTTTTATGAATCCGCTCAATATGTTTGGGAATTATCAGCTGACGGAAATTATCAAGCTTGCTTTGCAGAAAGATATAGTGTCTATGGAAGATTTTTTAAAGCAGGATGACGATGTGATTAGGTTGCTGAAAAACGCTGGAGATAGCAGCATTGAAGGGATGTTATCTGCTCTTTTTGACAGCAAAGTAGAAACAGGAACTGCGTCTTGTTATGATGTTTACCAAACGACAAAAATGCGCTGGGTTGATCCTCTTGTTATTGGTTCAGATGGGGCGGCTCCTGTATCTCAGCTATCACTTACCGCTAAAAGAGCAATAGAGCAAGCGAAACAAAGGATAGAAAAAGGAGTATATATCATCGTTCAGGCTCCGTTATAAAATGAATCGTTACATAAAGAAGGGGATGCAATAATGTGCATCCCCTTATCTTATAAGAAGTTTTATAGACCTCTAAAGAAGCCTTCTCTTAACGAACTTCATCACGCTTTGCAGTTAGTTCTTTAATCGTTTCGCCTTCAACTAACACAGGCTGATAGTAAGTTTCGTTTGGCAAATCTTTTTTGCCCTGCAGCTTTTTAATGATCCAATCCGCCGCATCGCGTCCCATTTGTTCCTGCGGATGGGTTAACGTTGTTAAATTAATCGTCGCATTTTTAGCGATGTACGAATTGTCTTGACCAATAATTGACAACTTGTCCGGAATGGAAATGCCAAGCTGTCTGCATACATTTACGACTTCTAACCCTACTTCATCGTTATAGCAGACAAGAGCGGTCATTTCGTCTTGATTTTCAGTAAGAAACTCTTTTAAATTAGCGTACAAATCGAGCTTTGTTTCGGTGTTAAAAGACAAAATATGCTCAGGCTGAAAGCGGAGTTTTGCATCACCGAGCGCTTTTATGTAGCCTTTCATTCGGTATTTTCCTTGCAAGTCATCCATTTTGGCAATGAGTCCAATTTGTGTATGTCCTTTTGAAATTAATTCATTTGTGGCAAGGTAGCTTGACTGAACGTCATCTAAACAAAAAAACGGAACCTCTAATTCTTCGTAGTAGGCGTTAATCATCGTAAATGGAACGTCTTGTTCTTTGAATGATAAATAATACGAGATGTTTGGATTGTACAAATTACTTTTTGTAGGCTCAACAATTAAGCCGTCTACTCCGTAGGAAAGCATCATTTCCAGCGCTTTTTTTTCTTGTTCCACATCATTATTCGTGCTAGCCAGCAGCAGCGAATAATTATCTTTATTTAATCTGCTTTCAATTCCACGAATGATCGAAGGGAAAATATAGTCGGAAATATACGTGGTAATAACGCCGATCGTTTTGTTGGCAGAAGCCCCGCTCGCTTTGGATTGATACTGATTGCTTACATAGGTGCCAGACCCTTTTTCGCTTCTTAAAAATCCTTCATTCGACAGCTCTAAAATCGCTTTTCGAACCGTATGTCTGCTGACACCATACGTTTCTTGCATGACCGATTCAGTCGGGATTTGCTCGCCAATGCTGTAATCGCCTGAAAGAATTTTGCTTTTTATATCCTCAATAATCACCTGATATTTTGGTTTCATGTTTTCACTTCTTTCGTAGTTGTATACATTCAACTTTTTTTATGTGAAAAATTTGTATGGACATATTTTATCATGAACGTGAATAAATGAAAAGATTTCCGTAATTTTTAATCAAAAGGAAAATGATTTAAGGGTTGAATACCGATTTTTTAAAAGTTTAAGAAGAGAATAGTAGGGTGTTTTGAGTATTTGTGTGCATATATAATTTTATTATTGACAAATGTACGTACAAATAAATATACTTAAGTTGTTAACAAATTCAAACAGCGTTACACAAAACGGAAAGCGCTTCCTTGCTGCTATAGGTATCTTTATAGCTATCAGAAAGGAGATTAAACGTGAAAACAACTCAAGAAACCATAAAACAAGCAATTGCTAAAGGAAAAACGTCCCTTGGAATTGAACTTGGATCTACTCGTATTAAAGCGGTGCTGATTGACGAAAATTTTGAAACGATCGCATCAGGCAGTTATGAATGGGAAAATCTCTTGGAAGACGGTTTTTGGACGTACAACTTACTTGATATTATTACAGGTTTGCAAAGTGCTTACCGTGAAATGAAGCAAGAAGTGGAACGAAGCTACGGAATCACCATTCGAACAGTTGGCTCTATCGGTGTTTCAGCTATGATGCACGGATATATGGCGTTTGATAAAACGGGTGAGCTGCTTGTTCCGTTTCGAACGTGGCGTAATGCAACAACAAGCGAAGCAGCAAAAGAATTAACTGAACATTTTAACTTTAATATTCCTGAACGATGGAGCATTGCGCATCTGTATCAGGCCATCATCAATCAAGAAAAACACCTGCCGCGCATCCATTACATAACAACGTTAGCCGGCTATATTCACTGGCTGCTGACGGGCACTAAGGCGCTTGGGATTGGAGATGCCTCGGGGATGTTTCCGATTGATGAACGCACAAAAAATTACAGCGAAGCGATGATGAAGCAGTTTGATGAGCTTATTTCTTACAAAGGATATCCGTGGCAACTAACAGATATTCTGCCTGCAGTTCATACTTCAGGCGAGCAAGCAGGCATATTAACAGCGATAGGAGCTAGCATTTTAGATCAATCAAAAAATTTGCAGCCGGGCATTCCGTTTTGTCCTCCAGAAGGAGATGCAGGAACGGGAATGGTGGCGACAAACAGCGTAAGAAAACGCACGGGAAATGTTTCAGTAGGAACGTCCGTTTTTGCGATGATTGTACTAGATAAAAAGCTTTCAAAAGTCTATCCGGAAATTGATTTGGTTACCACGCCAAACGGCAGCCCAGTTGCCATGGTTCATGCGAATAACTGCTCAAGCGACTTAAACGCTTGGCTCGGATTGTTTCGTGAATTTTCGGAGGCGATGGGGCAAAAAGTAGAGTCGGATAAATTATTCCAAGTGATGTTAAATAAAGCGCTAGAAGCTGATCCTGATGGAGGGGGCTTGCTTAGCTACGGCTATTTCTCAGGTGAAAATATTACCGGAGTAGAAAGTGGACGTCCGCTATTTGTCCGTTCAGCAAAAAGCAAGTTTAATCTAGCAAACTTTATGCGTACACATCTTTTTACAGCTTTTGGCGCTTTAAAAATAGGAATGGATCTTTTAGTCAAAGAAGAAAACGTAAAGATTCACAGTATTTTAGCGCACGGAGGATTATTTAAAACGCCGGTAGTGGGTCAAAAAATGATGGCAGCGGCAATTAATACCCCGGTTTCCGTCATGGACACAGCGGGAGAAGGCGGCGCGTGGGGCATGGCTATTCTTTCTTCTTACATGCTCAATAAAAGTGAGAATGAAAGTTTAGAAGATTTCTTGGATGATAAAGTCTTTAAAGAAGTGACCGCACAGGAAATCTACCCTGACGAGCTCGATGTAAAAGGGTTTGAAGCATTTATTAAAAGATATAAAAAAGGGCTAGTGATTGAAAAAACAGCTGCCGAGCATCACAGCGAAGAACGGGAGGAGTTACTGTGCTAGATAAATTAAAAGAAGAAGTATTTCAAGCAAACCTCGATTTGCCAAAACACGGACTGGTCAAGTACACGTGGGGAAATGTAAGTGCAGTTGATCGAGACAGCGGTTTGTTTGTGATTAAACCAAGCGGGGTGACGTATGAAAAAATGACGGCACAAGACATGGTCGTCGTCGATTTAGATGGCCGCGTGGTAGAAGGTGAGCTTAACCCGTCGTCTGATACGCTGACACATGCTGTACTATATAAACACTATCCCGAAATTGGCGGTATTGCTCATACGCATTCAACGTGGGCGACCATTTGGGCTCAAGCAGGGCTTGATGTGCAGGCAATGGGAACGACTCATGCCGATACCTTTTATGGTTCCGTACCGTGCGCGCGCTTTTTGACAGAAAAAGAAGTGAATGACGGATATGAAGTGGAAACGGGCAAGGTAATCATTGAAACGTTTGAAAAGCGCGGTTTAGATGTGCTAGCGGTTCCTGGTATTTTACTTCAAGGACACGGGCCGTTTACGTGGGGAAAAGATGCCAAAACGGCGGTAATGAACAGCGTCGTATTAGACGAAGTATCCAAGATGAACTTCTTTACACAAAAATTAAACGGGCTGGCTGAAGAGCTGCCGCAGCGTATATTAGACAAACATTATTTACGAAAACACGGACAAAATGCGTATTACGGGCAAGGGAATTAAAAGACTTACATACAGAAAAGGGGATTATCATGTTAAAAACGACTCAAAAAGAATTTTGGTTTATTGTTGGTTCACAGCATCTTTACGGAAAAGAAGCGCTAGCAGAAGTAAAAGCACACGCGCAAAGTATGACTGATGCTTTAAATGAAAGCGGTATCTTACCTTATCCGCTTGTGCTGCAAGATTTAGCTGTGAACGCTGATACGATTACAAGCATGATGAAAGAAGTGAATTACCGAGATGAAGTTGCCGGTGTAATCACGTGGATGCATACGTTCTCGCCTGCAAAAATGTGGATTCGCGGTACCAAGTTGCTGCAAAAACCGCTGCTTCATTTGGCAACACAATTTAACGAAAGCATTCCTTGGGAAACGATTGATATGGATTTTATGAACTTGAATCAGTCCGCTCACGGTGATCGTGAATACGGCTTTATCAACGCGCGTTTGAACAAGAAAAATAAAATCGTAGTAGGCTACTGGGAGCGCCCCGAAGTACAGCAGCAAATTGCACAGTGGATGGACGTAGCCGCTGCTTATAACGAAAGCTTCAACATTAAAGTTGCGCGTTTCGGTGACAATATGCGCAACGTGGGAGTGACAGAAGGAGATAAAATCGAAGCGCAAATTCAATTTGGATGGACGGTTGACTACTTTGGAATCGGTGACCTTGTTCAATATGTCAATGCCGTTACGGAAGAAGAAATCAATGATTTATTTGCTGAATATGCAGACGCGTATGAATTTGTTTACGGTGATTATTCTGCAGAAGACTGGGAGTCTAGCGTAAAAGTACAGGCAAGCTATGAAATTGCGATTAAACGTTTTCTAGACGAAGGCGGCTACAGCGCTTTTACGACTAACTTTGAAGATTTGTACGGCATGAAGCAGCTTCCAGGTCTAGCCGTACAACGCTTGATGGCACAAGGATACGGATTTGCTGGTGAAGGAGACTGGAAAACAGCGGCGCTTGACCGCCTGCTTAAAGTGATGAGCCACAATCAGTCAACGGGCTTTATGGAAGACTACACGTATGAATTAGCACCCGGACGTGAGTCAGTGCTTCAATCACACATGCTTGAAGTAGACCCGACGCTAGCGATAAACAAGCCAAAACTAATCGTTTCTCCGCTAGGTATCGGCAACCGCGAAGACCCGGCCCGCTTAGTGTTTGACGGTAAACAAGGAGAAGGTGTAGTCGTTTCCATGGCTGACTTTGGCACGCATTACAAGCTGTTAATTAACGAAGTATCGGCATTTGAGCCGGAAGTTCCAGCTCCAAATCTTCCTGTGGCACGCGTGCTTTGGAACATTAAGCCGAACTTCCAAGACGGCGTTAAAGCGTGGATTGAAAACGGAGGAGGCCATCATACGGTTCTTTCATTAAATTTAACTACGGATCAAATTGTGAGCTATGCAAAGCTTGTGAATTTAGAGTACGTCATTATTAAGTAAGCATCATTACTTCCAAGGGAGCGCTGCTTCCTTGGAAGTGAAAATATAGCGTCAGTAAAAGAACGCCGTTTTTAGAAATAAATGAAAGCGTTTTAAATAAGTGTGGCAGGAAGAAAAACTAAGACAATACAAAGGGGATATAATCATGAGTAAAGTATCAAGTAAGTTTATCTTCTTCTTCGGCTCATTTGCCGGTATTTTATTCGGTTATGATATTGGGATTATTGCTGGTGCAGAAGGTCATATCCGTGAAGCGTTTCATTTAAGTCCGCTCTGGCTGGGAATTGTAGTTTCGTCGCTTATGGGCGGAGCAATTATCGGTTCTATTTTAAGCGGATTATTAGGTGATAAGTTTGGACGAAGAAAGTTAATTTTAATTTCCTCTATCATTTTTCTGTTAGGTTCCATCGGTTCAGCGATTGCACCAGAGGAAATTACGTTAACGATTGCGCGCATCTTTTTAGGTACAGCAGTGGGAACGGCTTCTTCGTTAGTTCCTGCCTATATGTCAGAAATCGCACCTGCTCATATTCGCGGGAAGCTTTCAGGTTTAAATCAGCTAATGATTGTAATTGGGTTATTGTTAAGCTATATCGTAGCCTTTATTTTTGAGCCGGTTCCAAACAGCTGGCGATTAATGCTTGGCAGCGCCGGTATTTTTGCAATTGTCTTATGCATCGGGATGATCAAGCTTCCGGAGTCACCTCGCTACTTAATTAAAAACGGAATGGCAGATAAAGCGCGTGAAGTGCTGCGCACGCTTCGTTCCTCAGCAGCGGAAGTCGAAGCTGAAGTATCTGAAATTCAAAGCGTAGCTGTGCATGAACAATCAGGCATTAAACAGCTGTTTCATAAAAAGTTTCGTTTAGCATTAATTATCGGTGTCGGAATGGCAACTTTTCAGCAAATTCAAGGCTCAAACTCGATTGTTTATTATGCAACAAGCATTGCCCGTCAAGTTGGTTTAGCGCCGCAGGTAGCTGCTGGTTTTACGGTTATTGTTGGGGTAATCTTCGTTGTGACAACACTTATTTTTCTGCAGTTTGTTGATAAATTTAATCGCCGTACTATTCTTACGGTTGGCGGAGCGGGAATGGCTCTTTCCTTTTTTACCCCGGCTATTCTTGGAGCAGTAGGCGTTAATGAATCCGTCGTGAACTGGGTTACGTTAATTGCACTTTGCTGCTTTATCCTGTGCTATGCGTTTTCTTGGGCGCCGCTTACGTGGATCATTGTAGGAGAAATTTTCCCGCTTTCTGTACGCGGAATCGGTGCTGGTATTTCATCTGCCTTTAACTGGACAGGATCGCTTGCAGTAGGGCTTGTGTTTCCTATTTTAGCCGATCAGTTTAGCTTAGGTGTGATCTTTTCAACGTTTGGGATCATTTGTATTCTCGGATTATTCTTCATACGCTTTGTAGTTGTCGAAACTAAAGGGCGCAGCCTAGAGCAAATTGAAACAGACATGGCAGCTCGTTCTGAAAGAAATTCGTTAAGTCCAGTTGAGCGTAATAAATATGTTTAATTGTCGTAAATGTTTCAAATGTAAGGTGCTGAGATAAAAATATTTTAGCCGAAGTGAAAAACGAACCACTAATCAAAGTGTTTGATTAGTGGTTCGTTTTTTATGGTGAACGCAGGTTTCAGCTGTTTCATTTCTTCTAGCAGTTGATTGGAGAGCAAGGCGAAGACTCCTGCGGGGCAACAAGCGGTTCAGCTCATGTCGGCCTTTGCTCGTCTTTGGATTATGCTCCAGCTCTTATTAATAGATACTGAGATTCTAGCTTTTATGTTGTCCTATCCGTGCTTAACAAAATGAAAGAATAGATAGGCTATGGAAACTCATTTAAATGTGCGTTCTTCTTACAAGAAGATAGTGACCTTCATCAGCAAATTTCCATATAAATAAGTAAGCTTGTTTACTTTTAACCAATTTTATTTAGTAATAGGAGGATTAACTAGTTGATGAATTTGACGCTTCATGAACGTTCTGAAAAGTTATTAAAGCAAAGAATTAAACAATTAAATCCGAGAGATCCATTCAACTTTGTTTTTATGGGCGACAGCAGAGGTGACGGACCAAACGATAATTGTTACACGATGAGCGGTGAATTTGAGCTTGTGTTAAAAAAGGCGGTGGAATTGAATCCGCTGTTTATTATTCATGGGGGAGACACCGTGTATACAGGAGAAAAGAGGTATTTGGAGCACTTTGTTAAGGTTGTCGAAAAAATAGCACCAAACATTCCCGTGTTTGTATGCGTAGGGAATCATGATGAATTAAACCTTGAAGAAAGCAACCTCGAAAACTTCAGAGCCACTATCGGAAAAGTGCACTGGGTCATTGATATTCCTGTCTTTAACTTCCGGTGCATCGCATTAAATAATATCATCAGTCCCAAGAATAAAATATATGGATTTACAGATAGAGAGCTGAATTATTTAGAGCAGCAGCTAGAGGATGCTCCTCGTAATACCGTTGTAGCCATGCATGCGCAGCCAAATATTGGCCGATGGTCAGACCTGGGAGGTTTTCCTGTAACGACTCCTCAAAGTCAAGAATTTTTTGATTTAATTCAAGAACATCGCGTGAAAAAAGTGTTAGTCAGCCACGTGCATGCGTATGACGAGCAGTTTATTAGAAAAAACAGAAACGGGTCGTTTACGCTTGGAAGAGGTACTGATTTTGTATTATCAGGAGGCGCGGGTGCTCCCCTTGACTTTGAACCGCCTTTAATTTTAAATAATTATAATTTTACGGAGTTTTTTGTTAGCCGGTACGACATTTTAGGACCTCTTCTTTGGAAGGATTTTGGACGACCTCGAAGAAGTTGTTTGTAAAAACAAGAAAGTAGAAAGCAAGGTTCAAAAAAAGAGGCTGGGAAAAAAGGGTTTTAGGCGAAATGAAAAATGAACCATTGATCAAGATGCTTGATTAGTGGTTCATTTTTTTATTAGGGTAAACGTAGATTTCATGTGTATAGGTCTTTCTAGCAGGTGATTGGAGCACAAGACGAAGACTCCTGCGGGAAAAGCGGAACACGTGAGACCCCACAGGAGCTTATGCGACGAGGAGGCTCAGCGACCGCCCGCGGAAAGCGAAGTCTTGTACGGAAATCAACTGCGGTGTCACAAGCGATTCAGCTCATGTATCCCATTTGCCTTTAGATTGGATTCACTTGGTTATGTCTCAACCTCTTTTGGAAAACCGTACGAAACCTTGTAGCAGAAGGCCCAGTCAAGCGTTATAATAGATAGTGAATGATGATATATTCTCTATATTTGTCATATATTTGTATTACATATGTAATTGAAGAAAAATATTCACTTGATATACTGTTTAATGACTTAACTTTATCTTAACATTCACAGTGAAATGCGTGTTTATAGAGGCTTAAAACATACACAGCAAATGGAGGAGCTATCATGGCAAACGAAAAGATGCAAGAAGGACTCAATCGTTTTATTAAGGAAGATTTAAATGACCTTTTAGGTAGACTGTTCCCCCTAATGGACCGAGAATGTGCGGAAGAAAAGAGAATGCTTATCGAAACGGCGGTAGAGTACATCTATTCTTCAGGGTATCATCAAGGAGCAAAAGACTTGATCGAAACACATCGAAAAGATGATTACAAATTATTAAGGCAAAAATTAGCGTCAACGCCTCCTGAAAACTAATTTTTTTGAAATTTCTTTTGACAACATAAATGTAAGGTGTTAAGATGACTCTACATTCAAAATATTATAAACAATTAAAACTCTTATTGAGAGAGGCGGAGGGACTGGCCCTGTGAAGCCCGGCAACCATTTAACAATCTTGTTAAAAAGGTGCTACATCCTGCAAAGCGTACAGCTTTGAAAAATAAGAGAGGATTTCATAGATACTATGCCTCTCTATTCATAATAGAGAGGCTTTTTATTTTATGTAAAGGTGTTTTGAATGAACAATTTCATAGAAATGCATCAGGTGCTGTGTAACGAATGTACGCAGCTTAAAAGGGAAGACCGGTGAAAAGCCGGCGCGGTCCCGCCACTGTAATGGGGAGCAACTTATTAACCACTGTTTCATGTTGAAATGGGAAGGGATAGGAAGCGATGAACCTAAGTCAGGAGACCTGCCTGTTGTATGCACTTAAGCTCTACGGGATATAGAGAGGAGTGAGGAATACGTGTTGAGAAAAACAGGCTATCTCAACTTTAGTTAAGTATGCGTATCATCTCTCTTTTCATTTCGAAAAGAGAGATTTTTTAGTTTAGCGATAAAAAAATATACAGGGAGTGGAAAAAATGAGCAGTGTAAAAAGTTCAAATGTAGGTTATCCAAGAATTGGTGAAAAACGAGAATGGAAAAAAGCGCTTGAGCAGTTTTGGGCAGGAAAACTAGAGAAAGATATCTTTCTTCAGGAAATTGAAGCTCTTCGTCTAGGACATCTGAAAAAACAGCGTGACGCAGGAATTGAATTAATTCCAGTCGGCGATTTTAGCTTATACGATCACGTGTTAGATACAGCCGCTATGTTTGGTTTGGTGCCAAAGCGCTTTGAATATAGCGGAGGCCCGGTATCGCTTGAAACGTATTTTGACATCGCGCGAGGAACAAAAGGTGCGGTAGCTTCTACGATGACAAAATGGTTTAACACAAATTATCACTACATCGTACCCGAGCTTGAGGAATGTACGCCGGCACTTGTAGAAAATCGCCCGCTTCAATTTTACAAAGAAGCAAAACAAAAGCTGAATATCAAAGGCAAACCCGTTATTTTAGGTCCAGTAACATTTGTGAAGCTGTCAAAAGGATATAAAAAAAGTGAGTTTAAAAAAGTAGTTGAACAATTTGTTCCTCTGTATGCGACTATTTTAGCTGAGCTTCAGGCAGAAGGCGTGGAGTGGGTACAAATAGATGAGCCGGTTTTAGCTACAACGCTATCAAAAGAAGACCTGGCGCTCTATAAAAAAGTCTATGAAGCTTTGAAAAAAGCGGCACCGAATGTAAAAGTCATTTTGCAAACGTATTTTGACAGCGTTGATTACTACAAAGAAGTTGTGTCTCTTCCTGTTGAAGGAATTGGCTTAGACTTTGTACATGACCGAGGAGAAAATCTCACGGCGCTTAATAAATATGGGTTTCCGACTGATAAAGTGCTGGCAGCAGGAGTGATTGACGGACGAAACATTTGGCGTGAAAACTTGGACGAACAGCTTTTAACAATCAGTGAAATTGAAGAAGCTGTATCAAAAGACCGTTTGATTCTGCAGCCTTCATCAAGTTTATTACATGTTCCTGTCACGGTGAAAAGCGAAAAAACCATTGAGCCAATTCTAAAAAACGCGCTGTCTTTTGCAGATGAAAAGCTAAAGGAAATCACGCTTTTAACAAAAGCGGTGCAGCAAGGAAAAGAAGCAATTGAAAAAGAAATAAGTGTAAGCAAACAGGCGATTCAAGCATTAAATGGATCATCTTTTCGAAATCACCAAGACGTGCAAAAAGAGCTGAAGCAGCTGGACAGCTATAAAGCAGAGCGCCAAGCGCCGTTTGACGTACGTCAACGCGTTCAACAAGAAGCGTTTCAACTGCCGCTTCTTCCAACGACAACAATTGGAAGCTTTCCGCAAACAAAAGAAGTGAGAAAAGAGCGTCTAAAGTGGCGTAAAGGAGAATTAAGCGACAAAGCGTATGAAGCGTACATTAACGCTGAAATCAAAAAATGGATTGAAATTCAAGAAGACATCGGCTTAGATGTCCTTGTGCACGGAGAGTTTGAGCGTACGGACATGGTTGAATACTTCGGTGAAAAATTAGGAGGCTTTCAGTTTACGAAGTTTGGCTGGGTGCAATCATACGGTTCTCGCTGCGTCAAGCCGCCGCTTATTTACGGAGATGTCTCGTACGAGCAGGCGATGACGATCAAAGAAACGGTCTACGCACAGTCTCTAACCAATAAGCCTGTTAAAGGAATGCTGACGGGGCCGATTACGATCTTAAACTGGTCATTTGTGCGTGATGATATCCCGCGCTACGACGTGGCAAATCAAATTGCGCTTGCTCTTAGAAAAGAAGTGGAAGCACTTGAAAGTCAGGGCATCTCAATGATTCAAGTAGATGAACCGGCGCTGCGTGAAGGACTGCCGTTAAAACGAGAAAACTGGGAAAGCTACTTGAGCGCCGCGGTGTATGCGTTCAAATTAGCCACGGTATCGGTGCAAAACGAGACGCAAATTCACACGCATATGTGCTATTCGGAATTCGAAGAGATTATTGATGCGATCAAAGCGCTTGATGCCGACGTGATTTCCATTGAAACGTCCAAAAGCCACGGTGAATTAATTTATGCGTTTGAAAAACATACGTATAACCAGGGAATTGGACTTGGCGTATATGATATCCACAGCCCGCGCGTACCGAAGCTTGAAGAGCTGACACGAAACATTGACCGCGCTCTAAAAGTGCTTGATCCTGCATTGTTTTGGATTAATCCCGACTGCGGTCTTAAAACAAGAGGAATCAGCGAGACGGTGGAAGCTTTAAAAGTGATGGTTGAGTCTGCAAAACAAACAAGAAAAAATTTATTACAAAACGCTTAATAACAAGAAAGTCAAGACCAAGCAGTGTAAACGCTACACTGCTTGGTCTTATGGGTTTTTTAAAGGCCAAAAATATCCATTGACACTTCCCGTAGATTTTTGTATCTTTTTAAAGGTGTTTTTAAAATCAGGGAGGTACAACATGAGTAACAACAGCACGCAGCACGTTAAAATTGTAACAGCGGATCCATCAGCGCTAGGCCTATTCGGACTTGCCATGGTGACACTTGTTGCATCGTTTCAAAAGCTTGGGGTAACCGATGGTGTTTCATTGGTATTGCCATGGGCAATTTTTTTAGGCGGAATAGGGCAGCTAATTGCGTCTATGCAAGATTTCAAACATAATAATACCTTCGGCGCAACGGCTTTTGGTGCCTTCGGTTTATTTTGGCTAGGTGTAGCGATGACATGGCTTATTCAGCTTGGCGCATTTGGAGAAGCGCTCGCAAAAGAAGCGGATCCGAAGCAGCTCGCATTTGCTTTTGTCGGCTACTTAATTTTCAGCGTTTTTATGACGATTGGAGCAATGGGCACTCATAAAGTATTATTTATTATTTTTGTATTAATTGATTTCTTATTTATTGGATTATCGCTAAGTACATTTGGTGTGGCATATGAATACACGCACTTACTAGCAGCAGTGTCAGAGCTATTAATTGCTCTGTTTTCATTCTATGGATCTGCAGCGGCTGTATTAAATACTCACTACGGTCGAGTTGTGCTTCCAGTGGGCAAGCCGTTTGGGGCATTTATCAAATAATCAAGACGTTCATTAAAAAGCGAAGTAGGGTTGAATTCTGTATGATGCAGAGGTCAATCCTTTTTTGTTTGGGCATTTTTATATATAGTAGAAAGAGATAGTTATATATAATAGAAGCTTTTAGAGAAAAAAGAGAAATACATAATGAGAGGAATCGTTTCAATGATTATAAGACAAGTGGATGAAAAAGATTTAAACCAATTAATTACGTTAGAAAACAAAGGGTTTACACCTGAAGAAGCTGCCTCAAAAGATGCATTTATCACGCGAATTAAAACCATTCCTGATACGTTTATCATCGCCGAAGAAAATGAAGAAATAATCGGATATGTGAACGGACCCGTCATTTCAGCTCCGTTTATTACGGATGATTTGTTTGAAAAAACGATTTCCAACCCTGAGACAGGCGGTTATCAAAGTATTTTAGGTATCGTTGTAAACCCCAAGCATCATCATAAAGGAATCGCCAGTATGCTGCTAAAAGAGTTTGAAAAACAAGCGCGGAACAAACAGCGCGTAACGGTGACTTTAACGTGTAAAGAAGAATTGATTCCGTTTTACGAAAAAAATGGATATGTGAATCAAGGAGTTGCGCAGTCCCAGCATGCAGGCGTGCAGTGGTTTAATATGAGTAAGGAGCTTTAATGTTACTACTATGAATTGCTTGTTACACCGCTAATGATTTCCGTGCAAGGCTTCGCTTTCCGCGGGCGGCCGCTGAGCCTCCTCGTCGCTTGCGCTCCTGCGGGGTCTCACCTGTTCCGCTTTTTCCCGCAGGAGTCTTCGCCTTGCCCTCCAATCATCAGCTAGAAGCACCTACATACACGAAACCTACGTTCATCATACCCATAAAAAAATTAGCAAGAGGTGAATTCTTAACCAAACTCGTTCGCCTTGTCCTTCAACTAACCTACTTTTGTTCTAACCTCTATTTCAGTTATGTAAAAGACGCTACTTTGTCAAACATATTTGACAGTAACAAGGAAGATAATATAAGATATGAGTGTAAAAAGTTTTTTACATTTTAGAGATGAGTGATGAATGGTGGAAAACCGAATTAAAGAACTGCGTAAAGTTAAGCGGATGTCTCAAGATGAACTGGCGAAAGTATGCGGCGTATCGAGACAAACGATTAACGCAATTGAAAACAATAAGTATGATCCAAGCTTAGCGCTGGCTTTCCAGCTGGCCCAAGAACTGGGAGCAACAGTAGATGAGCTGTTTTTATTTCATAAATCATGAGTTAGTTAAAAAAAGGTAATGTGAAGCAACGATCTTCCTAGTAGGCGTGTTGACGATTCTGTCTTATACGCGAACAATACATAAGTAGGTAGAAGATTAATACTATTTCTATTGCTTCATATAAAAAATTTACCAAGCGATGGTGGTGAAATGAATGGAAAATCGAGCTGCAGGAGTAGCTCTTACAAGTACAGGCATGTTACTGTTGATGATAACGTTAATACTTCCTGTTCCGGGATTAATCTACAGTCTGCTTGTAGGAAGCAGCATTGTACTAAAAGGATGCGGAACAGGAGGAATAAAAAGGTGTATCACCTGAATGCAGCGTGATGTAGAAAAGGAGGTTCCTTTTGAAAAAAAGAACGATTATTATAGCTGCACTTCTATTTATCGTCATATTTTATTTTACATATACCGGGAAAGCCTATCAGTTAAAAGACGTCATAAAAGTAGAGGAAGCAAACGTTACGCGTATTGAAATAGATACGGACGAAGGAAAACGTGTAGTAGATGACAAAAAAGCGATAAAGCAAATCGTACATTCTTTGGCAAAAATAGAAGTGAAAAAAAGCAAGGAGCTGGACCCAAAGTTTGACCAGGCGTACTGGGTAAAAATCGTCGAAAGCGGAAAAGATGCGTACGGCTTAACGATTTACGATAATGACTACATAAAAGCGTTTAACTTTGAAGATAAAAAACAGGCGACATATACGATTGTTAAAGATCAAAAAGTAGATGTTAAAAAGCTGTTTTCAACTAAATAAAAAACCTACTAAAAAAGACAGCCTGTGCTGTCTTTTTTTAAAAAAATAATAGATTGAAAATTTTGACTATTTTAAGTGGAATTAATCCTTGCCTATATAATTAATAAATGATTGAATTAGGTCAATATCGGGGTTAACTAACAGTGCTGGAAGAAGGCCAAATGTTAATAATACAAGGACGTTTGATCCAATAAAGATGCGAAGTGCTTTTTTGATTTTCATGATATTTCCTCCCTTTTTTATATTTTCGTATAAAAAGAGAAAAAAATCAATAGAAATGTGACGAAAATGTGAACTTTTTGTCTGGTAGTCCCTGATAGATTATAAAAATTCCCTCTCTATACTAGATAAAGAGGGGATATAGTAAATCATAAAATATGTAGAAACATTAAAAGTACATGCGCAGATTCCCGATAAATCGGTAGAGAAAATAGCATGAAAAGCCAATTAAGATACATCCAGCTGCAATAGAAACCCATTTGATATAAAGCTGATTCAGCACTTTTCTAGTTCCAGAGACAATTGTCATTAAGCCCAGGTCATGAATTAAAATTCCCGTTAATATTCCGGCAGCAATTACTAGGAAATGAAAAGAGTGAGAGGATTGAAGCGAATTTGTCAGCACCGTTCCAAACACGCTCAGCCAAAAAATGAGATTGCTAGGAGAAATGGCAACAAAGATTCCGTTCACATAAGAAGAGGCAAACGACTTTTTTACGTGTTCTCCAGGAGCCGTTATATCATGATCCGCGTGTCTAATGCTGTCATAGCCAATATAAAGTAAAAAAAGTGCCCCTACAAGCCACATAACAAGCTGGATAAAAGGAGCAGACAAAAAAGAAGCCAGTCCAGAGTAAAGAAGCACAATTAGCAACAAATCAACCGTCATGCCTCCAAGTCCCACAACCCAGCCGTGAAGAAAACCATTTTTTAAACCTTGCTTCGTCATTTCAATCGTTACCGTACCAACGGGAAGGGCAATCGAAAGACCGAGCAGCACATTTGTTAAAAATAACGTCACCAAAAACAAAACCTCTTTCAATCTCGTATCTACTATCGTTTTCCGTTTAAGTGGTCTTTCATTATATAAAAATATGTAATAAAATTCAATATTATGTATAAAAAAACATGTAGTGAATATAAAGGAGGAAAAAAATAAATGAAATTGATTTGTGAATCGTTGGAAAAAGAAGACTACACGCAAGAACTTCCTGAAGTGAATTTTACACATTCTTTGATTCAACAAAAGGTATGTGAACTCAAAAGCGGCTCGTCTTATTCTCCAATAGCGTACATAAAAAAAGCGTATGAGTTTGTGAGAGATGAAGTTTCTCATTCATGGGATATTCAAAGCAGAATCATCACAAAAACGGCTTCAGAGGCTTTAAAAGAAAAGGAAGGAATTTGTTACAGCAAATCTAATCTACTAGCCGCTTTGCTGCGTGCAGAAGGGATTCCGACAGGCTTTTGTTATCAAAGATTAATCCTTGGGGATACGATAGACACAGGCTACTGTATTCATGCGTTAAATGCTGTCTACATCAAAAGTGAAAAGAAATGGATTCGATTAGACGCGAGAGGAAATAAAGAAGGAGTGCAAGCCGACTTTTCGCTAAAAAAAGAAAAACTGGCTTTTCCAGTAAATCCTGCACAGGGTGAAGTAGACTATGCGACTATTTATACAAAACCTCGCAAAGAAACAATGGACGTGTTGTCTCAGCACGAAGACTGCTTGGATATGTATTTGCACTACTTGCCTACCGAGCTATAAAAAGAGGCTGGGATAAACGTATTTTAGTTGAAGGAAGATCCGAACGATGAATGGAGAACCTTAATAGAGAATGAAATTCGTTCGGATTTTTTATTGATAGTTTCATGTATGTGGCTGCTTCTAGCTGGTGATTGGAGGGCAAGACGAAGACTCCTGCGGGGAAAGCGAAGTCTTGCACGGAAATCAACAGCGGTGTAACAAGCGGTTCAGCTCATTTCTCCATTTTATTCGTCTTTAACTGAAAAATTAGTATGCCATCTCTTCACCATTTTAAACGCTTTCCTGCACGGTGGCTGACGGTCTTTTAAACGCAGCAACAAACCACACAATATTCGTAATCAGTAAGCCTAAGCAAGAAATCATTACTCCTATGATGGAAGCTAAGTTTCCTGAGAAATCTTCCAGTCCAAATAAAAACAGAGCCGGCATTAGTAATAGAGTACTAGCAGCGATTAAAAGTCCAATGCTGCAAAAAGCAGTCATCACAAATTTTAAGAAATGCATTCCCAGCATATAAAATGCTAAAGGCAACAGATATAAAAATAGAATCATGCCAAGAGATAACCACATCCCAACTGAGCCGAACATATTAACGTTGGGGCCTGAATCTGCTAAAGGAGAAAGCGAAGCAAGAACTATGATAGAGCAGAAAAATAGGGCGGAAAGCAAGGTGGTGATCGCCACACTATTTTTTGCTGTAGAATTACGCACTGTTTGTTAACCTCCTTTCCAAATTAAAAGTATATGGATTAATTTTACAATATAAAAGTCCGGAAATCACCAATTTTTTACAAAAATGTTCGATAGGCTGGATAATAATGAAGAGAAGATGGGTTGAGATAATACACGTGAACATATTTTTTGTGTGGACCTGGATAGTGGGTTTCGTGCCAGTATTGCGTCAGTATTGTTTGAATAGGGTGCGAATGAGGGGCCTCTCCGTAATGTCCGTAGTAGATACCGCTGCCTGAATAAGGAGAATACATAAAATCACCTGCCTGCTTAAATGAATGTGTTACACGGTATGTTTTTATACGGATCAACGTTCTTCTAAAGTGTAAAAAGGGCACAAATAGTTCGTTTGCTGTATAAATGCCTCACTCCAGTAAAAAAGACCTCTAAAAGCACGAGGTCATAAGCTAAGCATCTGTATGTTCTTTACTTGGATTCCTTTGAAAATCCAAAAAACGAGTTCCTTGAAACGTCAGTATTCCTTCGTCTCCTTCTGCAAGCTTGCCGTACTGGCTGCCTGAAACAGTAAATTCAGAGCGGTCGGTGCTTTCAAATTGAAAGGTTACGTAGTAAGTTGTAGACGTATGAGAGTGGTGATGTTCGTGAGCATGGCTGTTATGGTGCTGGACGTTTGTCCGTTTGCCCGTAATTTTTGCTTTTACGGATAGACGGGGAGACTGCTCATTTTTGCTCCACGTGCTGATTCCTTTAAAAATAGAAAATAAGAAAATACCAATAACAATAACAAAAAATAGCATAACAAACGTAGGCATTCCGTTAAGTAACGCATCGTCTGGAAAAAAAGCGCCTCCGCTTAGGTCAGCATCACCTTCAAAAACAATGTCATCTCCGGACGGATCATCTTCAAATATCATTTCATCTTCAAACATTCGTATTCCCCCTTACTATAAATACGGTTCCTGAATGGAAAAAGTTTCATCTTTATAGTAGTCTTATGATAGGATAGCTAGTTACTATTCATACATATGAGTGAACAAGGAAAAGGAGAGATCAACATGGGGAAATACAAAGTTGTTATGTCTGGAAAGACGTGGCCAAACGCTTACGAAAAGCTAGCGGAACACTGCGATATTCAAATGTGGGAAGGAGAAGGGAAGATTCCACAAGAAACGCTGCGCGACTGGCTTCGTAATGCTGACGGCTTTTTTAATATCGGCCACATTACAGTAGATGAAGAATTGTTAGAAGCAGCACCGAATCTGCGCGTTATTTCTCAATCAGGCGTCGGGTATGACAGTGTAGATGTCGAAGCGTGTACCAAAAAAGGCGTGCCGTTTAGCAATACGCCAGGAGTGCTAGTAGAAGCAACGGCAGACTTAACGTTTGGTCTCTTATTGTCAGCAGCTCGCCGCATTCATGAAGGCTATGAAAAAGTGAAACAAGGAAACTGGGAAACGGTATTTGGCGTTGATTTATTTGGAAAAACGCTTGGTATTGTTGGAATGGGCGATATCGGAAGCGCCGTTGCCAGACGAGCAAAGGCATCGGGGATGAACATCGTTTACCACAACCGAAGCCGCAAGCATGAAGCCGAAAAAGAGCTTGATGCCGTATATCTTTCGTTTGAAGAACTGCTTCACACAGCTGACTGTATCGTATGCTTAGTACCGCTTTCAGATCAAAGCAAAGGCATGTTTGGAGAAGCGGAATTTAAAGCTATGAAAAACAGCGCGTATTTTGTAAACGCAGCGCGCGGAGGATTAGTGGACACGGAAGCACTGTACGAAGCGCTGAAAAATGAAGAAATTGCGTATGCCGCACTGGACGTAACAGACCCAGAGCCGCTTCCGGCAGATCACAAGCTGCTGCAGCTTTCAAATGTGCTAGTAACGCCGCATATTGGAAGCGCTACGTACGAGACGCGCAATCGTATGGCAGATCTAGCCGTACAGAACCTGCTTTTAGGTCTTGAGAAAAAGCCTTTAGTGACGTGCGTGAATGAAGAAGTGAACTACAAGTAAGGAGAGATTTTTTGTTAAAAGCATTACAGCTTATTTTTTCAATTATTACCGTTGGACTGGCTCTTTATATGATGCTCACTCACAATGACCAGTTCCTTTCGCTTTTAAATATACTTCTAGGCTTAACGATGCTAGTTTTAGGAGCAATTGAATGGCAAAAAAGAAAGAAAACCAGCGCGTGGCTGCTGTTTTTCGTTGCGCTATTCAGCTGGTTTGTCGGTCTTTATCGCATGACCATTTAAAAACGCTTGGCATACGCCAAGCGTTTTTTTAATGTGCTTTTAGCTGCGTTTCTAACACGTTTTCAATAACGGAAGCTACTCCGTTTTCATCGTTTGTTAACGTAACGTCATCAGCTAGTGCTTTAATTTCTGCGTGCGCATTTGCCATAGCGATTCCTTTTCCAGCTCTTTGCAGCATCGATACGTCGTTAAAGCTGTCTCCAATGGCAATGGTATCGTGAAGAGAAGCGCCAAGCTCTTTTACAACGTAGTTTAATGCGTTTCCTTTTGACGCATCTTTGTGTTCGAGTTCAAAGTTATGATCAGCGGAAGAGACAAGCGTCATGTCGTGCTGCTTGCTAAAGTGATCCCAGCCTTTTTTTCGTTTTTCATCATCAAATGAAAAAGCTAATACGTTATAAAGCTCAGCGTTTGTATTTAAAATATCTTCATACGATGCAACAAAGGCAAATCCCGTTTGGCTGTACTGCTTAGCCGCCGCGTGATGAAGTCTTTGTTCGTCCACGTTTTTGTTGGCGCTTTTTACCCGGTCAATTTCAATGGACAGTAGCTCACGGCCTGAGTTTGGTGTATAAATCGCATGTTCAGCAAACACTTCATAATAAAATTCGTTTGCATCTAGCCACTGAAGCGCTTCTTTTACGTGCTGGTCATCAATTGGAACAGAACGTCTGAGCTGTCCGTCCGGGTCATGAATAGTCGCTCCGTTTGCGGCAATCACCCAAAGGTTGGAAAGCTCAGCTTTTTTTAAAATTTCCTGCACGTCGAAATAAGCGCGCCCCGTAGCAACCACGACTTCAACTCCGTGTTTTTGCGCTTTTTTAATTGCTTCTGCATTAATTGTGCTAATTTCACTGCTGCTATTTAAAAGAGTTCCATCTAAGTCTGTAAAAATCATCTTCATAAACTATCTCTCCCTTTGATTATTATTACTTGTTTTTGCGTGTTTTATCTTGTTTATCCTACAATAAACGAAAAAACACTGATAATCAAGCGTTTTTACATTGTTTTTACAAAAGAAACAAGTATAATAAAGTAAAAAGCAGAAAGAAAACAGGTGAACAAGCAATGTTAAAACAAGAAAGACGCAAACAAATTATGAATTTGCTTGAAAAAGAAGGGCGCATTGTAGCTACGACGCTTAGCCAAACGCTGAACGTTTCAGAAGATACAATCCGCAGAGATCTGCGGGAAATGGACGCGCTTGGTCTGTTGCAGCGCGTACACGGAGGAGCGCTTCCGCGTTCCACGTCTGCGGTTGATTACAAAGAGCGTAAACGTGAATTGATGGATGTTAAGCATTCACTTGCCGTTGCGGCGCTTCCGTTAATTAAAGACGGGCAGGTGCTCTTGATGGACGGAAGTACAACAAATATTCAGCTCGTCAAAGCTTTTCCAAAGAATTTAAACGTTACGGTTATTACAAACAGTCCGTTAATTACCGTTGCACTAGCGGAACATGACTTTGTAGAAGTTGTTTCTCTTGGAGGAACGTTTCGAAAAGAATCGATGGTTACAGTAGGACAAAGCGTGGTTGATACGCTTAAGCAAATTCGAGCGGATCTTTGTTTTTTAGGCGTATACGCAATCGATCCTAAAATCGGTATGAGCATTCCTTTGCTTGAAGAAATGCACATCAAAAGTCAAATGATAAAAAGCGCGAGTGAAGTAGCGGCTATTGTAACAGCTAAAAAACTCAATACGTCTTCAACGTACACGTTCAGCTCAGCCAACTCACTAGATTGGCTCATTACAGAAGAACATGTGAACGAAACCGTGTTAAATGCTTATCGCGAAATCGGCATTGAAGTGATCACAAATAAATAGTAGTTTTGGTAAGGAAGTATATGGTAATGTAGAGTAAAAAAGGAGCTTGAGCGATGAGCGAACAAATAGATGTTACGCAGGAATTAGCGAAGCTTCAGCAAAGAGTCGAACACCTAGAGGAAAGAGTGGAAAAAGCAGAGTCCAGGCAAGGCCCTTTATGGTTTCTATGGGAAGCTATACGATCAATTTTAATTGGACTATTTATTGTAGGACCTGTGGTCGCCATTATTTTTGGCGTGTTAGGGGCACTATCCGGAAAATAAAAGACCCGTTTCTTTATTGAAACGGGTTTTTTATTATTATTTGTTTTCTGAATCAGAACGAAACTTCGTGCTGACAAAAATGATAATGGCTAATAGAATCACAATTGGCAGCCAAATAATTTCAAATTTATAAGCTGGCTCTGCAAGTGCGGCGATAACAGCGCCAAAGCAGTAAAGCACAAGAGACAGCGCGCGAAGAATCGCATCGGTGTTAAACGTTTTGCGGTAGCGAGGGCTGCGAAAACGTGCCGTTACGTCTTCAAAGAAGTTAGCAAGCGTCCCTGTTAATACAGTTGTAGAAATTCCGGCTACGCCAAGCTTTCGAGCAGCCGTTGTTTGAAGACCCATTGCTGAGCTTAATAAGAAAATAAATAAGTAAGTTAAGTGTAAAGAAGGAGAAAACGAAGATAAAAGTGCAAAAACAAGTAAAATCAATCCTTCTATTCCAAGGGCAATCGTTACGGCTTTAGGCCAAAACGTTTTTTCTTTGTTTCCAACTAGGATTGCAGCTCCTACAACTCCTACAATAAAACCTCCTAAAGCTGTGAGGGAATGAAAAACAGTTGTTTCAAGCGAGTTTCCGATTGCTAACCCAAGCAGCACGATGTTTCCCGTCATATTTGCAGTAAAGATATGGCCAAGGCTTAAGTAGCCAATCACATCGACGATACCTGCTGTTACGCAAAGAACGAGCAAAATAATGTTTCGATAAGTAGAATTCGTCACGGTAAGTCATCCTTTCTTTTTATACCAACTAAACAGTTTACCGTGAAGAAAAAAATCTGTCCAGAGAGTTGTCCTACAAATTTTCAAGTGTGTCCCACCCAAAAGCCACTTCAGATAGAGATGTACCATCAATGATAACGTCGGCGCGATCGATTCTTTTTCCGCCAAGCGCTTCATAAAATTGACAGGCGCCGTTTTGTTCAAAAGCCCATGTGAGCATCGTATGTATATCACGGTCTACAAGCTCTTGCGCTATTTTATGCATAAGCGCTTTGCCAATTCCTTTTCGCTGATGCTCTGTGAGTAAATACATGGCATACAGTTCTCCGGTATAGGAAGGATGCTTGTTGGTTCTTTCTTTACCATAAGAAGCAAAGCCTACGATTTGACCGTTTTCTTCTGCAACGAAAACAGAATTTGATTCCAGCTGCTTTTTCCAGACGGCTTTTCGTTTTTCAGCGTTCAACGAATGTAAAAAAGAATCCGGAACAAGTCCTTTATAAGTCGATTTCCAGCTTTCTACGTGTACGTGGGCAATGCCCGCTTCGTCACCAATTCTCCCTTGACGTATCATCTGCTCACCTCGTTTTTTTTTTTTTTTCTATATTTTAACATAAACCTAAAGGTGATATCCCCGTTTTTCCGTTTTCTTTGTATATATATAGTAGCTATTTTACATAACAAAGGAGATGACGTAATGAGTAAATCATTATTAAAAGATCAGCCGTTACTTGTACTGCCGGCGCTTGCAGTCAAAGTAGGAGTGAACGGAGCGTTGTTTCTTCAGCAGCTTCACTACTGGCTTGAAAAAAGCGTAAACGTGCAGGACGGATATACGTGGGTATACAATACCAATCAGCAGTGGCTGCAGCAGTTTCCGTTTTGGTCGCTTTCAACGATTCAACGCATCATTTCAAAGCTTGAAAAAGAAGGGTTAATTGTAAAAGGAAAATACAACCGCTCTAAATTTAACAACACGGTTTGGTACCGAATTGATTATGAGCAATTAGAAAAGCTTATGCCAAGCGATGAATTTGAAGAGCTCGAAGATGTCAATATGACAGAAAGGGCTAGTCAAATTGAAGCAGCGGAGCCGGTCACAGTGACGGCGTCATTAACAGAGACTACAGCAGAAAATACAAATCAAATAAAAAGAGAAGAAGACGCGCATGACGCTTACGTCCGAACGTTAGAAGGCGCTTTTATCGCTAGAAGAAACCGAGGGATGTATCCTTCAGCGAATGACTTGAAGCATATGTACGAAGTCGCAAAAAGCGAAATACCACTAGAAACGGCGCTATCAGGACTGCACGAAGCATTCGATCACTACGTACCTAAATACAGCGGTGATACGATTCGAGCGTTTGCTTATATTAAACAGCATCTTTTTCATAAGCATTACGTAACATCACAGCGTACGCTAGCGAGTCAACAGACTGAAAAGCCGATTTCCTACGTCAATAAAAAGCGTGTCGTTCGCAGAGAATTGACGCCGGATTGGCTAAGAGAAAATGAAGAGGCAGCGCCTTTAGCTCCAGCTTTTAAAGACGACGCTCACTTTGAAGAAGAAAAGAAAAAGCTCGCAGAAAGTCTTCGCGAGCTGGAGCAAGAATTAAAAAATAATTGAAAATAACACTGGACTTTTATAAGATAAAAGATAGTAAACCTTTTGAAGACGAAAGGTTTACTTGGTAAAAGAAAAGCGGCTTTTAAAGAAGGTGCGCCATAAACGTGATAAAATTTTTGTTTTTGCTGTTCATGCCTACAATCTTTGTTTTTTTCGGTTTGTGGCTTATCCAAAATGTGTTGGTAACATTTGTTTGCTTTTACGGCTGGATGTTTATGATTTTATATGCGAATAATAAAATTAACTTTAAGGTAGCGCTTACAAAGAAATCTCTGTATGTGGGAACTCTCAGCGGAATTCTATGTGCTGCTGCGATAATTGGAAGCAGCCTGCTTTTTTCTGGTAAAATCTTTCATGTGAAAGATATGCAAGCGGTTTTGCAAATATGGGGATTTAGCGGGTGGAAAGTTGCCGTTTTAGCCGTCGTTTTGATTTTTATTAATCCTGTTTTAGAAGAAATGTATTGGCGGGTGTATATACAAAATAAAGTGAAAAAGCATGTTTCTGTACTTGCTTCGAGCACTGTTACATCAAGCTTTTATACGCTTTATCACGTATTCATTATCCTTCCTGTTTTCGTATTTCCGTTTAATATGATCTCGGTAATAGGCGTCTTTTCAGCAGGTATGATGTGGGCGTATATAAGAGAGCGATATGGTATCAAAGGGGCCATCATCAGTCATGCGCTAGCGGATGCGGCGATTATGATTGTATACGGATTATATGTAAGATAGTGGTATTATATCAAAAAACCATGAATCGTTATTCATTTATAACTTGTTTTCATGGTATAATAACAATAATAGTAAAATTTTATCAACACATTTGAATTGAAATAATGTATACTTGTAATACAAAGATTGAAGCGTTTACATAAATCGGAATACACATAGTTAATCTGGGTCCGATGAACACTAAAAAAAGAGAGAGAGATAATTACTTGGAGGAGGAATAGAAGTATGTTTGTACCTATTGAGCGTAAAAAAGTATCTAGTCAAGTGCTTGATCAATTAAAGAAGATGATTAAAGAGAAAACGTTCCCGCCAGAGTCTCGTTTACCGTCGGAACATGAACTGTCAAAAATGTTTGGAGTGAGCCGCGCACCGATTCGTGAAGCGCTAAGCGTTCTTTCTGCCAGTGGATTGATTGAATCAAGACAAGGCGGAGGAAGCTACGTAAAGCGTGTAAACTTAGTGGGCATGCTTGATCCAATGACGTTTGAAATGGTTGAAGCAGATCAGGTTCTTGAACTAATTGAAATGCGTATTATCATTGAGTCGCAGGCAGCAAGCTTAGCCGCGCTGCGCCGCACAGATGAAGAACTGATTGAAATTAAAGAATCGTTAGAAGCATTTAAAAAGACGGTTCATAACAGTGAAGAGATTGGACATGAAGCAGACTATCGTTTTCACCATGATATCGTGAAAGCAGCTCATAATTCATTCCTTCTTCATGCTGTAGAAGATTTAGGGCATTTATATCGAAAAGCGCTTGCTTATTCATTAAATAAAAGCCAAAAAGAAAATCGCAAGCAAACGGATGCTGACCATGAACGCATTTTTGAAGCGATTAAAAATGGAGAGCCAGAAGAAGCAGCAGAAGCGGTCCGTGATCACTTAGAGCACGTTCGCCAAAAAGTAATGGTATCTCAATAATAAAAAAACGACAGCCCGAGTGGCTGTCGTTTTTTATTACTCAGACCATTCATGTGAGGAAATAGCACACGATGGAAACGAAAATTTATGCTTAAGCCGGTGCAAATGTGCCGGCTTTTTTGTGTGTGGAAGGAGAAAATATCTAATTATACTCTTTTGGCGTTTGGCTGGCTGATTATCGCAGGGATTTGTATTATTGTCGGGCCTGTGGTGGAGTTCGTGAGGGAGAAGAAGGATAGAGATACAGTTTAATTTGTCAAAACAATACGAATTTCAAATGTGTTAGTTATAAAAAAGATCACAAATCATATTCTAGTGAATGTGGTTTGTGATTTTTTTGTAAAGATATTTAAAATTAGGTTAATTTTATAAAACTCCACCATGGATTTAAGTGGAATTTTATCGCTGTATTTGATGATCTTTTGACGTAAATGAAAGGAGGTGAAGTAATTGCATATCGTCTCTTTAGAAAAAGCATGTTATGCAGAACTTCAAGCAGTAGGTTCAAAAGCTTACAATCTTTCAAAAATGATTCAGCACGTTTCTCATATCCCTAAAGGATTTGTTTTGACATCTCACGCATTACTTTCCTTTTTAACATTTAACCAAATAGAAATAAAAACAGAAGATAGCAGCGTCATAGAAAAGAAGATTCAAAGCGGTACGTTTTCTGCAGCTCTGCAAAAAGAAATTGTTTCTTCGTATGCTAACGTTCAAGGTGCTGGTATAAAAGCCGTAGCCGTAAGATCTTCTTCCGCACTTGAAGATTTGGAAAATGCGTCTTTTGCCGGACAGTATGAAACGATATTAAATGTAAGAAACAGCGAAGAACTTTTGGCAAGTATAAAAAGATGCTGGGCTTCTTACTTTTCATCCATGGTTCAAGCGTATGCCGAAGATAAGGAAATTTCGCTTTCTAATCCCCAGATGGGTGTCCTTGTACAAGGAATGGTTGAAGCCGATGTATCGGGAGTAATTTTTAGCGTAAATCCTATTACAGAAAGTGAAGATGAAGTGGTCATTAACGTGGCGTACGGCTTAGGAGAAGGAATCGTATCAGGTGGTGTTACGCCGGATTTATTTATTATTCATAAACAGACAAGGAATATAATGAAAGAACTAGGATTAAAAGAATATAAGCTAGTGTCAGGTTTTACAGGAATAACAAAAGCGATGACAACGAATAAAGAAAAAAATGAATTTTCTATATCAGATGAAACAGCACTACAGCTGCTTCGTCTAACGAATCAAGTAGAGGAGTATTGCCAGTACGCTGTAGACATTGAATTTGCCATAAAAGATGAAAATATTTATCTGCTTCAAGTAAGACCGGTTACTACATAATGAAAAGGAAAGGGGAAATCAAATGAACGTATTATCTGCATTTCAAAACGACCTATTTTTAAGTGAGGAAGAAAAACAAACGGGGTTTTGGGTACAAGATAATTTACATATCGCACATGCACTAAGCCCTTTATACGCTTCTTTTCAGCTTCCGGCAATGACGTATGGGACAAAGCAAGGTTTTGAAACGTTAAAACTGCCTATTGCTCAATTTGTAGTGAAATTAGCTGATGGAAAAATGTATCAGCAAAATATCCCGTTTCCTGGTGACATAAATTATCGCTTAAAGGAGCACCAAGAAGCAGTGAAGCCGCTGTTGCCTCGACTTAAACCTAGATTATACGAGTACGTTAATGAGGTGTTTTTACCTTTTTATAAGGAAGTCAAAAGAAATGCGGAACGTCCTTTATCTTTAAAAGAAGCAGGGAAAAAAGTAAAAGAGCTGCATGATTTTTATAAAAAAGCTTGGCAGCTTCACTTTGAAATTGTCATGCCAAGAAGTGATTTAGGAATGATTTTAGAAGAGCTATATGGAAACTTGACCGGAGACGCGAATACCGCCTACGTATATGATCTGCTGGAAGGCGTGATGAACAAGTCACTTGAAACGGATCAAGCACTGTGGGAACTAACTGACACGGTAAAGCGTTCCGGCCCGTTAAAACAAGCTTTTACGGAACAAAGGTCAGAAGAAATAGAAGCAAATCTATTAGGCACAGCTGAAGGCAGAGAATTTTTAAAGAATCTGCAAAGCTTTTTAAATGAGTATGGCTATCGTTCTGCAAATTCGCACGAGTTTATTGATGAGACGTGGGTAGAAAATCCTTTACATGCGCTATCGATTATTGCTGGCTATGTGCGTAAAGATTACGACTTTAAGAAAAATTATGAAGACGTCGTAAAAAAGAGAGAAGAAAGCTATCGTGATGTACTCGCAAACATGCCGGAGTGCGAAGAAAAAGAGCAGTTTAAGCTGTTTTATGGATGGGCTTTGGACGCATGGGGGTTGGACGAAGATCATCATTTTTATATCGATGCGATGCTGCCTGCTACAGCAAGACTTTTTTTGCTGAATGTAGGAACTCTTTTAGCTGATCACCAAGTGATTCATCAGCCTCAAGATATTTTTCATTTTTATTACGATGAATTGCTGGAAGTATTAAAAAAACCCGTGGCATCTCATGAACTTATCGCCAATAGAAAGCAGGAGTTTAAAGAAAATCGTCATAAAAAAACGCCGCCTGCTTATGGAACGCCTCCTCAAACAGGAGAAGATCCTTTATTGGAGCGGGTATTCGGAAAAATGGGGCCTCCAGAAGTAGATGAAACGCAAAAAATCTTTAAAGGAAGTGCCGCTTCAAGAGGTGTTTATACGGGAGTGGTAAAAATCATTTCAGATCCAAGTCAATTTTCTAAGCTTAAACAAGGAGATGTTCTTGTGTGTGAAACAACAGCACCTGCTTGGACCACGTTATTTTCGCTTGCTGGCGCGATTGTAACCAATGCAGGAGGAATTTTATCTCATGCAGGAACAGTGGCTCGTGAATATAAACTTCCAGCGGTTCTTGGCACAAAAGTAGCCGTGGATCTACTAAAAGACGGAGATGTTGTTACCGTAGACGGAACTAACGGAGTGGTGACGATTGAACAGCAGTAAGCCGTCTTTGATTATCTTTTCTATTTTAACGGGAACTTTTTTAATTCCCGTTAATTTCACTATGATTGCGGTAGGCTTACCGTCTATTGCCAAAGCGCTTCATCTTTCCATCGTACATGTATCAGTAGTGGTAACTATTTATTTAATTGTGATGGCAGTTGCTCAGCCCATTGCGGGGAAACTTGGGGATTTGTATGGAAATAAAACGATGTTTGTAGCTGGAATGATTATTTTTCTAGTAGGATCTGCCGCCTGTGTGTTTTCATATAACTTACTTTCGCTCACCGTTTTTCGAACGCTGCAAGCATTAGGAGGTGCACTGGCTACTCCTAATGCAACAGCGATTATGAGACACAGTTTACCAAAAGAAAAGCTTGGAAGAACGCTTGGGTTATTTGGATTATCAATGGGGCTAGGAGCAGCTGTAGGGCCTGTATTAGGTGCTTTTTTAATCAAGTATCTTGGATGGACGTCGATTTTTTGGTTTAACGTTCCTTTTGCTGTGCTATCGCTGATTTGTTCATTTATATACGTGCCGTCTAACGTAAAACAAAAAGCAAAAATGCTGGATATAGGGGGCGCTTTATTGCTTGGAGTAAGCATGACGAGCTTTACGCTAATGCTGACGCACCGTGATTTGTTTAATGCTTGGACTATTTTTATATGCATAGCGTCTATCGTTCTTTTCATTGTGCAAGAACGCAAAGTCCAAGAGCCGCTGATTGATTTTAAGCTTTTTAAGGTTCGTCCCTTTTTTTCGTCAAATCTTTCTATTCTATGCAGTAATTTTATGATGTATAGTACTATTTTGTTTGTTCCTCTTTTGCTAGAGAAGCAGTATGATATTCGTTTAATTGGTTTGCTTCTTTTCTTTTTTTCATTAGCCATGTCTATTTCTTCTTGGCTAGGAGGATTGTTAGCGGAAAAGGTAGGAAAAGAACATCCGATCCGATTATCGTTTCTTATTTCACTGCTTGCGGCGATGCTTTATTTCCACTTAGCGAATGCATCCATTTCTTATACCATTGTATCTTTATTAGTAGGAGGAGTGGGAGCAGGAATTGGTGTTTCATCTATGCAGGCTATGAATATTCAATCTGTCAGAAAAGAGCAATCGGGGACTGCATCGGGCATTTATTCCACTTTTCGTTATATTGGAGGAATGTTAGCGTCAGCTGCGGTGAGCCTGTTAGTAGGTACTACTGGTCTATTGGTGGTTTTATGTATAGCTGGAATAGCAGGATTCCTTGTGTCGTTAGTTGGAAAAGAAAAGCAAGTTTCCTTGTCCAAAGACGTTTTTAAATAAAAAGGGAATAGCCAGCGGAGAAGCAGACATTCGTTTTATTGCGCGTGCTGAAAATGATGATGTGCTGGTCCAAAGGCTATTCTATTTTTAAGTGATCGCTCTTTCTTCAATTTTACACACCCACCGGTAATACTGCACCACCATCCAAAACAACAGTGGATTTAAGAGGAGCGAATACCACCACGCCCACCATCCGTAGTGAAAATAACCCCAAGGAGCAGGGAGAAGAGCCACTACTTCATAAAGTAAAACAGCAACCGACCAAAATAAAATATAGGCGGCTTTTTTTGTGAGTTTCCCGGCAAGGGGATAGTAGGTAAGAAAAAGCATGTTTACAGGCGGAATGAGAACAGTATAAGCAAAGATACCTTGCCAGTCCGTCTCTTGTGTAAAATACCAGTAGCCGTGAAATTTGAAATTAATAAAGACGTCAAAGATGTGCTGAGCAGCAATGGTGAACATCCAAATGTGTACAATTTGATTTACTGTGAAGCGCTTGTTTGTTTTAAAAGCAAGAATATTAAATATTAAAATAGAAAGAATTAATCCAATCATATTGGTTCTCCTTTTGGCTTCTTGACTATATTGTATAATTTTAGGAGATTAAATCCAATAGAGAAATGGACATACTATGAATTTTCTGCGGTATTTTTTACAGGGACGGACTGTGTTTTTTTTCGATTTCTTAAAAATGCGATCACGAGTAAAAAAGCAGGAATGACAATTTGAAACGGAAGATGTAAAGTGAACGGAATAATTTTTAAACCTTCATAGACATGTTCGAAATAGTTTTGAGCAAGAGACAATGAATAAAACAAAATGACCAAGCCGATTGGAAATACAAGCGGTGACGGGTTTTTAAGCTCAAACACGTGGGAAAGGCCCAGCACAGTGGCGTAGAAAAACAGACCGATTTTAAAGAAACCGCCAGTGATTAAAGCCACCATAAAAAATACATCAAGCCGCTCTAAAAACCCTACAAATTGAATGCTTTGAACGGTGCTTAAAAGCGGAAAAGCAGACCTCGACGTTAAGGTAACGCCCAGCACACCTATATTCACAATCATTGTGATCATAAGATTAATACCGTTTAACGTGATTGCGCTGAATACAATCAGAGCGGTCTTTTTCACATTTTTTGTATACGGGAAAATCATTGCAAATACAATCACTTCACCAAAAGGAAAATAAAGCGTTTGGCTGTAGGCAACGCGAAGCACCGGAGCGATGCCTTTTTCAAGAATCGGCCGCAGGCTTGTAAAATCAATGAGGCCGGAAACAAAAATAAGAATAAAGCCAGCAACGGCGAGTACGTAAATGAAGAAAAACAGCAGTTCCGCCGAACGTGCCATTACTTCAATTCCTTGGCGAACGGTATAGATAATTCCGAGCATCAGTAAAGCGTTCACTATAAAAAGCGGCGTATCGGGATAGACGAACGTAAGAAGCATCGCGCCAAAATCGCGCAGCACCCGCGCGGCTCCATTCGCAAAATATAATATGTAAAGAAAAGCAAGTATGCGTCCCGGCACTTTTCCAATAATTTTTTCGATATACTCCGTCAGGGCTAAATCCGGATAATAGCGGTGCAAGCGAGAATACATAAAAATAAGTGCATAGCTGCTGATCATACCAACTAAAATAGCAATCCAAGCATCTTGCTTAGCGTCCATTGCTAAGCCGACCAAAAAGGCGCTGCCAATCTCAAAGAGCGTAATTAACACAAACAGCTGCCATCCGCTAATTCGAGCTTTTTCCACTGCCTATCCGCCTCCTTTTCTACAGCTAGTATGCGCTTTTTAACGTGAAGCATATGCATCATGTAAGTAAAGAGTTGGAAAGGAAATAGGGATATTTTGTTAAAAACTAAGTGCGCTAGCCGAAGATATAAGAGAGAAGTACGTAAAAGGAGAGAGCGTATTGGATTTATTTGAAGTTATATTGAGTATCCATATTGGACTCGGAATGATTTGTTTGCTTTCAGGAGCGGTGTCCATGCTAGCGGCTAAGAAAAAAGGAGGGCATACCAAATGGGGAGAAGTGTACCACGGTGTTTACGCAGCCCTAGCCGCTACAGCTATCATGTTAGCGATTTGGAAATGGAATGAAATTGCCTATTTATTTTATATTGCGGTGTTTTCATACGGATTAGCGGTATACGGGTACTTAGCACGCAAGCAAAAATGGAAGAGCTGGCTTCAGCATCATATTCGCGGGATGCTGGGGTCTTATATCGGAGCGGTTACCGCGCTGCTTGTGAATATTGGAGACAGTATTCCGCTGTTAAATATGCTTCCGCCTCTTTTTTATTGGTTTTTGCCGACGATTATTGGCAGTCCGCTTATTTACTTAGTCGGAAGACGCTATCGAAAAACTCCTTCCGTTTCTAAAAAAATATCATACTAACGAAAAAAGCCTTTTCTCTATAAAAGGCTTTTTTCTATGGCGAACATTTGTGCTATGATAGAGAAGCAAGGAGGATACAGCATGAAAGAAAATCATCAGTTTACCATACATACAGATAAAGAAAAGCTTGATATAGATGTCATCTACTCGTACCTTCATCATGAATCGTACTGGGCAAAAGGAATTCCGCTTCACCTTGTTCAAACATCTATTGAACATTCCGTTTGCTTTGGCGTATATGATGAGTGTGATAAACAAGTAGGATTTGGGCGAATTATTTCAGATTTTGCGACGTTTGCTTATTTGGCGGATGTGTTTATTCTTCCGTACGCGCGAGGCAACGGCCTTGGAAAAGCATTGGTACAAGAAATGATTCGCTATCAGCCGATTCAACACGTACGAAAAATTTTACTAGCGACAAAAGATGCTCACGGTTTGTACAGTCAGTACGGATTCAAAGAAGTCAAAAACAAGCAGCTGTTTATGCAAATTTTTAAAAAAGGCATGTACGAGCGGGCGCTTTATTCAAAGGAAGATAAAATACTGCCTGGAAAAGAGGGATAGGTATGGCTGAAGAGTTACGTAAAAGCGTATTTAATGAAGCGTTGATTACGCACTTAAGCGACACTTTTTCACGTGAAATGAGCTCATTTGATCAAAAAGCGTTTCATGAGCTGGTTTTTCAACAGGACTGGGAAGACTTAGCGCTGAAAGAGCGCATGAGAAGAATTACGCTTTCCATGCATGAAGTGCTGCCAGATGATTATGAAGAAGCGCTTCATATTTTATATAAAGCGGCTCCAACGGTAGGAGGGCTTCAAGGCACGGTTTTTCCAGATTACGTGGAACTATACGGATTAAACGATTGGGAAGCTTCCATAAAAGCACTCGCGTTTTTTACGCCGTTTTCCACATCAGAATTTGGGGTGCGTCCGTTTTTAATTCAAGATAAAAACCGAATGCTTGAACAAATGATTGAGTGGGCAGGAGATGAAAACCATCATATTCGCAGATTAGCAAGCGAAGGGAGCCGACCTAGACTTCCGTGGGGACAATCAGTACCTGCGTTAAAGCAGGATCCAAAACAAACGCTGCCGATTTTAGAGCAGTTAAAACGAGATGAATCGCTCTATGTCCGCAAAAGCGTAGCCAATCATTTAAACGATATTTCGTACATAGAAAAAGATTGGATGCTTGATGTGATGAAAAGCTGGTACGGAAAAGACGCTAAAACCGACTGGATTCTTAAACACGCGTGCCGTTCACTGCTGAAAAAAGGAGATTCTGAAGCCCTGTCTCTTTTTGGCTATGGAGATGACCCAGGCGTAATTGTCACAGGTCTTGGCTTACATCCACATACGATTACAATCGGTGATAGCATTGACTTTTCATTTGAGCTATCCGTGGAAAAAACCATGCCGCTTCGCATAGAGTATGGAATTCATTACGTAAAAGCAAAAGGAAACCGCACTCAAAAGGTGTTTATGCTAAAAAATGTTCAAGCAAAAGCAGGCCAAACGCTTACCGTCATAAAAAAGCATGCATTTAAAGATTTAAGTACAAGAAAACATTACAGCGGTACGCATACGCTTTCTGTTATTGTAAACGGAGTAGTAAAAGCAGAAGCGGACTTTGTGATAGAGTAGCTCTTTCCTTATGGAGAGAGTTTTTATTGAAGAGTTTAACTATATGAAAAAAGGAAAGGTCGATGTGCACTACGATCTGGGCGCGACTGTTAAAAACAAAGAAATGCCTCTCGCTCCGTCCGATCAGAAATTAAAAAACCTCCAAAAGGTGGCGAGGTATGGAAAGCTCGTCATTACAAGAAATAACAAAGAAATTGGTCGATATGATTTAGAGACGTTAGAATCTGTAAAGAAATGATCAATAGCTGCATGGAGTATGTGCAGCTAAATTACGGACAGTCGGGGCTCAATGAAGGGCTAAAGTTTATAGCAGTTCATACATAAAAGAGAGGCTGGACCAAATGTATTTTAGCCGAAGGGAAAAATGAATCATTGATCAACATGTTTGATTAGTGGTTCGTTTTTTTGTTAGGGTGAACATAGATTTCATTTGTTTAGTTGCTTCTAGCTGTTGCTTGGAGGGTAAGGTGAAGACTCCTGCGGGAAAAGCGGGACAGGTGAGACCCCGCAGGAGCGCAAGCGACGAGGAGGCTCATCGGCCGCCCGCGGAAAGCGAAGCCTTGCACGGAAATCAACTGCAGTTGAACAAGAAGTCCGAATTGTTAATCCAGATTATTTGTCTTCAGATTGAATTGATTCTGCTATGTCTCAATCCTTTTTTTATATAAATGCACTCATTTGATACATTAAAAATAGTCAAAAAGGTTCAGCTCCCTTATCTTGAAGTTATTTCCTTAAACGGTATAATTATTTATGTAACATTTTAAATATTTTAAAAATTTAAAATGTCTAATCAAGGGGATGGGGAGGAGTAAATGAATGAAAAAAACTGTAAAACGAACGGCCGTGCCGGCGATTTTGTCAATTGGATTATTGTTGTCGCCGCTTGCGGTACAAGCTGAGATGCCTTACTACGGAAAAGACTACAGTCAGCCGGAAAAAATTAAAGCGCTTTATCCAGAAATAAAGGTGGATGAAGCAACGCCGGCATTTCTGAAAGGGCAAGACGCATTTACGACTCAAGAAGAAATGATGAGCTATGTTCAAACGCTTGCTCGTAAAAGTCCGTACGTAAAGCTAAAGATTATCGGTAAATCACAGCAAGGGCGAGACATTCCGGCTCTATATTTTTCAAAGGAAAAGAAGTTTGCCGATGGGAAGACATCTAAAAAGCCAACGATTTGGCTTCAAAGTCAAATTCATGGTAATGAACCGGCAAGCGGTGAATCCGTACTCGCCGTTGCAACGCGTTTGACACAAGACTTTGGAAAAGATGTGTTAAATAAAGTCAACATTGTCATTGTGCCGCGCATTAATCCTGACGGATCTTATGCATTTAAACGTCAGCTAGCAAATAATTTAGACGGAAACCGCGACTACATAAAGCTTGAAAGCCCGGAAGTACAGAGCGTACGAGCTGAATTTAACCGTTTTTCACCAGAAGTCGTCATCGACGCTCATGAATATACGCCTTACAGCAGCGGATTTAAAAATATCGGTAAAGAAGGCGTGTGGAAGTATCACGATATTTTACTGCAGTCCGGTCGAAACTTAAATATTCCGCAGAACATTCGCGACGTGTCGGATGAGCTTTTTGTGAACAGTACGCTTACAGCCATTGAAAAGCAAGGATATTCAGGAGAAGTATACTATACGTCTCAAGTGAATAAACAAGGACAGCTGGAAGTAGAAGAAGGCTCAGTTGAACCGCGAATCGGGCGAAACTCACTAGGCTTGTATCCATCGTTTTCATTTTTAGTCGAAAGCAGAGGAATTGGCATTGGTCGAGAAGATTTTCCTCGGCGAGTGAGTGCGCAAATTGCTACACAAGAAAAGCTGATTACACAAACAGCCAATCACGCCAAACAAATTAAAGCGCTGATTGCCAAAGAAAAAGCGGCGCTTGTCAAAAAAGGAAAAAATGCAAATGATCATGATCCAATTGTGGTGAACAGTGAAAATAAAAAAATACCAAACTCTACGTTAGAAATGGTCGATGTAGAAAGCGCGTCTGTTAAAGAAATTCCTGTGACGTACTACAGTGCAAAGAAAGCAACACCGACGCTTGTCCGCGAACGTCCGACTGCTTACCTTTTAAAACCGGGACATGAAGAGTTAGCAGAAAAACTGAAGGGACAAGGCGTAAAAGGCTTCAAGTTAACGAAAGAAACGGCTCTTTCAGTAGAAGCGTATAATGTCAGCAGCCGCATTGAAAATGAAGTCTACGAAAATAAACCAAATGTGGACGTGCAAACAATCGTCAAGTCAAAAACGGTGACGTTCCCAAAAGGAAGCTACGTCTTTTTAACGTCTCAGCCGCAAAACAATTTATTGTCTCTATCGCTTGAGCCAGAATCTGTGGACAGCTTCACAACGTTTGGTTATTTGCCTTCAGAAGTAGGACAAGAACTTGATGTTTACCGGTTTACGCGTTCCATTGAAAAATCGCCTTTGCAAAAAGAATCCCGTAAATAATGAAAAAGCGTGGAGCTTGGCTTCACGCTTTTTCATTATGATCACGTGACTGCTGTCGGTTTTTTCTTCTTCTAGAAAAGAAATAAATAAAAAAGCCGGCTAATACAAGAAGTGTAATAAGAAGAATACTAGTAGGAAAGTAAAGAGAGCCTATCTGAATGCCCAAGTAGTTTAACATTATCATAACTTCCTTTCTTGATAAAAAATGGTTTATTTTACTAAATACCCTTATAAGCTAATAGAAAACGTTTCAGCTGTTTTAGTAGGGAATGAATTGACTCTGTGCGCCAACAACCACGACATGACCTTGTCTCATCTCTTCTATATACCGGTTTGCCTCCCTGTTAGATAAGCCGAGTGAAGCCATCTTTGAAAGAAGCTCATCTTCTCTTGAAAGAAGCATATTGACCGCCGTTTCAAAAATACCTTGCTCTGCCATTCTGTACTTTTTTGTATGTGTTGCCTCCGTTAAATGCTGAGCCCATTCTTTATCGTAGGCCAGCAGATAAATCTCTTTGCTTGTAAATCCTTTCTTTAAAAAAGAACGGATGACGCAGACTGCCTCCTCTTGGTTTTCTGCTACTTGAATGTGTTTCATACACGAACCAAACCTCCTGATAAAAGATATTTCCGAAATACATCTTCTACTCATCATGTAGCCTTTGTTTCCAACTTTAAACTTGTTTTCTATGAATTTTCTCAGATAGTAAAAGAGAATAGAAACATCATAAATTTTCAAAAAAAGATGTTTGAACTTCAAAACAGAAGGCTAAACCTAGACTATACTAAAAAGTTCCATCAAAAATAGGAGGAGATTAAAATGAATTTACAAGATCAACAAACACAAGGCCAGCCCGAGCAAACGCAAGACCGCCAGCCGGGTATCGAAAGTGAGATGAATCCTCTCCCTATTTATGAGGATGACAATTACATTGGTACAGGAAAATTAAAAGGAAAAGTAGCGCTGGTTACCGGAGGAGACAGCGGAATTGGACGAGCTGTATCCATTGCTTATGCGAAAGAAGGAGCGGACGTAGCCATCGTTTACTTAAACGAACATAGCGACGCCGAGGAAACAAAAGCCCGCATTGAAGAAGAAGGTGTAAGATGCTTGCTGATTGCAGGAGACGTAGGAGACGAATCATTCTGTAACGAAGCGGTAGAAAAAACGGTGAGTGAGCTTGGAAAGCTTGATATCCTTGTGAACAATGCAGGAGAGCAGCATCCAAAAGAAAGCATTAAAGAAATTACGAGTGAACAGCTTGAACGAACGTTCAAAACGAACTTTTATTCATACTTTTATTTTACGAAAAAAGCGCTTGATTATTTAGGAAAAGGCAGTGCCATCATTAATACAACGTCCATTAATCCTTACCGCGGGAATCCTCAGCTGATCGATTATACGGCGACAAAAGGTGCAATCAACGGCTTTACGCGCAGTATGGCGCAAGCGCTTGTCAAAGATGGTATTCGCGTGAACGGCGTAGCGCCGGGACCAATCTGGACACCGCTTATTCCGTCTACTTTCTCAGGCGATAAAGTAGGAGAATTCGGTACAGATACACCAATGGGCAGACCTGGACATCCTGTGGAGCACGTGGGCTGTTATGTGCTGCTAGCTTCAAATGATTCATCTTATATGACGGGTCAAACGCTTCATGTCAACGGCGGAGATTTCATGAACACATAATTGCTTCACCTATTATAAAGGAGGAGAAAACGATGGGAGAGCGCCAGAAAAGATCTATTTCAAATACACCAAAAAAACGAGATGAAACGGAGCAGCGTGTAACAGATCAAGACGAAACGTTGTTTGAACGTTTTAAAGAAGAAGAAACAGTGGATCCTATGCCAATGGAAGATATAAGACTTGAACAAAAAGAAGAGAAAAATAAAACGAAAACAAAAGATGAATCGGGTTCTGAAAACATTCATCATCGAAAATAAAAAACAGCCTTCTCGGGCTGTTTTTTTATCTGTGTTTCTATATTAATGAGCATTAGAAGCAATGATAATTTTTGAATCATCTTCTAATGCCTGAGCAAGATTCGATTTAATTCGTATATGGTCAAAACTTAAACCAAGCTGCATCGCAGTAGTAGCTAATTCAGGACGAATGCCCGATAAAATCGATTTAACGCCAATTAAATCAAGCGCATTTATCAGCTGAAACAGCTCGTGCGCGACCATTGTATCAATCATCACCACGCCTGACAAATCAATATACAAATGAGAGATTTGCTTCTCGGCACACTGTTTTAACGTGCTTTCTAGGATCATTTTGGCTCTTGCCGTATCAATATCGCCGACTAATGGTAAAAGAGCCACGTCTTTTTTAATCACAATAACAGGTGAACTTAATTCATGAATCATTTCCTGCTGAGAGCGAAGGCGGTTTGAGGCATATTCCTGCGCTTCTGTGATGAATTTCAAAATAATAATATCAAATACCCGTACTACTTTTTCATTCCACATATCGATATGCTGCTGAGTGATGTCATCATGAAGTTCTGCAAATCGGCGAATATACTCGCAGTATTGTTTGCGGACGTTCATAAATTCTTTAATAATACTTTGAATGGGGGTTCTGAGATGCTGTTGGTCTTTGGCAACTTTATTTAGCCACGTGTTAAAAGATTCAAAAAAGCTTTTTTCATCTTCTATAAAGACGTTGCTAATATATAAATGAAATTCATAGTTTTGCGCTTTTAAGCGTTGAATGACGTCAGGGTCATTAGAGGTATATACGCCTTCAGAAGATGTTTTATCCAAAGATTCATACCATTCTTCCGTCATAGTTGGTGCGCTTTCTAGCAGATAAGAACGTAAAGCGATATCTTTCTTCACTGTTATTCTCCTCTCAAACTGATAAAACATGCGCAGGTGCGCAACGTATTTATTATAGCATCTTTTTTATAAAGATGGATATGAAATGTATGTTTATTTTGCGTGTGAGGTTTTAAGTGATTGTATATAGGGAAAAATTTTAATAAAAGGGGAAAGAGGGAAAGTATGAATACCGTGACGAGCGATCAGTGGAAATGGTATCAGTTTGATTTAGAAGAAGCCGATGGAATAGCTGATATAATCAAAGACTATCAGTATCCAAGAGATGAATGGTTTTGCCATCAGCTTCAAAAGAAAAACTCTAATCATATTCAAGTAGATGTAATAGGAGAAAGTGAGCTCATTTATGGTTCACTCATTTATCATAAGAAGTCATTTGATCAAAGGGATTACGATTCGTTTCATTTTTATATTACCGAGGAGTTTATTATAACCGCGGGACTGGATTTGAAAATCCTCGAACAAACCAACCATGAACGAATGATTGAACGCATGAAGCAGTCTGCTAATACGGCGGAAAGTTTTTTTATTCTTTTAGGTGAAATTATGAAAAAGCACTTAAATGGGTTTGATCAGTTTGAAAGTCATTTCAGAGAGCTTCTGTGGGAAGTGCGCCATAATAATAACATCGACGTGTTAGATGACATTCATAAAGCGCGCTATGACCTGCTTATATGGACAAATTTAATCAGTTCTGTTCGAGAAGTTACCATGGGAATCGAAGAAGCGTTTCATAAAAAAATTAACCAAACGATTCAATATCAGCGGATGTGTAAAAAAATAGAAATTGGCCTCACGCTAATTGAACAATATCAAAAAGAATTTGACGCGTTAATTAAATTAGAAGAAGTTGTGTCTACTCACAGAGGAAATGAGATTATGAAAGCTTTAACGCTGCTGACAGCCATCAGTACGCCTTTAACGGCTTTTGGAGCCCTTTGGGGAATGAACTTTAAAGGGATGCCGGAGCTTGATTTGAAGTTTGGCTATATCTATGCACTCATTTTAATTGTGCTTTCGACCATTGCCATTTATCTCTATTTACGAATGAAAGGGTGGACGGGCGATCTCTTAAAAGGAAGAAAAAAGAACTCATTTTTTAAATAAGCTTTAATAAAAGAGGTTGAGACATAACTAAATGAATCCAACCTAAAGACGAACAAATGAGATACATGAGCTGGACTGCTAGAAGGAACAAAACAGATCAAACTATATTCACCATCACAAAAAAACGAACCACTCATCAAATATATTAATGAGTGGTTCGTTTTTCACTTGGGCTAAATCTCAGCCTCTTTGTTGTTTGTTATCCTCGCCTCCACGTCGTAGGCTCACCTGAACGAAGGCATCTTGGGAATAAATCGTTTTCTTTCAGCTTTACTTGATTGCCGTTTTCGTCGGTATAGCGCCCAGTTTGCGGAACCACTTCTCCGGTTGAAAAGGCGTCATCTACGGGCTTCCACGTCGTTGATTCACGTGTGTGCGGGCAAGGTGTAAAAAGATCATCTTTTTGAAAGAGTTTAATTTCACCTTCCGCACAAATGTAAGCGCCCGATTCTGGTACAGCTTCACTCGTTCGATAAATGTTCTGTACGGTCTTCACACGCATCCAACCTTTCTTTTTGATTAGTTGTATTTTAATGTTCCTGTCGTGGCGTCCATGTACGTGCGGTCTTCTATAATATCCGAGTCGTCTAGCTTTCTAAAAGGAGCGCAGTAGCAGACAACACCCGTCTCGATTTCAATTTCTTGAAATCCGTATGCACGGCAAAGGTATTCGCCGACCTCGCTTGGAGCTGGATGCGTATCAAGCTCATCTAACGCTTCATTAAACATCTCTAAAAATTCTTTTTTTGAAAATTTTTTCTCATGATGCAGTGTTACTGGATCTCCAGAATCTGTTCCTTGTGCTAACGCGTAAAAATACATCGCCCTCACTCCTTACATATATATAGTCGTGCTTTTGCTGAAATGTAGAAACATTGATTGTTAGTAAGTAAATTCCCTTAAATAAACAAAATAAACGCATCTGGAAGAAAACGGTTTCTTTATGATTATAATCTTAGAGAGAATTCAGTGCTATCAGCGTTTGATAGCAAGCAGCCACAGGGTGATAATCGGCTTTAGGAGCCGGGCTTTTTTTCGAGTTATAGCGTTCGTTTTGTTGATTTAACAGCTGATACCAGCCTCCATATGTGTGATCGATAAAGTGTTTCTGACAGTAAGAGAACAGGGCGTCGTATGCTTTCCAATATCCGCTGTCTCCGGTTTTTACCCCGAGCAGTGAAGCCGCAGAAATGGCTTCGGCCATCACCCAGTAGTTTTTATCGGGGTCAATGACCTCTTCTTGAGGAGACAGCGCAAAGTAAAGACCTCCGTACTTAGCATCCCAGCCTCTGTTCCATCCCTTATCAAACAAATACTTTGCACGTTCTGTCATCCAGTTTTCCGAACGGTGCCGATCAAGCCATAAAAGCAGTTTGCTCCATTCAAACTGATGTCCTGGTATAAAGCCGTACGGACGAAATTCATCTTTTGTATTGTTTTTATTGTAGTCCCAATCCGGCTGCCAGTCTGTATCATAATGCTCCCAAATCATGCCGCCAGATCGTTCAGCAAGCTGCTGAGTAACGCCTTTTGCAAGCGCGTATGCCCGGTCTACGTATTTTTTATCTCTTGTTGCTTCAAAGGCAGAAAGCATCGCTTCACACATATGCATGTTTGCATTTTGGCCGCGATATAAAGAAGAAGCTGACCACGATGCGTCCCATTCGTCTCGGTAAAAGCCGTGCGCATCTTCCCAAAAGTACTTTTCCATCACGTCATAGACCTGTTCAATTGTTTCTTTTGCTTCTAAAATGCCGGCTTGGTACGCGATGGAAGAAGCTAAAAGAGCAAAAGCGTGGCCATATGTTTGTTTAGAATCATCTTTGACTTCTCCGTCATCGGCTATTTCAAAAAAATACCCGCCGTTCTCTCTATCATAATGGTTGTTTTGTAGAAAACGAATGCCGTGCTGAGCTGCTTCTTTGCACCAATCCGGTCCGTCTAAAAGAGCCCCTACACTGAAGATATAAATAAAGCGCGCCGTACTTACTAAGTGCTTTGAATGCGTGTTGTTGACGGTGCCGTCGTCGTAGTATTCATGGATATACCCGCCGTTTTTTTGGTCAATACAAGCGGGGTAGTAGAAATGAAGCGTATCAAAAATATGCTGTTTTAATGTGTGAGGTTTTCGAAACGCAGTTGAGGAAAAATCCGTTGCCGGGTTCATTTTATCACCATCTCAATCTTTGTTTTTAATTGTTTTTTACCCTAAGCCATTGGTAGTAAACGTAAGGGTTTTTTTGCTGTTTTTGCTCTATTATTCTATTTTTGTTGAAAATGTATCAGTTTGGAAACAAGTTTGAAATATTTTGATATACTTTTGACACGATTATCCGGTATTCTAAAAGTACGTGCTAGCTGGAACGAACAAATGTACAGAGCCTCTAGACGTCAAATGATTTTATTTAGTGTGGCTAGTTTAAGATTGAGCTTAAACATCGGATCCTGTTTTCACTTAATCTATTAAACTGGCAACATGTATTTCTATTATATTTTGCAAATGAGGTATAAAAAATGACAGAAGTGAACAAACAAAGATTTTACAAAAAATTAGCGGTAACAGGTCTTGCTTTTACACTTGTAGGAGCTGGAACTCTAGGTCTTCATTCCTTACATTTTACGGGTGAGCCAACTGTCGCAAGCGCAGCAGCGGAAACCTATACAACCACGGCGAATTTAAATATTCGAAGCGGTCCATCGACTTCCAACGCGATTATTGCGACAGTTAAACAAGGCACACAGCTAACGGTAGTTGGACAAGCAGCAAGCGGCTGGCTGAAAGTAAGCTATCAAGGCAAAACGGGCTACGTAAGCAGTGAGTATGTTAAAAAGTCAGGGAGTTCAACGACTAAAACTTATGTAACAACGGCAAATTTAAATATTCGAAGCGCTCCATCGACGTCAAGCACGATTGTTGTAATGGTCAAACAAGGCACGCAGCTAACGTCGACAGCACAAGCAGCGAACGGCTGGCTAAAAGTAAGCTATCAAGGCAAAACGGGTTACGTGAGCACGCAGTACGTAAAAGAATCAACGGGTTCTTCTGAACCGGCTCCAGCTCCAGCTCCGGAGGCTTCTGTCTATGTGGCAACGGCGAATTTAAATGTTCGAACAGCTGCTTCAACTTCTGGTGCGGTTATGGCAACACTGAAAGCCGGCACACAGCTCGACGTAACGGCTAAAGCAGCAAACGGCTGGCTAAAAATTACGTATCAAGGGAAGGTTGGCTATGTAAGCGGTCAATACGTACGAGCATTAGCTGGGATGAAAGTGGTTTCGAACCCTGAAAGTATACAAGTTGTTGTGAATAAACAAAACAAGCTTCCGGAAAACTACGTTCCGAAAGATTTAGTATATACAACGATTCCGTTTACATTCAAAGAACAAACGGAAAAGAAAAAAATGCGCAGTGAAGCAGCCGCTGCTATTGCACAGTTATTTGCGGGTGCGAAAAAACAAGGCGTTACGCTTCTTGGCGTATCAGCTTACCGTTCACATGCAACGCAAAGCGCGCTTTTTAGTTCGTATGTTCAACGAGACGGTTATGATAAAGCGGCAACTTATAGCGCACTGCCAGGCACGAGTGAACATGAAACAGGTCTTGGAATTGATGTAACAAAAGGAGACGGCACATGTGCTGCTCAAGACTGCTTTGGCGGAACAAAAGAAGCAGGTTGGCTCGATGCCCACGCAGCAGAATACGGATTTATTATTCGCTATCCAAAAGGGAAAGACGCGGTAACGGGCTATAAATATGAGCCGTGGCATTTGCGCTATGTAGGCAAACCAGTGGCGCAGGCGATTAAGAGTAAAGGCATTACTCTTGAAGAATATTACGGAATTAAATAGGTTTAAAAAAGAGGCTGGAATAAAAGTAGCTTAGTTGACGGAAGATCCGAACGCGTTTGATTTAGAATCAAACGCGTTCGGATCTTTTTATTGTTGTGGTAAAGATAGCTTTCATGTATGTAGGTGCTTCTAGTGGTTTGTTATGCCTCAATTTCTTTTATTTTTGTTCATCATGTTTACCCTTCTTGTGAAGGAGGGTAGGTAATGATACAAAAGAACTACTGTTTGTACATTTAAAGTTGAGTTTGTGTGTGAAAAGATCTAGTGTGTATTTCATACAGAAGTGTAAAGTACAGGGGGCGTTCATCTGTGAAAAAACGAAGGAGATGCATCCTATCATGTTGAAAGATCATATGTTTGAATTTTATTTTGATCAAATGAATGAGCTGGTTTTTTTGGCGGAAGTAAAGAACCAACATCTTTATTATAAAAAAATGAATAAAGCGGCTGCTAAGCTTGTACGGTACCAAGGAGAAGTGGGCATGCGGCTAGAAAGCGTACTCTCTGAGCGGGCGTATCACTCTCTTTACCCTTACTATATAAAAGCGGTGGAAACAAAAAAGCCAGTTACCTACCATGACATAAATACCTTCTCAGATGAAGCTGAAGCGTTTGAAACAACGCTTACCCCCATTTTTAATGATACCGACAATAGTACGCACCTATTAGTGATGAGTAAAAATATCCAAAAGTTAAAAAAAGATTTAGCCCAAAGTATGGAGCGGTATAAGTCGCTTTTTATGAACCATGAAAACGCCATATGTATGATGGATCTAAGCGGTAAAATTGTTCAAGCAAATCCTGCCTGTGAGCAAATGTTCGGCTACGATACGCAAGAGATCATCAATAGTTCTTACATGCAGCTTCTAGAAGAGCTGAAGATTGATGTTCGTGCTTTGCCTCTGCATCACATCATATACGACCAAAGCTACAGCAAAGAAATCCAAGCGTGGCACAAAGAAAAAGGAATGATTTATTTATATGTTACAAACGTGCCCATAATTGTGGAAAATGAATGGATGGGTATTTACTTGATTGCTCAGGACGTTACAAAGGAAAAGACAGCTGAAATAAAGCTGGAAAACACGGTGAAAGATTTAGCAAACATGAAGTATGCCCTTGATGAGTCCGCAATCGTAAGCGTCCTGGATCCATATGGAACGATTAGGTATGTCAATGATATGTTCTGTACGATATTTGGCTATGAAAAAGAAGAGCTAATCGGACAATCATACAAGTTATTTGATGTAAGCTATGATCTTCGGGTTCTTGAAAGTATTGGCCAAGGAAAGGTTTGGAGAGGGCAAGTCAAAAGCATAACAAAAGAAGGCGTTATCGTGTGGAGCCATAAGACCATTGTTCCGCTTACCGATATTCATCACCGAATCTCAAGCTACGTGCTGATTCAAACTGATATTACTGCGCAAAAAAAACTAGAAAATCAGCTGAAGTTTAAGGCGTTTCATGACAGTTTGACGGGGGTGCCGAATCGAATGATGCTGCAAAAACAAGTGCAGGCTGCGATCGAGCAAAAGGAAAGATTTGGCCTGCTGTTTTTAGACTGTGATAATTTTAAAGAAGTGAACGATCAATTTGGTCATGATATTGGCGATGCATTTTTAATCCAGTACGCACATCGCTTAACGTCTTGCATTCGCACATGTGACGAAGTGTATCGCCTCGGAGGGGATGAATTTGTTATTTTGCTTCGGCACATTGAAAGGAGCGAGGAAATCCAGCAGATCATGGAACGAATTCACCGAGAGCTTCAAAAAGAATGGAGTATTGAATCCTGCATCTTTACAGCTACATCGACCATTGGAGCCGCTTATTATCCAGAAAACGGAGAATCGTTTCAAGAGCTGTTAAAACAGGCGGATCAAGCGCTGTACGAAGGAAAACGACAGGGGAAAAATAACGTAAATTTCTATAAAAAAAACCAATCTGTAGCCGATTCTATAGATAAAGAAAGTACTGTCTAATATAGAAAGGGATAAATATGAATAAACATAAGTTAATGGTTGTTTTATCAAGCGGAGCAGTGATACTTTCTCTGCTCATACATATCATTCATCGTATTTGGCCGATGGAGATGTCCGGCATGTCGATGGAACATAATTCAGCGCCAGGCGAAGTGTCATTGATCTTTTTGATGCTTCCTATTGTTTTTCTTGGTGTGCTGCTTGTACTGTATGTTAAAAAGCATGAGCTAGTACCTGCGTTTGTGACGCTAACGCTCACGTTTTCAAGCATCAGCACGGTTATAGGCGGAGGAGGAATGGTTGAGTATCACTTTTCAATTTTTATGGTGATAGCCATTCTTTCCTACTATGAAAATGTAAAGCTATTATTGTTAATGACGGGTATTTTTGTCGTCGAGCATCTAGTGGGATTTTTCGTGCCATTTTTTACACCGATTATTTTCGGAGCGTCTTCTTATTCCTTTTCGATGCTTTGCCTTCACGCCGCTTATCTGATTTTTACATCAGGGGCAACCGCTTGGCAAATTACTTCAAAGAAAAAATACACAGAACAGCTTCAGCAGCAAAATAAACAAAAGCAGCATATTATTTATGACATGATGAAAAAGCTGCATGAAACGAATGGTCAGGTAAGACAAACGGTTGCTGACTTAAAGGAAAGCTTAGAAGAATCGCAAGCAGCGAGTCATCATACGACGGCTTCAATGCAAGAACTAGCCGCAGGAGCGGACCAGCAGGTAATAATGGCTCAAAAAAGCAGTGAGTTTCTAGAAGAGATGACGCAAGGCGTAACCAAAATAGCCGAGGCTTCAGCGGCAGTCAGCGAAGCTTCTGATCAAACAGCAAATGAAGCCGTGCAGGGAAAAGAAAAAATTCAAGAAGCCATTCAACAAATTCATACAATCGATTCTTCTGTTCAGCATGCAGCTAGCGTTATTCATCAGTTAAAAGAACGTTCTGCAGAAATCAACGATATTATGAGTGTGATTTCAGGCATTGCTGCACAAACAAATCTACTGGCGCTAAATGCTGCAATTGAAGCAGCGCGCGCAGGCGAAAATGGTAAAGGGTTTGCGGTCGTAGCAGCGGAAGTTCGCAAACTTGCAGAACAATCCAATCAGTCAGCCGAACAAGTAGCAAGACTCATTCAGCATATTCAGCAAGAAACGTCTCAAGCCGTAGCATTTATTCAATCAGGAACTGCTGATGTAAAAAACGGTATTTTACTAGCCAACGAAGCGGAAAATGTTTTTAATCGAATCGCCGACGCATCTACGTATGTTCATGAACAAATTCAGCAAACGGCTGCTTCCGCACAGCAAATAGCAGCGGGATCTACGCAGGTGCTCCATGCCGTCAGCGAGATGACCTCTTTTGCGAACCAATCAGCCGCAAGCAGCAGCAGTATTTCTTCCGCTTCCGTGCGTCAGCTGCAATCACTGCAGACTATCGACCAAACGGCGGAATTTTTAAGTGAGTTAGTTGAAGAGCTTGGCAGCGTAACGGAAAAGTTAGCGAAGCAAGCGTGAGTGAGGTAGATACCGCTTATATAAATTTATGTAAACAACATAAAAAACACCTCTTTCGCACAAAAGTCGAAGAGGTGTTTTTGTATTCGAAGAGTATTCCATTGGACAGTCTACCCATAACCTGTATGTAATTGTCACTTTATCAGTCAACTGGATGTACTTTTATAGCGCTGGGTCCTTTAGCTCCTTCTTGGATTTCAAACTCTACTTTTTGTCCTTCTGACAGGTTTTTATATTCCTCACGGTCGATCGCATTGGAGTGAACGAACACTTCTTTTGATCCGTCCTCGGTTGTGATAAATCCAGATCTTTTTGATTCGTTGAACGATTTAACGGTTCCTTTATGTTTGCTCATTGATAAATCCCCCTTATAAGTATAGAAATAATTTCTTAATAGGTTTTTACCCAAACGCTGAAATCTCAATCATTTTTATGGTCGTTATACCGATTAGAAGAGTAGGGAAGAGCAAATAGGGAGGGCTTAACAATTTTTTCATTTCGGTTATATTTTTATATTGTCTGTGACATAACTATTGTTATAAAATGTAATCGTTAATTCTGCTAACTAAAGGAGATAAAGAAAAAAATGAGGGATGAGTTGTTATATATTGGGAAGAAAATTATCGATAATAAACAGGAATTAGCGATACAATTTTCTGATCTGATGGACTCTGAATATAAGCGGAAGCTTGTTTACCATGAAGAAAGCGAAGTTTTAAAATGGAGAGCAGAACTCATTGAGTATTTAGGCGAGTCGTTATTCGAAGAGCACTCGGTCGTTTTAAAGAAAATCATTCAGTGGGGTACAGATATAGGAAAAGTGGCTGTGGAAAACGGACTTTCGTTGAGTCAAACGTTAAAATCACTCGCGCTGTTTCGAACAGTGATATGGGGTGTTTTTACAGAAGAGCTGCAGCAGAAGCAGTTTGCTCCTATTACGATGCTTGATGTAAGTAAAAAAATTGATCCGATGCTTGATCAGCTTAATCATATATTTGTCGAAATTTACGAAGAACATAATACCGAAACCATAAAACGCGCTTATGCAGCGCTAGAAGAATTATCAGTTCCCATCGTTCCTCTTTCTGAAGGAATCGCTGTGATGCCAATCGTTGGACAAATTGATACGCATCGTTCGCAGCTTATTATGGAAACAGCCTTAGAAAAAAGTGCTCAGCTGCAGCTGAGTTATTTAATATTTGATATTTCAGGTGTTCTGATCGTCGATACGATGGTAGCGGACAATATTTTTCAAATTGTAAAAGCTTTACAGCTTATCGGCACTAAAACGATGATTACCGGAATACGTCCGGAAATTGCGCAAACCGTTGTTGATTTAGGCGTCGATTTTGGAACAATCAAAACAAGAGCGACGTTGGAAAAAGGTCTTGAAGAAATAGGCTTCAGTAAACTGCCAGAAAATCCGCAAAGAAAACCGAACAAATGGCTTTTTCAATAAATAAAAAAAGTAAGAGGCTTAGACAAAGTATGTTAGTTGAAGTCAAACCCGAACCATTAATTTAATTGATGGTTCGGGTTTTTTTGTTGTTATGGTTGTTGTTATGGTGAACGTAGGTTTCATGTATGTAACTGCTTCTAGCTGGTGATTGGAGAGCAAGACGAAGACTCCTGCGGGAAAAGCGGAACAGGTGAGACCCCGCAGGAGCATAAGCGACGAGGAGGCTCACCGGCCGCCCGCGGAAAGCGAAGTCCTGCACGGAAATCATCAGCGGTGTAAAAAGCAGTCCAACTCATTTATCTCATTTGTTCGTCTTTCGATTGGGTTGATTCAGTTATGTTTCCATCTCTTCGTTTTCTCGTGTCTCTAAAAAATAAAAGAAAGGCTTATATTACGAAAAATTTAAGAGGAAGTCACGGCGTCACATGTTACATTCTTTGTAAAAAGGGGTACTGGTAAAAAGAAGCATTTCAAGCGCTTTTCAATTACAGTAGCCGTCTAAAATTAATTAATTGTCAATTTCGAATAACATAAATTATTTAAATACTTAGACAAACAAATGAGGAAAATATATACTTATTAGTGTTGTCACGAAAAGATAAAGGGGAGAAACAAGGATGGATATCAAACGTCAAAACGTTGATTTTGGTAACTCAATTTTTCAAACGCTAGTGGATGGTTATTACTATGAAATTCCTACAAACGTAGTAGAAATCACAAAAGATCAGGCAGAGGGTCATTTTCCTTCAAGTGTAAATGAACCGGAATTACTTCTTCAAAATTTACTGATTTCTACCACAATTGAAGGGGTTGAAAAGTATTATTTAGTAGGAGACGCCGCAGAGAAACACGTGCTAGGCAATATCCATATTAATAAGTTACATAATAAAACTGAATCTAATATTCCTTATGTGATGTTTTTAGCTTCAGTTGCTTATTACAACATACTTAAAGGAAAAGACAAAGAGGATAATCATGTGACGATTAATTTTTTCTCGACTATGCTTCCGATTTGGCTGCTTAAGAAAACAAATAAATTCAGTGAAATGCAGCAGAAGATGGCCGAACGTTTTCAAGGAGAGCATACAGTAACGGTATTGACTCCTGGGTTAGAAAAAACGGTCACTGTGAACATTGAAACGAGCAAATGCCGTATTGAAAGCGAAGTGGCTCGCTGGGCGATCAAAAAAGATTTTGAATTACAAGATAGAGAAGAAGCAAATGCATTCAAACATTTTGAAACACTAATTGTAGATTTGGGCGGAGGTACGGTTGACCTGGCACTGCTTCCTGCAGGGCTTCAAGCTCCTAAAAGCAGAAATTCGTTGAAGTGTCTTACGGATATTTCATATTTGAAGCATATTGAAAAGCTAAGAAATGAAAAGCTGCTTGAGTATTTTGATGATGTTCGTTCATTAGAAGAATTTATTATTGCCAATATCCATAAAGCAAAAATGGAGCAAAGAGACGGCAACAGCGGGAAAAAAGTCGATCTCACGGAGCCTATTCACGCTTCGCTTAGAGAATACACGCAAATTTTATTAACAAAAGTTGAAAATCTATTTCCATCGCCAAAAGATAAAGTCTATAAATATATTTATATTGGAGGACTGGCTCCTATCCTTCAACAGTTTATTGCAGAGCAGATTGATAACATGTACGGGGAAGAAATCAGAGAAGAAAACCATCTTTTCTTGCCGGAGACACGAAAGTTAAATTTATACGGTCTTGAAATTTTAAGCAGACATGAAACAAACGCAGCGGTTCACGCTTAAAAAGGGGGAGCATACATGAGTCATCAACACACTCGCCTTAAGGAAGCACTAGACGATTGGTACGGTCAGCTAAGCTCCCAGGTGGCTGCACCATTTTACTTATTATCAAATGCGTTTCTAACAGCTGGGAATCTATCAGCAGATATGATGGGAGCAAGGGGAAAGACCGTAAGTAATAGAGATGAACATGCAAGTTTTACAATTGAAACTGCTGACATTCCGTCAGAAGTGTCTTCATTTCTAAAAGAAAAACAGCAGGCAAACGAGCTGCAGGACTATATAGTGAGGCTCATACAGCAAGACTTGCAAAAAATGAATAAAAAAGATGAAGTCGAGTCGCTCGTTCATTCACTTCGAAAAGAGCTGTTGGGCGAAATTGACTTGCTAAAACAAGAAATGAATTCACGTTTTGCTGCAAATCGTGAGGAGTATGAGTCTAAGCAGTCAAATGAACTTCAGGATTATGTAGCGAAGCTTGTGGAACAAAACGGGCAGAAAGACAGCCGCGAAGAAGATTTTCAATCGTTAGTTCATTCATTGAGAACCGAGCTGTTAGGAGAAATTCACTTGCTTAAAAAAGAGCTTGGCTCTGCATCAGCTCCTTCTTATAAGCAGCTGAAACCCGTTACGGATGAGGAAGAAACGTTTAAAGAAGGTCAGTTAATTAAAAGTGAAAAAGTGACCGGAACCATTCAAGAAGATATCGATGTAGATTTCTAAACAGAAAGTAGAGGCGTGCTATGCCTCTACTTTTATTATTTTTCTATTAAAAATGGAGCTGGGGCAAAAGTATTTTTGCTAAAGGAAGATCCGAACGAGTTTGATTCTTGATTGTGAATCCAACTTGTACGGAAATTAACAGCGGTCCGATGTAAAAGCTTTAGCGTATACATCATAAATCTTTTTGGTTTCTTTTTAGCTTTTTTCGAAAATATAAGCAAATATCAAATGTAACGATGGTACAAATACTGCATTTTATCATAAACCAAAATAGAGCTTCGTTTATGCCAAATCCGCCAATCGAAGCTTTTAGTTCATTTAGCTGCCTGAGAATTAAATTTATGTCGTTTTCATAGGCCACAGTAAAAGATTTAATCACAAGCATGGTCATAATGACTGCTTCTACCGATATATATAGAACTTTTCTTGCTAGTTTAAGGGAAGGATTTACGTTTGATTTAGGAATTTTATAAAATAATTTCATCGCCCGTTTGCCTTTCAGTTATTTTAAGCTGTTTAAAAAGGTTCGTTTATTCTATAATTCTTTCTTTGGCTATAAAATCCTTTATGTATAGCAAGTTAAAAAAAGCCCGCTAGAAAAGGTCGTACACCGATTTTCTAGTGGGCTTCTTTAGTCAACATCTGTCTATTCACTTAGTATTGATCCTGAAAAAGCGTTCCAATCCTGCATAACGCTCTGCTTATTTTTAATGTTCTTCAGCCAGAGCGTTTGCTTTTGTCACATGAACTGTACCGAATGGGTGGTTTGGAGGAGCGTAGATGGAGTAAAGTTTTAGCGGAGTGGTACCGATATTGGTGACATCATGCCACGTTCCGGCAGGGATAAATATCGCATCATCATCGTAGACTTTTCGTTTAAAGGTTAGATTGTTTTTACTTTTGCCCATTTGAACAACGCCTTGCCCTTGTTCAATACGCAGGAATTGATCAACGTTAGGGTGGATTTCTAAGCCGATATCTTCACCTGGCTTTAGACTCATTAACGTCACTTGTAAATGTGTTCCCGTCCATAAAGCAGTGCGGTACGTATTGTTTTGCTTTGACGCTTCATTAATGTTAATCACAAATGGCCTTGGTCCGTAGTCCTTTAATTTACCGTTTCTTTGCTGAAACTGTTCGCTGGTGTGATAGTGATTCGGCACATAATAACTATATGGCTGCCAGCCGTAGTACACTGGGGTCTGCCACTGATGATAATAAGGTGCATAGTGCATACTCATTCTCCTTTTCTCGTTTCATTTTTCTTTTCATCCTATGCTTTTGTCAAAACGGTTGATACCATTTGCCTTTTTGTCCGCGGTCTTTATCCACTTATTTTTTGCCCAAATCATGTAATTAATGATTTCTCTGAGCTCTTTGATTGTTTTTCGGTGGTTAAAAAATACTTTCATCACTTTAATACGATAATTCAGTAAAAAATATATCGTATGAAAACGTTTTATTTGATATAATTTTAGAAGATGAAAATTATTTTAAAGGGTGACGTTCATTGAAAGAAAAAAAACTTCAAGAATTAACTGAACATCTTAATAATTTATTCAACAATTTAATTCATGGATCTATCACAGAAGGTGAATTTAATGAGCTGTCCGAAGAGCTTTACAGAAAGCAAACGAGGCTGCGCTATGAGATAGAGTGTGAGAAAGGTTCGTATTACCGAGAATATTTTAAAGGCTAAGGCTTTGTATTAGACTGCTTTATAAGAAATAAGAAAAGACCTCCATTTAGGGGGCCTTTTCTTCACTTCTAGTAGTAAGTGGAGTGATACTTTCTATTTCAATAAGTATATTAGTATATTTACTTCATAAAAAATACAGCTGTTGAAGGTCTAAAACTCGCTATTCACCCCCAAAAACCTGTATGATAGGTTTAAGATTGCCGCATATGAGATATATGTATAGTAAAAAGGGGTGATGAGCTGTGAAGTGGTATAAAGGAGTTGTCATGCAAGTCTTAATGACAGAAATCGAAACAGCAAGAGAGAACATGGTTATGTTAGGACTTACAGAAGGTCTTACAAGTCGTAATACAGTTCGAATCAGTCAAACCCTTGATTATTTATTAAATGAACTAAGTAAAGTGATGGCCGCAGATTAATCGTATTTTATATAAAAATGAAAAGAGCTGCTGACTTCACGGCAGCTCTTTATAAGTTGCCTTAACGTTTACTTTAATGTTTATAATACTATTTATACAGTTACCTCATAGTAAAGAAAATAGCGGAATCTACTATATATATCGTATAGTAGAAACCTAGAAGATGAGTTGAAAGCACCCGTAAAAAGGGAAGCTTGGATACATAAAGCAAACGCCGTACTAAGAATGGCGATGGAGGGTATAGTGGAATGGAATATCATATTAAAGAGGCCGCTGCAAAGGTAGGGCTGCCTACGCATACGCTTCGATACTACGAACAGCAAGGGCTTTTGCCTTTTATAAAAAGAGACGAAAACGGAAATCGTATTTTTAGCGAGTCTGATATCGAGTGGCTGGAATTTATTATTTGCTTACGAAAAACAGATATTTCCCTTTTAGAATTACGTAAAATTGTTGAATTAACACAAGAAGGTGATGATACAATCGGTTTGCGCAAGCAGATATTTGAAAAGCATAGAGAGAAAATGATGGAAAAACAAAGAGAGCTGGACGCAGCTTTTAGAAAAGTGGAAACAAAAATCGACTACTATGATAAATTAGAGCAAAAGTATCAGGAAGAGCTTTCATCTAAAGCCTAATTTACCGTTTGTTTTTTATTTTATAAAGAAATAAAAAGCGGGCAGCTAATCCAATTAGCTGCCCGCTTTTTTAAAACTTATAGTGTAGAAATGTCAATAACAAATCGATAGCGAACGTCGCTGCGAAGAACGCGCTCGTACGCTTCGTCTACTTGATTTGCATCAATGACTTCAATCATAGGAGCAACGCCGTGTTCAGCCGCAAAATCAAGCATTTCTTGTGTTTCACGAATGCCGCCTACAAGTGAACCAGCAATGCTGCGACGTCCCATGATAAGAGAGAATACGCTGTATTGATCTGGGTTAGCAGGTGCGCCCACGTTAACAAGCGTTCCATCTACGCGAAGTAAAGATAAATATTGATCCACGTTCAAGTTAGCCGATACCGTGTTTAAGATAAGGTCAAAACGACCAGCTAATTCAGTAAATGTCGCTTCATCACTTGTTGCAAAATAATGATCCGCACCAAAGCTTAGCGCTTCTTCTTTTTTATTGTTAGAACGGCTTAATACCGTCACTTCAGCACCCATTGCATGTGCAAATTGAATCGCTACATGTCCAAGGCCGCCCATTCCCACGATCGCCACTTTTTTGCCAGGACCAGCATTCCAGTGCTTTAATGGAGAAAATGTTGTAATCCCTGCGCATAGAAGCGGACTTGCTGCATCCATACTTAAGTTATCAGGAATACGAACAACGAATCCTTCTTTTACGACGATTTTTTGGCTGTAGCCGCCGTATGTACGGTTTCCGTCGTAATCCAATGAATTGTACGTTTGAACAACGCCTTTTGTACAGTATTGCTCGTCACCGTTCACACAGTACTCGCACTCTCCGCAAGAGTCAACGAAACATCCAACGCCTACGCGATCGCCAACCTTGTATTTTGTTACGTTTTCGCCAACCGCTTCAACCACTCCTGCGATTTCGTGACCAGGAACCATCGGGAACATCCCGCCGCCCCACTCATCAAATGCACTATGAATATCAGAGTGACAGATACCGCTAAACTTAATATCAATTAAAACGTCGTCTGCTCGCAGTTCTCTGCGTTCAATTGTCGTATTTTCAAATTTTGCCTTTGCGTGCGGTGCACTTAAAACACGTGATGTTGTTGTATGTTGATGATTATTACACATAAGTAAAAACACAATCCTTTCGTATTAAACATAACCAGTTGCTACTAAACGTGCATTCACTGACTACGCTTGATGTATTTAAAAACTACAATACTAGCTTAAACGTTAAAGTCGACTTTAAAGCAAGAGTTTTTTGAAAAAAATTTCGTTCTATGACTTTATGAAAAAAGGAAAGGAAGGAATAGCATGGCAGCTTTCTATCTATGTTTAGTTAAAAGAAATTCTTCAAGGGTGCGAGCGGCAGCTTGTTCATCAACTCCATTTGTCAGCAGTGTTATTTCATCTCCTTTCTTAACAGCCAAAGCCATTACCTTCATGATGCTTTTTCCACTTACACATTTTCCGTCTTTCCCAAGAAAAATATCACTTTGAAACGAACACGCTTCGCGTACAAACAAAGCTGTATGTCTAGCTAGAAGTCCACCGGAAAGTTGCACCGTTATTCTTTTAATTAGCATAGTGTTTCCCCTTTTTTGTATTTTAAAAACTATAAAACTAGCTTAAACGTTAAAGTTAACTTTAAGGCAAGGGGGAATTTGGATAAAAGAGTCATTTAAATGACGGTAACTAAAAGTAAATACGGTAGACATGTTCAGAAAGGTTAAATAAGAACTGATTGTTAAAGGAATTTCCACGCTCTAACTAGAAAAACAATAGATATCATTTTCTGGAGGAATACGATGAAAGAGATAAAAAGGTTAGAACCGTTGCAAGCAGCTACACAATTTATTTCTAAGCATTATCCTAATTGTCAGGGGGCATTACTTGCCGGAAGCGTAGTCAGAGGCGAAGCTACACATACGTCCGACCTTGATCTTGTTATTTTTAACGATAGCTTTACCTCTTCTTTTAGGGAGTCACTCATTGAATTTGGATGGGCCATTGAAGTTTTTGCTTATAACCTGGCTTCATACCAAGTCTTTTTTAAAAGCGACTGTAAGAGGGCTAGACCGTCACTTCCAAGAATGATTTCCGAGGGAATTATTTTAGTGGATAAAGGAGTAATCCAGTCTATAAAAAAAGAAGCGAAACACTTACTTGAAAAAGGCCCGGAAAAATGGTCGGAAGAGACGATTAGATTAAAAAGATATTTTATAAGCGATGCGTTGGATGATTTAATCGGTTCTTCAAATACAGGTGAAGCCCTTTTTATTGCCAACAGCCTCGCTTATATAACGCACGAATTTGTATTAAGAGCAAACGGTCATTGGATCGGGGATTCTAAATGGATTGTCCGGTCTTTGAATCACTATAATGAACGCTTTAGTAAAGAGTTTGTAGAGGCATTTGATACCTTTTATAAAACAGGGAGTAAAGATAAAGTGATTCAACTGGTTGATAAAGTGTTAGAACCATATGGAGGCCGGCTGTTTGAAGGGTTTTCACTGGGGAAAGAGAGAGCCAATCAGTAGCATAGTGCTTATTATAACCCCACTACTATTTCTTTCTAGTAGTGGGAATTATTTTTTGGAATATTTTCATATGCTTAAAGAGTTTGTCCGTTATCAATCGTAAACACTTGGCCCGTCACGGACTCTTGTTTTAACTGAAAAAGAATAGCATCTGCGATATCTTCAGGAGAAGAAATGCGCTGAAGAGGTAGGTTTCCTGCCAGCTGATACATTTTATCTTCGTTGCCAGACCACCATCTTGTATCGACTGCACCAGGAGAGATACAGTTTACTCGAATATGGGGGGCTAAGGCAATCGCTAACGACTTCGTCATCGTATGAATCGCTGCTTTTGTTGCTGCATAGGGAATGGAAGAGCCAATTCCAGTTTTGCCGGCAACACTTCCTACATTAACAATCGCCCCTGACTTTTGTTTTTTCATATGTGGAACGGCTGCTTTTACACAGTGAAACATGCCTTTTACGTTTACATCATATAAAGAGTCCCATACGTCATCCGTTGCAGACTCTAAGTCATGCATCGGGATTTGAGCAGTAATACTAGCGTTATTCACTAATCCATCTAACCGTCCGAATTGTGTAATCGTTTGATGAATCATTTCATTCACTTCGTGCTCGTTGGCTACGTTCGCTTTAAAAGCAAATGCGATGCCTCCTTTTTCAGTAATCTCCTTCACAACTTTTTTCGCTTCTGTTTCTGAGTTGCTGTAGTTTATCACAAGTTTTGCGCCTTTATCGCCTAGCTTTAAAGCTGTTGCTTTGCCTACACCAGTGCCGCCGCCGGTAATAATAAATATTTTATTTTTAAAATCGTTCATTTCTCTTAACCTTCCTTTCTCTCAACATCTTTTATTATATCTTCGATGAAAAAAAGGATATAATAGGTAATACTAAGAGAGGTATCATTTAAAATGATAGCAACGGAGGAATTAGAATTGGAAAGCCAAGACTTACGAATATTCAAATGCGTGGCAGAAGCAAAGTCACTATCAAAAGCTGCGGGGGTATTAGGGTATGTGCAGCCGCATATCAGCCAGCGGATTAAAAATCTAGAGGAAGAATTAGACACCAAATTATTGATACGTACGAATCGAGGAGTTACGTTAACAAACGAAGGGGAAGCTTTGTTTGACTACGCACAGCGTATTTTACGTTTAATGGAGGAAGTTAAAGCAGAAGTTAATCCGAATAAGTTTAAAAGATCCTTGATTATTGGTGCCTCGCAGACGGTTTCCGCTATTAAAATTCCTTCTTTATTCTCATCTTTTCTGAAAGAACAACAAAATATTGAAGTTAAAATAAAAACAGATAGAAAACAAGCCTTACAAGAAATGCTCTCGTACGGAGAAATTGACGGACTTTTTCTTAGCGGTATCTATAATGAGGCTCAGTTTGAAACGGTTTATCACTATGCAGAAAAAATGGTGCTTATTTCACCTCTATCCGCAGAGAGAGTAGAAACAGGTCAACTAACGTTACTCATTAATAGTGATGTAAACTGCATCTATAGAAACAGACTATTAGCGTTTTCAAAAGAACATCATATACATAAAGCCAATATTATGGAATTTGATTCATTAGAAGCTATTTTACAAGGCGTTCGTGATGGAATAGGCATGAGTGTAGTCCCGGCTAGCGTAGTAAATTCTCGTGGTGATATGAAAAGCATTGAATATCAAGAGCTTTCAGAAGACGTTCATATTGATTTTGTAGTAAAGAAAGGGAAGCAGCGCTCTCAAAGTCTTAAAAAGTTTATTCATTTTTTAGGGAGTCTATAGATTCTGTCCTGAGGTGGCGTGATGTCTTCTCTTTTCCAATACATTAAAAAGAACCCTTAATGCCTGAAATGCGCTTCAAGGGTTCTAGCTTTCTTATATTCCAAAGATTATGCAGCTAATTTTCTACATTCATCCGCGCATTTCAAGCAGGCCTCTGCACATTTTTGACAGTGGTCATGATCGTGTTTCTTACACTCGTTACCGCATTTTTCGCAAATTTCAGCGCAAACTCCTGCTAGTTCGGCAACGAAAGGCGTTCCTCTTTCTAAAGCTTGTTCCAAATATCCGCAAATATCTGCACATTCTCGGTCAAAACGGATACAGTCCACCATCATCCCTACATTTTCTTCCTTTAGGCAAGCATCAAAACATTGGTTGCAGGCACTCATACATTCATGCAGCGTTTGAATAACAGTTTGATAATTTTCGTTAGACATTGTAAAATTCCTCCTTATTTTTTCTTCTCTCTATTACATTAGACTATAGTTTAGTTTAGTAAACATAATAAACATAAGAGTGCTGTAAAACTTATTAAGTAATGAGCAGTCTCTCTTTTTACGTTTAAATATAGGGGTGGAGGGTATGTGGTTGATAGATAAATCTTAAAGGAGTGTAGCACATGAGCTGGCTAGAAATACTTTCTTATATCGCTATTGCAATCGGAATTATTCAATTTTTAGTTATTACAATCGACGTGATCAGGCATCCGCAGATGATGTTTGTGATGAATATTGTGTGGCCTATTACGGGGCTATATTTTCCTGTCGCCGGGATATGGTTTTACTTTAAATTAGGGCGTAAAGATCGAAAAAAACACGATCATGCTCATCATTCCTCTGATCATACGCATGATGCTCATGAGGGTGATCATCACGAGCACCATCATAGTGAAAAGCCTTTTTGGCAAAGTGTTTTTGTATCGACTACGCACTGCAGCAGCGGGTGCTCGATTGGAGATTTAATTGGTGCACCGATTGTATTTTTAACAGGCTGGACGATTTCCGGAAGCGTACTTTTTGCGGATTACGTAGCGGAATTTATTCTCGCTTATATAGCGGGAATTGCTTTTCAATACTACGGCATGAGTATGAAAGATAATAGCTCAAAAGAAGAGTTGAAAAACGCGTTAAAAGCGGATACGTGGTCCCTTATTGCCTTTGAAATCGGCATGTTTGGCTGGATGGCTTTATCACATTATGTCTTTTTTACACAGGCACCCAAACCAGACAGCGCGGTCTTTTGGTTCATGATGCAAATCGCCATGATTATTGGCTTTTGTACAAGCTATCCAGCGAACTGGGTACTTGTTAAAAAAGGTGTAAAACATGCAATGTAATTTTACTTGGGGCTACTGCCGTTGATATCAGGTTTAAAGCTACAGGATGGGGCAGAATAGTATCGACTCCGAGTTTCGTCTAAAAAAGGAAATCATTTTAATTTAACAGGAGGAGATTTGATGTTTGATTACACGGTAAAAACATCGAAAAGCTTAGAAGAAGCGATTAGTTCTCTAGAAGAAAACTTAAAAAGCGAAGGGTTCGGTGTGTTGTGGAATTTTGATTTAACTGCAAAGCTACAGGAAAAAGGGCAGGACTTTCATACACCGTTTACAGTATTAGAAGTGTGCAATCCGAAAGAAGCTCAGCGTGTTCTTTCGCAAAACCTTTTAGTAGGATACTTTCTGCCTTGTAAAATGGTTGTATATCAAGATGGAAGTGAAACAAAGATTGGCATGCCTAGACCTACGGCAATGATTAATATGCTTCATAATGAAGAGCTTCAACGACTGGCAGAAGATATTGAAACAAGGTTAATCCGCTGTATTGATCAATCGGTGTAAGTGTTACTCAGAGAAAAAATATCAAAACAAAAAGATATCTGAGGGGTATCTTTTTGTTTTTTAATCTTATTAAGATATGAGAAGTGCAAACGGAATTTTTGATACATGAATAATTTGCTTTCAGTTGCCTACTCTAAAAGCAAACGGTAATAAAAAGGATGATAGTATGAATTTTATCTGGCAATCTGTAATCTTGATTTTATCGGGAATATTATTACTAAGAATAGCGGGGAGAAAATCGATTGCTCAAATGACGCTCGCTCAAACGGTCGTTATGCTTTCTCTAGGTACCATCATCGTGCAGCCCATTGTTGAAAAAAGTATGTTAAAAGCGATTGGCGGCGCAGCTATCTTTGTTCTTGCTATTTTAGTTTTAGAGTATTTACAATTAAAATTTAATGGGTTTGAAAAATTTCTGACAGGTAAGTCTAAAATCGTTGTAAATAATGGTCAATTAGATACTAAGCAGCTTAAAAAATTACGTTTAACCGCCGATCAATTAGAAATGAGATTACGAAATGCAGGCATATCAACTATAAAAGATGTTAAAACCGCAACAATTGAACCAAATGGACAGCTAGGGTACGAACTTCAAGAAGATGCAGAGTCTTTGACTGTAGGTGACTTTAAACAGTTAATGAAGGTATATATGTCATCCTTTTCTCAAACAAATGGACCTTCGCAAGATTTACATAACGAGGTATCGTCTAACCCTTCTTCAGATATATTTGAAGAAATTAATCACGGTTCTAAACCAAACCCTAAATACCTTCAGTGATACAGTCACTAAAAAAGACGGCTTTTTCATATAATAATTATTAAGTAAATGAGCATAGTTGTTTTAGGTTCAAATCGCAGATGATTTGAACCTTTTTTGGGATTAAACTCAGAAGCTAACGTTTATAAATCATTACCACTATGTAGGATGGTTTTTATCGTATACATACTTGTAACGATCTACCAAGGACTTTTGTTTTTGAAAACAGAAATAGTTTATAAAAAAACAAAAGGAGTAGATTCTATGAAGGTTTCTTTTTCAAATTCTATAGAAAATGTTGAGTGGTCGAGAATGAAAGAAATTTATCACTCGGTAGGATGGACGAACCATAATGAAGAAAAAATTAAAAAAGTATTTCAATCAAGCAACGTAGTAACGATTGCTTATGATGAAGATAACATAGCAGGGTTTGGCAGAGCTCTTTCAGACGGTGTGTTTAATGCTGCGATTTATGATGTTGTTGTTGATGAGCATTATCAAAACAAAGGAATTGGACAGAAAGTTATAAAAAATTTGCTTGCTCAGCTTGACGATATTTCCTGCGTTCATCTTGTTTCTACAGCAGGTAATGAAGAGTTTTATAGAAAAGCAGGATTTCGGAAAATGAAAACCGGAATGGCTCGTTATTTAAATCCTTCTTTAGCGGAAGAGTATTTAGAATGAGCGATGTCTAAGATCATCGCTTATATAAATTAGCTTTATATATCCATATATAATTACAATAGAACTTCTTATTTTTTATCTAAAACGACTATTATTTATTAAAAAAGATATAAAAATTATTGTTTTTCGATAAATAATTGTTGATTTCCTTATATATACATGGTAAATTAATCCTAACAACAGTTATGGAGGATGTTTACATGAAACGAACAAATGGTTATCGAATTCTTTTTTATCTGGTCAACACGTTATTTTGGTTTAATATTTTTGTAGCAGGTATTATGGGCATGCTGGTTATTTATCTTCATTTTGACGACTCAATCTTACAGAACTCATCTTTTAATTTATCATTAGGAAAAGGATTGTTTGATATTAAGCTGAATGAAAGTCCCGATACAAAATTAGTCCAAATTTGGGTTCTGGCCTTATTGATTTCTTGTTTTCTATCGATTGCAATGCTTTGGAATTTTAAAGTATTATTTAAAAATGCAGCTAAGGGAATTATCTTTGTTTCAAGTAACACAAAAGCCATTTTTGCAACAGGTATTATCTTTTTAATAGGATCGTTTGCAGCTGGAGTTCCCAAGTTTTTTATAGCAGCTAAGTTAGCTCCTTTATTAAATGTCAAACATGGAACTATTACTATTTCATACTCAATAGATGGTATTCTGTTTATAGCAGCTGTTTTTATTCTTCTTTTAGGGGCCTTCTTTAAAAAAGCAGTTGCAATTGCCCAAGAAAATGAACTTACTATATAGGAGGTCAGAGATGATTAGAGTCAATTTAGATGTCATGATGGCCAAAAGAAAAATATCTTTAAATGAACTAGCAGATCGAGTAGGGATTACTAAAAGCAACCTCTCTATCTTAAAAACTGAAAAAGCGAAGGCCATACGTTTTACTACGTTGGAAGCCATTTGTGCAGTGCTAGATTGTCAGCCAGGTGACATTTTAGAATATGTACCAGATGAATAAAAAAAGAGGACGTAGATAAAATCTATGTCCTCTTTTTCTTTCTGGTGTTGAGAATTTATAATTTGTATATTTCAATTTAGTACTATATGGTATTATTTTCTTTAGTTAGGAGGGTATTTGAAATGAGTGTTTCCAAAGAAAATAAGCCGATTTTATTAACCGTTATTTTGCTGGCAGCTGCGTTTGTTGTATTTTTTGCAAATCGGCTGCTTCCCCAAAATTCAATTTTTCCAAGTGAAACCGGTGATTTGACCACTCTGCTGTGGCTGTTTTTTGCGATAGATATTGGCTTTATTGTGGCGTTAGTTTTAGGAGTTCAAACAAATAAGCCGAGCGTCGTGTGGTTTAGCATTATCACAAACAGCATCTTTTTTGTGTTGCTTTCTAGCTTGATTTTTTTATTAGCGATTGCAAATGGAATTTCTGAGCCGTAAGTTTATTATTTTTATTATAGGTGAATGATTAGGATTTAGAGAGGTTGATAGGTATGATGATAGGCGGTCCTTTACTGATTGCCCTGCTGCCAGGTGTACTTATACTCATGTTAACTTGGCTGTTCAGAAAAATGAAATGGAACAAGGTCATTAGAATGCTTCCTTCAATGCTAACCGTTATGGCTGCCGCTGTGTTTGTTTATATTGGCTATGTAGAAGTAAGAGGGTTTGAAGGCGCTGGCTATTTGTTTTTATCCGTATGTTTACTGTTGTTTGCGACTGTTGCATTTATCATTGCCAAAAAACCTGTAGGATAATTTTTATAAACTTTATAAATTCTTTATAAATCCCTCCTATACTACGTGTAGGGGGGATTTAAGATGAAAAATATTATTTTAGAGGTAAAGAGCGTTTCAAAAAAAGTGAGACGTCGTCACTTAGTTAAAGAAGTATCGTTTCAAATTGGGGAAGGAGAAATATGCGGACTGTTAGGGCCAAACGGAGCTGGTAAAACGACGTTAATTCGTTTATTGACGGGGTTGATTAAGCCAACTGGGGGAGAAGTTTTTATTACTAATAAACCTATTGTTTCACAAAGAAAAGAAGCGCTGCAAAGCGTTGGTGCAATTGTGGAGTCGCCCATCTTTTTTCCTTATATGACGGGAAAAGAAAACCTGACAAATTTAGCTCGATTGCATCCATTTTCAACAAAGCAAGAAAGGCAGCAAAGAGTGAAAGAAGTGCTTGATATTGTGGGATTAACCGGCAGAGAAAATGATAAAGTTCGAACGTATTCTCTTGGGATGAAGCAAAGGCTCGGTATTGCTCAAGCACTCCTAGGCGACCCGGACTTATTAATACTAGATGAGCCAGCCAACGGCTTAGATCCAATGGGCGTACGTGAACTGCGCGAGCTGCTTTTTACCTTAAAACGTGACTATAACAAAACGATTCTAATCTCTAGTCATTTACTGGATGAATTACAGCGAGTATGTGATCAAATTGTGGTGATGAGAGAAGGAGAGCTAATGTGGGACGGCGCTTTAGATCAGTTAGCATCCGGTAAAAATCTTGAAGATGCGTTTGTAGAGCTGGTGTCGCAATGAAGGAGCTGTTAGTAGCGGAGTGGGAAAGACTTTGGAAACGAAAAGTGGCCTGGCTGACCTTTTTGTTAGTGCCGGTGGTGCTGTTAGTTGCTTCTTCTTATCTCCAAAAACAAAATGGAGCACTCACAGTCGATTTACCACAGTATACGTTTGCGGGAAACTTTCCTGTGCTGAGCTTAGCCGAAATGTTATTTACAGTTTTTAATGCCATGTTCTTAGTTTTTATTACGCTCGTGGTTACTGAAGAGTACCGGTCAGGACAGCTGCGAATGGTCATGATCCGCTCGTATTCGTTTAAAGAAATTATCATCGCAAAGGCCGCAGTGATTTTGCTGTTTAATTTACTGTTTTTTATCACGTATTTCTGTGTGAGCTATGCGATAGGCTTTCTAATGTTTGAACACCCGCAAAGCTACTTTGTATTTTATCACAGTCATACTTTTAACATAAAAGAAGCGCTAGTATATAATCTTGCATTCTATGGATATGCCTATTTAACGACGATTGCAATATGCTGTGTGCTGTTTTTTATCTCTGTTATTAGTAAAACGACCACTACAGCTGTTGGAATTGGGGTTGCTTTTATACTAATCTCGTTTTCGTATCCGACTTTACTAAGAGGATTTAGGCAGTGGATGAGTGAAGAGTTTTTTGGACAGCTGTTTTTCACTTCCATACCGATGATTCAATGGCAGGGGATCACAGTCATGATGGCAGAGAAACCGCAGTTTGTAGGCTGGAATTTCGGCGTTTTAGGTTTTTATATTTTATTTTTTGGCGGTTTAACATATGTAGCTATTCGAAAAAAAGAATCGTTTCTATAAAAGGAGAGAAGACATGATGACAGGACTTTTTATCAGTGAATTAGAGCGAACGTTTAAACGGAAAAAGACAGCAGTGGTACTAGGTGTGTACATAGGATTACTTGCTTTTATTTGGTTCTTTTTCTTTCAAAGGGGAGGCATTTCATTTTTTGATGCGGCTCATGACGTAAAAATTGATTCTTTAAATTCAGCACCACTGCTTCTTCGAGACCTATCGTTTGTGATTACGTTTATTGTTATTCCTATGTTTGTGGCAGATAGTTTTAACGGCGAGTACACGTCCGGAGCGCTACGTATGGTATTAATTCGGCCGCATCATCGTTTGAAGCTGTTTTTTGTAAAGTGGGCAGTTCAATGTTTACTAGTTTTTATTATTCTTTGTATTACGTGGGTAGTGGGGACATGTCTTGGAAGAATGGTTATGCCTCATGTGAATGAAACGACGTTTTTAGGCGGACATACGCTAGGGACTTTAGGGGCGTTACTATATTCGTTGAAATTTTACGGCATTTGTTTTTGCATCTTTATAGCGGTTATTAGTATCGGGAGTATCCTGAGTGTTCTTATGCCTAATTCCATTTTATCTTACGTCGCAACCATTGGTGCTTTAATTGGAAGTGTGTATGTGTCAGATAAACTAAGCTTCTTTTTCTCCGTAACCGATTCTGTTTTTCATGAATTAAGCAGGCCAAACTCTGAATTTTTAGTGAACCTATTATTTCCAATTTTGCTTATTAGCCTTATAATAAACCTATTCGTATGGAAAAAGAAGGAATGGGTAGGGTGAGATGGAGATGAAGCAAACAATTTTACTAGTGGACGACGAAAAAGACATTATTTCATTTATGAAAGATGCGCTCCAAGATGAAGGATATGAGGTGGTGTTTGCTTACGAAGGGCAAGAAGCGTTAACAAAGTTAAAAATAAATCCAGACTTAATTGTGCTGGATGTGATGATGCCAGGCATGGACGGCTTTGCACTTTGTGAAATGATCCGAAAAAGCATATCGTGCCCCATTATCTTTTTAAGCGCTAAACAAACGGAGCAGGACCGGGTAAAAGGACTATTAGTGGGTGGAGACGATTACTTAGTTAAGCCCTTTAGCATGAAGGAACTAAAAGCCCGCATTTATGCCCATCTGCGCCGAGAGCAGAGAATTAACAGTAACTCCTATAACAGGCTTCATTTTGGAGAGTTAACCATTGATTTAAACGGCTATCAAATTTTACATAGCAATGAAGTGATTCCGTTTACTTCAAGAGAATTTGAGATTATTCATTTTCTGGCTCTTCATCCAGGTCAGGTTTTTACACGCGAGCAGCTTTATGAAAAAGTTTGGGGCTACGACGCGGAAGGAGATTCGTCTACGATTACGGAACACGTAAAGAAAATTAGAGCAAAACTATTAAAATATGACGAAACGCCTTACATCTCAACCGTTTGGGGAATTGGCTACAAATGGGTAAAATAAAAAAATGGATGAACCGAGCAACATTAAAAGCGCAGTTTGTGTTATCGTTTCATTTAATCTTACTGTACAGCCTGCTTGCGACGCTTTTAACGTGGGGCATTGTGATTGCAGTAAACTGGTTTCTTATGCCTGGAGCACTGAATCCCGCAAATTATTATGAAAAACAAATTCCTGGTATTCTTCAGTTCGTAAAAGAAAAAGAAGATGCGCTCCTTTCAAGAGATGCTAAAAATCAAGTAGAATCGGTTATTCCGCTAGAAGGAATGGATTATCAAATTATAAATAAAAAAGGGCAAATCGTATATGGATCCATGTCCACTTCATACATAAAAAATAAACGGGATTTTTACTCTCAGGTCAATACCAATATCCGCTCAGGTAAATACATTATAAAAGTTTATCCGCTTTTTAATTCAAAAGACGAAGTAAACGGGGCGATTGCGCTACGGTATCAATTAAATATGGCCTCTGCTAATCCGAATATTAAATGGATCGTTGCGCTTGTCACATTTGTATCGCTAGCCAGCCCGTTTCTTTACTTTTATTTGTTTGCTTATTTGTTTGGAAGACGATTTAGCAAAAAAATTGAACGGCCTTTTAATGAGCTGATGACCGCAGCTAAAAATATTCAGCATAATAATTTAGATTTTTCGCTGTCCGTCACTCAAGACGCCAAAGAATTAAGTCAGCTGCTTCATGCCTTTGAAGAAATGCGAAAAGAATTAAAGCAATCGTTAGCTAAGCAGTGGCAGCTAGAAGAAGACCGCAAAGATATGACGGCTGCGATTGCGCATGATTTACGAACGCCTCTTACGATTATTCATGGACATACGGAAATTTTAGTAGAAGGAAGCAAAAGAGACCCGGAGAGGCTTAATCGATATTTACATACGATTTACACAAATACACAGCGTTCGATTCAACTGTTAAATCAGCTGCAAGAAGTATCTGTCATAGAAAATCCGGGCTTTACCGTAAAGAGAGAGCTAATCGATATAATCTCATTTGTTCACGAGAAAGCAGACGAGTTTCAGCTTTTATGTCAAAAAAAAGAGATTGCCTTTTTACCTTCGGTTAGTGAAGCAGAAGCATTAAGTCAATTTTACGGAGATCCTCAGCGTATTTCTCAAGTGCTAGATAATATCATTACAAACTGTATTCGCTACACGCCTGAACGAGGGGAGATAGGGTGGAATACCGTCATTCATCATAACGAAGTAATCTTTGAAATACATGATACGGGTCCCGGCTTTGCGTTATCGAACAAAGAGCAGGTGTTTAAAAAGTTTTACAGAGAAGATGCGTCGAGAACAAGCGGCCACGGAAACTTGGGGCTAGGTCTTTATATTGCTCATTCTATTGTGAAAAATCACGGAGGAAGCATCACAGCCGATAATAAAGAGACGGGAGGGGCATTATTTAAGATTGTTCTTCCGATGGGAAAGAAGTAAACGCATAAAGAAGAACCCTCAAAAAAGAGAGTTCCAAAAAGGGTAAGTAAGAAAGAAATGTACATGTTCCTTTGGGGGGACTGCATCTGTACAGTAAAATTTATACCCGGTATGCACTTGTTAAAACGTTGAAAAATAAACCAATCATGTAAAAAATAGATGAAATCAGCTTTTAGCATTTAAAAAAAGACTGCAAAACGGCGGTATACCGTATTCTGCAGTCTTTCTCTCGTTTATTTGCTTAAAAACTCTCTCATAAATTCATTCACTTTTTCTGGCTGCTCATGCTGAGGAGCATGCCCTACACCGTCTAAGCGGTGAATCGTTACGTTTGGAACGTACTCTTCAATTCCATCTAAATTACTGTTTTCAAACGCTTCATCTGCATTTCCCCATACAATTAAAGTCGGAGAGTGAAATACTTTATGCGGAAGGGCAACAGGTTTATGAACGCGCTCTTCAAACGGATAAAGAGAAGACGCACGGTAGTAGTTAAGCATGGATTTCATCGCATTCGGCTGATTCCACGCCTCTACGTATTTAGCTTCTTCTTCTTTTGTTAAATAGCCTTTTTTGATGCCAGGCTCCGTCAGCATGTTTCTTAGCTTTTCACTATTATTTGCGAGTAGCTCATCTTGAGAATTTGGCTGTTGGAAAAAGCTCATATAGCTGCTTGCTTCTCGTTGAGCAGGGTTTTCAGCAAGCTCTCTTATAAATGTATAAGGATGCGGTGCATCGAACATCACTAACTTTTTGACATACTGCGGATACGTATAAGCAAATGCCCATGCTACAGCGCCGCCCCAATCGTGTGCTACTAACACACACTCTTTTTCACCAAATGCTTCAATTAACTGTTTTACATCTTCCATGAGAAGAGGCATGCTGTAAGAAGAAATTTCTTCTGGCTTATCTGATAAGTTATAGCCTCGCATATCTACAGCTACCACGCGATAATCTTTGGAAAACTCTTCCAACTGATGGTGCCACGTGTACCAAAAGTAAGGGAATCCGTGTAAAAACAGCATAAGCTCGCCTTCACCTTTTGTTACATAATGAAGATTTACATCATTTACTTTTACATAACCGTCTTTAAACATGTTACTCATCCTTTCGCTTTTAACCTTTATTATAGAAAAACTTTACTCTTTATTAGTTGATGTATCAAACAATAAGGTTTCCTTACGCTATAAATAAGCTATAAAGCTCTCTTAAAACCCTTATTTTGGTTATTATTTGTGAAATATAACCACAGTTTTATTTTGAATAATCTTAATCTATTAGAAAAACTTGGAATTTAAAAGAGTATGTAATAAGATAGTATATGATAAATATTTCCATATATAGGAGGAGACATATGCAAAAGAAAATTCTACATACGGTGCTTTCACTGGCAGTAGGAGCAGGAATATTTGCTGTTGGCGGAGTTCCTACTCAAGCTAAGAGTCAAGATCAAAAGGTAAGTAACACATACACAATCGCTTTTAAAAATGGATTGCCAGACAACTATCAAGAGATTATTCAAAAAGCTGGTGGCAAAGTGACTAAAGCGCTTCCTGAAGTAGGAGGGATAGAAGCTCAATCTGAACAGGCTTCTTTTCTTAATAATTTAAAAGGGAATTCTTCGATCGAAGCTGCTAATAGAGAAATTCCTCTAAGCTTGGACAAAACATCAGGTAGTCCTTATAACTATCAGTCTAATATTATCAGTTCACAGAATGTAGATAATTATTGGGACTCTCAGTGGGATATTCAACGAGTGACAAATGGCGGAAAATCTTATGATGTAGAAACAGGCGGATATAAAAATAAAGACGGTAGTACAACTCATAAAGCAGTGGTGGGAGTAATTGATACGGGTATTGATGCATCTCATCCTGATTTAAAAAATAATATACTAGGTGGACGTAATCTTGTTCCGGCTGGAATGGACGAATCTGAAACTGGAGATCCCGCAGATATAAAAGATCGCAATGGACACGGTACGCATGTTGCTGGGATCATTGGAGCGAATGGAAAAGTAAAAGGAGTAGGACCAGAACTTGGAATACGTTCTTATCGCGTACTGTATTCAGAGCAAGCTCTTGGAATGCCTGCTTGGATTATAGACGGAATTATTGCCGCAACCAATGATAAAGTCGATGTGATTAATATGTCTCTTCGTTTCTATAATAATAACAAGATGACTATTGAAGGAGAAAGCTATAAATCAATTGCGGAAACACTGCTTTGGAAAAGAGCCATTCAGTATGCCGTGAAAAATGGCGTAACGGTCGTAGCCGGTAGTGGAAACGAAAGTTTAAATTTAGATAATAAAAAGGAAGTAAACGACTTTTTAAATACCTTGTATGAACCATATGGTATAAGTGTCAAAGGGCCAGCAACTGTCGTACCGGCGCAAATGCCAGGAGTAATTAATGTTTCGGCTTCCACAAAATGGTCGACTCGGCAGCTTGCTTTCTACTCTAATTATGGAAACAGCGCCATTGACGTGGCGGCTCCAGGAGGAGATTTCGGAGAGAAATATGCAAAAACTAATGATCCTGCAACAGCTGATCCAAACAATTTAATCCTAAGTACATGGCCGACTTATTTAGGGACTTCCTATGAGTTAAACGCCGGTACTTCCATGGCAACTCCTCAAGTAGCTGGAATTGCAGGAGTTCTTAAAGCAGCTCATCCTGAGTATAAACCCGCTCAAGTAACAGCACGTATTAAGCAAACAGCTGTTGACTACGGAAAAAAAGGACACGACGCTTTATTTGGTTCAGGAGAAGCAAATGCTTATAGAGCGTTAGAAGATATAAAGAATTAGTACTTGTAATGGATACAGTAAAAAGTCTCCCTAAAACATTGCTTTTAGGGAGACTTTTTTGAAAAATTATCATCTTGAGCATTAGTGCTTTCTTAAAAATCACCGGCCTTGGCAATTCCTAAATTAGATTCAAAGTCAGTAATGTACACACAGGCATTTGTATATTTATCATAGGAATTATAGCGAAAGTTTCTGCTTATATTATAATCTCCACTTATAGGTTTATAGGATTGAATTGATTTAATTTGATCGTTAAGAGACAAATCAAAATTATGAGTGGCTTTTTTTAATTGCTCGAGCTGGAGCTTGGTGAAACTATCGCGGTGCTTTTGGATTTCGTCTTGCATGAGCTCTATTTTATATTTAGATGCGGTGTTGATATGATTAATCGCAGGCCCCATATCTTTTTTTATTTGTGCTTCGGAAGAATGAAAGTGTTTATCATCAAATGAGTCTAACACGTTACTGCTTTCTTCCGAAGTTTTTGTTGCATCTATAACGTCATGCATATTGTTCATGAGCGTAACTTCATAGATCGTCTTGCTTGAATTGAATTTTTTATAGGATGTTACATACTCTTTTTCTGTTAAAGTATCTACGTCTTTTGCTAAGTGGGCTATGCTTTTTTTTAGCTCGCTATCACTTTGTGTTTCTACTTTTGACGTACTATTAATAGACGCAGACAGCAGGTTAAAATCATTTTTGTAGCTTTGAAACGTTTTATCTTCTATCTTTCCGTCATTATTAATTAAGCGTTCGGACTCGTTTTGCAGAAATTTCAGCTCTATGGCCAGCTCTTTTTTTGCTTCGGTTTCATCTATGCTCTCATTGTTTGAAGTTGTGTGACTGCACCCCATTAATCCAAGCGCCAAAGCTATCGTAATGGTCCCAGTTGTTATCTTACTTATGTTCCTCATGTTGAAACTCCATTTCTCTTTGTTTATTACTTACTTATAAAGACTATATCATATAAATGGAATATTTATGTTTATATACTATTAAATGTTACATTTTGTATAGGTAAACTTAAAAAAGTATTATAATGGAATTTATAAAAATAGTACTAAAAGAAGATAAAGGTAATAGAAAAATTAATTATGCATTTATACTTTTTTACTATTAATATGACGTCTAAAGGAGGAAATCAATATGAGTGGAATTGCTAAAACCCCCGAACCGCCTTATTATGCCGTTATTTTTGCTTCTGAAAGAACAGAAGGCGAGAAGGGTTATGGAATAATGGCAGATAAAATGGTGGAGCTTGCATCTAAACAAAAAGGCTTTTTAGGAATAGAAAGTGCCAGAGATCAAGATTTAGGCATTACCGTTTCGTACTGGGACTCTTTAGAATCAATCAAAATGTGGAAAGAACATTCAGCTCACCGCGCAGCCCAGCACAAAGGAAAAACAGAATGGTATCAAACGTTTTCGCTTAGAGTGTGTAAAGTGGAAAGACATAGCTTTTTTGAGATGTAAGACGTATATGGCTGATTATTTTGCAACAAGGGAGAAGCCGTTATGTTTTATGGCGTTATAGGATTTATAGCCGTTTTTATTACTTTGTGTTCATTAGAAGCAAAGCTAAAAACAATCGTTAAGCAAAATGATAGAATCATTGATTTACTTGAGAAACAGAATAGAGAGTGAGAAAACGCTAATGAACTCACCGTTTATAATATCATCTCCTGAGTTTAGTTAAGGGAGATGTTTTATTTTAAGAGTGCATAAAAAAAACCTCAGTAGGAGGTCTAGTTATTACTTTTTAAAAAAGCACTTATAACAAGCTCATTTACTGTCCGGTGTCATCTAGAGGCTAATTATAAAGTGAGGTTATATTTATCGTTTCACCAGAAAATATGAGCTCAATTTCTTTATTTCTTACTTGTGAGCTTTCATTTAATCACCGTATTTTTTTCTGTAGGTAAGAAAGGTTATCAAATATATAACTGAAATCATCGTTAGAAATATTAGCGGCGAAATGCCAATGCCATCATAAGAACTTTTTCCTTGAAAAGTCCGGTAAATGGACTCTATAACTTCTAAAATCAGCATACCTATAACTACCACAAATGCGTATGATTGAGCCTTCGTACTGATAAACTTTTTTCTTTCATCACCTTTTCGAGAAGATGATGAAACAAAAATCAAAATTCCGCAAACTAACAGGATGAATGAATACACAATTTTAACCCAATCCATTCTTACTCCTCCTTATAATAAATGTAAAAAGTATTTTACATTTATTATTGTAGCATCAGTTCCATAAATGTCAAACTCTTTTTACATTGTAAATTATTTGTATAGAAGAATCGCTATAGAAGAGTGGATATCTTTAAATGGATTTTATAACACAATGTCACGCTACAAAGTGACTTAAATCAACTCCATTGATAAAATGGAAGTAACAGGAATTTTTGTGTTTCACCAACTAAAAGTGAGGTGGGTTATTTGGTTCTTCATAAAAAAACGGTGTCTTTTGTCGCTCTTTTTTTACTGCTGTTAGTAATAAGCTCAAATTATGTGTTATATCATTCTTCTTTTGGACTTCAGTCGTTGCCTGCTGATTTCAACGGAGTAGTAGTAGGTTCTATTTTAGACTTAAGCCTTGTGGCTCCGCTCTTATTTCTAGCTTGGCAGCGTAAGTTCAGTCTAAAATACTTTATTGTATTAATGGCTACAGGCCTTATTGCTGCGCGTTTTATCATTCCGAGTGAATACTTGGCTTCTTTTCAGTCGGTTATGTGGCTAGGAGCTGGCATAGAAGGACTACTTATTTTGTTTGAACTTTCACTGCTATTTATGCTAGTCAAAAACGTACCGCCTATTTTAAGAAGAATCAAATCAAGCTCTTTACCGCTGTTATTTTCCTTTTCACGTGCTGTAAACGAAAAGTTCTCCAAACAACCGTTTATACACGTACTGTGTTCAGAAATGCTGATGTTTTACTATGCGTTTGGAACGTGGAAGAAGCAGCCGAGGACTGAAGGGAATACGTTTACTCTGTATAAACGCTCAAGTTTTATCACATTTCAAATTATGATTATTCATGCGATTGTCATTGAAACATTAGGACTTCACTGGCTGCTTCACAACACGTCTATGACTCTTTCAATCGTTTTACTAATCCTTAATATTTATAGTATTGTTTTCTTTATAGGAGATATTCAAGCATTAAGGCTTAACCCTTTACGAGTGGAAGATGATCGCATATACATTTCATTTGGTTTAGCTAAGCGTATGGAAATCTCTTTTAAAAATATTGAAGAAATAATAGAAGACACTCACATCCTTAAACAAAAAATAACCAGCACCACGATTGAATTTATCGCACGCGATTTTGAAACCGTTCATCCTGATCTTTTACTAACATTAAAATCTCCAGTAGAGGCGACGCTTTTTATGGGAATTAAAAAGAAATACCAGCAGGTCGCCATTCGCGTAGATGATCCACATGCGTTTAAGAAAATAGTCAAAGAACGTTTGGAGAAAAATAAACAAAATATGTAATCGGTGGGTTGAATTCGAAATTAACGAATAAAGAGGTCACGCACATTGAAAATCTACAAATTCAGTAAAGAACATGGCAAAAAAATAGAAAAATATCAGTCGCATTTAGCTACTTATGTAAAAATAACACAAACAAATAAAGCAGCTAAGATTGGTTATATGTATATAGAAGGAGAAGGAACGGTAGGATATCACGAAGCGCCTATAACTCAGCTCTTTATCGTCGTCGAAGGTGAAGGGTGGGTAACAGGAGAGGACCAAAAACGAATTTCAATTAAAAGCGGAGAAGTGGCACTGTGGGAAAAAGGAGAATGGCATATGTCGGGAAGTGAAGAAGGCATGGCGGCCATTGTCATTCAATCCGAGGCTTTACACCCCGAAGAATTTATGGAGGTAAAAGAGCATGCTTAGATAGAGTTATCCAAGCATGCTGATTTTTTATAGAACTTTAAACTTTTTAAGGGCAAATTCAATACCGTCTTCACCCGACTTCTTCGTTACAAAATCAGCGGCGTTTTTTAACTTATCAGAGCTGTTACCCATCGCAATTCCAAGGCCGGCTAATTCTAGCATATCAATATCATTTTCTCCGTCTCCAAATGCGATGGCCTCGGATTGATGGATGTTAAAATAGTCTAAGACCTTCAGGATAGCTACCGATTTTGTGATTTCTTCTTGAAGCACACTTACGATAAAAGGGTGCCATCTTTTAAATAGTAAATGAGGAAATCGCTGTGCATACTGCTCGGCGGTTCTATCATCGGCATATAAGCACATTAAATAAATATCTTCATCATAAATACGCTCATTCATTTGAGGATAATCATTGAGCGATAATGTTTCCTTTAGTGCTTTTAAAATGTTGTCATCTTTGACACCGTTCACGCTGAGCTCTTTTGTGTAAAATGAAAGACCGTGATTTTGGGAGGCTGCGTATTCAAAGACTTCACGCGCAACGTCCTTATCCATGGACAGCTTATGAATAACTTTTTCATCGTGTACAGTAAACGCTCCGTTCGCGGTAATGAGCGTATCTATACCTAATTCTCTAATTTCTTCACAGAGAGATAAAGGCCTTCCGGTAGCGGCTACGATTTTTAATCCTTTGTGCTTTAAACTTTTTACAATCTCTCGAGTTTTGGAGGAAATAGTCCCGTTTTCGTGATGAGTAAGAGTTCCGTCCACGTCAAAAAATACAATTTTATAGCTCATAGTAATCTCCTTGCTTAAACAGCTCGATCTTTTTTTACATTTACAAGCAGTAGCGCACAAATTAAAATAGCAGCTGCATATAAAAACGCAGAAACAACCGGTTTATGTAAAAAAGCAGTATGATTGTATGAAGAGTCATACAAGTAAAGAGCGGCTAGAAATAGAAAAGGCAGTAGTTTTTTCATGTTGTCACCTCCTGGTTTTATTATACATATTTTTCTTGTATTTGTATGTGATCTTAATAAGAGTGATAGAATAATAGTATTTTACATAAGCAAAGAGAAAGCGAAGTGACGAATATGACGATACATCACTATATAGGTTCTCCTTATGAATTGCCTACAGGAAGTTTTGGCACAAAAGAAACGCTGGTGCCTTTATCCGAAGTTTCTTCCTTTAATCGAAATTCAAAGAAAGAAAAGATAATTACAATCTATGAAAAAGAAGAAGATGCGTACGGTATTAGTGTTAATAGTTTAACCGACGGGTATAGCGACATCAAGCACGTATTCACCTTGCCATATATCTATGAATTATCTTGTGATACACATCCTAAATCGATAAGAGAGTTATTTACTTATATTGAAGAACACCTTATAGAGGGCTGTTACATTGAATTATACTCTTGCTTAGACGGAGGTGAAGCGGAAGAAAAAGATTCAAGTCTAGATATGAGTATTAACTTGAAAACGCTGTATTTTGGAAAGTATTATAAATTAGACAAAAAGAAGTATATCTATGAATTAGGGGAAATGTTCAAATTTGAAGACAAACAATTTGTAGTGGTGGTGAAATGAGGGAATTAGCCTATAACCTTTAAGTAAGAGTTATAGGCTAACCAGTTTAGGCAGACTAATATTTATAAAAAAGGCTTAATATACGGTAGGCTCAAACCAAAATAAATAACAAACGACATAAGCAAGTAACAGCCAATAACACTTCTTCTAACGGGTGTAGAAGCTTTCTTCAACCAGCCCCAGTGCTTATCTTCATAGTCAAAAATAAAGTAATCTAAAATGATGGATAGCGTGATAATAACCGCAATTAGTAACAGACCCATATGTATCCTCGCTTTCGGTTTATGAAATTATTACCATTTATAACAATATACCTTATTATTCCATTCATTACAAAGTAATTTTCTATAAACGGTTTATCGACACTACTAGATTATGGTAAAATTCACAGAGTATAGTAGGATCATTTTTTAAAGAAAGATGGGAAGAAGTTGGATGTCGTAAAAGAAGTGAAGCTATTAAAATATCAAATGAGTCTCATGAAGCACATGATTAACGCAGAGGAACATCCTTTTTTTATGTTTGTGATTGATCATGAATTTGAAGAAAATCAAGTGAAGGCATTCTTGAAGATACTAGGTGTGTTTAGCTGCCGAATAAAAGGTGAAGAAATTTTCGAATGGTATCAAAATGATCAGCTGTTCTCTCAATTTAATCTTCCGTTCGATAAACTATATGCGTCAGAACAACCAAATTTAGAGGAATTAAAATCGGTTGTTGCTAAAATCTTTTATCAGGAATTTGAACTAGAATATTTATTGTACAGTTTAAAGAAGCAGTGTATTCAAATGGAAGTGTGTGATTTTTTCTTGCAGCGTTTAAAAACAGATTTGAAATAACTCAATTCCGAATGTGTTTAAACGTGGAACTTTTAAAGGTAGAGGAGGGTAGTGAGATGGCGCGAATTATTAATTTCTGGTCATTTATCTTTACGCTACTATGCGTTGGTTTCTTTTTCATCGCTTTTTATTATCCAGCGTTATTGAATATCAATCTTTGTTTAGCAATTATTCTATTTTGTATTGGTATCGCAGGGTTCTTTGGAATAAACAATTGGGTATCGGCTCTGAGAAGTATTTTGACAGTAATAATTAGCGGTGGATTAATCCTAGTAACAGGATTAATTATCTTCATCGGCAATCTTTTTTCATAGCACATACATAAGAGGTACAACAAAAGGTTCTCGTGTAGAGAATCTTTTTTTATGTACATGCAATTATCTAGAAAATAAAAATGAAAATATAAAAACCTTTTTATAAAACGCTTCGTCTAAGAACAAGAAAGGAGAGGCAGAAGTGAAAGAACTAACCGTAGAATGGATACACGTACAAGACAAAGAACTAGTGATAGATGAAATTATGGATCGATATGGACAGGAAATCTTGCAGCTAGCTTACTCATATGTAAACAGCGTAGCAGTTGCGGAGGATTTGACGCAGGAGATTTTTATTAAATGCTACAAAAATCTTTACAAGTACAGCGGTAGATCCAAGTTTCGGACGTGGTTATGGCAAATCGCAATTAACCACTGTAAAGACTTTTTAAAAAGCTGGTACAACAAAAACATCATACCGGCGACAGACTATTTTCCAAATCATATCAGTGAAAAAGAAAACATAGAGGAAGCTGTTATTCAACACGAAGAAGATCACGAGCTGATGTCAGCCGTTATGAAGCTGCCTACCAAATATAAAGAAGTGATTTACCTCTTTTACTATGAAGAATTGTTAATTAAAGACATTGCGCTCTTAACCAAAACCGGAACGAATACAGTAAAAACGAGACTGAGGCGTGCAAAATCACTTTTAAAAGAAATGCTGGAGGAATGAGTCATGGATAAACGTCTTAAAAATCTTAGAAAAACAATGAATCGTGAAGTATTTGCTCAGCTAACATTTACAGAAAAACATAAGAAAAGTATTCGAGAAAAAATAAAGCAAGAGACTCATAACGAAGAAGGAATTCTGCTTGCTATGATGCAGCTGCTTGTGCAGGAGAAAACGGGCTATGAGTTAGTCAGCTTACTGCAAAGCCGAGGAATTTTAAATTTTAAAGAAAACGAAGGGTCTTTATATATCATCCTGCATCGACTAGAGCTAAAAGGTGTATTGACGAGCAGCTGGCAAGAAGACGGAGCAAAATTTTATCAATTAAATCAAAAGGGGCGCAAACTGCTCAAAAAAGTGGAAGAGCAGCCGTTATCTAACCACATAAGTTTTAAAGAAATACTAGAGGGGTGAAGAAGGATATGAGTGAACAAAGAAATTCATTCTTGGAACAAGTGAAGGCACAAATAAAATCAAAAGAAGCCAAGGCATTTGTTTCTGCGGAATTGCATCATCATTTAAACGAAGTAAAAAGCTATTGGCTGCAAAAAGGGATAAGCGACGATCAAGCAGAAGAAAAGGCCGTTCATCAAATGGGAAACCCTGTCAGTATTGGTCGGAACCTTAACCGTATTCATCGTCCAAAAATAGACTGGGTTACACTAAGTTTATTTGCTGCCGCTCTGCTTCTAGGGTTTTTGCCACTGCTGTCTCAAGATGGTATGGTCGACAATCATTTCTCTACCTATAAGGTTGTCTTTGTTATCTTGGGAGCGATGCTAGCTTTAGTTATGATGTTTATAGACTATAGAAAGTTAGCCACTAAAGGGTGGTTATTCTATTTATTAGGTACCTTACTTTTATTATTTCTGACAACAAATTTTAACACATTTACAGAAGGTCAATCTGTTTTCAAAGTAGGGCCTCTAAAAATTGAAGGTTTAATGGCCATTCCTTTTTTCTTTTTGGCATGGGCAGGGTTCTTTCAAAGCAATCGCTTTAAAATGTGGAAATTCCTTCTTTTATTTCTTCTGTCACTGTATTTCTTTTTGCAGTGTGGCCTTACAACCCTCTTTATATATGTAACCTTGACCTTTACAATGATTTGGTGGAGTAAGTTAAATAAAAAGAAAATAGCCATTGTCTTAGGATCTGGCTTTGCGTTAGTCGCTGCTTGGGGCATAATTGGATGGATGACCGTTGCTTATTATCAGAAGTATAGAGTTCTCTCATTTATAAACCCTTATAATTCAGAAGAGTACTTTGGTCTTTCAAAGGTTCATCATTTATTTATGGATGCAGGATGGTTTGGAAAACATTCATTTGTCGATCAAATGATTCCTCAAGCTGACACGAACTTTGTATTTCTAAGCTTTACTTATTATTATGGGTGGCTGTTTGCATCTATTCTTTTTCTAGTTCTTTCTTTAGTTGTCGTCAGAATAGTGCTTATTGCTAAGAGAATTGGTGATTCGTATACTAAACTGCTGCTAGTAGGAGTTATAATAATCTATACGGTACAACTTGTTGGTCACGTAGGAATGATTGTCGGATTCTTTCCTATGACCAATATGTCTTTACCGTTTATTAGCTATGGATGGATGCCGGTTCTGTTAAATGCATTCTTAATAGGAATTGTGTTGAGTATTTATAGACGCAAGAATTTACTGTCTACAAACACCTTGCATGCTAATCAGCAATAAAGTATAAATCGATAGACTCTTTTATAAACAAATAATTAATTATTTACTTTGTAAAGACAAACAAAACAAACGCTAAGATTCATTTGTCAGCGTTTGTTTTACAGCTAGAAGAACCCTTACAGGACTTTTGATTCTTTTTTATTTACATTCAAAAGAATAATCATTAATAATTGGATTATGTATTTCTACTATGGCTTCTCCGCCGTTATCATAACATCTTGAGGTCAAAGTTTTTATCTCTGAACTATTAAAATAGCTAGAACAGTTGATCAACACAGAGATTACTAGTAGTAAAGTAAGTAGAACAATTATGATTTCTTTTATTCCAGATTCAACGATAGATTTAATTTTTCATTCTCCTTTGCAATTTACATTAAAAGCTATAGACGTAGTAACAATGAGTCAGAACGTTTAAATTTCAAGAGCTTGATTTTCGGATAGTCGAAAATCAAGCTTTTATTCTTTCATATAGAAATTTCAATAACCCTATCTAAATCCCGATTTTCTTACATTTTTAATTGACCTGTTTTATTCATAGTCAACCGTTGTTCCTCCAAACATAAACGTAATAATTCCTAATATAAAGAGTAGCTGAGAAATCATGCCTACTATACTGCAAATCAGACCGGCAATCGCGAGTCCTTTACCGCTTTGATTCGTAGCAGCTATTTGATTTGATGCTTTTTTGTAGAAGATGATTCCAATAATCGCTGTAATAAACCCAATGATTGGAATAAAAATAGATACGATACCTAGAGTTAGAGAAACAATAGAGTTGGTGTTTACTTGAGGTTTTGTATTAGTTTCCAATGAATTCACTCCCTATAAATTATATTTTTTGATTATACCATAAAAAGGAATAATATCCTTTTTCCTAATAAAAGTAGAAATTTTTAGAATTATATGTGCCGCAGTATATGTTCTATTCGTTGTTTCATCAAACGTATGAAGGTATGTGCAAAAGAAACGCAGCTTTTGACTTTTCTATAAGAAAACCAGCTTTGTAGAGTATATTTACTGAGATAGCAGATTCTGCGCCATAAAATAAATTAACCTAAATTAAGGAAAATATGATACAATAATCCATAAGGATGTGAATAAATGGAATTGTTTATACCGGATGCCTTTCTGTATGTATCATTTGCGATTATGACGGCATTTTTTGTACATGCGGCTATTAAACTAGCTACATTTCAAACAATACATAAGCATGTTTGCCTGCAGCAAAAAGACATGTATCTCATACAAAACGTAAATCTGTTACGCGCTCAGAATCTCATATGCTGCGTGTATCACAAATTTAAATTTATACATTCTGTTCACAGACAAGAAGCAATAGGTGAACAAGATGATAAAGGTCCGCATTCGCCAGTATTTTTTTCGGTTAACTAAAAAAATACTGGAGGAATATAAATGTTAAAACATAAAAAGAAGCTTTTCTTTATTGCTGTTTCCGTTTTTCTACTTGCCGGCTGTGATTCAGCAAACGTGATTCAAAGTTCGCACACGCACTTTTTGGATCACTATTTTATTTATCCTTTTTCACTGCTCATTTTGTTTATAGGAAATACGTGGCTTCATCAAAGCGTTGGCTTTTCCATCATGCTTGTGACCGTTGGTGTACGTATGCTGTTGGCGCCTTTAAACATTCTTCAATATAAAAATCAGCTGAGCAATAAACGTATACAGCCTCAGCTTCAACAGCTAAAAGAGAAGTACAAAAATAAAGATCCTGAGAGTCAGCAGCAATATCAGCGTAAAATGATGGAACTGCTTAAAGAAAATGGAGCCAATCCTCTTATGGGCTGCCTTCCTTTACTTGTCCAGCTTCCGGTCTTTTCAATTATGTACTACGCGATTAGACGAATAGATGAAATTAGCGCATCATCTTTTTTGTGGCTTGACTTAGGACATGCGGATCCGTATTTTATCCTTCCAATCGCTGCGGCATTAGCTACGTATTTGCAGACAAGAGTCATGCAAAAGGATGAAGCAGGAATGAATGGATCGCACGCAGTGTTATCTCAAATTCTTTCGCCTGTCATGGTGCTTTCATTTGGGGTATTTTCACCGTCTGGTCTCGTTTTATACTGGATGACAGGCAGTTTGTTTATGATTTTTCAGTCTCTCGTATTAAAGAAGGTTTTTCAAGAAAAGGCAGTGCTTGAAGCAAAATGAATAAATTAAAAGGTTGCTTTGCTTGAAGCAGCCTTTTAATGAAAGGAGGAGTACGGTGAAAAAATATATTCTTTCATTCGGCGTAACAATTGGCACGATAGCACTTTTATTTTTTATTGGCAATACCTTTCATATTTCGTTACTTTCAGTTCAGTGGCTTTATGTAAATGAACCGGAAAATTTTCAAATGGAAGCAAAAGGCGGTTTGATACCGGTAGCCGTTGGACTTATTCTTGGTTTTATAGCAGACTACGTATTAAGTGAAAAAGAAAAAAAGCAGCGTCATCAATTATAGTGAAGGAAAAGGATCTTTTATGGGAGATCCTTTTTTTATTTGTGATTTGGGTAAAAAGGTAAGGCAAGAATAGTACAGGCAGATGTTGTCATACATATTACGGTCATAAAAAATGAATGAGTTAGAAACAAAGCTTTATGTCGTCATCGACTTTTTATAGTTTACTAGCTATAATTGGTAGTGAATCGTCATTTTTGTAAAAAAAAGGTGATATTACGAATCATCATAGCGATTAGATTACACTAACTACTAATAGAGAAAGTGAAGTGAGCACATGACAAATCTTTTAGAAGTTAGAAACATGGCAAAATCGTTTGGCCGAAATGAGGTTTTAAAAGATGTTTCTTTTCATGTTCCTCCTGGGTCGATTGTTGGATTTATTGGTGATAACGGAGCGGGGAAATCGACGACGTTTAAAGCAGTACTAGGATTAATTTCGAGAGATAGCGGTACGGTCGAAATATTTGGTGAAGACAATTTGAATAAAGATGCGACGATTAAAGAAGACATTGGCGTCGTGTTTGATGCGATTAATCTGCCGGTTTCTTTAACAATAAAACAGCTAAACAACGTTTTTAAGAAGCTATTTCATTCTTGGGAAGAAGCTGATTTTTACCGACTGATTCATTCTTTTTCACTGCCGGAAGATAAAAAAATACATACGTTTTCACGAGGCATGTCGATGAAATTATCTCTAGCAGTAGCGCTGTCCCACGGTGCTAAACTATTGCTGTTAGATGAAGCGACAGGAGGACTTGATCCTTCGTCTAGAGAGGAAATATTAGATGAGTTAAAAGCTTTTGTCAGCGATGGCAACAGCGGAATACTGCTTTCATCTCACATTATGAGCGACGTTGAAAAAATCGCGAGCCATCTTGTTGTGATTAAAAGCGGAAAAATTTTATTAAATGAAGAAAAAGAGAAAGTGTTTGAGGAGTACGCAATTGCCGTTATGAATGAAGAGCAGCTAAACGTACTTCCCGAAGAGATAGTAGTAGCAAAAAGAACGTATGATAAATCTGTCCGTGTACTCGTATCAGATAAGCATCAGCTGCCAGAAGGAACTGTAACTGAACCGATGTCGATGGAAGAACTAAGCGTGCTTTTAACAAGGAGTGAAACGTAAATGAAAGGTCTATTGTTAACGAATTACTACCTCATTCACCGAAGCTTTTTGACGTACACAGCGCTTGCCATAGTCATTTCTGCGGTCATCTTTTATTTTGCGGATCCTTCATTTTACCGTATTATAGCGATGTTAATTATTTTGTTAATGGCAATGCCCGCGCTTGAAGTGATCAAATTGGAAAGTAAGACCGGCTATGACAAATACGTGCTCACTCTTCCAATTAGCCGAAAAAATGTGGTGCAAAGCCACTATGTTTTTTACTTTTTAATTGTCGTCATCGGAACCATCCTGTCCTATGGTGTTTTCTCAATGTATTCGCTTATTTCTAAGAGTGCAGTAGAGAATATAGTAAATATCGTTTCATTTGGTACATTTATCGTCCTTTTTGCCGGTGCACTTGCTTATCCGCTTCTTTATGTATTCGGAGCAGAGAAATCTGACGGAATAGTACTTGGAGGTGGAATGGGAGGTCTTTTCGTTGCGATTGCTTTACAAGGAGTTGTTGGGTATATAGTTGAAATATTAGCAGCATCCAGCTTACCGATCGCTTCTTCTTTGCATGTTCCTATCTTATATACTCTTTTTGGGATGGTAATGTATATTGCTTCTTACTTTATTGCGCTGTCTATCTACCGGAAGAGAGAATTTTAGTGTGAATTGATTTTGAAGTAAAGACTACAAAGCGTTCTTTAAGGCTATTTATCAACCAATAGTTCAAATAAAAAAACAGCCACAACGTTTGATAAACCAAGCAAAGAAGATCTCAAAAATATAACCGGTATTATTGGTGATAAAGCTTAAGTGATGGGCACTTTTAAAAAAGTTAATTGTGTCCTCTAAGCACATGTATTATAGTAAAAGATGCAGTTTTAAAATGTGAAAGGAGATCATATGGGGAATTTGTTTAAACGGGCTTCAAACGTATCAAAAACCGCTTTTATTGCTACACTGATTTTGTACATAATTATTGTAGCGTGTTTTATTCCGTCAATTGTATTTGCCGGAGCTTTCTTTGCTATAGTAATTAAAATAGCAGCAGCACTTTTAATCTTAGTAACAATCCTAGGAATGATTTATTCGTGCTTCATTAAAGGCGGCCAAAAATTTCTTTTTTTACTGTTACATGCCGCTTCTTTATTGATTGTTTTGTTTAGTATCTCTGCTTTTATGCTCGCTAAAAGCGCTGAGTTGACATAGTAAAGAGGAATTACATATGCAAAAAGGCAGGAGAAATCCTGCCTTTTTTATTTTTGTATGATTTCAACAGGACTCGTATGTTCTGGAGAGGCGCCGCTGACTATTTGGCTAAACTTGTTTAACAAGAAGAAAAGAAGGAAAAGGAAGAAAAAGGAGATGTGATAATTTGGAAATGATCATAGCTGTGACAGCGGGTATGGGTTTTCTTTTATCTTTTTATCTTTTTTATTTTTACCCTGTTATGAGTGAAAGAAAGGGGAAACCTTTGAGTGAAAGCCAAACCTATATGATAAGAGGGCTAGACGTAATCGTTCTTTTAGCCAGCGCTATAGCGGGAAGTCATTTTACCTAAACAGGATTGTGCTATTAATCGGTGCATCTCTTAATTGCTGACAAATAAATCGTATGCTGAGACTATCAAGCTAGGTGGGGTGAAAAAGAGGGGAGGCTAATACAATGAAATGGTACAAGCACGCGCTCATTCCTTTAGCTATAGGCCTTTTAAGCTTTGTGTGTTTTATCATTTATAGTAAGACAGCGGCAAATTCGAGTCTTCAGATGAACCAGTCGCTGTTTATTTCGATTGGTATAGGTATTGGAGCAGTTCCAGTATCCTTTTTTGTAGAGTATCAAAAGAACAAAGAAAATAAAAAGTTTCATAGCTAAGTTGTTTGCCGAATGCCTTTTAGGTCTTTAGTTTGTTGAAATGGATGTGATAATTTGTTTACCCTTGTAAAGATTGGTTTGTTTGCCTTCGTTATTTTACTGCACATTGCCTTTCGAAAACTGATTTTGTATGCCCATAAAAAACAAAAGAAATCCCCAAAAGAAGGACGAAGGATATTAATAGGAGGAGTTTTGGTTATTTTGATTATCCTGTTATCCATTTTAAACTTTTTAAAGTATTACTACGGTGGTTAAAAAGGGCGGGCATATGTATTTTATATCTGTCTGGTCCTCGTCGATTAACCCATTGGTACGTCAACACTAGACTAGAAACGTTTTTTAGGTGATCAATTCTGTAATGCATGAGATTCAGATAACCAAACGTCTCATGGATTCAAATGTAATTAAATCAATGGGCATCGTGATGTAGTTGACTCGTTCATTCTTCTAAACTGTAAAATTGTGTTAGTGAAATTTTACACATCTCTCGGCTGGACCCGATTAAAGAAATAAAAAGCCACTAATTACAATCAGTGGCTTAGAGAAATCTTCATTGTTGATGATTGTTATTGCTGTTCCGATTTAACCAAAATTTTGACTTGGTTTTTTTCTTTAATCAGGCTTTCAAACCCTTCTTCAATTACATCGTCTAGAGCTATCTTTTTCGTTACTAACTTTTCGGCTGAGAAGTAGCCTTTTTGCATAAGAGACAATACTGCTGGGAACACGTTACGATAGCCAATGATTCCTTTAACAGTTCGTTCTTTAATTACAATATCATTCGGTAGAATTTCTGCTCCTTTTTCCCATATGCTAACGATAATCGTTTCTCCGCCAATTCCTGTCGATTGGATGGCTTGACGTAATACAATAGGTACGCCTGTTACTTCAAATGATACATCTACGCCACCGTCAGTTAATCTAGCAATTTCGGCTACCGTATCTTCAACTTCAGCAGGATTAATGATGATGGCTCCTAATTCTTCTGCTTTCGCTTGTCTTTCTGGGGATAATTCAACTGCATAAATATCAGTTGCACCTGCTGCTTTCAACGCTTCAATGACAAGAAGTCCAATTGGTCCACATCCAAATACAGCAACTTTGTCTCCGGCTTTCACTTTACTTGAACGTACTGCATAAAGAGCTACTGCCGCTGGTTCTACTAGAGCACCTTGTTCATAAGATAAATCATCTGGAAGTTTGAATAAAAGTTCTTCGTCTACTGCGACATATTCACTAAGACCGCCACCGCCTCCGGCTAAACCTAAGAATCCCATTTGTTCATCTAGGTTATAAGCACCTTGGTGTCCGTGTGTAGCAAAGATTGGCTCAACAACCACACGATCACCAACTTTATAATGGGTTACACCTTCTCCAACCTCTACTACTTCACCTGAGAATTCATGTCCAAGCGTCACTGGAGCAACCTCATTAGTGAGAGGGTGCGGTTTATCAACTGGAATAAAGATGGGACCACCTAAGTATTCATGCAAATCACTACCGCAAATTCCACACCATTTAACTTTCATTTTTACCTGACCAGCCTGTACAACTGGTTCATTTATTTCTTCAAGACGAATATCTTTTTGATTATGCCATCTTAGCGCCTTCATATACTCCATCTCCTTGTGTCATTTCTTTTACTATATCTATCAGTATACAACCAGATATACTTATGGTAAATTTAGTTAATATTAACGATTGTTAAGTAATACTTAACTAAAAGAAAAAGAGGGCATTATGAATATTGAACAATTAAAACATATAGTGGAAATAGATAAAACGGGTTCACTAAAAGAAGCAGCAGGTAACCTTCATATTACGTTACCTGCATTAAGCCAATCTATAAAAAATTTAGAGAAAGAACTAAATATAATGATTTTTCATCGTTCCAGAAGAGGATCTATTCCAACTGAAGAAGGTCATAGGTTAATTGAAAAGGCCAGCGCTGCTTTATTGAAAATTCAAGAATTTATGGATGAAGCAGAAGCGTATACAAATACAATGAATGGTGAAATAAAGATTGCAACCTACCCAGGACCAATGGAGATTCTCGTTCGCTTAATAACAGAAATTAAAAGAGAATATCCGAACATAAAGGCTTCTGTCTATGAAAATAGCACCGAGTATATTATAGATAAAGTTCTAGATGGGGAAGTAGATGTAGGTTTCATTACTTATACAGAAAAAGAAGAAAAAAAGTATCGGAACTTGGTATTTAAAAAGTTATTGGATGGTCATATGGTAGCTGCAGTAAATAAGAAGTCGCCATTAGCCAAACAAACACTCATTACTGAAGAGATGTTAATTAACCAGCCAATTGTTTTATATAACGACAAGTATATTCAGGAATTTATGAAAGGTTTTAGTTCACTGCCATGTGATATCTTGTTTACTACCAATAATGTAGATACAATTCGTCATACATTGGAAAATAATACGGCAATAAATATAGGATTTGACTACGCATTTAAAACAGATGCTGGTTTATCTAGAAGTAATCAATATGTAGTCGTTAACTTTGCTCCTCCGCACTATAAAACTTATTCTTTTGGGTATTTTTATAACGCCAATAATGGGCTTTCTAGAATAATAAGAGAATTCTTAAAGCGGATTCACAGAACTATAGTAAATAATGAATGATAAAGAGTGAAGGTTAAAAAGAATTATTTCAGAGAGAGGGAAATATGTGAAACGTCATTTAACTTTGCTTTTATCGTTATGTAGCAGTTTGTTCATTTTTTTATTGTCCCTGTTTCAATGGGATTTAGATGATCGTATAGGGAAATACGTAAGTCCATATATATGGTTATTCTTTGTCCTTCCTTTCTTTTTACTACTAACGCTGTGGACATTGATTTATCTCTTTAGTAGTAGAAAGTGGCTACCTTTAGTTATTCAAGTGATAACCTTTGTGCTGTGGTTCTTCATTCCGTTTGAGCAGCTTAATTTAGACATAAACTTTAAACTCCATCAGCAGAAAAGAGAAGAAGTGGCAGCTCACATACAAAGTGGCGTCTTGAAAGCCGATGGAGTCGACTACCCATCGCTCATTCCTTTCTCCAATGAACCCGACAACTCATCGCTGATTGATCTACCGAAAGAGTATGCGAGTGTGTCCAGAGGTCGAGATGATGTTGCAGTAGAAACCAAAGGAAAGGCAATCTCCGTACTTTTCTTTACAAGCAGTGGACTATTCGGCCATTTCTCGGGTTTTGTGTATGACCCAAAAAACCGTAAACCTTCATCGGGCGATTTTGGTATGAAGTTTGATGAAATAGAAAAGATACAAAAGAATTGGTATTATATATCTTATTAGTAAAAACAGGGGCTTTGAATTATGATTCAAAGCTCCTGTCTTTTAGTGTTCACGTTTGTAATTAATTGGCCTTATATAACCGAGCTTCCTATGAATTCGAATATAGTTAAACGAATGGAGGTAGGCGTGTCGTCTACTTAAACTTAAAGATTTTTAAACACAGCCTGTCCACATCCATTCATTCTATCGTTACTATAGGGTCTAGTTATCTTGCTTTATTTACAACAAAGAACCGCATTTTATCTAAAAAATAACTAAAAGAATAAAAAGTAAGAATTTTTAAGAAAATTTTAATAACTGTCTAAGAAACTTCTAATTTCCTCTTTATTTTTTTGTAAGTTGTCTCCTTTAAGATAGAAGTAATCGAGTAGCCCACCTTATTTTGAACGAATGGAAGTGAAATAAGGTTGTATGACCAAAATACGAATGGGTAACCTCACTACTTAAAATGGAGGCTGATGTACACTTATGAATCTAGAGGTTTTTCGAAATTACTCCTTGCAGCATTTGAAGAAAGATATACTATCGGGTATTGTTGTTGGCATTATAGCTATACCTTTAGGGTTAGGATTTGCGATAGCTTCTGGAATATCGCCTGTTACAGGACTGTATACAACGATTGTAGCAGGATTGTTAATTGCTATTTTAGGTGGATGTAGGTTTCAAATCGCGGGACCTACGGGTGCGTTTGTTCCTGTTTTATTAGGAATTGTGTTGCAATATGGCTATGAAAACTTATTAATTGCCGGCTTTATGTCAGGGATTCTCCTCATTATCTTTGCGCTATGTAAAGTAGGAGCTTTAATCAAGTATTTTCCGTCTTCTATTATTGTAGGATTTCAGTCAGGAATTGCGCTGATTATCTTCAGCGGACAAATTCCAAACTTCCTTGGGCTGCACGCGATTGACAAATTTCAATTTTTTCATTTGAATATAAAAGAGATCTTTGGTAATTTACACTTCATCAACATCTATAGTATCGCTACAGCAGGATTGTGCTTAGCTACGATTTTAATAGTTCTTTACTTTTCGCCTAAGTCGCTGGGAATGTCCTATTTACTTGGAATTATTGTATCAACGGGATTAGCATCTTTTTTCTTTGCAAATCAGTTTGAAACGATTGGTTCGATTTACGGAGAGATACCTCGTCATTTCCCGGCGCCAGCGTTTCCAGATATAACAGTGGAGAGGGTGGTAACTCTTTTACCTTCTGCGTTTGTAATTGCTGTACTTGTAGGGTTACAGTCTTTGCTGACAGCTCGCGTTGCGGATGAAATGACAAAGTCAAAGCACAGCAGCAAAAAAGAACTGATTGGCCAGGGAATCGTAAACATGGTAACGCCGATGTTTTCAGGTATTCCTGCAGCAGGAGAGATTGCAAGGACCGTTACCAATATTAAAAACGGCGCTTCATCTCCAATTGCAGGAATCACGCACGCTATCTTTGTGTTGATTGTGCTGCTAGTGCTTGCTCCATATGCTTCATACGTGGCGCTTGCGAGTCTCGCACCCGTATTGATGGTCGTAGCGTGGAATATCAGTAAAAAAGAACAGTTCTCAAAGGTGATAAAAGAAAAATCATTTCATTCATTGGTTTTACTTACGACATTTTCGCTAACGGTGTTTACAAACTTGACGATCGGAATCGCCGTTGGATTATGCCTGTCGGGTGCCCACTTTATGATAAAAAAGAGCAAAGAAAAGCAGAAATTATTAAGAAAAACAGGTTAACGTAAGGTAGAATAATACGCGGAAAACCCCCACTGTAAGCTTGCACAGTGGGGTTTTTTTATAATATTTTAATTACTTTCCTTCAAACCAGCAGCGGGCGTTATCAAAAAGCATATGCTGAATCTGCTGTTTCGTTACGCCTTTTCTTTTTAACTCAGGCACGACTTCTTCTAATACAAAGCTCATCGACCATTTTGGAAAACGTTCTTCAATCACGCCTTCTGGAAACCAGTCCATTGTACAGCAGTAGTCTTGTGAGAGAAACATGCGGTTTGAATAGCCTTGTTTAGCCAATTCAATGACCGTTTCATTTCTATTTTCAGTTGAACATTCTCTTGTCAGGCCGTAGCGGTCCATACCGATAAAGGCACCTTGATTTAATATGTTTGAAATATACTCAAGGTTATCTGTATCTCCCGTATGTCCAATCAGAATTTGATTTGGATTAGCGCCTTCATCGAGTAAGATGTCCAGCTGCTTTAAGCCTGTGCCGCTTGCAGGATGTGAATGAGTCATAATTGGTACGCCCGTTTTTTTATGAGCTCTTGCGACAGCGCGCATTACTTTTTCTACATCAGCCGTTACGCCAGGTGCATCCGTAGCGCATTTTAAAAAGCCTGCTTTAATCGATGTGTTTTGAATGCCGACTTCAATGTCTCGAACAAACAGGTCTGCCATATAGTCAATGCTACGAGTTTGAAAGTGAGTAGGGATGTAGTTATACGTATAAATTCCTGTGGCTGCGATGATTTGAGTATCTGTTTCACGGGCAATTCGCTCAATAAAACGAATATCGCGTCCTTGTTCCATCACCGTAGGATCACAGATTGTTTTAACTCCAAGCTTCTTTGCACGAGTTACTTGTTCGACTGCTTTTGCCACTTCTTGTTCTTCATCATATAAATGAGGAAACTGTGCGTGAACAGACTCAGAACGAACGCGCATATGTTCATGGATTAGTGTTAGCCCTAGTTCTGACGTGCTGACTGGGCCTGTTACAGAATTGATAAATGTCATGTGACGATTCCTTTCATTATATACCTGTAAATCAAACAGCTGGTGATTAGGTACAGTTTTACTATAATCTGTTTTTATAGATAGACTTCTGTTATAAAAAACACATATTGCATTATACAATATATAGGTTGTCTTACACAACACACGAGACTTTTACTCACTATGACAAAAAATCCTTCTTTCCAAACAGGAAGAAGGACTAGTCATATTGATGATTATCCAGCATTTACACTGTAATTATCACCATTTAATTTACGGAATTTTAAATAGCTGCCAACTCGCCAAATCACAATATAAATAAAAGCTAATGTCATCGTCAAGACCGCGAAGTCTATGGAATCTAAGCCTTTGAAGTACTGGCTCAAAGCCATTCTTATAAAAATAATGGCGATAATCACATATTTAAAATTTTTATTTGGCTTTGAATAAATAAAGCCATCTTCTCTTATTTCATAGTCCGTTTGGCTAAGCATAATGAGCCCGAATATCACACCTAATACACCAGCAATCATCATTTCCCAGTAGGGTGGTAAGTGAAAGGACTGGCCCGGTATCAGCTGACTTAGACTAAGAGAAAATGCAATTAATATGAACAAAATAGGAGCTAATATACCAAGTCCATTCTTTTTAATGGGCTTATTTTTCTTTTTCATTTTTCTCCAGATAATGAATCCAATAAGAGCGATAACAAATAGATAAATCAGTAGCATTTCCATCGTCATGTTGCCTCCTTTTTCATTTCTATGTTCGTACAATCCACTATTTAGTATAAACACTAAAAGGCTGTAGATAAAAGTGCATTCTTTCATTTTTTACACATGAGAATTCTCACTATTTTTTAGTATTGTCGTTTTATGGTTTATACGTCTCGTTACTGTTTCTCTCTTTTTTACCACAATATGTTAGAATGGTAGAAAACGAGAAAACGTAGTGCAAACAAATTTTGTTTATACGCTGCCATAGTTATAGAGGTGAATGAGTTGAGGTTAGGAAAGCAATTAAAAAAATTAAGAGAAGAACAAAAGATGTCAGAAGAAGAGGTTGCTACGCAGGTAGGTGTCCCTGTACAAAACATACATAAGTGGGAAAATAATCAGGGCTATCCTGACATTCAGCATCTTTTAAAGCTAGGAGACATCTACAAGACAACCATTGATGAATTTATTAAAAAGGATGCTGCATTACAAAACAGAATAAACATTCAGGAAGAAGAAAAAGAAGACGACGATAAGCTGCTTCACCCAGGCTTTTATATCGGAATTGGCCTCATGTTTTTTGGGAATTTTCTGAGTCTCATCATCGGCAATCTTATGATTATGATGGTGACAAACATCGCTGGAATGTTAATTATCTGTTTTTATAAAGAAATCTTAAAGCTTTTGAAAGGTGTCAAAAAAGATTTTTATGAACAGAAATAAAAAGCAATGTTATGTAATAACACAAAAACGATGAGGTGTACCAAGTGAAAGAGTTAAATTTAAATTTTATGACCATCTCTTTTTTATGTTTAGTCAGCTATTACTTATTTCGAGTGGGAGCATACGCTTTAGCGAGAAAGTATGTAGCTAAAACGTCCGAGGGAAGTGCTTTGAATTGGGCTGTAAATGTACTTGTTAGAGGCGGTAAAAAAATGGAGTTCAGTGATTACGTCACGTGGGCAGGATTTTGTGCATTTTTGTACCGTGTGTAATCACAGTAAAAAAGGAGGAACGATCTTCTTATTTTAAAAGGAAGAAGCGTTGCCTCACATGGTTTTTGAGCTTGAATGATAAAAAGGTGAAAACATATAAAATCCTTAAAACGAATATAGGTTATCAATGAAACCTAAAGTAGAAAGGTAGTGTAGTGATGATCAAGTCAAAGCTTTTGTGGAAAGTTATTGGCCTAGAAATCTTAGTTATCTTTTGGTTTGTGGTAAACGGTGCATACGTGAGCATGACGCATCCTACTGCACATTATCTTCAGTTTTTAGGAGTTGTCCCTTTAGCAATAGGAATAGCTTTTTATCTAACAAAAACAAAAAAGTGGCAGCATTTTTTCTCCTTTCAACAAAACATGTCCTTTAGAACAAGAATCCTCGTTCTTTCTCCGCTTCTTTTGTATTTGCTTATTATCCTCATCGGGAACAAAGGTGTACACGGAAGTTCCATTGCAGATATTGTTCTTATTTTGCTTACCCAAACTCTAGTCATAGCATTTGTAGAAGAGATGGTATTTAGAGGATTTATGCTGAATTTGCTGTTATCAAAAAGCTATAAAGTAGCGGTTCTTCTATCATCGTTCCTATTTGCCTTTACGCACAGTTTGAATATGTTAAGCAGTCAATCGGTAGCAAATACAATTTTTCAAATTCTATTTGCATTTGTTATTGGGTTGGTCTTGGCTTTACTGATCGTTAACGGTCAATCGATTGGAGTGACGATTGTATTTCACGGCTTAAATAATTTTCTCCAGTTTACAAGCCCTGTCAACGCAAATGATTCTTTATTTGTTAATTACGCGCTGCTTCTATTTTTAAGCGGATATGCCTTTTATTTATGGAACCGAAAATCTACTTTATCTGTTTCTCACCATCAGATTAGTAGCTAGTTAAAAAGAGGTGGAGATGTAACGAAACCAGCCCAACCTAAAGACAAATAACTACTATACACGAGCTGAACCGCTTCTGACACCGCAGTTGATTTCCGTGCAAGGCTTCGCTTTCCGCGGGCGGCCGATGAGCCTCCTCGTCGCTTACACTCCTGCTGGGTCTCACCTGTTCCGCTTTTCCCGCAGGAGTCTTCGCCTTGCCCTCCAATCAACTGCTAGAAAAACCTACACACATGAAAATTATGTTTACCACAAACAAACGAACCACGAATCAAAAGTATTGATCAATGACTCATTTTTCACTTCGTCTAATCTCCTTTTGTCCCAGTCTCTTTTTAGTGTTTTAAAGCAGGGATTAATCTACCCAAAGCTGAATAACTTCTATGGCTAGTGTTACTCAATTTAATTTGTTGAGATTTTATTAAACGCAAAAGGGGAGAAACGTATGTTTGAAGAAAAAGTAGGGATTATTACGGGTGGAACGTCAGGGATTGGCTTAGCAACAGCGGAATTACTCGCAAAAGAGGGCATGCATGTTGTGATTGCTTCTAGAAATAGTGAAAAAGGAGAAGAAGCTCTTTCTAGATTAAGAAAGTGGTCTCCTCACTCTCTTTTTATCAAAACGGATGTAACGAATAGTCAAGATGTCAAAAACCTTGTGAGCCACACATACTCTACTTTTGGAAGAATTGATGTGGGCTTTAATAATGCGGCTAACACGGAGGCAGCTTCTAATGCTACCCATGAATTCAAAGAAGAAGACTTTGACCATTTAATAAACGTTACGTTAAAAAGCGTATGGCTTTGTATGAAATATCAGCTGCAGGTAATGACCAAACAAAACAGCGGTGTCATTGTGAATACGTCGTCAATGGACGCTATTTTATGTTCAGCAGGGACAGGCGTATATGCGGCTGGGAAAAGCGGTGTGATCGCTTTAACAAAATCAGTTGCTCAAGAATATGGTCATCAACATATAAGAATTAACTCTTTGTGCCCAGGTGCATTTCGTACGCCTATGTTAGAAGAAAGATTTTCAGATTTATCTTCAGAGGAAAAAGTAAAGCTCAATGAATCCTATCAAAAGCTCAATGCGCTGGGCAGAATTGGTGATCCGCTTGAAGCGGCAAAAGCAGTAAAGTGGCTTCTTTCGGATGACGCATCTTTTATTACGGGTCAAAATATTATTGTAGATGGTGGGATTGGGTTTAGGTTTGAGTAAGAGTAATGGAGTAAAAAGGTGTTTAAGGGGATGCTTATGTCGTTCATTCTTAATAATTGTATGGCCATTAGTATCGTATTTACGGTAATCCTTTTTATAAGTATTGCGTTTAAAAAAAGAATAGTGGCCCTTGTTATTTCCTTTGTTACGGTGTTATTCGGTTCATTTTTACTTTTTTACGCTTTTGCGAAAATAAGCGGGCTTGATGCTCTAGACATTCAAATAAAAGGTTTAATCATTATAGGAGAAGGTTTACTCTTACTTGTTGCTACAAGCGTATTTATTTCCGTCCAAGAGGCAAAAAAAAAAACGGTGTAAAGTAAAAGAGAAACTGGCTGCTAAAGGCGGTGATGAAATGGCAATTGGAGTGGCATTAACAGTTTTAGTAGTAGGGCTTATGTTTGCAAGCGGACTAAGCCGAGGGAAAACAGCTAAAAGAAAATATATGGTGTGGGGAACAACAACTATATTAATCATAGCTCCGTTCTTTTCGTGGGCCGTTTCAATTTTGTTTGCAATTAGTCAGGAAGAAGGTTTTGCAGGAGTTGCATTAATGATGTTATTGTTTCCTATTTTCTTTTTAATAGGACTCGTTGCGCTTTTAACAGGAGTCTTTAAAAAAGAGAGTGTGAATAAATCTATTTAAAAAAAGAAGGAACAATCAAGAGTACAATTGATGGTAATATAAATCCGAAATAACTAAGGTAAAACCTTTAATCTATTAATAAAAAAAGCCAATTCGTGTTAAATTCGAATTGGCTTTTGCATTTTTCGGAACGACTGTTGTACAAATACACCTTTGGCTACAGCAAGAATCTCTTTTATTACTCTTCTGATTTTGAAGATAGCACTTCTTTTTTTAGAAAGAAGCATAAAACAAAGGCAATGATCGTAAGTACAAATGCGTAAGTATAGATATGCTGAAACGATTCAATAAATAAAACTTTAATTTTCATAAATAATTCTGGAGTAAGTCCACTTGGAATTCCTCCTGCTGCCAGGCTATTCATATTATTTGCCATACTTTTAGGCAATTCATCGCCTAAACTGCTTAGATTTGACGTAAGTGTGGAAGATAATAGCGTCCCAAACATACTTACTCCGACAGTTGCGCCAATAGACTGAAACAATGGAACAGTTGCCAAGGCAATTCCTTTGTGTTCTTTTTCTACAGATTCTTGAACAATTAAGTTATCTCCACCGAACATAACGCCTAAACCAAGACCGGTGATAAAAAAGAAAATAATGACCTGCAGGGTAGTGGTACTAATATCTAATTTAGAAAATAAATAAAAACCGATAACAGGCATAATGAAAGAAATCACGAATAATTCGCGGTACCGAACTTTTGTTAATAGAAATCCAGAAACGATTGAGGTTGCAACAGCACCTACCATCATGGGCAAAGTTAAATACCCAGATTCTGTAGGAGTAAGGCCTAATACATTTTGTGCAAAGTAAGGGAAAGATGAGAATGAGCCCATCAATCCACAGCCTACAGTAAAAACAAGCAGTGACAATACTAAAATATTACGATTTCTAAATAGATGCAGCGGTACAATAGGTTCAATCACTTTTGATTCCACCCAAATAAACAGTCCAATTAAAATCACGCCTACATATAGTAGCGAAACGATAAATGGAGAGCTCCACGTATACCCTTCGTTCTCGACTAAAACAGGCGTAATTAATAACGAAATGATTGCAGCTACTAGAAGAATAGCTCCTGCCCAATCAATTGTTACTTTTTTTCTTTCATGTACTTCTTTTAACCCACTTGCTAAAAAAATGACTGCTATTAATCCCACTGGAATATTCACGAAGAAAATCCAATGCCAGCTTGCTTGATCTACAAAAAAGCCTCCCATTAGTGGGCCTAAAAGCATAGGGATAAACATTACTGGTCCCATAAACGCTTGAACTTTTGCTCGTTGTTCAACAGGGAACAAATCACTCGAAATCGTCATGGCTAATGGCATGAGGCCACCCGCGCCAAGTCCTTGAATTCCTCTTCCAATTAAAAGCATAATCATTGAATGAGAAAGCCCGCATATAATGGAGCCTCCAATAAAGAAAGCCATAGAAGCGAAGTAGACTTTTTTTCGACTAAATAAATCGGCTAATTTTCCTAGTATAGGCATGAAAGCAGATAGAGCTAGCATATAGATGCCTGCAACCCAGCCATACATAGATAATCCGCCAAGATCACGTATAATCGTTGGCATGGCTGTATTTACAACTGTTTCATCAAGCTCAGAAAAAATAATTCCAATCATTAATCCAGTCATTACTAGTATTTTATTGTTTTTATTATTTAAAACTTGTTCTCCAACATTTGAGATGTTTTCCATATTGCGTTTCCTCTCGTGAAATTATTAGAAATGATCACTAAACAGCATGTGAATCATTTCTCGTTATTATCTCTATTAGTCTCTCGGGGATTTCGGTTTCTAAATCTCGGTGTTCTAAATTCAGCACCGTCTCCCCAAGGTCCGCGCCCAAAACTTCTTGGACCATGCTCTGGATCACCACCAAAAAATCTGTGGTGAGGTCCAAATCCTCGTAGGTCATTATGGCGTCGAAATTCTTGATTTTCATCATGACCTTGTTTTAACATTTCTTCATCTAAATAAGTATTTAACTTTTGCATTAAATGTGAAAGAGTATCCTGCTCTTCTTCTGAAAGAACATCAAAGATGCCTGAGTTATTGTCTTGTTCCTCCGTAGCCTCGATAGCTTCTAGTCCAGCTTCTGTTAGCTCAACGGAAAGTACTCGCCGATCTTTCTCAGATGGCGTACGAACAATGTAACCTTTTCTTTCTAACTTACTAAGTAATTCACCTATTGACTGAGGTCTCATATCCAGTAAGTACGACAGCTCTTTTTGTGTAGTTTTAGGCTGCAATTTTAATAATTTTAATATCCGTCCTTGCCCCCGGTGCTGATCACCTAGTGCTCCAGCATCTCTTCGATTAACAAAGTAGTGTCGCTGGTATCTTGCCAGCTGTCTCTGGAACCTGAAAAATTGATCAATCAAATCTTGCTCGTGTAAATATTCGTTATCTCTTTCATTCATGATAAAAGCCTCCTTACTAATTTAACGCTGCACTTATCTACATAAAAAATTTTATCCTTATAATAAGATAGGAAGGATTCATTTGAAATAAAAATAAGGTACCTTATCAAATAATAAAGGTACCTTACTAAAATGTCAATTTCTTATAAAAAAGATACTTTGACAAAGTTAAACATATGCATAAAAGCTGTATATTCTATAGAAATCCCTTACTTGATTAAGTAAGTTTGCTAAAAGATATGATTACAAAATAAAGTGATAAAGCTAACTGTACTAAGTTAGCTTTATCACTTCATGGCGTTTTTCAATACGTTTTTCGATTTTCTCCATTGCTTTTTTATCTTTTAATAATGCTTGTTTATTTTCTTTTACTAGTTCTTCAAAAGATTTTTTCTGTTTAAACAAACTAACACTTCTTTCTCACTATCGTGTTTTTGAATGATGAGGGGGTATGGTTATTTATCCTCGGCATTAAAATGAAATGACTTCTCAGATTTTGCGATGACGACCGTAGCTAAAGAGTTTCCTACGACATTTAATGCTGAACGGCCCATGTCTACAAAGAAATCAACTGCTAATAATAAAGCGACTCCTTCTGCAGGTAAGCCAATTTCTTTAGCCGCAGCTAACAGTACAACGATGACAGCTGAAGGGACGCCTGCTAATCCTTTCGTCATAAGCATTAATAAACCAATAATCACAATAATTTGTTCAAGACTAAGAGGTAAGTTATATACATTGGCAAGAAAAATAATTGCTACACTGATATAGATGCTAGCTCCATCTAGATTAAAAGAGTAGCCGGTTGGTAATACAAAAGAAGTGACAGAACGTGACACTCCGAACTTTTCTAATCGATGAATGAGCAGCGGCATAGAAGCCTCTGAACTGCGCGTTGTAAACGTTAATAAAATCAAATCTCCGGTTCTTTTTAACAGTTCCTTATAAGGGATACGGAAAATAAGTGCGATAATCGGAAACACAACAAATGCCGTAATGGCAAAAGATAAATACGTAATACCTACAAATTGGCCTAAAGAAAGCAAGCTGCCAATCCCGTATTTAGCCACGCTAAATGAGATAAATCCAAATACGCCAACTGGGGCAAACGATACCGCGTATTCTACTACTTTAAACATAGCTTGTAGCCATGCTTCAAAAAATGTAATAACCGGCTTCGCTTTACCTTCAAGTGATGTAAGAGCTAACCCTACAAAAATACCAAAGAAAATAATCGGCAACAGCTTTCCTTGTGCCATTGCTTCTACAATATTGCTTGGAATAATACTTAAGAAAAACTCTCCAAAGTCGATGCCTTTTGCTAGGTTTCCTAACGAGGAAGTATCCACTGCACCTACATGCATATGTCCACCTACATTTGTTACTTTAGCAATGAGTATTCCTAATATAATTAATACTGTAGTCACAATCTCAAAATAGAGAAGCGTTTTAAACGCTACTCGTCCCAGCTTTTTTGTATCATGCATCCCTGTGATTCCTAATACAATCAATGGGAAAACAAGAGGGACAATCACCATTTGAATAAGCTGGATAAACGCTTTTCCTACTATTTCTAACTTTAAACCAACTTCTTTACTAACATAACCAACGATCAATCCAAGAATTAATCCGATAATTACTTTTAATCCTAAATTAAGCTTAAATTTCTTTTTTGCAGCCATCTGTCCAATTCTCCTTGTAGTGTAGTATTGTTTTTGCTTTAGTAACCTTTGAGAATTAGACAAGTACACATGCTATTATTATGCTTATTCACTATCGAAAGTGCATTCACCTAAAATACCTCCTTAAAATATCTTTTTACATACTAAAACAATTATTCCTATAAGTAAAGTGTGGATTTTGTTTATTCTTCGGGTTTTTATCTAAAATTGATGGTTTTAATGTTAAAAAAAGTAATATAAGCAGTGTTAGAAAAAGCGTAAAAACCCTGATATTTTAAGGTTTTTACGCTTTTATTAATGATCTATAAAACCATGAATAAGTCATACCTTATAATTCTGATAAAAATACTATAAATTATATTTTATATATGTTATTATGTTTACAGAATTTAAAGGAGTGTGTATGATGCCGTTTAGTTATGTTTCTCACTTATATTGTCCTAAATGCAAAAAAGAATATAGTCCAAAAGAAAAACATCAATTATGTGAATGTGGCTCACCGCTATTGGTAGCGTATGATTTAGAGAGATTGAAACCTAACTTGACTCCAGAAGATGTTCAAAGCAGGGAACCAAATTTATGGAGATATCATGAGCTTCTTCCAGTAGAAGATCCAGAAAACGTTGTTTCATTGGGCGAAGGGATGACTCCGCTTATAAAAATGCCTAAGCTAGGTAAAGAAATGGACATTCCAAACTTATATATGAAAGATGAAGGCATTATTCCAACGGGATCATTTAAAGCTAGAGGCGCCGCTGTAGGGGTGTCAAAAGCAAAAGAACTTGGCGTTGAACAGTTAGCCATGCCTACAAATGGAAACGCCGGAGCTGCTTGGTCGCTGTATTCTTCGCGCGCTGACATAAAAGCAACCGTTGTGATGCCAAAAGATGCGCCTGTTATTACACGAAATGAGTGTGCTGTCGCTGGAGCTGACCTTTACTTAGTCGATGGACTCATCAGCGATGCGGGTAAAATTGTCGGTGAGGCTATTAAAGCATGGGGTCTTTATGATGCTTCTACGCTTAAAGAGCCGTACCGAATCGAAGGTAAAAAAACTATGGGCTTAGAAATTGCTGAACAGTTTTCTTGGAATCTTCCTGATGTGATTTTATATCCAACAGGAGGAGGCGTTGGCTTAATTGGAATCTATAAAGCGTTAAATGAGTTAAAAGAGCTTGGCTGGATTAAAGGTGATCTTCCTCGTTTAGTTGCGGTACAAGCTGAAAACTGCGCGCCTATTGTAAAAGCATGGAATGAACGAAAACAAGAATCTGAATTTTGGCCGGATTCTTCAACCATCGCCTTTGGTATCAACGTACCAAAAGCAATCGGGGACTTTCTTGTTTTAGAAGCAGTCTACAATACAAATGGATGCGCGATTGCGGTGGACGAAGATAAGATTGTGGAGGAACAAAAAAAGGTTGCGCAGCTTGAAGGTTCGTTCATTTGTCCTGAAGGTGCTGCTACATTCTTAGCTGCACGCCGTTTAAGAGAAGAAGGATGGATCAAAGAAAACGAAACGGTTGTGGCTTTAAATACAGGGCTTGGAGTTAAATATCCAAACACGGTAGATATTGAAGTACCTATTTTAGAGCGAAATGGCAGCCTTACTAAAAAATAAAATAAGAAACATCCAAATAGATCTCCGACTTTAAGCAGTCTAATCGGAGATCTATTTTTATAATTTTATCTTGTCCAAATTATAAATGGTAAACTTAAAATTTAGGTTTGCTGCGTCCAGTTAATCAGTTTTCAACGGTTGGGGGATAAATTTATGCTTTTATCTCGTATGAGTATATTTCTTTTAAAAGAAAGCTAGGGGAAAAGTTTCTCACCTACAGCAAGAAGGGACTGGAGCAAAAGTATTTTTGTTAAAGGAAGGGCCGAACGAGTTTGATTCTTGAGGGAGAATCAAACTCGTTCGGATTTTTTCATTGTTAAGGCGAATAGAGGTTTCATGTATTCAATTGCTTCTAGCTTTTGATTGGAGGGCAAGACGAAGACTCCCGCGGACAGCGAAGTCTTGCACGAAAATCAAAAGAAGTGTAACAAGCGATTCATACTAAATTATTTATCTCATTTGTTCGTCTTAAATTGGAGAGATTTCTTTATGTCTCAACCTTTTCTAATGAGTCTTTATACAAAGTGACACGCTACAAAGTGACTAGAACCGACATCTTTATAGTCAGGTGGAATATCTGCACATTTCTTCTGGGCTATCGGGCATCTTGTCCTAAACTTACACCCAGAGGGAGGGGTAATCGGACTTGGTATTTCACCTTTCAAAATGATTTTTTCTCTTTTGATGGTTGGATCAGGTATCGGTATGGCAGATAACAGCGCTTTTGTATAAGGGTGCAGTGGATTTTTGAATAATTCATCTCTTGATGCCTGCTCCACAATATTTCCTAAATACATAATAGCAACCTTGTTACACAGGTGCTCGACGACGCTCAAATCATGTGAAATAAACAGATAAGACAAATTTTCTTTTTCTTGAAGTTCACTAAACAAATTAATAATTTGAGCTTGAATTGATACATCCAGTGCAGATACCGGTTCATCTGTTACAAGAAATTCAGGATTTAAAGCCATGGCTCTGGCAATGACAATTCGCTGACGCTGTCCGCCTGAAAATTCGTGTGGGTATCTGTCTATATGGTAAGGAGATAAACCGCATTTTTCCATAATCGACAAGACGTGATCTCTTACGTTAGTTCGTGAAGCTAACTTATGTTCAATCATCGCTTCTCCAATCGCTTCGCCTATTCTAATTCGAGGATTTAAAGAACTAAAAGGGTCTTGAAAGACGAGCTGTGACTGCAAACGGTAATGAATCAGCTCTTTTTTTGACAGCTTAAAAACATTCTTTCCTTTAAAAAATACGTCTCCGCTTGTTTTATTATGAAGTCTTAAAATGGTTTTTCCTAAAGTAGACTTACCGCTTCCTGACTCACCAACCAATCCGAAAATGTCACCTTTTTTAATTGAAAATGTTACTCCGTCCACTGCTTTTACCTGTTCATTTGCTGATGTAAATAACGTAGATTTGGAGGAGTAAAATTTTTTTAAGTTGTTTACTTCTAACAGCGTTTCACTCATTGATCTTTACCTTCCTTATAAAGCCAGCAGGCTGTGTAATGATTGTTTTCTGAAATGAAGGGAGGCGCTTTTGTTTTGCAAATATCCATACAGTGTTCACAGCGCTGGCTGAAATAACAGCTTTCTGTAAGGTCTGTAAGTTTTGGTACTTGCCCTGGTATTGAATGCAGCCTTTGTGTTCGTTTGCCGATAACCGGTTTTGAGCGAAGCAGACCCTTGGTATAGGGATGTTTTGGATTTTGAAATAGCTCAACTACCTGTGCTTTTTCTACGATTTTACCTGCATACATCACCATTACGGTATCAGCCATTTCAGCTACAACGCCGAGATCATGTGTGATAAATAAGATCGATGTACGAAGGTCATGTTTTATAGTTTGTAATAGATCTAATATTTGAGCTTGAATCGTTACATCTAGAGCAGTAGTAGGTTCGTCGGCAATTAATAGCTTAGGGTTGCACCCGAGTGCAATCGCAATCATAATCCGCTGAAGCATACCGCCGCTTAGCTCGTGCGGATAACTTTTTACTATTTTTTTAGCATTGGGTATCCCTAAAAGCGTAACAAGTTCAATGGCTTTATCATTAGCTTCAGCTTTACTGATAGATAGATGCTCTAATAGAGTCTCGGTAATTTGGTCTCCAATAGTGAATACTGGATTTAGAGATGTCATCGGTTCTTGAAAAATCATCCCAATGTCTTTTCCTCTAATTTTTCTCATCTCTTTTTTTGTTTTTTCTAATAGATTGGATCCATTAAATAAAATCTGACCATCTGTAATTTCCCCTGAATCAGAAAGTAGCTGCATAATGGATAGAGCCATTACGCTTTTCCCGCATCCTGATTCACCAACGATACATACCGTTTCACCAGGGGTAATGGAAAAGCTGACGTTGTTTACTGCTGTAACCGTACCTTCTTCCGTATGAAAAGAGGTGTGTAAGTCTTTTAATTCTAGTAAAGGTGTATTCATCTATTCATTACCTACCTTTTCATTTTAGGATCAAGCGCATCTCTTAAACCGTCTCCAAGAAGATTAATAGAAATGACCGTTAAAAAGATGGCAGCGCCTGGTGGAATCCAAAGCCAAGGTCGTTTTTTAAAATCAACTAAATTATTAGCTGCATCAATCATATTTCCCCAAGAAGGTGTAGGGGGAGTCACGCCTAGCCCCAAATAGCTTAAAGCAGACTCACTTAGAATAGCTCCTGCTACGTTTAAAGTAGCAACGACCAGTAACAAAGGGAAAATATTAGGGATTAAATGATAAAAAATCTTTCTTTTATCGCTTAAACCTAATATTTGTGTGGCTTGAATAAAAGGCTGTTCACGCAGTGAAAGAACTTGGCCGCGAACAAGCCTTGCAAGTCCAGGCCAGCCAATTAAACTGAGCATTAGCATAATAATATAAATACGGTATTCAGAAGGCGTTTTCCATTCTGATAAAATAGCGCCCATGATCAACAAAAGAGGAAGGCCAGGTATAGACATCAATATGTCAGCTAGCCGCATCAGCACTTGATCAATGATACCTCGGTAAAAACCAGCAACAGCTCCTAAAACAGAGCCAATTAAAACGGATAGAATCATAGAAGCAATTCCTACAGTGAGAGAAATTTGACCAGCAAGCATCAAGCGGGTGAGTACATCTCTTCCATACTTATCTGTACCTAACCAATGCTCTGCGCTTGGCGGATGATTCATTAAATTAACATTTACAGTACTGTTGACATAAGGAGAAAACAAAGGGCCAATAAAACTAAAAGCAATCATGGCAAGCAAAAAGAATAATCCGCTTATCGCTAATTTATTTTTTCGCAGCCGCATATACGTTTGTTTCCATAGTGATATTGGTTTTGAAACTGCGTCTTTTTGCGGCTGATCTGTTACTAATGAAGTTTCCATACAATAATCGCCTACTTTAACCGGATTCGCGGATCGACCGCTGCATATGTAATATCTGCTAAAAAGTTACCTATAATCGTTAAGAAAGAAAGTAACATCGTAAAAGACATTAAGACTGGATAATCCCTAAAGCTTAATGCTTCGAGCTGAATTCTGCCCACCCCGGGCCAGTTGAAAATTTGTTCAGTGATAATCGCACCGGAAAATAGCCCGGGCAGTTCAAAAGCTAACAGTGTAATAGCAGGAAGCAACGCATTTTTTAACGCGTGCTTAAAAATGATAGAACGTTCTTTTAATCCTTTTGCACGTGCTGTTCGTATATAATCTTGCCGAATGACTTCAAGCATTCCGGTACGAAAATATCTAGTTAATGAACCTACGCTTAGAAGTGTCAAAATCGCCACCGGGAGCACCATGTGCTTACTCACTTCTAGCAGATAAGCTAGCTTTGTTGTATTACTGCCTGTATCAATCATCCCTCCAATTGGAAGAATCCCTAAATCAACAGCAAAAAATTTAATAAGCAATAAACCAATAAAAAAAGAAGGGAATGACATAGCAGCAAAAACACCAAGTGTAACAAAGCCATCGAACCAAGAATATTGTTTTACAGCTGAAATAACCCCTGTAAATAGAGCGATTGTCCAGGTGAAAAATAGAGAAACTGCAGCTATAAGAAATGAGTTCCAAATGAATTTATTTAATAATGACGTTACAGGTTCTTGGTACTTTAATGAAAAACCAAAATCACCTTTTACTAAATCTGTAAACCACCTTACGTATCTTTCTAAAATCGGCTTATCAAGTCCATATAATTCTCGTAGTTCCTGAGCTCTTTCCGGAGTCAGTTTAGGATTTGAGTCGATATAATCCCCGGGCAATAAAGCAAAAAGAACAAAAATAAGAAAAGAGGTGCCAATTAAAATAGGAATCATTTGTAAAAATCGATAAAAAATATATTGTTTCAATACGTGTTCCTCCCTAAAAGTGCCCGGCGGCTAGGACCAGGCACTATTTTTTACCTATACATGAAAGCAGACTTCACTCTTTGATTGAAAGGTTTGGAAGGCTCGCAGAAATCCCAGTAAAATTATCTGGATTAAGTCCGCTAATGCGTGCATTATTAGCGTGAATAACTTTACGGTAATTCAGTAAAATAACCGGCGGATCATCAGATAATTCTTTATACAGTTCATGGTAAATCTTTTTGCGTTCGTTAATATCCGTAGTGCCAACGCTTTCTTCTAACAATTTATCTACCTTAGGGTTTGAATATCCTGCTGAATTATCAGGGTGAGTCGAAGCTAAATCTGCGACTGCATCGTCAGGGTCAGTAAGCATAGGGGTAGAAACAGCAGCTAAGTCGTAATCTTTTTTATTCAGCTTCGTCAAAAGAGTATTAAAGTCTAATACTTCTGGGTTAAATTGAATGCCGAGCGCCTTGTAATTTTCTTTTGCGATTGGAATAAAATCGTCGTCATTTCTGCTTGTTAAATAACTGATTTTCAGCTTAGTGCCACCTTTAGCTCGTATTCCGTCTTTTCCAACTTTCCATCCTGCGTCATCTAATAGCTTTTTAGCTTTTTTGACATCATATTTATATTTGTTGATGCCATCTTCTGTGTATGCCCACGAGACAGGAGAAACAGGTACATTAGCAACAGTGCCGTATCCTTTATATGTAACGTCGGTAATTTTCTGACGATCAAGGCCGTATATCAATGCTTGTCTGACGGCTTTATCTTTTAGATACGGCTTAGTATTGTTAATATACGCGTAGCTATAAGAGTTAGCGGTTGTCACTTTGATATTTGCAAAACCTAGCTCTTTAAGCTGCTCTACGCTTTCCGGTTCTGCTGGAAAACGGTCATAGTCTGTTTCGCCTGCTTCAAATAGTTGAGAAGTTGTTTCCGGCGTGGTTACTTTATAAATGAAATTCTTTACTTTAGGCGGGCCGTCATAATAGTTCTTATTTGCAACATAGCGTATTTCTTGACCAGGAATATATTTTTCTAGCTTGTAAGGGCCGGATCCTACAGGCTTAGAGTAAAGGTTTTTTAAATAATCTAAATGGCCGTACGTATAGTCTTTTCCGTAATAATCTTTTGATAGCACGATACCGCCTAGCAGTAAAAGAGCTTTTGCGTTTACTTTTTCCGTTGTGATTTTAATTGTTAAAGGATCAACCACTTTGATTCCTTCTATTGTTTTTGCTTTTCCATCTTTATAGTCTTTTCCACCTTTAATTGTAGCGGTCGCTAAGTCACCCCATCCGTCATAAGCTGGATCGTGAAGAAGTGTTAATGTAAAAGCTACGTCATCGGCAGTAAGAGGGGAGCCGTTGCTGAATTTTAAATCATCTTTTAAGTGAAACGTATAAACAAGCTGATCATCTGAGATTTCCCAACTTTTTGCTAAAATCGGAATGGGTTTTCCGTTTTTATCTAAATCTACTAAAGGGCTAAAGATAGGACTTGTTGCGTTTCCATCCCAGCCGTTGTCGTAGAAATAAGGCAAAAAGACGCCTCCGGGAGCTGACATTCCAGCAATAAACGTATCTTTTCTTTCTAGCGCTTTGGCTGGAATATTTCCTGTGTTAGAAGCCTTTATTACCTGATCTTTTATTTGTTTAATGTCGGCCGTCTGTACAGCAGAAGTTGTTTCCTTATTAGCTTTTTCATCTGTGCTACTATTTAGTGCACATGCCGATAAAAAGCTAGCAAAAGTCATTGTTAACACTAAACCAGTCATTTTTTTCATCATTTTCCACCCCAAGTTATATTTTCTTTGTGCAAAACCAGTAAACTTTTTTATCACTTCCAGTTCTATGTATAATAAAACATGTAATTCTTATCGAAAAAGTATGTTTTATTTTATGATATTTCTAAGATATGGGAGAGTCAATAAGTATCAAAGTGACTTCAGTTAAAGAAATATGACTTATCATAAAAAGTAATTTCTTGAAAATAAAAACTTAAAAACAGCACGCCGCATTTTGTAAAACGTTTTCATTTATCATAGAAAAAATGTAAAAAAAGTATTATATGTAAATTATTGTTATAGTTGTGAATCTTTATATTCAATATAATACGGATACATTTAGGTTTAAAGTTTGTCTCAGGGGGTATTCGAAAAAGGAGAGATGGCATCTTTACATCCAGAGAAACAGCTTGGTGAGGAAGTTGAATTCATTTGTCATATACTCAACTTGAAGAATATGCCAAAAGTCGCATTGTAAACCCGCTTGCTTTTACAGTAGAAGACCTACTTGAAGCCACGAACGATTATAAGGAGAAAGGAGTTGAATTTCTATCCCTAGAACCCCAGCCAACTCTTAAAGTTTTATTCTATGGACCGAATCATCCAGTGCTGCACTTGTTAGAACGAGCTTTATATTTATTTTTGAAGCTACATAATTTTTGTAATAGAAACAGTGTATCTATTACAAAATAAAGCTTATATCTAATGGGTTGAAACAATAATTGTCAGATAACCTGAGTGGAAATTGCTACCAAGAACATTGTAAACCAAATGCGCTATCTTTAATGACTAGTTACTATTTCGGCGATTGTAATTCCATCAAAAGCGATCCCTATTTTTAGGCAAAAAACGTTTTTTTAGTAGCAACGAATTGTACGTTGAAATAAAAAAAGTTTATTTTGGTTTTAATTCATTTATTTATTAATGTTTCTTCCTCAGCTTTTTTTGGCTTCAAACCCTTTAGCCATAACCTTTTTTAATATTTAACATCACATGAATAGTTTTCGTTTTTTACTTAAAAATAAGTAGTGTTCCAACACATTTGCATGTGAAATACAGTGAGTCAAATTTGACTTTACTACTCAGTCTTGTATAATCGTATACCGCGGAGGTGACGTGATGAAATGAAGTTTAACAAGAAAAAAATTAACGTCGTAGATATTGACAAAGCTAAAAAAAGCGTCTTTGCTACAGGAGTAGGAAACGCGATGGAATGGTTTGACTTTGGCTTGTATTCATATTTAGCCGTTATTATTAGTCAAAACTTTTTTAGTGCAGTTGAAAATGATCAGCTCAAATTAGTGTTCACATTTGCCACATTTGCGATTGCCTTTTTAATGCGTCCATTAGGCGGTGTTATATTCGGTAAAATTGGAGACAAGTTAGGAAGGAAAGTCGTTTTAACCACCACCATTATTTTAATGGCCTTTTCCACATTACTCATTGGGTTGTTACCTACATATGATCAAATCGGTATATGGGCACCCATCCTTTTATTAATTGCACGAATCATTCAAGGTTTTTCAACTGGTGGTGAATATGCTGGTGCGATGGTGTATATTGCAGAATCGTCTCCAGACAATAAGCGAAATGTGCTTGGAAGTGGACTAGAAATCGGTACACTTGTCGGCTATATTCTTGCTTCACTGCTAGCCAGCTTACTGTTTTTTGTTCTCTCGGATAAACAGATGGCCTCATGGGGCTGGAGAATTCCCTTCTTATTAGGATTGCCTTTAGGACTTATTGGTTTTTATTTACGAAGAAGTTTAGGGGAAACACCTATTTTTGAAAATGAACTTTCCAACGAAGACGAAGTTGAAGAAGAAAGCTTCCTCTCTATTTTAAAAAATCACAAAAAAGATGTGTTTGTTTGTTTCGTAGCCGTGGCTTTCTTTAACATTACAAACTATATGCTATTATCGTACATGCCTTCTTATTTGAATGAAATTATTGGTTTATCAAACACAGTTGGTACGGTATTAATTACGGCAGTTATGATTTTAATGGTGCCGCTTGCTCTTATGTTTGGAAAACTGAGCGACAAAATCGGAAACAAGAAAGTTTTCTTAATCGGTCTAGGCGGATTGAGCTTACTGTCAGCCTTTTCGTTCTATTTAATCAACTTAAATGGTTTGGTTTTTATTTCAATCGGTATTCTAATTCTAGGTGTTTTACTTGCTACGTATGAAGGAACAATGCCAGGAACGCTGCCAACGATGTTCTACACAGATATTCGCTACCGAACATTAGCGATTACGTTTAATGTTTCAGTTTCTATCTTTGGTGGAACGACGCCATTAGTTGCGACATGGTTAGTTCACGCAACGGGCAATCATTTAGCTCCAGCATTCTATTTAACGATTGTGAGCATCATCGGATTTTTCGTAATCTTGTTCCTGTTCGCGAACACTGCAGGAAAATCACTGAAAGGTTCATACCCTACAGTTGCTTCTAAGTCTGAGTACAATGAAGCGGTTGAAAATCCAAAAGATTCATTATGGTGGCACACAGAGCAAACAGAAAAATAAAGTAAATAATAAGCAGCTGCTACATTCACTGCTGCGTAAAATAGGAACACTCAAAAAGAGCCTTCTCTTTGTATAGAGCTACAAAGAGAAGGCTCTTTTTATCGTTCGATGATTTATTCCATTTCCTGTATTTGCTATCTGCGGTTCCGTATGTTACGATTAAATTAATTATTTTTGTTCGGTATAGGATTGAGAGAAGAGAAATCTCTTCAATAGAATTTTTTATCTTAAGATAGTATGGTTGGACAAGGGTAGTAATACAACCGTGGAGTATTCCACACCAGGAGGCACTATTATGGAACAAGGTACAGTGAAATGGTTTAATGCAGACAAAGGCTTCGGCTTTATCGAAGTTGAAGGCGGAGACGATGTATTCGTACATTTCAGCTCTATTCAAGGTGAAGGCTTTAAATCGTTAGAAGAAGGTCAAAAAGTAACGTTTGACATTGAACAAGGTCAACGCGGAGCACAAGCTGCTAACGTTCATAAAGTAGCATAATTAATCCAACGTAAAAAGACTCCACATAGGGGTCTTTTTGCTTTGGATTTTAATCATTAAAAAAGAAATGATTTTAAAAAGGTTACTTTAAACATAAGTATAGACATTGGAGACAAAAGCCAGTAAAGAAGAGCTACCTATATCCTGTGTCGTAAATAAATAGAAAAGAATGCCTTATAGCTGTAGAACGATAGGCTTTAGGAGCAGGTATTAAGGTATCAAATATAACTAACCTTCATTGGACTAGCCGTTGGAAAAGGTTGCTGACTATCAGAATGCTGATAACGTCTCAAATATAAGCTGCACATTATATTTCCCGATAAATAAAGTTAAAAATTTGATTGGTTTTGATATGAGAGAGGATGAAGGATATGAGTATAAGCTTATTTGCTAATGGAGAAACAGTAAGTATAAAAGCATCTAATGAAGTAGTGATCATCTTAAAAAGTCATTATGTGAAAAATATGAAAAGATATTCTTATACAGTTGATAAATATCCCAGTACATTTTTCTTTGAAGAAGAGTTAATGAAGCACGAATCATAATTATTCATGAAGAAATATTGATTTATAGTTTGGATTCCGCCAATACTATGCTATACTGAGTTTACCATTTGTATTACCGATTACTATTTTTGTATTAATAAGCCCTATTCCTCAGTGGATAGGGTTTTATTATTACATTTTCAAAGTAATGAAAAAGACAGACTCCATGGAGTCTGTCTTTTTCTATTTATGACGGATTACGCTTTTTGAACGTTAGTAGCTTGAGGGCCGCGTTGACCTTGTTCTACTTCAAATGTAACTGCTTGACCTTCGTCTAAAGATTTGAAGCCTTCGCTTTGGATTGCTGAGAAATGTACAAATACATCGTCTCCATTTTCGCGTTCGATGAATCCAAAACCTTTTTCTGCGTTAAACCATTTTACTTTACCTTGTTCCATAATTGTTGCCTCCTAGTGTGACACGCACACATTGTGTTACTATCCTTGCTCAAATCTACAGACGAAAGTTATGTAACTTATCAATCTTTACCGAACAAAAATAATTCTCCTTAAACTTAACAGAAATGATGACGTATTGCAAGGATAGAGTTTGTACAGCTAGAAGTTCTCCTTTGTCTATTTTGCACTATGTGAGCTAAAAAACGATACGTAAGCCTCCTCAGTTCAAATAAAGAGAATGTTTGTGGTACACTTAAATAGTAAAAAACATTTAAAAGCGAGGAATTATATGAACACAACTAAAAAACACCACAGGCCTAAGCGGCTAAAAATTGCTTTCCGAGCACTAATGGTCATTATCGGAGGGATTATTGCAGCTTACGGCTTAGAAACTGTCTTAATTCCAAACCACGTCTCAGATGGAGGGGTAACAGGCATTAGTATCGTTGCGTCAAACCTATTTGGATTACCACTAGGTGTTCTAATTGCCGTTATTAACATTCCTTTTGTATGGTTAGGGTATCAACAAATCGGGAAAAGTTTTGCTATATTTTCCATCCTCGGAATCGTCTCACTAGCTGTCGGTACAAGCCTCATGCATCACACTCCAGCGATTATTGAAGGAGATACACTACTCGTAACCGTTGTCGGCGGTATTATCCTTGGTTTTGGAATGGGAATCGCACTGCGTAATGGCGGCGCGCTAGATGGCATCGATATGCTAGCTGTACTGCTTTCTCGAAAATTGCCGTTTGGAACAAGTGATCTTATTTTGTTCTTAAATGCGTTTGTCTTTATTTTTGTTTCATTAGTATTTGGTCTGCAAGGCGCGATTCTTTCTGCAATTGCATACTTTATTGCATCCAAAGTTATTCACATCGTAGAAGTAGGTCTAAGCGGATCGAAAACCTTCCAGATTATCACTTCTCAGCCTGCGTTAATGGTAGAGACAATACGTGATCGTTTAGGTCGAAGCGCTACATATAAAGAAGCTTACGGCGGATACTCTCATGAGAAATTCAAGGAAATCACATGTGTAATCAACCGCTTGGAAGAAAGCAAAATGAAAGAAATTATCAATGAAATTGACCCGACGGCTTTTGTTACGGTATATGACGTAGCCGAAGTTAAAGGCGGTAATTTCCGAAAGAATAATATTCACTAACATCATCAATACATCGTAAGAACACTCTACCATATCCTTTTTTACTTAGGCGTGTAGAGATAAGAAAAAGCAGCGTGATGTTTTACATCCGCTGCTTTTTCTTATCGTAAAATCCACTTGCTGAGCGGAGGGTTTTAAAATCGGATATGCTCAAAAAATGAGACGGTCAGAGTTAAAGTAGATAGGGTACCTGAAGACATTCACGTAATGATTTTTCCTTTGTATTTCTTCTTTGGAAATTTGACAACAGCGTTCCATATTATAATAGAAGCACTTGTTACTGAAAAAAGGCACATACAACTTCTTCCGCCGTCAAACAGCAGACTCAGATAGCCTACGTGTACCATATGTATTTGTATTCACTTTCCTCTCGTGCTGTATTTAACAAAGCCAACAGAAAAAATCTCTGAACGTAGAAGAACAGAGATTCAACAGAATGATGATTCTTATATCATACAAAGGATGACTTTTCCTGTCTCAGAAAGGTCATCTTTATCGTACCACCACCAAGGACTTGGCGCTGTGCGTTTTCTCACAGCGAGGGAAGAAAAACTCTGTTATTGTGTAGAGGTCGGAGTAAACTTTCTTAATTATGTGCGCTTCTTTCATATGTATCGAACCTGCTGACTAAGATCAGCAGGTTTTTTTATGCTATGGGCTAGCTCTCCTCTTCAAGCGGGCAAGACCGGTTAATCTTTATAGACAAATAGACTTTATACCATTTTACCCATACGTAAAATAGGTTAAAATAAAGGGGTGAGGCGTGGAGAGAAAAGAGAAGAGTTAAATAAAAGGTATTTAACATCATAATCACAAGCTTGATGAGTGATTGTACTAAATGGTGAACGTTGAAAGGGGATACATAGTTTTGAACACAAAATATCTAGATTTACTTGCACAAAAGTATGATACGGAAGAAAAAGTGGTAACCGAAATTATTAACCTTGAAGCTATTCTTCATCTGCCAAAGGGGACTGAACATTTTGTCAGTGATTTACACGGCGAGTATCAAGCTTTTCAGCACGTGCTGCGAAATGGTTCAGGAAATGTAAAAGAGAAAATCAAAGACCTTTTTAAAAATGTATTATCTGACAAAGAAATCAATGAATTTGCGACATTAGTGTATTATCCTGAAGAAAAATTACCGTTGATTAAAGCGCAGTTTCGAAACAAACGAGAACTATATGAATGGTATAAAGAAATCATCGATCGTATGCTTAATCTCATCTCGTACGCTTCTTCTAAATACACGCGCTCTAAACTGCGTAAAGCGTTGCCGGATCAATTTGTGTACATTATTGAAGAGCTGCTATATAAAACGGATGAATTTACAAATAAAGAACAGTACTATACAAAGATTGTTCAGCAGATTATTTCTTTAGGGCAAGCCGATAAGCTTATTATAGGGCTAGCTTATACGACGCAAAGGTTGGTTGTGGACCATCTGCACGTAGTAGGGGATATTTATGATCGTGGACCTGAACCGGATAAAATTATGGATACGCTGATTAACTATCACTCCGTTGATATTCAGTGGGGAAACCACGATGTGCTATGGCTAGGCGCTTTTGCGGGCTCGAAAGTGTGTCTTGCCAATATTATTCGGATCTGCGCGAGATACGACAATCTAGATATTATTGAAGACGTATATGGCATTAACCTGAGACCGCTGCTTAACTTGGCGGAGAAATATTATGATGATAATCCTGCTTTTAGACCAAAAGTAAGCTCGAGTGACAAACTATCCGATCACGAGCGACTACAAATTACGAAAATTCATCAGGCCATTGCGATGATTCAGTTCAAGCTTGAAAGTCCGATTATAAAAAGACGTCCTTTCTTTAATATGTCAGAAAGGCTGCTGCTTGAAAAAATTGATTATGATAAAAATGAAATTACGATATACGGAAACACGTATCCGCTAGAAAACAGCTGCTTTGCAACGGTGGATCCGGCGCAGCCTGATAAGCTATTAGAAGAAGAAGAGCAGGTAATGGAAAGACTGCTGCTTTCCGTGCAGCATTCGGAAAAGCTGGCGAGACATATGAAGTTTCTTATGAAAAAAGGCAGCCTTTATTTGAAATATAACGGAAACTTATTAATACACGGCTGCATTCCTTTAGATGAAGAAGGAAACATGGAAAAAATGACGATAGAAGATAAAACGTATGCAGGCCGTAACTTGCTTGATGTGTTTGAACATTATTTACAAGAGGCTTTTGCACATCCTGAAGAAACGGATGATTTGGCAACAGACATGGTCTGGTACCTATGGACAGGAGAATATTCATCACTCTTTGGGAAACGTGCCATGACGACGTTTGAACGATATTTTATCAGTGATAAAGCAACGCATAAAGAGAAGAAAAATCCATACTACTATTTACGGGAAAATGAGGAAGTCTGCCAAAACATTCTCGCAGAATTTAATTTGAATCCTGATCACGGTCATATTATTAATGGTCATACGCCTGTCAAAGAAATCGAAGGAGAAAACCCGGTCAAAGCAAATGGAAAGATGATTGTTATTGACGGCGGTTTTTCAAAAGCGTATCAATCCACAACAGGTATCGCTGGATATACATTATTATATAATTCTTACGGCATGCAGCTAGTCGCTCACAAACACTTTAATTCAAAAGAAGAGATTTTATTAGAAGGAACGGACGTCTTATCCGTAAAGCGATTAGTTGATAAAGAACTAGAAAGAAAAATGGTTTTAGAAACAAACGTTGGAGAGGAATTGTTAAAAGAAATTTCGATTTTAAAAGATTTACGAAAATATCGCTATAGTTAAAGCTAAAAAAAAGAGCAGTATGCCCCTGGGCGTCTGCTCTTTTTTATTTAGCGGTACTACACCGTCATTTCCCAGCTCGACATTTCCAGCCAGTGCTCTTGTTCACGATAATCGGGCATAATTTTCCCGACAAGACGCCAAAAGGAACGATCATGATTCATGTGAACCATGTGGCACATTTCATGAACGACTACGTAATCAATGACGTGCGGCGGTGCCATTGCCAGCCGCCAGTTGAAGGTTAGCTGACGCTTAGAATCACACGTGCCCCACGCTTTTTTACTATCGGAAATCGAGATGGATCGCGGCTTTGTTTTAAAATGTTTTTGATAGGAGGAGACACTTTTGGTTACGAGCGCTTTACATTGTTGATAGTAAAAACGTTTGAGCGCTTGTTTTATCGCTTCATCGTCGTGCTGATTGACATAAATCTGAAGCGTGTTCGCTTCAAACACTACAGAATCCTTTGTAATGGTCGAATCGTGATGAATCTGTATCGGATAGTTTTTTCCTACATATAAAAAGCTTTCTCCGTGTTCATAGACTTTTTTCTTGGGTCCATGCGTTCTATCTTTCATTTCATTTATTTTTTGCTGAATCAATGCCCAGTTGTTCTCTAATAACATACGTACTTGTTCAGTAGAGGTTCCTTTAGGAGCAAGGACTTCGACCGTTCCGTATCCGTCTACTTTGATTGCAAAAGAACTTCGGTTTTTATATCGTATTTCATAATGGATACTCTGATTTGAAAAAGTGTGTATCATGTTATCCTCTATATTGTACGGTTAAGCCTCTTAGGAATTTTCGAGCAAAATTCTCTTTGCACGGTTTGTAATTTTTATGGCCTTTTTTTCGTAATAAAGCACCTAATTCTGCTTTAGATACACGTATTCCACCGTCGTCAAATACTTCTAACATCTCTTCGCTTGTTAGGGATAAAGCGATTTTCACTTTCTTTAATAAGACATTATACATATTTTGATTGCTCTGAACCGGCGCTGGAGGTGCTTGCCCTGGTTTAGGATCTTGTTGTCCTCTTTTAAAGGTAATAAAACCGTTTAAAAAAGAATCTAACATACTGTTCGTGCACGGTATATGATCGTCCTCATGAACTGCATCCTCGTCTTCTTCATCCGGTGTTCTCGTAAGGATTTTTAATACGTCTTCTTTGGTTACATCTTCTCCGCCAAGATTAAAGATCTCTACCATTTCTGTATTTTTTAAATCCAAGGCATATCGTAATCTAATTAAAATATCGTTATTATCCATTCTTGCTCCTCCTATAACTTGCTTGCTGTATGTAAAAATTATGACTGCCACAATCTGAACGGACTTGGTCAATATCAGTACAATTATAGTAACAGGTTCCGCTGGAATTCTAAGTTATTCCATTCATTTCTACAAACATATAACTTCTCATATTTATCAGCCTTCGTCAACTCTTGAAAAAGAACGATTTGCTCATATTATGTCCGAACAGACACTTTGCCATAACAAAAATTAGGCGCCGCAGTCTGCTAAAAGAAGCAGAGTCAGCTTTATTTTTTAAAGAAGGGATAGGGCAATTTTTGAATTTGGAGGATTCTTGTGTGCTGCTAGAATGATATACCTTACTAAATAAATAGTTTTACATATTTATTAAGTGTCCAATTAGGAGTATGATAGTAGTAAAAAAAGAAAGAGGTCAACAGATGAATTCAACATACTCACCAAGAGAATCCACAAAAATTAAAGCTTTATCCATGCATGCGCTTTTTATCGCACTGACGTTTGTAGCGACAATGTTTATCAACATCAAGCTTCCTATTATGGGTAACGGAGGCCTCATCCATTTAGGCAACGTTCCTCTTTTTATAGCGGCCTTTATTTACGGTAAAAAAACAGGAGCCATCGCCGGCGCTTTTGGAATGGGGTTATTCGATCTGATCTCCGGCTGGACAGCATGGGCGCCGTTTACGTTTATTATTGTAGGGGCCATGGGCTTTTTAGCAGGTCTTATCTCTGAAAAAGCACCTGGTAAAAGAGCACTTGTCAACACACTGGCAGTTGTTGCTGCGCTGATTGTAAAAGTCGTCGGCTACTATTTTGCTGAAGTGATTCTTTATGGTAACTGGATCGTTCCGCTTGGCTCTGTACCAGGAAATGTGATGCAAGTTGTGATAGCCGGTATCATCGTTGTTCCGCTTGTAGCGCGCTTAAAGAATAGAGCGGTACAAATTTAATCGCTCAATCGTAACTTGTTTTACCATTATCCTATCCTTAAGTGATATACTTGATGAAGGTTTATCAAGTGAAAGGAGCGGAAAACACCATGAAATATTTAAAATCACAGATGAAGCAGCTCATTAAAGACAATCAGGAACTGCAAGGTAAGCTGAACGGTTTGATGAAAGAGCACAGTCTAGAAAAAAACTTTGCTCTTAAAGCTTTATACCATGCAGAAGTGGCTGAAGGCGGGAAATATCAGCTTGCCTATCAAGCATTAGACGCCCCGAAAAAGTAATGGCCTTGTTGCTCATTCGTATATTTCTTCATTATAAAAAGGCAGCCAAATCGCGTATTTGGCTGTCTTTTTTAGCAAATAGAATGACATAGAATTGTTTTGGCTTTTGCACAACTTCTTTCTAACTGCTTAAATCTTGATAAATAGGGTATTGAAAAATAAATGCTAGCGATCGTTCTAATTATATAAGAAAAGAGGAAAATAGCGATGACCGTATGTGCTTTAGGACAAGCAAAAGTAGAATTATCAAATGGAGAAACAGTAAATTACCGAATGAAAAAAGGCGGAAAAGAGGTGCTTTTGTTAATTCACGGAAACATGAATTCTTCCCTTAACTGGGATGTGTTAATGAACGAACTTCCAGAACATATCACAGCTTATGCCATCGACCTAAGAGGGTTTGGAGACTCCACTTACCATACACCTATCCACACAATCAAAGACTTATCAGATGATGTCAAACTGTTTGCGGATGCTTTAAAGTTGTCTGCTTTTACAATAAGCGGGTGGTCATTAGGAGGAGCAGTTGCTATGCAATATGTGATTGATCATCCGAATGATGCCAAGAATTTAATTCTATTAAGCTCCGTCAACATCAAAGGCTATCCCATTCCAAGAAGAACGTTGCTAGAACTGCCTATTCCTAACAACTTTATACAAACCAAAGAAGAAGTAAAAGAAGCATTTAGAATGGTAGAAAACGCGAAAGAAACAAAAAACACATGGTTTTTAAAAATGATGCTGCGTCAATTTTTATATACAAAAAATAAGCCGTCTGCTGATCAATTTGAAAAGTATTTAGAAGGAACGATCAAGCAGCGCAACTTAATTGATATCAATTACGCACTCATGAGATTTAATATTTCAAACGACTTTAATGGTGTTGTTCAAGGGACAGGAGAGGTGGAAAAAATCACGATTCCTACTATGGTTATTCAAGGAGATGAAGATAAGATGGTTTCAACAAGAGATGCATCTGACATCGCGAAAGGCATAGGGGAAAATGCAACGTTAAAAATTATGAAAGGTGTAGGCCACTGCCCGCTGTTAGATGATTTAAGCAGTTTAATGGACTTATACAACGCTAATTTAAGTAAAGCTTAGGAAAAGCGAGATTTTCTTTCCTAACAAAAGTTTTATTATTGCTAGATGCAGCATGTTCTAAATTCACACAATCAAAATGGGCTGTCTGCAAAAGAGATACTATGAGATGAAAAAAGCGTGCTATCTTTTGAGGAAGCAGACAGCGAGCAAATAAAGCCACTACAAAAAACGTAAGGTCTTTTTAAAGAAGCTTACGTTTTTTTACATGCACGCAACATATTCAATTCTGTTTTTCAAAATAAAGAAAAAGATTGGTAATCCATTTTGATAGCACTATCACACCAAGATAAAATACAAATAAATGACGGTAAGTAGCCCATTCATGCAGCTGGAAAAAGCCAATCCCTGTTAATAACGGTTTGAAAATAAAAGCAAAAAATAAGCAAAGAATCGTTGCGTATAAATAGTAATTTTTATGATGGTTAATTGTCCATTGGTAAAGCAGCATAAAAGAGACAGGAATAAGCGAAGCATCTAGGCTAAAGCTTACGGGTATGATTGTGTTGATTTGGTAAGGATACGTCCACAGCCCGTTATAAACTCCGGCTGTATCACTATAGTGAAACCAAACGTGCACGTTAAATCCATAAAACCCTAAATGAAAGGCTTTTTTTCGATCAATTAAAAAGAAGAGAATGACTAAAGGCAAAATAAAAGCACTCAAGGTCACCCAAAACTGCCAAGAGCCTGGAGTGGAGTATTGCTGCCAGTATTCAGCCCACGTTTTGGCTAGATTTTCTTGTATGCTATGTATTTTTTTTAGATATTCCTGTTGGTTTGGTGTCAATGTAATCCATCCTTTTTAAGTAAGCAAAATTTCGTTACTTTTAAAATGCCCTTTTCTTAAGGTTTGGATACCTTTCCCTGTTGAGTTGTTTGTATTTTTCTGCACGCAAAACAATGTATGTATTCGGTGTAATCTGCATGTTTACGTCGATTTTGCTGCTCGGAGAGGCCGTTTATCAGCTCATCATTTAAAAAGCAGTTACAGCGACTGTTTTTTCCATTTTTATGAAACTTTTAGCGAGGTTTTTACGTATAAAAGGTATCAATAAAATAGTAGAAAAAGGAGTGGCTGTTTGTCTGAAGAAAAGAAAAAGGCAAATTATCTAGGAATGGGATTAGGTCTGGGCGTTGTGATGGGGGCTTCTCTTGGAATGTTGAAGGATAATATGGGGTTTGGTATTGCGATTGGGACCTCATTAGGGGTTGTTTTTGGAACGACGATGAATCAAAGAAACAATAAGGAATAGATTTCTGAAGAAAGGAGTAGAGAATGAAATATTTTGACGAAGCAAAAGAACTATGGGTAAACTATGTCCCGAGAAATGGGCAGTCGGATATTGTAGAAGGAGAGGTCCTCCGAGCCATTGAAAAGCTTCGCTGTGAAGCTCAAGGAAACGGAAATGCCAATTGGGACAGCGGGTTTGAGATGCTGGTGCTATATATACTAGACGTATTAAATGACCCGGACGTATTCAGCGCAGCTATGCTAGCCGAAATAAAAGCCGATGTTCACACCTTGCTTACTTCAGCAGAAGATCCGTATTTAGAAGACGACGTATACGATCGCTTGACGGATTGCGTCATTGTGTGGCATATAGCCAAAGGCGGACCTATCAAACGAGAAAAAAATCCTCAATTGTATAGATAAGCGAGAAAAAGGAGCTGTTTTAAACGGGCTCTTCTTTTTTTGATCCCCAACGCTTTGCTTAACCAACAACTATCTAATTGCATCATGTGCTAAATAAATACATATTAAAAATCAGCGGTTTACATCACAGCAGTGTAGCATAAGCTTCTTAAAAAATCGATTCATAAACGATTAAATGTTTGCTGACCTCCATAAAAAGTTTATAACTGACGCTGTTGCAAACGCCTGTATTATTATATTCTTTACTACATAAAAGATAAAGGAGAAGCGCCGATGTATATTCCAAAGTATTTTAAAGTAAATGATGAACAAATCATGTATGATTTTATTGAAGACAATGGATTTGCCACTTTGTTTTCATATCATAATGAAAAGCCTTATGCTACTCATTTGCCTCTGATGTTAGATCCGAAAGAAAAAGCTTTATACGGGCATTTCGCTCGTCCGAATCAGCAGTGGAAAGATGCTGAAAATCAAGAAATTTTGATTGTGTTTCAAGGGCCTCACTGCTATATTTCACCGTCTTGGTATGAAACGAATCAAGCTGTGCCGACATGGAATTACGAAGCTGTTCACGTGTATGGCACGATGAAAATGATTGAAGAACCTAAAGAGCTGCTTGGACTGCTGAGCAAGATGGTAGCGAAGTATGAAAGCCCGAGCAGTACATATACACTAAATGACGTTGACCCTGCTTATATGAATGGTTTAAGCAAAGGAATCGTTGGATTTAAGATCGATATTATTAAAATGGAAGGCAAGCAAAAGATAAGTCAAAATCATTCAGCAGAGAGACAGCAGTTAGTCATAGAAAAATTAGAGCAGACGTCTCGTGAAAATGAAACAAAAATTGCGGAGCTGATGAAGCAAAATGTGCAGCGCGTGCTTAAGAAGTAACCGCTGTTGGAAAAGATCAGCAGTTTGTTAAAGGGAAGATAAAGAGAAACTAACTATGTGTTTAGTTTCTTTTTTATGTTCACAACATTTTCTTGTTATTGACAAACAGGCTGTATATCCTTTAAAATTATCTTTAATTAAAGATAATTAAATTAAAGATAATTTTAAAGGAAGTTAAAAAATTTATACATTATGAAAAGAGGCGGAGCAGATGGAATTGTTAGGGTTGCATCACGTATCTATTTTGACAGGGAAAGCTGAGAAAAACTATCAGTTTTTCACTAAAGTTTTAGGCATGCGATTAGTAAAAAAAACGGTGAATCAAGATAACACTCAGTCTTACCACTTATTTTATGCAGATGGAGAAGGGACCCCAGGAACGGAAGTAACGTTTTTTGATATTCCAGGGCTTGCAAGAACGCATGAAGGTGCATCTGATATTTCGACTGTGTCGCTTCGCGTTAAAAGTACGGATTCTCTACACTTTTGGAAAGAACGCTTCGAGCAGCACGGAGTGGAATATGAAGAAATAGCTAAACGAGCTAATCGTGATACATTAGCATTTAAAGATTATGAAGGTACACGTTTGCTTCTTGTTGCGGACAACGGTGAAAAGGGGGTAAGAGCAGGCGTGCCGTGGAAGCGCGAAGACATTCCGTTAGAACATGCCATTATCGGCTTAGGACCGGTCACGCTAACGGTGGGCACGGCAGAACCAACAGTCGATGTTCTGACAAACATTATGGGATTTCGCTATGTGGGTTCTTATCCATCTTTTGCAGAAAATCAAAAGGATATTTTGGTTTATGCAACGGGTGAAGGCAGAAGCGGAGCCGAAGTTCATATTGAAACGAGACCCGATTTGCCGAAAGTTCGCTTAGGGCGCGGTGGCGTTCATCACGTTGCCTTCCGTGTTCCAAATGAAGAAGAATACAATAAGTGGGCAACTCGACTAAATGAAAACAGTCTGCCGAATTCCGGTAAAGTAGAACGATACTATTTCAAAGCACTTTATTTCAGAGAACCAAACGGCATTTTATTTGAATTATCAACGGACACACCTGGATTTGCGACCGATGAACCGCTTGAAACGATGGGTCAAACACTAGCGCTGCCCCCATTTTTAGAGCCGAAGCGCAAAGAAATTGAAGCGAAGCTGAGACCGCTAGATTTGGATGAAACACTATAAGATTTGTGGCTATTGAGACATGAAAAAACTCCAGTATTTATACTGGAGTTTTTTAGGTTAACACTCATCTTGCCAGAAACCGCAACCACATGCACCAATAATAATGAGTAAAATAAACAGTACGATGATAATGGCAAAACCATTACATCCATGATGAGGAACGCCATATCCACATTCAGGAACCATATATCCATAGTCCGGCATTGTGTATCCGCAGTGTGGAATCATATGGTCATAAGCAGGAGCAGTATAGGCGTGGTGAGCCATAGCAGGTGAGAACGGCATATTTTCATTAGAACTAAAAGGTGCGTTTACGTTATTGTGCATTTTAATATCTTCCCTTCATTTATAAAACTTTTATAAAGCTTTGATAACTTATTCATATGTTCGAAGGTCCTCATATGAAGCTTATTCACAGCCCAATTATGGTTGATTAACTATATTTTATGGTGAATGGAAATGTAGCAGTTAGTTTTACAATGCTTGTGGCCTTATAAGTTATGTCAGAAGGGAAGGGGGTTACCTGTTCTAAATTGTATAACGCTGTTTCTAGAACTGGTTATGAGGAACGTTTTGATTTTCTTAATTCTATATCGTATACGTACCCAAGCTTTCGATGGTTCATAACGTCTTCAGGGGTTGTATTCCAAGGATACATCGGATCTCTAAAGTTTTGACCAAATGGCCCATTTTTCAACGGCAGATAGTTTTGATTGCGGTGAACCATTTGCCATAGCCCAAATACGATCCACATTTGCGTGGTGTAAAAAGAAGACAGGATCATTCGGAGCAGTAGGGACAACGCCCATCTGTCCGCCAACCCAACGGTGTACACGATTGTGAAGCTGTGGCCCGTTAATAAATCCTTCAAGCTGATTACGAAAGCTGTTTTGGCTGGTCATATCCCAAGGCGGCGTATCATACTGAGTTATTTTTAAAGCATCCAGAACATCATCTCGAGTAGGGAGTGTAGGCGCCTCTTTCGTTGCCCCGAAATTACGTTTTAACCCTCCAGAAGGATTTCCTTGTTCATCGATTGTCGTCCAGCACCCAGCTGCAAAGGGACCGGTATCGACGATAAAATCTTTTTTAGGGTTTCCGTTTCCGCCCATAAAATCTGCGCTCCAAATTTTTGATTGTGATGGATTCTGCAGCTGTGCATCCGTTTCCCACTCCCAATAAGGAAGGGTTACTTCTGGATTGATCGACTGAAGGTCACGTTCGAATCGCAAAAGGTATTCACGATGCCACGGCAAAAAAGCAGAACTCATATGTGCTGCATTTCGATCGCTGCCAGGAGGCGTATGAAATTTACCTGCTGCACCATGCCAGGCTACATAGCGGTCATATATTCCTTTTTCCTTTAGTATTAGCACGGCACGAATAAAATCTCTTTTTTCGGTGTCTGTAAGATGTAATACGTTTTTTCTGACTTTATATTTGTTACTCATTTTTAAACCTCTTTCTTAAAAAAGAAGCAAAGGGCTGTTTCTTTTTTATACTTAGAATATGTCCAAGAGGTAAAAGTGCTACTGTCATATCTCTAAAATTTCACAGCCTAAATTTGGATTTTTTACATATCAAATAGACTTTAAATCAATTATTAACTTTTTAGAGCTGTAGATAATGAGAAGAGGTATAATGAAAAAAGCAGGCGTGAGCCTGCTTTTTTCATTGTATATATTAGTGTTAATGACCTATTGGATACATGGTCGTTACACTATAGTCGTAGTCTTTGCCTCTGTAGTCGGTATACACAACTCTAACTTCTTGGTTTAAAGAACTAATATATTTTTCTTTAACGTAATTGCCAGATTTATTATTGGTGCCGTCTTCACCTTCGTTAATGACTTCTTCGGCAATAGACATGGCTTGTTTTTCATTTAAATACTTGCTAAATTGGCTTTTACCATGGTAATTGTCCGCTCCTGGTTTTTGCATATGCGCGACAATGTGGCAATATCCGTATTTATCATTTCCTTCTTGTAAGACAAGCTCTTTGCCGGTAAATAACCTGTCGCTTTGAGTCTCTGCAGAGCATTCGTTGCTTGATGTAGTGTCCGATGTACTGCTGGATGTGCTGCTTGAATTTTCATGCTGCTGAATGAGGGAAATAGGTGAATTGTTGGTAAATACAGCGATGAGAGCAATCACAAGTGCTACAATGGTGTATAGTATTTTGCTGTTTTTAAAAAAATCCATTCCTTTATGCGTCTCCTTTTTGAATCAACGTTAAAATCAAATCAACTTTCTTTTCTAGCTGATCGATTAAGTTTTGTTTTACTTGTTCTGATTGTAATAAAGCGCTTCTTAGTTCGTCCATATCTTTTTGCATATACGCACGGTTTTCTTTTTCTTGCTGCAGCTCTCTTTGAAGAGCGTGTATCGTGGACAGCAATTCTTTATCTTGGTTCATTTCTGCGTTCACCGCCTCTGTATTGATAAAAAGCAACGTATGCCCACTATATAAAATACCACTATCTCTGCTGTAAATCGACTATTTGGATAGGAAATGGGCCCTCCCGGGTGAGGTTTTAGCAGGATATTGCTAGTTGAGAGGAGAATAGTATGGTTTACCGTAGATTGATAAGCTGCACAGAAAAGAGGGAAGAAAATGTTTCCGGAATTAGAGACAAAACGGCTGATATTAAGAAAAATTGTAGAAAATGATGCGGGTGAGATTTTAGAATGCTTTTCTGATGAAGACGTGCTGCGCTATTACGGGCAAAAATCTTTAGAATCGATTGACCAAGTGAAAGGGATCATTGAGAATTTTTCCAAAGGCTACGAAGAAAAGCAGTTGATTAAATGGGGGATTCAGCTAAAAGGAAACGAAAAGCTGATTGGCACAATAGGGTTTCAAGAGTGGTCTTCAGAGCATAAAAAAGCAAATATAAGCTATGCTCTTTTTCCTGAGCACTGGAACAAAGGATACGCAACGGAAGCCGTTCATGAAGCGATTTCTTATGGCTTCCACAAACTTCAATACAATCGCATAGGAGCGATTGTATTTACGCAAAATAGCGGATCTATCGCTTTGTTAAGCAAAGTAGGATTTAAAAAAGAAGGGACGTTAAGAGAGTACCTATATCAAAACAATATCCCGTTTGATACATATGTTTATTCGCTGCTGCGCGGGGAAGCAAAGATATAATTGTAAGCACAAAAAAAGGAACATGGGGAGATGTTCCTTTTTTTGTGCCTATATTTGCTATTAGAACGTACGTGCAGCTTCTTTAGCGCGAGCAATACCGTCTTCTTTAATTTCTTGTGCTTTATCTGGCATTGCAGCCTGTCCTTCTACAAATAGGCTTCCGATAGAAGGAACCCCGAAGAAGTTCATCATAATGCGCATATAGCGGTGACCCATTTCTAGTTCACCAGCAGGGCCGCGAGAGTAGATACCGCCGTTTGCTTGAATATGGAATGCTTTTTTATCTGTTAATAGACCTACAGAACCTTCTGCAGTGTATTTGAATGATTTTCCGGCTACTGCTACAGCATCTAAGTATGCTTTCATCACTGGAGGGAATGAAAAGTTCCACATTGGTGTAACAAATACATATTTGTCTGCTTGAGCAAATTGGTCACTTAACTCGTTTAAGCGAGCAACTTTGCGCTGTTCTTCAGAAGTAAGTGTATCAAATTCTGCGCCGCTTCCAAGTTTGCCCCATCCGCTGAATACATCGCCGTCGATGTGAGGGATATGCTCTTGATATAAGTTAACGTGAACAATCTCATCCGTTGGGTTTACTTCTTTATACTCATTAATAAATGCATCTCCCGCAGCCATACTGAATGATTGCGTAGCATCGTTAGGGTTTGCTGTAATATATAATACTTTTGCCATAATTCTTTTCACCTTTCTGTTTTCAATATATAAATGTTGTTTTATGAATTAAAGATAATGTGTTCGAAAACATCTACTACGTTATTAATAGTAACTTAAGTAACGAATTTAGTCAAAGGTTTTTTATTTGGTTTTATCATGTTCACAAACATTTTTAAGAGTATTACGCTTTTGGGTTTTATGGCTGAATCCTTTAAGAGGAAGGGATTTTTTTCAGTTTGAAAGGTAAATTTAAACGTTATTTATTTAGAGGAACTATCTTTTTCGAACGTAGATAATTAAAAAAAGAAAAAGAAAAATTATGTATTTTTGTTTCATACGTTATTAATAGTAACAAAAGCTAACAGCGTTTCATCTTTTCTTTAAACCTATTTTCAGCGTAAAACGAGCAGGAAGGTGATCATTATTTCAAGGGAAATATAAGGGAGGGGAGAGTAAAGAAAAAGACCTCGATCTGCTTCGAAGTCTTTTTGATTCTTATTGCATTTAAAATGTTTTGGCCATTGAATGCGCTTTTTGAAGTGCTTTTTCTTTAATTTGCGGAATTTGATCCGGAAATTTTACCTGCCCTTCAATAATGATGTTTTCGAACGCTTCAATACCAAAGAAGTCCATCATGATTTCTAAATAGCGGTGGCCCATTTCTCTTGCCATTTCTGGACCTTCTGAATACACGTCTCCGCGGGACTGAATGTGAAGTGCTTTTTTTCCTTTAAGCAATCCCTGAGCGCCTTCTTTTGTATATGTAAAGGTTTTACCTGACACGGTAATCGCATCAATGTACGTTTTCATGATCGCAGGAACGGAAAAATTCCACATTGGCGTGACAAAAATATATTTATCAGCAAGTACGAACTGTCCGCCTAGTTCGGCTAACCTTCCCACTTTTAATCGTTCATCCGTTGATAAATCCTGGATGGAGGAGTGAGAACGAAGCTTTTTCCATCCGTTAAATACGTCTGCATCTAAGTATGGAATATCTGCTTGATATAAATCTAAATGAACCACATCATCTTCTGGATGTGTTTGCTTATACACATCAATAAATTCTTTCCCTACAGCCATGCTAAGCGATTCGTCTTCAGCTAAAGGGTGTGCAGTAATATAGAGAACATTTGCCATGATGCTCATCCTTTCTATGGAGTAGTTTTATTAATCTTGGACCCAGCTTTCTGCCCACTGGCTAATTGGTCCTAGTATTTTACCTAACTCTGTTCCTTTTTGAGTCAGCGAATATTCAGAACGAATAGGGCGGTCGGGAATGACATTTCGGACAACGATTCCGTGGTCTTCAAGCTCTTTAATCCGTTCTGTCAACAGCCTTCTGCTTAAAGCTGGTATACTTTCATTTAATTCACTAAAGCGTTTAGGACCGCTCATAAGCACATAGATGATTAATCCTGTCCACTTCTTGCCAATCAGTTCGAAACTTTTTTCTACTTTAGGTTGAATATCTTTTGGTTCGTCCATATTACGTATCCTCCTTCAAACAATATGGATGAAAAATAACTTATGCATTTATTGTAACAGAAAAAGCGTAAAAACATGTGGAAACTTTGGGTGAAGCAGGGTGAAATGAATAAATTCACTAATGTTTGTACCTTGCCTTTTGTTTTATAAAAACTTTTCACACATAGGCTTGTCACAACATACGATGTACGAATTCATTTTAAGAAAAGGTGGTATGGTCATGGCAGGAGTTATTAACATCTGTAACACGAGAATTAATGGTATGGCAAGAAACGGATCGATGAATTTTGGAGAAGTTCTTCACAACGGACACACAGCGGATGTTAAATCTGTTGGAATCAACTCAACCTATGGAGACATTTCAGCTGCTTGTGCGCGAATGAAAAATACAAATATGGATGCAGATATATTTGATCAAACGGCTGTTGCGAATATTGATGGGGTATATGGAAATCAGCTATAAAAGAGAGCTGCTTATAACACATGAAGTTATAAGCAGCTTTTTTATGCTGAGAAGTAGAACACTTATTTATGATAAAAGAATGTGTTTCTAATTCAATAGAATGATCTACTAAAGTTCGTGAATCTATTATATACGCCTTTTCTAAAAAAATTTATATATTGTACAAGCACCCCGTCATTTATTGAATAGTATATAGAGGAAAAACAAAGAAAGGATGATTAAAATAGAATTATATGATTCCTATTACAACCGTTCCGATGGAAAATACTATATTAAAAAGAAAAAAAAGAGTCCAAATCCCTTAAAAGAGACCAAAAATAAAATAAATAAAGCAGACCATTCATTATATAGTATGAGTATAAAAAATAATCATAAACAACCTATTAAAGTGAGTATTATTATGCCTACTTATAATAAATACCACCAAACCTCTCTTTCGCTTTACGGTTTATCTAAACAAACGTTTCCCCACGCTCAGTATGAAGTCATTCTAGTGGATGACGCTTCTTCTGACAACACACCTAACATTTTAAAAGAAGCTGATGTCCCGTTCAAATTTAAGTATATCCGTATGAAACAAAATAAAGGGCGCTCATCTGTGCGCAATATAGGAATTAACCATGCTGAAGGAGATCTTTTAATCTTTTTAGATGGGGAGATGCTAGCTCCTCCTGCTTTTATTGAAAATCACTATAAACATCATGTGCATGAATCCGATCTTGTGGTTACCGGAGCTATGCATTATGAAGGAGTCTACACGTTTATTATGCCAGACTATAATGAAGATCAAATGGCGCACTTAAAAGAACTGGTCGGCGGGGATCCTGAGTATAGAAGATTGTATGAAAACTATGAACAGACGAAGTGGCATTCAAACGTTCCTTATCCTCTTGTAACAAAAGAAGATATTGATACAAACCGTTTTCAACGTTTATCATTTCCTAATCGTTATTTCCTTAACAGCGGGCTAAAACATTTCGGAGAGCGACTTGAGGGATTTACGCTACCTTATATTGCATTTTTAAGTGGAAACGTATCAGTGAGAAAAGGGAACTTAAAAAAATCTGGTCTTTTTGATGAAACGTTTGTTGGCTACGGGGCAGAAGACTGGGAGCTTGGATATCGATTGTATAAAAATGGTGCACAATTTGTTTTAGATCCTTCAACAGTTGCTTATCATCAGGAACATGGGATATCGAAGCGAAAAGTGAAAGAGCAATGGGGCAATCACTATCGTTTTGTGAAAAAACATCCGAATATAGACGTTCTTATTCTATCTCTCGAATGGAAAGAGCTTCCGTTTATGCATATGCATAAAACATTAGTTGAATATAAAGCGCTGGAGCAGCGTTTTCCTGATGAATATAAGGAATTTAAACATGCTTTTCGCGTCATGCTGTTTAGAATCATTGAATATTTAAATAGTGGACAGCCCGTGACGAAACTTTACGATCTCCCAGGAGGATCAGATGAAAGAATAAAAATTATTCAGCAGTTCGAAACACTGCGCCCTCGTGGATTTGAGTACTTGGCGAGTTCTTTTGAACAAATCTATTACCTATAGCACTATTATATGAAGAAAAAGATATAATATCATCTCTTAAAAATTATCTCGTCGTAAAAGCCCCTCAGCTTACACCCACAAATTGAGGGGTTTATTTCTATATCTATTTTATATAAGGGGAGAAAACATGAATCAAAATTCACCAAAGTATGTTGCGTTAACGTTTGATGATGGCCCCTCAGCTTACACGGCTGCCATTTTAAAAATTCTAAAAAGATATAATGTACGTGCGACCTTTTTTGTCGTTGGTTCGGAAGTAGAAAGATTTTCAAAGCTGATCCAACGTATTCATAGAGACAAGCACGTAATTGGAAATCATACGTGGAGTCATCCTGATATTACAACTCTTTCTAAGTATGAATTGTGGAAAGAAATCACTTCTACAAATGCTCAAATAGAGAAAATCATCGGTTATTCTCCCAAGCTGTTTCGTCCACCTTACAGTTTGATAAATGATACAGCTCTTGCTGCTATTAAAGAATTGGGAATGACGTCTGTTCTATGGAATATAGATAGCCAGGATTGGCGTGAAGAAGATCCACTGGCCATATGCAAACATACGATTAAAAATCTACAAGAAAAGAATCTTATCGTCATGCACGACGGAGATCGATATGGCAGCGGAGCGCGGGACCATATTGTTGCTTCATTGCCAAAACTCATTAAGTATTTAATAAAGAACGACTATCAATTTGTAACGGTTCCTGAATTTCACAGAGTCGCATACAAGATTGAAGGTTGGTCTTAAGTAGAAAAAGGAATGGTTCTTAGTCATTCCTTTTTTAGATGTATGAAATAAGATAAAATGGATAAGGATTACATGTATTAGGTTATAGAAAGACTAGATAGAGAAACGTGTTTGAGAAATGAGGAGTTTGCGGTGAGAGTAGTATAAAAGTATTTCAACTTATAGAGAGAGTGATCGTTAAAGCATGTGGTCATCATAAATAAAATTGGAAAAAAATGAATCTTTTTAGAGTATGATTCGTACTAGTAAATAGATACATAATTTTTATGAAGAAAAGAGGTAATACATTGAGAAACAAAGGTTTGATCGCTACGATTGTTGTGTTAGTGCTTATTGTAATTTACGGAATAAGCTCTTACAATGGCCTCGTTAGCGCAGAGGAAGATGTAGATAATAAATTTTCCCAAGTGGATAACCAACTAAAAAGACGATCTGATTTAATTCCTAACTTAGTGGAAACGGTAAAAGGCTACGCTAAGCATGAACAGGAAGCAATTGATTCAGTCACTCAGGCAAGAGCGCAGCTAGCGGGAGCGAAAACGCCTGAAGATAAAGCTGATGCAGATCAGCAATTAAGCGGCGCGTTAAATCGCCTGCTTGTAGTGGTTGAAAAGTATCCGGATTTAAAAGCAAATGAAAACTTCAGAAGCTTGATGGATAGCTTAGAAGGAACGGAAAATCGACTCGCTGTAGCGCGTAAAGACTATAATGATGAAGTTGCAAAATATAATAAATCCGTTAAGGGATTTCCTAAAAACATGTTTGCGCGCACGTTTGGGTTTGATGAAAAATCATATTTTGAAGTAACAAATGAAGAAAAACAAGCGCCGAAAGTTGATTTCGGGAGCGATAAGTGATGAAATTTCTTGCTTCGTTTGCTTTATTATTATCTCTTTTATGTAATACGGTAAGCGTTGCTTTTGCTGCACCTGATATCCCAAATCCGGTAGGCGATATTTACGTTCAAGATTTTGCTCATCTGTTAAATGACCAGGAAAAAGCGGATATCAATCAAATGGGCAGAAAGTTAGATGATGAAACGAAAGCTCAAGTAGCGATTCTTACGGTGAATTCATTAGGTGATTCGGATGTAGAAGAGTACGCAAATGAAGCGTTTCGAAAGTACAAACTCGGTGATAAAAAGCTGAACAATGGCGTTCTTATTTTGCTCGCTAAAAAAGAACAAAAAATCCGAATCGAAGTAGGGTATGGGTTAGAAGGAGCTATCACCGATATCAAATCTGGAGAAATCATTGACTCTTATGCTATTCCTAACTTAAAAAACGGCAAATACGATACGGCGCTAGAAACTACATATAAAGCTGTTTATAACCAAGTCGTAAAAGAGTATGATTTAGGAAAAGATTTTGAACAAAAAGTGCCAAAAGCATCCGCTTCTTCTGATAGCGGTGTTCATTTCACAACCCTTCAAACGCTGCTGATTGCAGCTGTTATTGTGGGCTTGCTTATCCTTGACTTTGTCTTTTTTAAAGGAGCCATCACTCAATTTCTGCTAAACTTCCTTGTCATGTTTGGAGGAAGAGGCGGCGGAGGTGGCGGCAGTGGAAGCGGTCCTCGCGGAGGGGGAGGCGGCAGCTCCGGAGGCGGCGGAGCGAGCCGAGGCTGGTAAAAAGATAAGAGTTAAAAGAGGCTGAGATAAAATTAGGTTAGTTGAAAGAAAATCCGAACGTGATGGATTCTTGATTGAGAATTCAACGCGTTCGGATTTTTTGTTTGTATGGTGAACCTAGCTTTCATATCTTCATTCAGTTACTTCTAGCAGTTGATTGGAGGGCAAGACGAAGACTCCTGGGGGGAAAGGCTCACCGGCCGCGTCATGAGCGGTTCAGCTCATGTATTCTATTTGTACTCATTTAGATGAAATAATTAGGGGTATCTCAACCTCTTTTTTGCTTTGTGTGCCTATATCTTAAAAAATAGATTTTTTCTATTGTATAAGCATAATCAAAAAAAATTAGGGAACTAAGAAAAAAGTTAGAGATTTACAAATAAAAAGGAAGGTTTTATATGAATACATTTAGATGGATAGCGGCAAGGAAACAGCTTTCTCCTCGCGCGTTTAAAGATGAGTTAACTAGTCAAATCTGGTTTAGTCCCTTAATTTATGCTTTCTTTTCTGTTCTTTTAGCTGCACTGACGCTGTTTCTTGACTATTATTGCAAAGTAGGAGAGAAGGTCCCTTCATTTTTTTCAATCAACATGGATTTAACGAATACGTTAGTGAGTACGATTATGCCCGGGATTTTATCGATCACCACATTTACCTTTAACTTAATGCTTGTTGTGTTTACATCATTTGCAGCTCAGTTTTCTCCTCGCGTGTTAAAAAACTTTGCTTCTTCTAAGTCTACTCAGCGAATTTTAGGTATTTTTATAGGGAGTTTTTTGTATACACTTTTTGTCTTTCTTTTTTTAAACAGCTCTCAAGTAGACGGATATTTTGCGATTCCGTTTGTGACGACAGCCCTTTCTGTTTTTAGTGCGGGCACGTTTGTCTACTTCATTAATCATTCTGTTAAGTGGCTGCAAGTAAATCATATGACTCAATCGATGAAAACAGCGTCCATAAAAGCTATTAAGACAACGATTCGCGAGGAACTGGAGATTCATCGAACGCAGTCTAGTCATAGCGAACAATTTTCCTTTCCACAAGGAGAGAAAAAGCCGGTATGTATTCAAACATCTGGCTATATTCAAACGTTGAACTACAGCCAATTGATTCACTGTGCCAAAGAGCATAATTTAGTGATAAAAATGGAGCGTGAAGTAGGGGATTATGTGCTCAGCGGAACCGTATTGTTTTATTATTGGCATAGAGATTCGACGGAGCACGATGAAATGGATTGCACCGTTTTTCACCAATATATCCATGTAGGGAAATCCCAGACTGATATTCAAGACACGACGTATATTATTACCAAGTTTGTCGAGATGGCAATTAAATCACTAGGAAATGATGACTTCAAAACGGCGGTTAACTCCATTCACCAAATTAGCGATATTCTTCGGGAAATTTGTGCCGCGAGTCAATTTTCTTCTTACTTAGTTGATGATAAAGGCGTGATACGAATGGTGATCCCTGACAAAAAGTTTGAGGACTTTTTATATGATGGATTTGCTAATATCCGGCACTATGCGAGACGGAATATTATCATTACGATGGAGCTGCTCAAAACGCTTGGAAATCTCGCTGAGGCCATTGGGCCAGCTTATTATGACGACATCTGGGAGTTTGCCGTATACATTTCTAAAGGCTTTGAAGAAGAGTATTTATTTGTTCAAGATAAAAAATATTTTTTACATATTCTTTGCGATTTAGCGGTTTCCACAAAAAAAGAAGAGCAGTATGAACAAATCGCCAAACAAATGAAAGAATAAAAAAAGCCGAAGTCAGACGCTGACTTCGGCTTTTTCTTTATTTATTTGAACGTTTTAAGATGCTTTTAGCATGTGAAAATGTATCAAAGCTTGCTTTTCCGTGATACGCACCCATTCCGCTGTCACCAACGCCGCCAAATGGAAGGTAGTGAGATGTCATGTGATTAATTGTATCGTTAATAGAACCGCCGCCAAATGACACGCTGTTTAAGATGTGATCTTGGACTGCTTCATCTTCAGAGAAAAGATAAAGTGCCAATGGTTTTGGACGTTTTACGATTGCTTGGATTACTTCTGAGATTTCATCGTATACGATGACTGGAAGAATTGGTCCAAAGATTTCATCTTGCATCACATTGTCTTCCCATGAGATGTTGTCAAGAACAGTTGGTTCAATAAACAGACGAGAACGGTCCGTTTTGCCTCCAAAAACGATATCTCCGTTTGTTAAGAAGCTGTTAAGACGATCAAAATGCTTTTCGCTCACTACGTGAGGGAAGTCTAGATTTTGTGAAACATCTTCGCCGTACGTGTTTGTTACGACTTGTTTTAGGTTAGCTAGCAGCTCGTCTTTTACATTTCGCTGAACAAGAATGTAGTCTGGCGCTACGCACGTTTGGCCAGCATTTGCAAATTTACCGCGCGCAATACGTTTAGCTGCTTCTTCAATATTAGCATCTTCGTGTACAATTGTAGGACTTTTTCCGCCTAGTTCTAGCGTAACAGGCGTTAAATGTTTAGCTGCAGCTTCTGCTACAATTTTGCCGACCATTGTACTTCCTGTAAAGAAGATGTAATCAAAGTTTTCTTTTAGTAAAGCCGTGCTTGTTTCCACTTCACCTTCGACTACAGTCAAGTATTCTTCAGGAAAGTTTTCATTAAACATCTTAGCAAGAAGGCTTGACGTATGAGGTGTTAATTCAGAAGGCTTTAACACCACGCAGTTACCTGCAGCAATCGCGCCTACTACTGGTGATACAGCAAGTTGGAACGGATAGTTCCAAGGTGCAATCACTAGAGCTAAACCGTATGGATCTTGATAAATGTAGCTTTTTGCTCCAGCGTGAGTAGATGGTGTTTCTACTTCTTTTGGCGCTGCCCATTCTGCAAGATTCTCAACTGCAAAGTCGATTTCGCTTAGTACAAGACCAACTTCTGCACGTTTTGCTTCCATTTCTGGTTTGTTAAGATCAGCTTTTACTGCTTTTAAAATGTCGTCTTCATGTCGGACAACAAGTTCTCTCAATTTCTTTAGCGTTTCGATACGAAACGCAACGTCTTTTGTTTTACCGCTATTAAAGAATGAAAGCTGTTTTTTTGTAAGTTCTTGATAGTTATTCATCAGAAAGTCTCCTTTTACTTCACATTTTTAGCTCTTTACTTATTGAATAGAACTAGCTGCTTATTTCCAAGTCGTAACCGTATTGACCGGTAGACGGTAAGAAGCATGGCCTTCGCTTGCTGCTTTTCCGATTGAGATAAGCATAACTGGAAGATAACGTTCTTTATCTAGACCGAATGCTTCTGCGATTAAGTGTTTTTCGTATCCGCCGATTGGATTTGTATCATACCCGTGAGCACGAGCCACAAGCATAAGCTGCATAGACACAAGACCTGAATCGATCAGCACGATGTCTTTCATATCTGCTTTTGGCATGTTTTCGTAAATCGGCTTAAAGAAATTTAGCTGCTGTTCTTTAATGTCTTGCGGCATATAGCCAAGCTCTACGGCCTTGCCGAAAATCTCATCTGCATATTCAACGTTATTCATATCACCAAACACGGCAATAACAGCTGAAGATGTATGAACTTGTTCACTGTTAAATTTCGCAAGTTCAGCTAGCTTTTCTTTTCCTTCCGGCGTTTCAATTACAACAAAGCGCCACGGCTGCATATTAACAGAAGAAGGAGCGCGCATAGCTTCTGTAAGAATTTCCTCCATTTCCTCACGGCTAATTTTTACTGAAGGATCATATTTTTTAATTGAACGACGTTTTAAAGCAATTTCGTTAAAGTCTTTTGTAGTCATAGTCATTATTCCTTTCTTTTTAGGCGTTAAACTTATTTATTGTCATTTCTATATTTTTGATTGTGGACAATTGTTTGACATATCAATAATTGATATATCAACAATATAATACATTGATTTAAGAATTGCAAGGGAAAAAGTTTAAACTTTTGAAGTGGTGTGAATTGGAAGTGTGAAGATTCATTCTCCAGTGAACAAACAACTACAAAGAGAGTAAGGAAAAAAGAAATGATAAAAATGATCAAACAAAAAGTTTGACTACTTTATTTCTCTTGGTTACGATAAGTAACGAAAAGAAACAAAAGTGAATTTGTTACTTTTTAAATGAATGACAGTTTGAGAAAGAAGAGATAGAAAAATGTTTATTCTCTTTTTAAAACTTAAACTGTATCTATAATTAGTACAGTATAACAAGACATATCACGCAGGAAAAGTAGGAGGACTTCAAGATGTATACAGATTTAAAAGGTAAAGTAGTAGTTGTAACAGGTGGATCAAAAGGATTGGGTCGCGCAATGGCCGTTCGTTTTGGTCAAGAGCAGTCAAAAGTAGTTGTAAACTACCGCAGCAATGAAGACGAAGCGCTAGAAGTGAAAAAAGAAATTGAACAAGCTGGCGGTCAAGCAATTATTGTTCGAGGCGACGTAACAAAAGAAGAAGACGTTGTGAACCTTGTAGAGACAGCTGTTGAAGAATTTGGCACATTAGACGTTATGATTAATAATGCTGGTGTTGAAAACCCGGTTCCTTCTCATGAATTATCATTAGAAAACTGGAATCAAGTAATCGACACAAACTTAACGGGCGCGTTTTTAGGCAGCCGCGAAGCGATTAAATATTTTGTTGAAAATGATATCAAAGGAAACGTTATTAACATGTCTAGCGTTCACGAAATGATTCCTTGGCCATTATTTGTTCACTATGCAGCAAGTAAAGGCGGCATGAAGCTAATGACGGAAACATTGGCTCTTGAATATGCACCAAAAGGAATCCGCGTGAATAACATTGGACCTGGGGCAATTGATACACCAATTAACGCTGAAAAATTCGCTGATCCAGAACAGCGTGCAGACGTAGAAAGTATGATTCCAATGGGCTACATCGGTAACCCGGAAGAAATCGCGTCAGTTGCAGCATTCTTAGCATCATCACAAGCAAGCTATGTAACAGGTATTACATTATTTGCGGATGGCGGTATGACAAAATATCCTTCTTTCCAAGCGGGAAGAGGTTAATAAATAGAACTGAACAAAAAAGACCTCGGAATATTCCGGGGTCTTTTTTGTATGTAATAAATGTATAGGATATTTACCAAATATTGAAACTTTTGTTGGAGTGCTACGTATATAAGCTAACGACGAATAAAGGACGTGTTGATATGCTCCCGGAAACGATTCAACAAAAAGTAAATCAGTATAGAGATTTTTATATCAGCTTAAAAAATGAACTGAAATGGAAAGTAGGAGATCACAAGCAGTTTATGGCTATCGCTTCTATGTATGCAGTGAAAGGTAAATCGCTCGAGCTTCAGGATTATCTCGAGTTAAGCGACTATATTAAAAATCAAGTAGGGATGTTTTCTACGTTAAAATCATCACAGCGGTTTACAATAGCAGCTATGCTTGATACTCGCTATGAGAATCCAAAAGAAACGTTTCATGAGTTTTTTGACGTATATGATCAATTGATACAAGGCGGATTTACGAGAGGCGCGTTTACGTACATTGCGGCTTCGGCTATGCTGTCGAATGAGTCAAGCCGAAGTCATAAAGAAATGGTCCGAAGATCCGCAGAAATTTATCAAGGCATGAAAAAGAAGCATCTTTTCCTTACGTCAAGCGGGGATGTACCTCTTGCCGTTTTATTAGCGGAAACGAGCGAGTCTACTGATGGTCTCATGCATGAAATTGAACACTTCTATACAACATTGGCGCAGCATGGATTTAAAAAAGGAAATGACCTTCAATTTTTAAGTCATATTCTTTCAATCGATAAAAATTTAGATGCAGATACCCTTATTGAAAGATGCGTATCAGTAAAAGAAGCCTGTGAATCGGCAGGTATGAAAGTAAAAGCGATGCACTACCCGGTCATTGGCTTATTAGCACTGTTTGAAAAACCAGAAACTGAAATTGAACTTATCCATGAAGTGGTGAAGCAGTTAAATGCAGATAAACTTTTTAAATGGCAGAAAGACATCAATGTTATGCTGGGGGTTAATTTGGTTATCAGTGAAAAACTGAAGGATTCTAGAGTGGTCGAAACGGGCATCTATACAACGATCGAAACGATTATTCAAGCTCAGCAAGCAGCTATGCTAGCGGTTATTGCGAGCACTTCAGCAGTTGCTACTACTACGACTACTTGATAAATTAAAGAGCTATAAAAGAGAGAGGGAGACATAACTACATCAATGAAAAGATCCGAACGTATTTAATTCTCAACTAAGAATCAAACTCTTTCGGACCTTTCTTCAACTTAAATACTTTTGTCTCATCTTCTCTCTTAAAAAGTATAAACCTCGCCATCATCTGGAACTAAGACACGGGACGCCATATCTTTTTCGTTGATAAAGCTTTTTAACTCTTCTCTTGATAGCGTCCAGTGATTGACAGCTTCCATATGGACAGAAAGAATCGTAGCATGAGGGGCCGCTTTGTGCACTTCGTAAATATCTTCTTTCCCCATCACAAGAGAACCGCCTTCTAAAAACTGATTATCGCCGCCGTTTACGACAATGACATCCGGTTGATGGGTGTTGATTTCTTCTTCAACAGCGGAATACCATACCGTATCTCCAGCTACATAAAGCGTTTTTTCGCTCTTGTGTTTAAAAACAACGCCGCATACTAAACCAGTACGCTTTAAAATTTCTCCTCTTCCGTGTTCACCTTTTGTTTTGGATAATTGGATGTCTTCAAAGACCGTGTTCTTTGTTAGTACTTCTACATTTTTAAAACCATCAGCTCTTACTACTGCGGCATCTTCTTCATTTTGAACGAACATTTTGATATCGTTTGGCAACGCCTGCTTAGCGGCATCGTCAAAATGGTCCAAATGAAGGTGAGTGAGAATGACGGCATCAATACCATCAATAATCTCTTCAACGGATAACGGTAAGCTTACTAAAGGATTGTTTTGATCTTGTCTGATCGAATTTGGAAAGGGAGGGTACGTGCCTTTTTCCGCTAACATAGGATCAATTAAAAACGTTTTTCCCCCGTATTCAACAAGTAAAGTGGCATTTCGAATATGTTTAATCTTCATCTCTATCTCTCCTTTTTTGATCTACCTCTAGTTTATAGGATGAGCTGTTTTCAAATCCATAAACAAAATCAAGTCTTTTAGCACTTTTACTTGATAAATGAAAGAATATTAGTCAAAAGCAAAAAGAACCGAAACAGTGCTGTTTAGGTTCTTTTTAAGATTTCTTTTATTTCTTTATATACACATACTTGGTTGCGTCCATGTTGTTTGGCAGCGTACAGGGCGATATCTGCTTTATTCAACAGCTCATCTAACGTTTCATTTTCTTGTTTTTCCGCTTGTGCTACTCCAAGACTTAGCGTAACAGAAATGGTTTTTTCATTAATCAGTAAGGGCTGAGTCCCGACGTGACGGCGAATTTGCTCAGCAAGCGTTTCGCCTTCAGATAAAGTATGGCCCTTTAGCGCGAGTACAAATTCTTCACCGCCGTACCGAGCAAAAAGGGCTCCTTGCGGCAATACGGACTCGCAGGCTTTTACGACATGTACAAGCACCTGATCGCCCGTATAATGGCCATACGTGTCGTTTACTTTTTTAAAATAATCAATATCAAGTAAAAGAAGTGTAAAAGAAGATGCGGACTTTTTTGCTTCATCGAACGCTTGCTTGCTGTGCTGAAAAAATGCCCTGCGATTATAAATTTGCGTCAGCTCATCGTAATAAGCTTGATTTTCAAGCTTTAGCTGAAGTCTTTTTAGCTCCGTGATATCTGTAAAAATAAGCAGCAAGCCGTGACTGTTGTTAGCATACTGCAAAGGAGAAGTGCGAACTTGATACGTATACGAAGATTGATCTTCAGAAAAAAGCTCCAGTTCATGACTGCTTTTTGTATTTTCTAATGTAAAAGGAAACGAACGGCCGGACAGCGTCACCCAAACATCAGCAAAACGTTTTCCAAACATCGCTTTTTTTAGCTGAGGAAACATGTTTTTAGACGCTAGGTTAAATTCAATTAATCTGTAGCTTTCATCAAGTACGATAACGCCGTCATTGATGCTGTTAAATATCGCGTCTTTAGCAACGGGCATAACTGTAAACATACGCGATGAGTTAATGGACCATAAATATAAAAATGAAGAGACCCATAAAACCATCGGAACTGGATCAATTCCCTGCGGCGTAAAGCCCATTAAATAGATAAAAGCGGTGACGATAGGGACTAATTGACCGACCATTAATGAAATTAACTGCAGGCGATAAGCTTTGGCTGTTTCTTTCCAGCGGTAAACGGCGAGCAAAAAAGCAACGAACATAGACGAAAAGATGAACATGCCGTGAATTGTGTACCATGGCCCAATTTCTTGATGAACGTAAGGAGCACCTAGAACGGGATCAATTTCAAACACGCGGTAATGAAGGTGATGCCAGTCATTTGTTGCGACCATAATCAAACTAATAAATGGAATGATAAAAAGGGTAAAAATATGTTTTTTTCTTACCTTTATGCCGACATACTGCATAACAAACAGCAGTCCTGCAGGAGGCGAAAAAGGCATGCCCACGTATTGAATAACGGTCCAAAATTTCATTTCTCCGAGGTTAACGGATAGTAAGCTAAACGCCGCACCCATACAATAAATGGTGGTGAAACCTGTATGAAGAATAAATAAATGCGCAATGTTAGCGTAGTGGTGACGCTTAATAAATACGTAAAAACATAAGTATAGATTAAGAACACCTGACGTGCAGATAAGCGTTATATAAGCTGTTAAATCTAAATTCACAATTGTATCCCTCATCAAGAAAGCATTTTTAGTTAAATGTAGCACAGTTGAAATGAAATGTGGATATTTTATGTAGGAAATTAGTAGTGCAGGGAATACAAGGGTAGTTCAAGACGATGAAAAAATGGTGCCTAAACAACAAGTAATTGAAACAAACGGAGAAGATTTATCTTCATCTACAAAAGTCAAAGTTTCTCAGTGAAAAACACATGCCTGAAAACACGAGATGTCCTTCATCTCCGTGTCTTCAAGCATATTTTTATTGGAGTTCTATTTAAGTTTTATAAAGGTGTCATCTGCATTTTTTTCTGTCTAAAAAAGACCCAATCCGTAAAACCGATTTCTTTAAGACGCTTTTTTACTAATTCAAAGTCGTCGCCAATACGCCCTGGGTCATGAGCATCGGAACCAAATGTAATGTGTACCCCGTAGTGCAGGGCTCTTTCTAAAATATCGTCTGCAGGATACCAGCCTCCGCAGTCTTTGGTTTTGCCTGATGTATTAACTTCTATAGCAATGTCATGTGCCGAAATCACTTTTAGCGTCTGATCAATGACAGCTGTCTCGATAGAAGAAAAGGAGGGATAGAATCCTTTCATGGCATCAATATGGCCAAGAATCTGAAACATTCTGCTTCGGGCGGACTCTTGGATCAATTGATAATACGTTTCTTTCGTGCGCTGTTTTTCTTTTTGAGAAAGTCCTTCCCAGCGCGTTTTATGAAAGATACTGATTTCATCAACTTGGTGGACAGAGCCAATTATGTAGTCAAACGGATATTTTTCATAGTGGCTTTGATATATTCCCGCATGCTCAGGAAAGAAATCAGACTCCACGCCTAACAGCACTTCAATTTTCTCTTTATATTCTTCTTTTAGTTTCAAAATCTCAGCTACATATCCGGAAAATGCGCTTTTTCCCATCGTAATGTGAGGATACGGCTGCTCTTCTTCGCTTGCAAAATAAGGAGAATGATCCGAAATCCCAATAATATCAAGGCCTTTATCAATAGACGCCTCTATATAATCTCGAATCGTTCCGCGAGCATGTCCGCATCGGTCGTGATGGGTATGAAAATCAAATTTTAAATCAGCGTTCATGTTTCATCACCTCTGTCATCTTTTTGTGTGGTGTATAGAATATTCTACAAAGAAACAAAGTATCCCTCGTAGAAATGGCTGAAGAGAATATTTCTTGAATTTGCGGGTGATTCATCTACTAAAAAGAGTGTACAGAAACAAGTTATTTTATTTAATTTGCTGTAAAAATTGAATTGGAATCCGTTCCAAAAGTTACATTTGATTTGGCTTATTAAAACGCATATACTACTCATACACGATCTGAAACAACGTTCAGGTAATCGCTGCATCATTTGATGTAGAGGAAAGTCCATGCTCGCACGGTGCTGAAATGCCCGTAGTGTTCGTGCCTAGTGAAAAAATAAGCTAGGGCAGCTTGGCTTATAGCTTAGCTGACGGCGGGAAAAACCACCTAAGTCCTCGGATAGGGTCGAGTATCCCTGAAAGTGCCACAGTGACGAAGCTTTGCTGGAAACAGCAAAGGTGGAACGCGGTAAACCCCACGAGCGAGAAACCCAAACAATGGTAGGGGAACTGTCTTGAAGGAATTTAACGGAGAGACGGACGGTTACATGCGTAATCGTAGATAGATGATTACCGCCTGAGTACGAGATTAAAATCGTTTGCAGTACAAAGGTACAAAACATGGCTTATCGAACGTTGTTGAAACAGAGTCTAACTATAATTATGTAACCAAAACAAACCAATGGGGTTTGTTTTTTTGTTTGTTATTTTTCAACTCATAGCCGACTCATTGATAGAGTGCTTGAATTCCCTTACTATATGTAAATACATATTGCCTAAATTGTTGTATAGTTTACTTGTACTTACTAAACATGGGGAAAGGGAGAAGATGAATGATTAAGAAAATGGAACATACGGCAATTATTGTTAGAAATATGGATGAAACGATTCACTACTACGGGGATATGTTTGGCTTTAAAGTTCGCCTTCAAGGCTCTACCGAAAAAAGAGAGATGGCTTTTTTGTATCTTGAAGAACAGCCGGGTATTGAAATTGAGCTCATTCGAGATATTGATCCGATTGGCGAGTATACCAAAAGCGGGATTGTTAACCATCTTGCCTTTACGGTAGAGGATATAAATAAGGCGATTCAACATTATAAGAGCAAAGGAATTGAATTTTTATCATCTGAGCCTCAGCCAACGCTTGAAGGTGGCCGTATGATTTTATTTCACGGACCAAATGAAGAATTGCTGCAGTTAGTAGAACGAGTTAAATTCTAAAAAAGTCTACTTTAAGGGGTACATACAAGAAAAAATGTGTTTTAGATTCTCAAAAAAGACCTTTCTTTTAGTGTGATAGAAGGGTCTTTTTGCTGTGTAGTTACTATGATATCTTAGTTAGCTTTTTAATAATCCCCTTACGTTTCAGGACAAATTCTTCTTTCTGCTAGAAAATGATGAGTATAAAATTTTAATAAGAGCCGTATACAGCAGTCATCAAGATGAACTAAAAACATCCTCGAGTATGTTTCCATTTTTTATCGTAACACCTGCTATTTATAATGTATAATTCATTATAATCATATTTTTCATACATCTATGTAATGGATAGAACGGTTAATAAGGAGATGGTACAAAGTGGAGTGGCAGCAGTTTAAATATTTTCAAACGCTAGCACGTACGCAGCATATGACGCGCGCAGCAGAAGAGCTGTTAATTACGCAGCCTGCGCTCAGTCGTTCAATCGCTCGTTTTGAAGAGGAAGTAGGAGCACCGCTATTTGACCGGCAAGGACGTTCCATTATATTAAATCAATATGGTAAAGTTTTTTTAAAGCGTGTAGATAACATAATGAAAGAATTTGATAAAGGACAAGAGGAAATTCAAGCGCTGCTAGATCCTGAAAAAGGGCAGGTGTCACTTGGATTTTTACATACGCTCAGCACGGATTTGATTCCAGATTTAATCGCTTCGTTTCGCAGTTTATATCCTAAGGTGAATTTTCAACTGAGGCAAAGTCCTTCGCACGTGCTTCTTGAGCAGCTGGAGCTCGGCGAACTGGATCTTTGTTTGATTGCGCCGATGGAAGAGAAATCGTTCATTAAATGGCAGCATCTTTGGAGTGAAGAGCTGTTTGTAATCGTACCGAAAAATCACCGGTATGCTGATCGTGAATGTATTGCACTAGAAGAAATTGCTGAGGAATCATTTATTCACTTAAAAGAAGGCTTTTCTCTTCGTCTTACGTTTGAGCAGTTATTTGAAGAGTCAGGAAGAATGCCTCACATCATGTTTGAAGGAGAGGAAGCTGATACCGTAGCGGGACTAGTAGGAGCCGGCTTAGGAATTTCTATCCTTCCAGATTTACACGGAATCGATCAAAGCAAAATAGTGAAAATTCCATTAGCTAAGGCCAACTGCCACCGAGTCATTGGACTAGCATGGATTGAAGGAAGATATCTATCACCGGCTGTTAAACAGTTTAGAAACTTTGTTTTACATAAATTTAATGATCAGAAATAAAGATGCTTCATGGCCTAGGCTTGTTTACAAACTTAGTCCTTTTTTCGTTGGAATAATCGTTTTAAAATCGATCTCTTTTTACCTACTACGCTGCTTTCTTTTGAAGCTTCTACTAATTCTGAAATGGCCTGCTGTTCACGCAGACTTTTACGCAAAGATTGAATAAGCTGCTTATCTTTTTCCTGAAGAATTTGTTTTGTATCAGGCTCTTGTTGGGGTGGAGGCTGTACCGGCTGTTCGGGAGGTTTCGGCTGCTGGTCATCGGCCTCGGGCTGGTCAGCTGCTTCTGCTGTGTTCTCTGTGTCCTCTTCGTCTAGAGACACGGCAGCTTGATCCTCGCTTGTAGTCAAAGAGAATTCTTTTTGCAGCGCTTCATTGATTTCTTCTGCTTGACAGCCTTCATCATAAAGCTGCTTAATTTTCAGTAAAACGGTCGCAGCTGCAGCTTCATATTGTTTTGGTCGATGATCTTCTTTTTGTATAAAGAAATCTTTGAATTTATCTATGTATCTTCTGATAGTTGAAGTAGGAATACTCGTTTCTTCAGATAATTCTTTTACACTAAGCCATTTTGTCATTTTCTCACCACTTTTTAAATGATTACTTATTCGTCAGCATCAATTTGAAATTGTACTAGTATCTACTGTTTATCTTATCACGTAACGCTTCTACGTACTTTGCTGTGTTGATTTCTGTAACGTTTTTATAATCACAGTGTCATAAATAAGGGATAAGCTGCCACTCGCGCAAAGATTTGCTAGTTGAAGAATAGGAAATACAAGCATTTACCTGAAGAATGTTGCACAATGATGAGCGTACTTCTTATGTATTATCTTATAATGTTGCTGAAGAAAAATCGAGTGATTACTTCACGGTTTATTAATTATGGTAATGTTGTACTAAACAATAAAAGGAGGGACAGCATGAGTTTTACAGAGCGAGCAGTAGCCCTTATTAAACAAATCCCTCGCGGAAAAGTCATGACATACGGACAAATTGCCCGCCTGGCTGGGAGTCCTCGAGGTGCAAGGCAAGTTGTACGAGTACTGCACTCAATGAGTAAGAAACATAATCTTCCTTGGCACCGAGTGATCAATTCTAAAGGAGAAATTGGATTTAAAGACGAAGAAATGCATGTTGTCCAAAAGCTTTCACTCGAAGCGGAAGGAATACTCGTTTCTTCGGAGGGAAGACTTGATCTTAAACTCTATCTCTATGAACCTGACGTGCATAAATAACAATTGAGATAAATGATCGAGTATGAATTGCTTGTTACACGCCTGTTGATTTCCGTGCAAGACTTCGCTTTCCGCAGGCGGCCGCTGAGCCTCCTCGTCGCTTGCGCTCCTGCGGGGTCTCATCTATTCCGCTTTTCCTGCATGAGTCTTCGCCTTGCCTTTCAATCACCGGCTAGAAGCACCTGCATTTACCCTACTAATAAAAAAATCCGAATGAGTTTGATTCTCCATCAAAAATCAAACTCATTCGGAACTTTCTTCAACTAACATACTTTTGTTATTTATGTTTTTCAAAAGCGAGCTTTAATCCAAAACCGATTAACACGACGCCCGTTGCTTTATCCATAAAGCGCTGCACGCTAGGTGTTGTAAGCCATTTTCGTAAATAGTTAATAAAAAAGACGAATACGAAAAACCACGTGATCGCAAGGATCGTATACGTTATTCCCATAAGAAGCAATTGAAGCGTTACGTTTTGATCAGTTTGAACAAATTGAGGTAAAAAAGTTAAGAAAAACACCGCTACTTTTGGATTAAGAACATTTGAGACAAGGCCTTGACGAAAAGCGGACGTTTCTTTTGACTGCTCCTCTTTTTCAGAAGAAGATGCATTGCTTTTTTTAGAAAGGAAGGCAGAGGTGCCTAAGTACATTAAGTAAAGGGCTCCTGCGTATTTTACGATTTCAAATGCCAGAGCTGACTGAAGGAGAAGAGCTGATAAGCCAAACGTGGCGGCGAGCGTATGAACTAAAGAGCCGCTCGCTAAGCCTAAAGCCATTTTATAGCCGCCCGTTTGTCCGTCTGCCATCGTTCGTTTCGTGATAAGGGCGGTATCGATACCAGGGCTCATAATAACAAACAATGTAAGAACCAAAAAGGTCAAGATGTCGTTCATTTTTTTCTTCCTCCTCGCTGTGGTAGTATTAAATTATACTTTATTTATTAAATATAATTTAACATAAGTAACGCTGTTTATTAAGTTTAATTTAATAAAATTAAATATAATTAAACATAATTAAACATCTTTTACGGAGGAATCATCATGGAAAACATAGATATTGGAAAAAAAGTAGAGAAATTTCGAAAAGAAAAGGGACTAAGCAGTCGTGAATTAGCAAAATTAGCGGATATCACGCCGTCTATGTTAAGTCAAATTGAACGGGGGTTAGCTAATCCGTCCATTTCAACGCTTAAGATTTTAGCTAAATGCCTCGACGTGCCTACATTCAGCTTTTTACTTGAAGAAATAAATACCTCTCATTTAGTCGTACGGTCGAATGAGCGTAAAACGATGAAGGTAAAAGAGCTCACGTATTCCCTAGTATCACCTGATTTTACTGGAAATCTAGCTACGGCGATTATGGAAGTCCCTCCCATGATGTCTTCATCTGAAACACCTTTAGCACATAAAGGGGAGGAAGTGGCATACGTTTTAGAAGGAAAAATTAAAGTGTATTTGGACGAGGAAGTATACGTGCTAGAAAAAGAAGATAGCGTCAAAATCCCTTCGCATCTTAAGCACAAATGGGACAATCCGTTTGATGAGAAAGCCGTTATTTTATTTTCCGTTACGCCGCCGGTATTTTAAATTTATTAATAGGTGGTATGCTAGTTATTCTTTATTATCGGGTACTTTATTATATAAATGTGATAAAACTATCATGTTTGTGAGAGTAAACAATTGATAAAATAGAATTGTTGGTAATCTCTACCTAAGAGACTACATACTAAATACTTTTTGGAAGGGTGTTGAAAGGTAATGAAGAGATGGAAAGAGATGTTTTACACTTCAAAGCTTAAAAAAATGATGCCTGCACTGGCTCTATCATGCGCGGCGGTTGTAGGCTTTTCAAGCAGCGGAGTACAGGCTGAAACGGTGAAGTGTCAAAAACAAGAAACGAAAAGTGATCGAGAGTTTGCTAAGCTTGAAGAAAAATATGATGCGAATCTTGGCGTTTTTGCTTTAGATACCGGTACAAACAAAACGGTAACGTATCATCCGGACGAGCGTTTTGCTTATACGTCTACCCATAAGGCTCTTGCTGTCGGTGCACTTTTACAGCAGAAATCAATTGAAGATCTCAACGAGCGAATCTTTTATACGCGCGATGACCTTGTGAACTATAACCCTATTACAGAAAAACACGTGGATACAGGCATGACTCTTAAAGAACTCGCGGATGCATCGCTTCGCTACAGCGACAATACGGCAGGGAATTTAATTCTGCAGCAGCTGGGCGGACCGGACGGATTTAAAGAAGCTTTAGAAAACATAGGAGACGATGTAACGCTGCCTGAGCGGTTTGAGCCTGATTTAAATGAAGTGAATCCAGGAGAAACCCACGATACAAGTACACCAAGAGCACTTGCTGCAAGCCTTCAAACGTATGTACTTGGACAGGCACTTCCTGAAGACAAACGTGCACTTTTAACGGATTGGATGAAACGAAATACGACAGGGGATGCCTTGATACGAGCGGGCGTGCCAAAAAGCTGGGAAGTAGCCGATAAGACAGGCGCAGGCTCCTACGCGACGCGAAATGATATTGCCATTCTTTGGCCGCCAAATGGAGATCCAATTGTTCTTGCGATCCTTTCCGATCGTACGGAAAAAGATGCGGAGTATCATGATAAACTGATTGCAGAAGCGGCTAAACAAGCGGTCAAGGCTCTTAAAGCTACTTATAAATAAAAAAATTGGATAATAGTAGTTTAAATGTAAAAAAAAGATTGAAAAGATTGATAGAACATTCTATTATTAATGAGACAAAATATAGGAAGGAAGTATCTGTTATGAAAAAGATTTTTCCAATTGTTCTATCTTTCGGTTTATTAACAAGCGTATCTTTTGGCACGGTTTCAAACGTAGATGCGGCAGCTAAATCTTACAAAAACTGTACCGAATTAAACAAAGACTACAAAGGCGGCGTAGCTCGTACGGCTAATGTAAAGAATAAAGGCGGCAAAACAAAGTACAAACCGTACGTATCAAAAGCACTGTATGATGCCAATACAAAGCTAGATCGAGATAAAGACTACATTGCCTGTGAAAAATAAATACTGAGTGACTCATCCAAGCGCTTATTGTAAGCGCTTGGATTTTTTAATATCATCAACTTCTGTATGTTGCGAGCTGAGATTAAAAATTAGTCAAATCGCACAAATTAATATCAGAAAATTCACATAAATAATGATGAACTTGCGTTAAAATTCGTATACACTATGTACATGTTAAGTTAAGTTACATCTAATGTTAGAAGTAAGAGGGGAAACATCATAAAAAAGGAGTTGAGTATATAGTGTCTACAAATGCAACAAGTTCCGTTATAGAAGAGGTGCATTCTCATCAAGATAGGGGGCTTGATCCGTCACTAAAGCCAAAAAGGGATGCGGATCGAAAGCTAACTCCACTGGCCTATATGTTTATGTGGATTGGAGACGGCGTTAACTTAGGAAACATGACGCTTGGTGCTAGCTTGGTAATCGCAGGTACTGCGGTATTAAATCTTTTTCAAACGTTTGTGGCAGCCATTATTGCCATCGGTATTATTTCTACTTTTTTTGTGTTAAACGATCGAATTGGCTACAGGACGGGTATACCGTATGTGATGCAGCTTCGAATGTCTTTTGGCATAAAAGGCTCCGTTATATCGTCTCTTTTACGAGGTATTCCAGCTATCATTTGGTATGGTTTCCAAAGCTGGACAGGCGGTACAGCTTTAAACGAAATTGGTAAAATTGTGAGCAAAGGGGCTTTTGACAATCTTGTTCTTTGTTTTATTATCATTCAACTGCTGCAAATTGTTCTTTCGCTGTACAGCTTCCACGCGGTTAAATGGGTAGAGATGCTTGCGTCGATCATTATATTGCTTGGTCTTGTTTACGTATTTGGTGTTCTTTTAACGTCTCATAGTGAGGTAGTAGCAGAGAAGTGGGTACATACAAAAGGCTCGTGGGGACTTCCGTTCTTTTCTTTCATCATGATGTTTATGGGTAATTATGCGGCGATTTTCCTAAGCGCAGCCGATTACTCCAGAGAGCTAAAGCCAGGCATTAGCGACAAGAAACGCGGATTTTTATATTTTACACCAATTCTAGTAGCCTACGGATTTGTTCTGACAATCGGGGCTATGCTTGCTTCTGCTACGGGTATTTCCAATCCAGTTAAAGCGTTCGCGGTTGTAGTCGATAATTCGTATATCACTGTTGCTGTATCAGCATTTATTGTGATTGGCGTGATTGCCGTAAACATGGTGGCAAATATTATTCCGCCTACGTATGTCATTACGCTGCTGACAAAAGCAAACTATAAAGTAGCGGTTACGATTACCGGGCTGCTTGCCTTTTGCTCGTTCCCTTGGGTGCTTGTTCAAGATTCATCAGCTGCAGGTCTTGGTTTGTTCATTTTGATTTACTCTGCTTTTTTAGGGCCGATTGTTTCTATTTTACTAGTCGATTACTATATTTTACGGAAGCAAAAAGTGAATGTAGAGGAATTGTATCAAGAAAAAGGGCCATTTTCCGGCTACAATCCATGCGCTTTGCTTGCGATGCTCATCGGTGCAGGCGCTGCGTTTATTGAAGTTGATTTAGGCTGGATTATAGGAGTAGTAGTCGCAGGAGTTGCGTATATTCTTTTAACGAAATTTGCTTTTAAACACTCAAAGTTCAAAAAAGGAACCATCTTTGAACAATAATATTCAATAGATAAAAGTCTTTGCTTACGGCAAAGGCTTTTTCTTTTATCGCGTCAGAGTAAATCTCTTTGTCTAGTTTCCTAAAAAGTGGGTAAAGTAAAGAAGAGTAAAAAGTAACCTCTATTAGGAGTTGCTTTGAACAGAAGCGCATCTAATGTATTGCATCAATCATAGCTTAAAGGAGAGGGCAGAGTATGTATGAATTTAGAGTGTATACTCTTCGAGATGGAAGCGAAAAGGTAATCAAAACGCTGAAACATGAATCGTTTGCTGATGAAATTCAACGAGCGGGAATTAAGCAAACAGAAATTGCGCAAACGCAGCTAGTAGATAAACCGAGATAACGTATTTGCATTTATTTTTACATTTAAAAAGGCCGGTTTCCTGTGTCTTCACGCAGGAAACCGGCTTTTCTGATTTCTTATAGCTCTTCACCGTTTGTTTCAATTACATGTTTATACCAGTTAAAGGAATCTTTTTTGTAGCGCTCCATCGATCCGTTTCCTTCGTTGTCACGGTCGACATAAATCATCCCGTATCGTTTTTTCATTTCGCCTGTTGTAAAGGAAACAATATCAATAATTCCCCACGGCGTGTAGCCCATTAAATCAACACCATCGTACGTTACAGCTTTTTCTAACGCTTCGATGTGCGATTTTAAATATTCAATTCGCGATGCGTCATGAATGGAACCGTCTGCTTCAACCGTATCGATGGCGCCAAATCCGTTTTCTACAATGAATAGCGGAATTTGATAGCGGTCGTAGAAGCGATTTAACGTATAGCGCAAGCCCGTTGGATCGATCGACCAGCCCCAATCGCTTGATTTGATATAAGGGTTTGCTACGCCGTTTGGCAATCCGCCGTTTACGATATCACCCGTATTATCAGCTTCAACGTCGCTTTTAACCGTTGTGGACATGTAATAGCTGAAGCCTAAATAATCTACTTTTCCGTCTCGTAAAATTTCTTCGTCGCCTTCTTCAAACGGAATGTGATAGCCTTCTCGTTCGAATTCTTTTAACGCGTAGCTCGGGTAATAGCCGCGAACTTGAACGTCAGGGAAGAAGTAGCGCTGTCTCATTGTTTCTTCTGCTAACATCACGTCTTCAGGGTTTGAAGAATACGGATAAATTGGCACATGTGACACCATTGCTCCGATTTGGAAATCTGGATTAATTTCTTTTCCTTTTGATACGGCAAGAGCGCTTGCTAAAAGTTCATGATGTCCCGCTTGATACATCACTTCTTTTGCATTTTCACCAGGCTTTACAGAAACGCCTGAGTTCGTCCATAGAAATAGAGGATTGTTTACGTCCATTTTATTGTTGATTTCATTAAACGTCATCCAGTACGTGACTTTGTCTTTGTAGCGGTCGAAACAAACTTCAGCGAATTTCACAAAGCAATCTACCACTTTTCGGCTTCTAAATCCGCCGTATTCTCGAGCTAAATGCAGAGGCATTTCAAAGTGAGACAGTGTAATAACCGGTTCAATCCCGTGCTTTAACAGTTCATCAAATACATCGTCGTAAAATTTTAGTCCTTCTTCGTTTGGCTCAGCTTCATCGCCTTTAGGGAAAATACGGCTCCAGCCGATAGACGTTCGCAAACATTTTAAGCCCATTTCTGCAAACAGTGCGATATCTTCTTTGTAGCGGTGATAAAAATCAATCGCTTCGTGATTTGGATAAAATTTATCATCTTCCACTGTTTCAGTGATTTGTCGCGGTACACCGTGCGCACCTGCAGTCATAACGTCTACTACGCTCGGTCCTTTTCCGCCTTGATTCCATCCACCTTCAAATTGATGAGCTGCTAATGCGCCGCCCCATAAAAAATCTTTTGGCATTTTTGTCATCGTTAGTTCCTCCTTATTTCACTACGGTAAATAATGTTTGATTTAGTCCGCTATTTTCAACATCTTCAACGATTACTTCTCGGTAAGCGTTTGAATTTGTGATAATAACCGGTGTAATCGTTTGTAACCCTTGTGTTTCAATAAATTCTTTATCAAATTCAATTAGTAAATCGCCTTTTTTAAACTTTACACCGTCTTCTACGTGCAGGGTAAACGGCTTGCCGTCTAACGTAACGGTATCTAATCCAATATGAACAAGCAGCTCAACGCCGTATTCTGAACGAAGGCCGATAGCATGCTTCGTTGGTGCTACCATGACTACAGTTCCCTCAAAAGGTGCATAAAGCTTGTTATCTGAAGGATCAATCGCTAATCCTTCTCCCATCGCACCTGAGCTGAATACTTCGTCCGGTACGCTAGAAAGTGGGATAACTTTCCCGCTAAACGGTGCGCTGATTGTTTCTTCATTTTCGTTCGGGTTGCTGACAGCTACTTCGTTTAAAGGAGCAGCTGCAGCTTCTTTTGCTGCGTCTTCTCCGTAGCCAAATACTTGAATAAGCACAACTGGAAGAATAATCGCAATAGCACATCCAATTAAAATTCCCCAGATTGACATCGGATAGTCTTGGCTAATACCGTTTACAATGGTCAACGGTCCAGGCAATCCTGCGTAAGCAAAGTAATATGGGTGAAAGAAACTTGCTACAACGGCACCAATAGCACCTGAAACGCATCCAAAGATAAACGGCTTTTTAAAACGTAAGTTTACGCCGTAGATAGCTGGCTCTGTAATACCAAATAATCCTGTTATTCCGGCTGATACGCTTACTTTACGTGCTTCTTGGCTTTTTGCTTTTAAAATAACCCCAAGCACCGCTCCAACTTGAGCTACTACGGCAATTGTTTGATACGCTTGAAATGAATCTCTGCCGTTTAAATCAAAGTTTGCAAGCACCATCGGCGTAATTCCCCAATGTACTCCAAAGATAACAACAATTTGCCAGAAGCCGCCAATGATTGCTCCAGCTAAGGCAGGTACGTTTTCAGCTAAAAAGTTATAGCCGTGAGCGATTCCGTTAGCTCCCATCGTTGTAACGGGGCCAATGAGTAAAATCGTTATAGGAACCATAATCACCATACATAAAAACGGAACAAACAGCGGTCTAACGACTTCATGAATGCCCTTGTTTAGGAACCTTTCAAGGTAAGACAAAATCCATACTAAAAATAAAGGCGGTAAAACAGAAGAAGTATAGATCGTTTCGGATAAGGGAAGACCTAAAAACGAAATGCTGCTTCCATTGGCAATTTTGGCCGCCATTTCTGCCCATGTTGGACTGACTAATGCGGCACAGCACGCCACTGCGATGTAGGTGTTGGTTTTAAAATGCTTGGATGCTGTGATGGCAATAAAGATAGGTAAAAAAACAAACGGTGCCCACGAAATAAAGCTTAATACTTGATAGGTGCCCGTTTTGGCAAAGCTATCCGAAAACAAATTAATTAAGATTAACGAGCCCTGTAAAATTCCTGCCGCTGCTAAGATGTATACAAACGGTGCAAACACAGCGGACATTGTAGCAATCACACGGTTTAAAATCGTGCCTTTGTTTTCAGTTTGCTCCTCTGCTGTATCCAAATTTACTAAACTAGCAAACTCTTCATAAACGTCTCCTACGTGCTGTCCAATAACGACCTGAAACTGCCCGCTGTTTTCAACAACCGTAATGACACCAGCCATAGAAGATACCTTACGTTTGGCTTCTGGCTTCGAGCGCTTTAATACAATTCGCAGCCTCGTAGCACAGCGTGTAGCGCTTACGATATTTTCTTCGCCGCCTACTGCATCTAAAATATCTGCTGCAAGCTTGTGATAATCTCTAATTTTCCCTCCCATATGTTCAACCCCCTTGTTGAGTATACGCTTTCAGTATAATTGTACCGATACAATTTATCAATACCCAAATAAAATAATAATCAATAAATAATTTAAGTTTATGGATGGAGTTAGATTATGGTATAATCGTGTTATTCTTGAGACAAATTCAGTAAAGAGGTATAGCTATGATCAAATACCAACAAATTGCAATTGAAATTGAAACCTATATTGAAGAACACAAGCTTCAGCAAGGAGACAAGCTGCCGGTATTAGAAACGCTGATGGCACAATTTGAGGCGAGTAAAAGTACGGTAACAAAGGCCTTAGATCTATTAGAGAAAAAAGGCGTTGTTTTTCAAGTAAGAGGAAGCGGCATTTTTGTTCGCCGTCATAAACGGAAAGGATACATTGGCTTGCTTTCCAATCAAGGATTTACAAGTGAACTTGAAGATTTTCAGTTAACGTCGGAAGTAATTGAGCTAGATGTACGGAAACCGACGCAAGAAGCGGCGTTAAATTTAAACATAGAAGAAAATAGCGACGTCTATTATGTAAAAAGAGTACGGTATATTAACGGCCAGACGCTTTGTCTGGAAGAATCGTTTTATAATAAGTCCATCGTTACGTACTTAAATAACGAAATTGTTTCTCAGTCTATTTTTCATTACATTAAAGAAGGCCTTGGCTTAAAAATCGGGTTTTCTGATCTATATCTTCACGTCGGCAAGCTGAACGAAGAAGAAGCAAAGTACTTAGGATTAAAAGAAGGCGATCCTAAATTATTTATTGAAACACTTTTTCACTTAGCGAACGGCCAGCCGTTTGACTTTTCGAAAGTGACATATAACTACGAACAGTCTCAGTTCTTTTTACAAGCAACGAGTCATGTTTTATAAAAAAGTGCCCGTCTCTCAATTAGCAAGGAACGAGAGGCAGGCACTTTTTTTTCATTTCTTCGATAAAAACATGAAAGAAGATAAAGATTGTAATAAATAGGAAATTAATATACGATAAAATGGTTACAGGGTTTATAGAGATAAGGAAATGAGGTGCTAAGCTACCTTATTCCAATGCTTTTTATGTTTGGTCTGCTTTCCATGAATTTATTTCAGCCGACTAAAGGCGATTTTATCGCTGTAGATGTGATATCGATTCTTGCAGGTGCCGTAATTGGTTTTATAATGAACATAGGTTGTGCAGTATTAAAAACAGTCAAAAATAAGGTGGAGTAAACTGATTAGAGGCGGTGGAGGTTTTGAGTGAAAGTATCATCATTCAGCCATATGCTAGTAAGTATCAACAAGAAGTAGTGGACTTAATTCTTCCTATTCAGCAGCAAGAATATCACATTCCAATAACGGAGAAAGATCAGCCCGATTTATTTAAAATCGAAAGCTTTTATCAACAGGGCAACGGAAACTTTTGGGTTGCTGTTTGCAACGAAAAAGTAGTGGGAAGCGTAGCTTTAATAGACATTGGAAGCCGCCAAGTAGCGCTACGGAAAATGTTTGTAGCCAAACCTTATAGAGGAGCCACCTTCAAAACAGCTCACCGTTTATTGCATACAGCCATCGGGTGGGCAAAAGAGAGAGAAGTGGAAAGAATATACTTAGGAACCACCTTACAATATAGGTCTGCGCATCGATTTTATGAGAAAAATGGCTTTCAAAGTATGGAGAAAGAAAAGCTGCCTGCCAATTTTCCGGTGATGAACGTAGATAAAAAGTTTTATACATATGGGGTGTAAGTTGTGCTATTATGCAAAATCATATCGGTTAGTGTAATGAACGATAGCGATGTGTCTGTAGCAAAACATCTAAAAAGACGGTCTATGTATAATAGACCGTCTTTTTAGATAGCTTGTTTATCAAGATAGATGATAGCCCAAACGGCAGTGAACAGCTCAACGTTACAATAAGGATTCGCGGAAAGAGACTAAAAGCCGATATTCCGTCACTTAGCAAAAATAAAGTTAATACGGCGAGTGCTCCCATGATACCGAAAAGAAGATATAGAATTAGTTCAATTAATATTTGAAATGAAGCTATGTATTTCATGATGTTTGCTATCGCTATTGAACAAGGGATGCCTACTATAATAATAAATGGAGCGGTAAGATACACACCAATAAGCAAAGTCGATAAATAATCTACTATACTTGTATAGCCAAGGGGATTTAATTCAAATATTTCCATGCAAACCGCACCGCCGCATATCGATGAAGTAATAGTTGAAAATATTCGTTTAATAAGCTTCACAGTCGTTCTCCTAGACGTACTTTTTTATCTAGAATAACAATATAGTTTAAAAAATACTAGCATTTATTGAAAGAAAAGTGGAGGTAGGTGTTGGGACTACTTAAGCAGCAGATGGGTATGTTTAGTTTAATAACAAAAGCCGCTAGATTCATAAATCTAGCGGCTTTCACTTTGGTAATGTCTCTTGATAATGAACTCTTTTTTTCAATAGTAAATCGTCTAACTGAGCAATTAAAATTCCCGCGATGACAATAACAGAACCAATCAGTTCTTTAAGCGTAAACAGCTCGTGCAAAAAGAGAACTGCAAACAGCGCAGCAAAAATCGGCTCTGTTGCAAAAATAAGACCTGTGTGAGTAGGAGTTGTGTAGCGCTGGGCAATGGCTTGACAAATGAACCCAATCGCGCTGCAAAGAACGCCAAGACCTAAAATCGCAATCCATGATGATAAAGTAGTGGGGATGCTAGGGTGTTCAAATAAAAAGCTGCAAATCAGTGCAAATAATCCAGCAAAACCTAGCTGTAAAATGCCGAGAGCAATTGGGTTTTCATTTTTGGTAAACGTGCCAGTTAACGTAATATGAATGGCATAACACAGTGCAGTTCCAATGCAAAGTACATCACCAGCATTCATATGAAAGGAGTGCTTTAAAGTTAAAACACTTATACCGGTTAGGGTAGTGATAATACCAAGCCCAATCGGCCAAGAAGGAAGCTTCTTCACTAACACGCAGTGGAGCAACGGAACAAAAATGACCGTTAAACTGACAAGAAATCCGGCATTTGAAGCAGACGTCATGCTGACGCCAAACGTGACAAATGCAAAAACGGAAAACAGTAAAAAGCCTAAAATAGCGGATGATAAAATCGTTTTGCGCGTGATTTGCCGTAAAGGCTTATGAAAAAACAGCCCGGCAATGAAAAAAGCAATCAAACATCTAAGCGCAATAATGGTAAATGATCCGAGTGAACTCAGCCCCATTTTCATAAACACGTACGACATACCCCAAAATACGTTTACCCCAATCATCATCATATTTGCTCGCGTGCGGTAACTCACGTTCAACCCTCCATTTTTTATCATGTACCCACAGTATACAAAGGAATTTGATATTAATAAAATGAATCTTTATAATGATGAACGTGAATTAAATTCATGTTGGGGTGGGATAAAATGAGCTTAGTGAAGTATGAAATTTTAAACAAAGTAGCGGAATTGCAAAGCTTTACAAAAGCGGCAGATGCGATGGCGCTCACGCAGTCAGCGGTCAGTCATGCCATTACAAATCTCGAAACAGAATTTGGATTTCCGCTTGTGAATCGAAACAGATCAGGTATTACTTTAACAACAGAAGGCGAAACGATGCTGCTTGCCATTCGAAAGGTTCTGCAAGAAAATGAAAAAGTTCATCAAGAGGCAGCCAGTCTGTTAGGTCTTGCAAAAGGAACGATTAAAATTGGCATTTTTAAAAGCGTATCGACCAAGTGGCTCCCGGAAATTATTCAGCTGATGGAAAAAACCTATCCGGCCATTCAAATTCAGCTAAAAGAAGGCGATTATCTTGAAATTGAACAGTGGCTGCTAAGCGGAGAAATAGACTGCGGCTTTATTAACATTACGCATTCAAGTCAATTTCATATTATTTCTTTAAAAAAAGACCCGCTGCTGTGTGTCGTATCAAATCAAAGTGCTTTGTATCATCAAAAAAACGTTTCCTTTAAAGATTTAGAGAAAGAACCGTTTATTATGCCGACATACGGCGGATATCATGATATTAAGCAATTGTTTGAAGAACAGGGGGTTCAGCCTGAAATTCGCTTTGAATTAATGGATGAAAGTGCTATCCTATCGATGATTACGTATCACTTAGGCATTAGTATTTTACCTGAAATGCTTTTGGATTCAATCCCGCAAGAGCTGCGTGCGATTCCGTTTCAAGTGGATAGCTACCGTTCGATTGGTCTAGCTACTCGTTATCATCTTTCACCTGCAGCCAAAAAATTTGCTGAAACAACGCAAGCATGGCTGCAGGATTCGGATAAATAGGAGATTATTTATAGAGTAAAATCGGTTAATTCATAAGACTCTTAGGAACTAAGCGCATCTTTGTGCTATAATAAAGCTATACAATTACCTATTAGTCATCATTGATGACTAATTTTTTTTGGAGGATATTATGGAAGATTTATTACAATTAAAGAACAAGAACATTGTGATTATGGGAGTTGCCAACGACCGAAGTATTGCTTGGGGTGTTGCAAAAGCCCTTCATCAAGTAGGAGCAAACTTAATTTTTACATACCGTAAAGAACGTTCACTAGGAAAATTGAACAAGCTTTTAGAAAAAAATGAAATTCAAGCATCATTAATTGCTGAATGTGACGTAAACAGTGACGAAAGCATTGAAGCAGCGTTCAAAAAAATCGGAGAAGAAGCAGGTACAGTTCACGGAGTGATTCACTCTGTTGCGTTTGCTCATTCAGAAGATCTAAACGGCGAGTTTATTAATACGTCAAGAAGCGGATATGCATTTGCTCAAGACACAAGCGCTTATTCATTTATCGCTGTAGCGAAAGCAGCAAAACCCCTTATGACAGAAGGCGGTTCTCTTGTAGCAATGAGCTATCTTGGTGCAGAACGTGCAGTCGAAGGCTATAATGTAATGGGCGTAGCGAAAGCAGCACTTGAGTCTTCAGTAAAATACTTAGCATTAGACTTAGGAAAAGACAATATCCGCGTAAATGCGATTTCAGCAGGCCCAATTCGTACGCTTGCAGCAAAAGGCATTTCTGACTTTAACCAAATTCTTCACAAAGTTGAAGAAAAAGCACCTCTTAAGCGTAACGTAACGCAAGCAGAAGTTGGCGACATGACGGTTGTATTACTGAGCCACCTTTCACGCGGCGTAACAGGAGAAATCGTACACGTAGACGCTGGCTATAATATTGTAGGTTAATTGCAAAACACCTTCTCGAATGAGAAGGTGTTTTTTTCATGGGAAGACAAATGCATCCCAAAAAACACGGATCCCTTAAAGAAATATTCATTCTATACTTCTAGATAAATACGTGCTTCCACTTGTAAAACAAGAGCTCATGCCTATAAGTAAAGAGAAGAAATACGTAATTTAATTCATAATTAATCAAACGCCTATATTTTAAAATAGATAAGCTCTAAATTCTAAAAAGAACATATGATGTGGCAAAGGAAAAGGAGTTGACGAAATATGCATCAAGGACAGCAACATTATATTCCATGGGAACAATGGCATCATCAGCATCCTCAAGGCACGTGGAATCAATGGCATCAGCAACATCCTCATGTCCCTTGGGAGCAGTGGCACAAACAGTATCCGCACGGCACATGGAATCAATGGCATCAACAACATCCATACACACCTTGGAATCAGTGGCATCAGCAGTATCCGCACGGTTCGTGGAATCAGTGGCATCAGCAAAATCCATATGTGCCATGGAATCAGTGGCACCAGCAGCATCCACACAGTTCGTGGAATCAATGGCATAATATTTATCATCAAAGCTAATCAGCTTTTTACCACAAAAGGTCCAGTTCCCAAGGAGAACTGGACCTTTTGTGCGCAGATGGTGAATGGTGCAGTAAGCTTATTTTTTAGTAATTTATATGAGCCCAGGTGATGCATGAAAACGGAAAAGTCTGTTTGGTCTATAGGGGAGGGGGTACACACAGTAAAGGAGATTAAAGAAAACATTCATGATTCCTAAGGTGTATAAAGTGGATTGATTCGTATGAAAGGATTCATGTAAATAAGTAAAATTAAATATAATTTTCTCGCTTGACAATATACCTATAGGGGTATAATATAAAGCGTGTAAACAACATCAATTCAATAGCAAGGCGGTGATTGTTATGCTTTATATAGAAGTATTGTTGCTTGCTATTTTATTTATTGCATACAGCCGTTATTATCCTGTTAAAGGAATACAGTGCATACGGGAATCTGAAGCAAAAGAACTTGGGCGAACGGTTGTAGATATTCGCCATTATCATGAAGTTCGCGATTCTATTGATACAGTTATTCCGTATGCGTATCTCAAACGCTTTTATTCAGAAATTCCACAGGGCAGCGTTCATCTGATTGCCGGAGATAGAGTGGAGTTAAATTTAGGCGTACGGTTCTTACGAAAAAAAGGTTTTAAAGTACGCAGCTATGAGTTAGCAGCGTGTAAAAGTAAAGGAAAGAAAGGGGTATTCGATTATGGAGTATAATCAACAAGTGAAAAATCGCATGCGCCGAATTGAAGGGCAGTTAAAAGGCGTGTTTAGCATGATGGAACAAGGAAAAGACTGCCGAGACGTCGTGACTCAATTATCTGCTGCAAGAAATGCCATTGATCGCACAATGGGAGTTATTGTGAGCAGCAATCTTGAACAGTGCGTCAGAGAAAGCCTTCAGCAAGGAGAGCCAACGGAAGGGTTAGTGAAAGAAGCTGTACAGCTGTTAGTGAAAAGTCGTTAATCGTTGTCACCTTATTTAAGGTTGACGAATATCATTATTTAACATAATATACCCTTACAGGTATATGTATATAAAAGGAGAGATAAACACTATGAAAATTGATCAAGTTTTAGATGCAAAAGGATTAGCGTGTCCAATGCCAATCGTAAAAACAAAAAAGGCAATGGATACTTTAACAACAGGCCAAGTATTAGAAGTGCAAACGACAGATAAAGGTGCTAAAAGTGATCTAACAGCTTGGGCAAAATCAACAGGACACGAGCTTATTGATTTTAAAGAAGAAGGAAGCACATTTATCTTTTACATTCAAAAGAGCTAATTTTTTTAGAATTAAATATACCCCATAGGGTAATAGGAGGAACAACATGACTGAGCAAAAGAAACGAACAACAATTGTATTATTTAGCGGTGATTATGACAAAGCGATGGCAGCTTATATTATTGCTAACGGAGCGGCTGCTTATGACCATGAAGTGACGATATTCCATACGTTTTGGGGATTGAATGCGCTTCGTAAAGAAGAAATGGTGCCGGTGAAAAAAGGATTTTTAGAAAAGATGTTTGGCAAAATGATGCCGCGCGGTGCGGATAAAATGGGCTTATCTAAAATGAACTTTGCAGGTATGGGACCTAAAATGATTAAAAATGTCATGAAAAAGCATAATGCCCTAACGCTGCCGCAGCTTATCGAAATGGCACAGGAACAAGACGTTAAGCTAGTAGCTTGTACAATGACGATGGATCTTCTAGGGTTACAGGAAAAAGAGCTGCTAGATAATATTGAATATGCAGGCGTAGCGGCGTATTTAGCCGATGCAGAAGACGGAAACGTAAACTTATTCATCTAAAAGATAGCTCATGAAGCGAGGGTCAATATGATTATCAATGCGCTTATTATCGTTTTTCTGCTGTGGTTTTTGTATCAGCGTTTTGCAACAGTAAAAGGTATTCAGCAAATAGCCACAACGGAGTTAAAAGCAAAGTTAAAAAATAAAAATAACCAGTTTATCGACGTGCGAACACCGCATGAATTTCGTACCAAACATATTAAAGGATTTCGAAACATTCCTTTATCAGAACTGCCAGCGCAAACAGGCCAGCTTTCAAAAGACAGAGAAGTAGTCGTTATTTGTCAAAGCGGAGTGAGAAGTATGAAAGCAAGTAAGCTGTTGAAAAAGCAAGGTTTTATATCCATTACCAACGTTAAAGGCGGCATGAATACGTGGAGATAAATCAAGAAGGAGGAGACGCAGAGTGAAGACAATAGCAGCACAAGAAGTAGAACAATTAGTAAAAAAACAAGAACAAATTCACATTTTAGACGTGCGTGAAGTAGAGGAAGTAAAAATAGGTAAAATACCAAACGCGTTAAATATTCCGCTTCCTTTATTGGAATTCCGTATGCATGAGTTAGATAAAGCAAAGAATTATATTGTTGTCTGTCGTTCTGGTGGCAGAAGCGGAATGGCAGCTCGTTTTCTTGAGCAGAAAGGCTACAGTGTAACGAATATGACCGGCGGCATGATGGAGTGGAAAGGGGAAGCGGTCTAATTTTTTTAGATAAAAATATACCCCTACTAGTATTTAAACCAAGGAGGAAAAAGAAATGATGCAAGCAAACTTCGTATTAGATGCAAAAGGGTTAGCATGTCCAATGCCAATCGTAAGAACAAAGAAGAAAATGAATGAATTAGAAGCAGGTCAAGTGCTAGAAATTCAAGCAACGGATAAAGGCTCTACGGCTGACTTACAAGCGTGGGCAAAAAGCACAGGTCATGAGTATTTAGGTACCGAGGCAGCAGGTGACGTTCTTCACCACTTTCTTCGTAAAGGCGGAGCTGAAGAAAACGTAACGCCAATTCCTGAAATTTCATTAGAAGAATTTGCGAAAAAAGTAGAGCATGATGAACATCTTCATATTTTAGACGTTCGTGAAGTAGAAGAATACGATGAAGCTCATATTCCAGGCGTAGTTCACATTCCGCTTGGTGAAGTAGAAAAACGTTTCAATGAGTTAAATAAAGAAGATGAAATTTATATTATTTGCCACTCTGGAAGACGAAGTGAAATGGCAGGCCAAACAATGAAAAAGCAAGGATTTAAACATTTAATTAACGTGGTTCCCGGTATGCGTGACTGGACGGGTAAAGTAGAATAACCAATCGATTATAATGGATTAAAAAATTTTGATAGTTCATATACCTAAGGAGGTATTTTAATATGACAGTACATGTACTTACTGCAAAAGAAGTTACATCTAAAATTATCAATAAAGAAGCGTTATTTATCTTGGACGTTCGTAACGAAAGTGATTTTAGCGATTGGAAAATTGAAGGTCATCAATTTCAGCATTTAAATGTTCCATACTTCGATCTTTTAGACGGAGTAGAAGAAATCTTAGAAAAAATCCCTTCTGATAAAGAAGTATTAGTTGTTTGTGCTAAAGAAGGTTCATCCGTGATGGTAGCTGACATGCTTTCTGAAGCTGGTCTTACCGTATCGTACCTTAAAGGCGGTATGAAAGCGTGGAGTGAGTACTTAGAGCCTGTTAAAGTTGGCGATTTAAAAGACGGCGGAGAGATCTATCAGTTTGTTCGTATCGGTAAAGGGTGCTTATCTTATATGATCGTATCAAACGGTGAAGCGGCTATTATTGATGCGACGCGTATGGCAGATGTGTACATCCACTTTGCCAAAGAACTTGGTGTCACGGTTAAGCACGTGTTTGATACGCACCTTCATGCAGATCACATTTCAGGAGGAAGAGTTATTGCGGAAGCAACAAATGCAGCGTACTGGCTGCCTCCAAAAGATGCAGAAGAAGTGGTTTTTGACTACAAGGCTTTAGAAGAAGGCAGCGATGTCGTGATTGGTAACACAATGATTACGATTCAGCCTCTTTATTCACCGGGTCATACGATTGGATCAACTTCTTTTATCTTAGACGATCAATATTTGCTTTCAGGTGATATTTTGTTCATTGATTCAATTGGACGTCCTGATTTAGCTGGTATGGCTGAAGACTGGGTAGGCGATTTGAGAGAAACGCTTTATACACGTTATAAAGCATTGTCAGATGAGTTAATCGTATTACCAGCTCACTTTATGATTATTGATGAGCTAAATGACAACGGAAGCGTAGCTGAAAAGTTAGGTGCGTTGTTTGCGGAAAATCATGGATTAAATATTGAAAACGAAGCAGAGTTCAGACACTTAGTAACAGATAATTTACCGCCGCAGCCAAATGCGTATCAAGAAATTCGTGAAACCAACATGGGAAAAGTAAGCCCAGATGAAGAAAAACAGCGTGAAATGGAAATTGGACCAAACCGCTGTGCGATTCGCTAAAACCTAAACAAAGGAGAGAGAGAAATGGAATCAAATAAAGTACTAGATGCAAAAGGGCTGGCATGTCCAATGCCGATTGTTAAAACAAAAAAAGCAATGAATGAATTAGAAGCAGGTCAAGTGTTAGAAATTCACGCAACGGATAAAGGGGCAAAAAATGACCTTGGAGCCTGGGCAAAATCTGGCGGTCACGAGCTTCTTCATACAGAAGAAGGCGACGTTCTTAAATTTTGGATTAAAAAAGGATAAGAAATAATAGACGAAAAGGGTATCTCTTGTAAAAGGTACCCTTTCCTTATATGAAACGGAGCGACTATAGATGGATCTTACATTTATCATCACGCTTTTTCTTATTGGATTTATTGGGTCGTTCATTTCCGGTATGGTCGGTATTGGCGGGTCTGTTATTAATTATCCGATGCTGTTGTATATTCCTCCATTAGTAGGAGTAGGAGCATTAACGGCTCATCACGTCTCAGGTGCAGGAGCCATTCAAGTATTCTTTGCGACATTAGGCGGCGTATGGGCGTATCGAAAAAGCGGATTTTTAAACAAATCATTAATTTTATACATGGGCAGCAATATTCTAATTGGGAGCATGCTTGGAAGCTACCTCTCACATTATATGAGTGAACAAGGATTAAATGTTGTATATGGAGTTTTAGCTCTTATTGCGGTTATGATGATGTTTATTCCAAAGAAAAATGTAGATAAGATAAAAGAAGGCGAACTTCAATTCAATAAAGGACTAGCTTCTATTTTATCACTGCTTATTGGAGCCGTAGCAGGAGTGTTAGGAGCAGGGGGAGCCTTTATTTTAGTTCCTGTGATGCTCGTAGTGCTTAAAATTCCAACTCGAATTACCATCGCCACTTCACTAGCGGTTACCTTTATTTCTTCCATTGGTTCAACGGTTGGAAAGCTGGTGACGCATCAAGTGCCATTTATACCAGCACTAATTTTAATTGCTGCAAGCCTAATTGCTTCTCCAATTGGTGCAAAAGTTGGTCAGAAAATGAATACAAAAGTGCTTCAGTGGATCCTTGCCGGTTTGATTTTAGCAACGGCAATTAAGATTTGGTGGGGGCTAATGTAAAAAAGCTATGGATTCCCATAGCTTTTTTATATTGTTCCATTACTTTCCACATACGTTTCAAGCGCAGGGTGAAATTCTTTTTGATAGTGGTTAGACGGACACACTTTCACTACAGTCGCGTGAAGTGCATTAGATTTTGATGTATTTAACACTTGCTTGCATTTTGGGCATCGTTCATTAAACAGTAAATGAAACCATTTCACTTTTCATCACTCCTGTATTAAAACCTTTAAACCTTATCGAGTTAATAAGGATTATAACGAGTTTTATACGGCAGGTCAATGAAAAGGGAAAGGAATCTTACATAATGGTTTACTGAAATAAATATATTTGTATAAAAAATTAAGAATTTGTAGAATTTATTGTTTATTTATTTGAATTTTATGTTATCCTTTTTAACATACATTAAATATAAGGCCACATTTATCGTACGACCTTTGAATTGTATTGCAGATAGGGAATAAGAAAATATATATTGAAAGGAGAAAGGGAGAGTCAGAGAGGACGCACATGCTAGTTGTCTGTTAAAAAGGCATCTTGCAAGCTGTAAAAGCTGCATAATCTCATGAATAGAAGCATCTGTCTTAATTTTTCTGACTATTCGAATAATTATTTTTACCATTGAAAGTTTGAGTCACTGCAAAAGTTTAAAATCTAAAAAAGGAATGATCAACAATGAAAGATAAATTTGCCCAACGAGCTAGTCTTGTAAAATCCTCTGAAACGCGCGAAATTTTAAAAGTAACGGAACGACCAGAAGTGATTTCGTTTGCAGGAGGACTTCCAGCGCCGGAGCTATTTCCCGTTGAAGCAATGAACGATGCGTGCCGCGCCGTATTAAATGAAGACGGAGCCGCTTCGCTTCAATACAGTACAACTGAAGGGTATATTCCTTTACGAGAAGCCATTTCGACACGAATGAAGCATATCGGCATCGAGTCCGCTGTTTCAAACATTTTAATTACGTCCGGATCTCAGCAGGCAATCGATCTTACAGGAAGGCTGTTTCTTAATGATGGAGACGTGGTAATCTGTGAAAGTCCAACGTACCTAGCAGCCATTAACGTCTTCAAATCTTACAATGCAACGTTTGTAGAAGTAGATATGGACGAAGACGGAATGATTATGGAAGAGCTGGAGAAAAAACTTCAAGAAAATCCGCATGCGAAATTTATCTATACAATTCCAGATTTTCAAAACCCTACAGGACGCACCTTAACGCGAGAAAGACGTCAGCGAATGATCGAGCTTGCGAATGCATACGACGTGCTGATTGTAGAAGACAATCCGTACGGAGGCGTACGATTTGCAGGAGAAACCCTTCCGCCCGTTAAGCAGTTTGATACAGAAGGCAGAGTTATTTATATCAGCACATTCTCTAAAATTTTTGCACCAGGTCTTCGAATCGGCTGGGTGTGCGCAGATGAAGCTTTCATTGATAAGTACGTGGCATTTAAACAAGTGGCTGACTTGCATACGGACAGCCTTGCTCAGCGGATAACGGCTAAGTATATGGAGCTTTATGATATTGAAGAGCACATTCAAAAAATTAAAGCTGTGTACAAAGAGCGATGTACACAAATGTTATCTTGTATTGAAGAATTTTTCCCGGAGAATTTGTCTTACAGTAAGCCAGAAGGCGGATTGTTTATTTGGGTAGAGCTGCCCCAAGGAATCGATTCAGCACATATCTTTTCAGAATGTCTAAAAAATAACGTAGCCTGTGTTCCGGGAACACCATTCTTTCCAAATGGCACAAGAAACAACGCGCTGCGCTTGAATTATTCCAATATGTCTGCGGAGCAAATCGTAGAAGGCATGAAGCGCATGGGAGACGTATTGCACCGTGAACTGGCGAGAGAAACGACTGTTTTATAAAAGAAATGAAAAAATCAAATAAAGCCATTTTATTAATTCATGAAATATACGGTGTGAACGATCATATGAAGTTTGTAAAACAGGAATTGTCTAAGTTAGGGGCAGATATTATCTGCCCTAACTTACTATCTAAAGACGTTTCTTATAGTTATGAAGAAGAAGGAATGGCTTATCAGAACTTTGTTCAAAACATTGGGATTGACGAGGGTTCAAAACAAATTACTAACATGTTAATTCAGCTAAAACAAGAATATGAAGAAGTAGGGATCATGGGATTTAGTGTAGGAGCCACAATATCGTGGCTATGCAGTGAAAACAATTTGTGTGACTTTGTGATTGGCTGTTACGGATCGCGCATTAGAGACTATATAAATAGACGTCCTGTGTGTCCAACTCTTCTTATTTTTCCCGCTGAAGAGCAAACATTTGATGTAGACCGTTTAATAAACTCACTAGAGCAAAAAAGAGAGCCGCTTTTGGAAATCAAAAAGTTTTATGGATTTCATGGGTTTATGAATCCTTTTTCACAAACCTTTAATAAAGAATCAGCGGACGAAGCCTTCCAAACAGTAAGTGACTTTCTCGAAAAGCACTTAGCTGATCACTAGCTATACACGCTGAAAGTGATACCTTGCAATAAGCAGAAACTGACCCTTTTTCAGTACGTATACCTGTATTAACATTTTCTTTAAACGTATCAAAAAGGAGCGAGGTTATGCTAAAGTCAGTTGAACTTGTAGGAACAGCGGTAAAGCTAGTGCCGCTTGAAAAAATGCATGAGCAAGGACTCTATGAAGCTGCAAAACCGAAAGAAATTTGGGAGCATCTCCCGGTAAAAGTTCATCGTCTAAGTGATATGAAACAGCTGATTGAAAGTGCTTTAACAGCAAAGCAGGAAGGAAGAGAGCTGCCTTTTGCTGTATTTGATATAGAGTCACATTCAATTGTAGGAAGCACAAGATTTTTAGATATATCACTTCCTAACAAAAGCGTCGAAATAGGGTGGACGTGGTATCATCCATCCGTGTGGCGAACTCGAGTCAACACGGAGTGTAAGTATTTATTATTAAAATACTGTTTTGAAGAGCTGAAGTTTCACCGCGTTCAGTTCAAAACGGATGTGCGAAACAAGCGGTCTAGAGCGGCTATTAAACGGTTAGGTGCTACGCAAGAAGGCATTAGCAGAAAACATATGCTTTTACCAGATGGATACGTACGAGATTCGGTTATCTTCAGTATAATTGACGACGAATGGCCGTTTGTCAAAAAGCGACTAGAAGGTTTTTTACATGCAGCCAGTCAGGGAAATAAAGAAAATGCCAGCAATTAATGGCATTTAAAGATAAAAAGCACAAGCTATAGCTTGTGCTTTTTATCTTTAAAGAGCTTCTTTAATAATTTTTTTATAGTAAAGAACCGATAATATACCAAAGATAGAGTACAGGGCCGTATAAACAACCATAACGATAATCATAGGTGTCCAAACCTCTGTTCCAAACCAGAACCAGCCGGATTGCACGGCAAAATAGCTGTGAAGCAAGCCTACGATTAACGGGATGCCGAAATTAAAGAGCTGTTTTATTTTTATTCCGTTTAGTAAGTCTTTTTCAGTAAATCCTAGCTTTCTAAGAATTGTATAGTTTGGCTTTTCATCTTCACTTTCGTCCATTTGCTTGAAGTAAAGAATGCACCCTGATGTGATTAAAAATGCCAGTCCTAGAAAAGCAACAATGAACATGATTAGACCCATAGTCTGCTTTTGGCTCCCCATCATATCCATACGGGAATCATTTAAGCTGTTATTGCTAAATTTCATCTCTCCGAAAAGCTCATTTGCTTTTTTTAAGTTATCTTCATTTGATATGTCTATTCCAGTGTAGATAGACGACTCTTTTTGAATAGAAGGGTCCGCATTCTGTTTAAGCTCATTAAATACAGCATCATCTACAATGGCAGTAGGCAAACCGCCCCCTGTAAAATAAATAGATAGAAGAAACTTTCGCTTTAATCCTACAAATTTTTGTGGAATTACTTTTTGCTTTCCTTTTAACTCAATTTGTCCCGAATCTTTAAATGCCATTGTTTTTTGAAGCATATTATTATACCCGGTAAACAAGGTTTCGTTTTGAGCTAGATTTAAGCCATTAACTGATTTTTCACTAATCATCGGAATCGTCATAGCAGATGAGTCGACCATTGGACTTTTTAGTTCATGTTCTAAGATGCTTTTTACGTTTGCTTTTACTTGGATGACGTCAATCTTTTTTTCTGTATATGCTATCTTCTTTTGATCCAGCGCGGCTTTAAACGAAGCAGCGTCTTTTGTATTATTGATCGAAAAATCGTTAGGTACATAGTCTCCAGCCGACTTTTCAGCAGAGTAATAGGAAATGTAGCTCAAACATAGAAAACCGATAGCAAGAGCCGATACGGTTGTAATCACCGTTAGTAATAATGCGTTTGATTTCATTCGAAACATAATGGAAGAAAGAGATAATACGTCGTTAATCGACAAATAGCCTTTTTTGCTTTTTCGCATAAGATTTAATAAAAAGCGAACGGACCCTTTATAAAACAAATAGGTTCCGATGATAACCGAAGCTAAAATGGATACCATTGCGATGGACAAAGCATTCATGCTTGTAAAAGATCCGTCAAACAATTTAGCAGAAATATAGTAGCCGGAAACAATAAAGATCATGCCAAGAATTCCAATAATAATTTCAAATATACTAATTTTTTTCGTTTTGCCTTCTGTCGACGAAGTAACTCGGAATAGGGCTAAAATGGTCTGTCTTTTAATAAAAAGATAGTTCATCGTCATGATTAACAAATAGATGACGCCGAACACAATCAGCGTTTGAATCAAGGCTTCTTCTGAAAAGTGAAGCTTGGCAATGCCTTTTGTATCGGTGATTTTAAATAAAATCATGATGATTACTTTTGAAAATGAAAATCCGATTAAAATGCCGACAATCAATGAGCTAAAGTACAGCATAAAATTTTCAGCCGTCAAGATACGAAAAATTCTTGTTTTGGTCATGCCAATTAGCTGAAATAAGCCAATTTCTTTACTGCGCCGTTTGATAAATATCGTGTTTGCATATAATAGAAAGATAGAAACAATGGCTACAAGTAAAACAGAAGCGGCCCGAACGGCTGCGCCTCCTTTAATGGAGCCTTTGGTTGCATCAAGAGCAGGATCGTACTGAAGCGTGACAAAAGCAAAATATAAAGCTGCGCTGAAAACCAGTGCAAAAACGTACAAATAATAGTTTTTTACATTCTTTTTGAAGTTGCGGAAGACGAGCTGATTAATATTCATCTTGCACTCCGCCTAGTACACCTTGAGTTTTCATAATATCTTCAAAGAAGTCTTTTCGCGTTTGATCCCCTTTATACAGCTGCGTATAAATTTGTCCGTCTTTTATAAAGATCACTTTACTGCAATAGCTGGCTGCCACTGGGTCATGCGTTACCATCACAATTGTTGCGCTTCTTTTGTCATTAAGCTCGGTCAGTTTGTTTAATAAATCGCTAGCTGCTTTTGAGTCAAGTGCACCGGTTGGTTCGTCAGCGAAAATCATGCTTGGTTCATGAATAAAGGCTCTTGCGGCAGAGGTACGCTGTTTTTGTCCGCCCGAAATTTCATTTGGATATTTATCTTTGAGCTCATAGATGCCAAGCTGTTTGGCTAGCGCGTCAAATTTTTTGTGAGCTACTGCTGAAGGAGTTTTGACAACAGAAAGCGGCAAGAGGATATTTTCTTTGACTGTCAGTGTATCCAGTAAGTTATAGTCTTGAAAAATAAAGCCTAAATGTGTTTTTCGAAAGTTTGCTAACTGCTTTTCTTTCATTCTGCTAATTTCATTTCCTTCAATTTTGATGGTTCCGCCGTTGATTTTATCAATCGAGGAAAGCACGTTCAGAAGCGTGGTTTTACCTGAGCCGGAAGCCCCCATAATTCCTACAAATTCTCCTTTCATAATCATAATATCTACACTTTTTAATACTTCTTGTTTATTAAATTTATTTCCGTAGCTTTTATGAATATTAGTTGCTTCTAATATGTTCATATGTACTCACTCCTTTAATCTGATACGTTTATTATAGAAAAAGGGCTTTAGCTTTTCCTTTGATTCACCGAACAAATAACGAAAGCATGTGACATTTTTGTCACATGCTTTTCATATCAACAAAATCATTTGATTTAGGAAAGGCAAGTGTAAACGTCGTGCCTTCGTTAAGAGCTGACTGCACGCCAATGTGAATAGAAAGAGCGTGCGCAGCTTTTTGAGCGAGATACAAACCCATACCTGTGGCACGGCTGTCTTCATGCTGAGTGGTTGATGTAAAACCTTTTTCAAAAATGCGCGGCATATCTTGAGGAGAAATGCCGCGTCCGCTGTCTTTTATCTCGACGTACACTTGACCAAGGTGCTTGTAGCTTCTAATCATTACGTCAGATGCTTCACTGTACTTGACTGCGTTTGTTAAGAGCTGTCTCATAATAAACGAAAGCCACTTTGCGTCACACAGTACACGTTCTGCCTGTATGTCCACATCAAACCCAATATTTTTTTGCATACACCAAGCTTGCAGCGTTTTGATTTCAGTGAAAATAAGGGACTCTAAATCCAGATGTTCAATATACATATCATTTTCGATAAAGAAAATGCGCTTTTGATGCAGCTGTTGATCAAGTAAAAAGTGAATACGGAGCCACTCGAACGTCAAGTTTGCTTTAACTTCTCGATTTTCTAAGCGTTCAATTATTAAATGCATTGCAGTTAACGGCGTTTTAATTTCGTGAATCCAAGCTAACATTTCATCTTTTTCCTGCGTCACGTGCAGCTGGGTTTGCACGCCATCTTTTTTCGCCTGTTCTAATTGTTGCATCAGATTTTGCTGAACAATCTTTTCAAAGGGGCGCAGCGGATGAGAAAGAGTAGAAGAATCAAAGAAATCCTCTTCATCTTTTAACCCTTGGTAAAATTTCGTTTCTTTCTGATAGCGGAAGACGCAAAAAATAAGAAAGATAATCGATGATAAAAACACGATATAAAGAATCGAAGACAGAGGAATGGATTCATCAATATAAGCGATAAAAAGCATTAAAAGATGCATCATAAAAAAGAAAAGAATCCAGCTTAGACGCTCGCGAATAAAGAGTTTAATCATAGCGTTCCTCTTCAATCGCTACGTAGCCTTGACCGACTTTTGTTTCAATAAAGCTTCCCAGTCCAATTTCATCTAACTTTTTTCGCAGGCGATTGACGTTTACCGTTAGGGTATTATCACTGATAAACCGTTTATCTTCCCACAAACTATTAATCAGCTCATCTCGGCTTACAATCGTATTCTTTTTATATATTAAGCATTTTAAAATAAAGATTTCATTTTTGGTTAACTCAATAGCTTTAGATTCCGTTGATACTTTATTTTTTTCGTAATCAATCGTTGCGCCTTGCCACGAAAGAAGGCTTACTTGTTCAACGCTGTAATTATACACGCGGCGGAGAAGGGCTTGTATTTTTGCTACAAGCACATCAAAATGAAACGGCTTTTGCACAAAGTCGTCGGCTCCAAACTGCATAGACATGACCATATCAGAAGGATGATCTCGTGAAGATAGGAATATAATAGGGATTTTCGAGTGAGAGCGAATCATTCTGCACCAGTGGAATCCGTCATACTTCGGCAGCTGAATATCCATAATCACTAAATCAGGTTTTACCTCGCTAAACTCCTGCATAACGTTACTGAAATCACGGATGCCATAAACATCATATGACCATTGCTCCAACCGCTCTTTCAGTTCGTTAAACAGCGTTACATCATCTTCAATTAAAAGAAGTTTAAACAATAACACGTACCACGCTTTCTGTTTTTATACTCATTTTATAGTAATATTCTTTTATTTACCATATATGTTAGTAGATTCATAGGGGTTCTTTTTAAAATGTAAAGAATAACACTGGCTGAGCATAGTTTATAAACATACGCTGAACTCTAAGGAAAAAGAGAGCTGTTAGGAAAGAAATGCAGCTGTAGTTTTACAGAAATAAAAGGAAATATTTAAAAAGCTAATTTGACTTACCGGGATAGTAGGTATAACATGCAGATAAGTCGAATAAACAGCTATTTAAAAACAATCGACCAGACGACTGGAGATGCTTTGAACAATCAAAGCATCTCTTTTTATTTGTCGTGAAAAGGAGGAAGTATACGTTGAGTAAAAAAAGAAAGCTAAAGCTAGGAGCAAATATTAAAGGACTTGGAAATACGACGGATGGATGGAGACATCCGGACGTAGAGCCTGATGCGAGCATTAATATTGAGTTTTATAAGAAACAAGCGCGTATATTAGAAAAAGGACTTTTCAGCTTTGTCTTTATTGCGGATGGATTAGCCATATCTGAAAAGTCTATTCCTCACTTTTTAAATCGTTTTGAGCCAATTACGCTGCTGTCAGCTCTTGCTGCTTCTACGAGTCACATCGGACTAGTTGGAACGGTTTCAACAAGTTTCAGTGAGCCTTTTACAATCGCTCGTCAGCTGATGTCTCTTGATCATATCAGCGGTGGCCGAGCAGGATGGAACTTAGTTACTTCTCCGCAAGAAGGGGCAGCGCGCAATCACAGCAGAGGATATCTTCCTCTTCACAGCGAACGATACGAAATGGCAAAAGAGCATCTCGACGTAGTAAAAGGGCTGTGGGATTCGTGGGAAGACGATGCTTTTATCTATCAAAAAGAAACCGGTCAGTTTTTTGATCCGAAAAAAATGCATACGCTTGGGTTTAAAGGCAAGCATTTTCAAGTTCAAGGGCCTTTAAATATTGCTCGTTCAAAGCAAGGACATCCGGTTGTGTTTCAAGCTGGCTCATCAGAAAGGGGAAGAGGTTTCGGAGCGGAAAATGCGGATGCGATTTACACAAATGCACATACACTAGAAGAGGCGCAGGCATTCTATCAAGATATGAAAAATAGAGCAAAAAATCCCGAAGAGCTTCTCATTTTTCCAAGTATTGATTTAATTATAGGAGATAGCGAGGAAGATGTAGAAAGAAGATATGGAGAGCTTGCTGCTTTAATTCCAATTGATCATGCCATTACATATTTAGCTCGTTTTTTTGATGATTATGACTTTCATCAATTTGACGTAGACGCACCGTTTCCAGAGTTAGGGGATATCGGAGCAAATGCCTTTCAAAGCACGACAAATAAAATTAAACAAGCGGCGGCTGCTCGAAAGTTAACGTTAAGACAAGTGGCGCTTGAAACAATATTGCCGCGTTCGCCGTTTTCAGGAACGCCAGAGCACGTAGCGGATGAAATGCAAAAATGGCATGAGCAGGAAGCAGCGGATGGATTTGTGCTTCGTCCTTTTATGAGCGAGACGTTTCATCAATTTGTGGAAAAAGTAGTGCCTATTTTACAAGAGCGTGGTCTTTACGACACTTCATACGAAAGCAGTACGCTGCGCGGGAATTTGAACCTTTCCGTTCCAGCCAATCGATATAGTCAAACAAAGGGGGAGTTTGTATATGACAGTTAAATCAATCGGTGAATACAGCGTCACAGAAAGCTTAAAGAAGCAGGTAATTGAGTGGAGAAGACATTTTCATCGCTATCCTGAATTATCGTTTCAAGAGCACCGAACGGCTCAGTTTGTTGAAGATACGCTTCGTTCGTTTGAAAGCTTTATCATTACGCGTCCTACACCAACAAGCGTGGTAGCTAGATTAATAGGGAAAGAAGAGGGAAAAGTAGTTGCGATTCGAGCGGATATGGACGCGCTGCCGATTGAAGAAGAAAATACGTTTTCATTTGCTTCGGTTCATAAAGGCGTGATGCATGCATGCGGACATGACGGTCACACGGCTATTTTGCTAGGAGTAGCTTCTGTGCTTTCTCAGTTAGGAAATGAATTTAAAGGAGAAATTCGCTTAATTTTTCAACACGCAGAAGAGCTGCTGCCCGGGGGAGCGCAGGAGCTTGTGAAAGAAGGCGTGATGGAAGGTGTGGATTATGTAATTGGTACGCACTTGAATTCTGGTCTTCCAGTCGGAGAAATCGGCGTGCTTGCAGGTCCTATGATGGCTTCGCCTGACACGTTTAATATATCGATTAAAGGAAAAGGAGGACACGCCGCAGCGCCTCATGAAGCAGTTGACGCCATCGTTGTAGGAGCGCAAATTGTGACAAACCTTCAAACGATTGTTTCAAGAACGACGAATCCAATCGATAAATTAGTCGTATCGGTTACACAATTCCACGGAGGAACTACGCACAACGTACTTCCTGATAAAGTGCAGCTGAACGGTACCGTTCGAAGCTTTGACGCGGCTCTGCGAGAAAAAGTTCCGGCACAAATCGACCGGATTGTAAAAGGAATAACAGAAGCCTACGGTGCAGAGTACACCTTCACATATGAAAAAGGCTATCATCCCGTCATTAACTCTGAAAAAATTACAAGGCTAATTGAAGAAACAGCCATCGAAGAATACGGAAAAGAACGTGTTAAAACACTGTCTCCTAAAATGGGAGGAGAAGATTTTTCAGCTTACCTGCAGGAAACGGAAGGAGCTTTTTTTAACATCGGAGCCCGAAATGAAGAACATGACATCGTATATCCTCATCATCATCCGAAGTTTACAATAGATGAAGCCTCGCTTGAAGTCGGAGTAAAGATGTTTTTGCGCGTTACTGAAAAGCTGTTGGCTCGTTAAAAAAAGAGATTCAGACATACAATGACCCAATTTAAAGACGAAAAAAGGCACAAAGGAGCTCGTATGGATTGCTTGTGACACGGCTGTTGGTTTCCGTGCAAGACTTCGCTTTCCGCGGGCGGCTGATGAGTCTCCTCGTCGCATACGCTCCTGCGGGGTCTTACTTCTTCCACTTTCCCCGCAGGAGTCTTCGTCTTGTCCTCCAACCAACAGCTAGAAGCTACTACATAGATTAAATCTACGTCCGTCAGCACAATAAAAAGATCCCAACGGTTTATGGTTCGGATCTTTTTTCAACTAAACTACGTTTGTCCCACCCTCTCTTCTTTACGCCATCTTACTTCGTATCTTTATAATTCGTCGCAAATCCTGCTGCAATTAAACCAATTAAACCCAGCACTCCTACAATAATCGTTATGACCACTATGCTCACCTCAATCGCTCTTAATAATACGCTTTCATTTGTTTAATTTTACCATGAGTCTTCGTATGAAAGAAGCTTTTCTTTTAAAGGCTCGAGCTTCTTAAATTTTTGATCATAGCTTTGCCGTTTTAACATGTCATTGGTTATTATCAGCGCATCTTCTTTACGCCCCGCATACAAGTAGGCTTCAATAACTTCGTCGAATCCCTCTGAGTAAGGAAATTTTTCGTATTTTGCGAGTTTAAATGATGCATCGTAGTGTTTCGTTGATTCTTCATATTGCTTTAGTTTTAAAAGCATACGCCCGTTCGCTAAATGTAAATCAGCTCGTTCTAAATCGGTAAGGGTATGGAGTTCAATTCCTTGGTTACGTATATCAAGCGCATCTCCATAGCGCTTTTTCTCTTCCAGCTCAAACGCTCTCTCGTAAAAATGATCAAACTTCGTTAGCGGTCTCCTTGATTTATACAACTTGTAAATGCCGTATAGAATCAAAAGCAATAACCAAAGCAATTCCTTCAACTCTCTTTCATTTCTTTATGTATAATATTTATAATAAAGGAAATTAAAACTAATTGATAGATTGAATGAAAGAAATACGTGTGGAGGTATAAGATGGTCATCAACCAGCAGATTTACCATGTAAAAGGACTTCGGTACATCATCCGTTCAGCTCACATTAACGATGCAAACGAACTGTCTCACCTAAGAGTTCAGCTAGATGGAGAAACGGAAAACTTAGATCGTGAATCAGGAGAAGGGTATATGGACGAATCCGACTTTGGAAAACTTATTCGACGTGACACAGAAAGTAAACGAAACTTATTTTTAGTAGCGGTTGTACATAATGAAATTGTCGGATTTTCAAGATGTGAAGGTAATGAGTTGAAGCGATTGGCTCATAAAGTAGAGTTTGGTGTATGTGTCGCAAAAGAATATTGGGGATACGGAATTGGCAAAGGTTTTTTGCAGCAATCCATACTGTGGGCAGAGAGCGCGGGCATGAAGAAAATGACGCTGAATGTGTTAGAAACGAATAAAAAAGCCATTGATTTATACGAAAAGTTCGGATTTGAAGTAGAAGGAGTATTAAAAAATGACAAGGTGCTGTCAGACGGCAAGTTCTATAACACAGTAGTGATGGGGCGATTTGCATAGCCTTTTACGAAGATTTTTTATCGATTTTTAAAGGAAAAACACCTTCAAGGCTAATGTGCTTGAAGGTGTTTTGCGTTTCGCCTGTTTTACTAGAATGATAGTTAGTGATAGACCTCACTTTTTTCACTAAAGCTTTTATTGATTTCAAATCCTTGTTCTTCTTCTTTTTCGACATCTGTACCAATAGGCTCCCACTTAATAAGAAGTGTCGCGACCAGACCAATAACGGGAACGATTGTAAGGACGAGAAATGTTGTATAGATTCCGCCAATCGAAAGGACAACCGGGAATAAGTAAAAACCTAAAATACTGCCAATACGCGTTGTTCCTTGCCCCCATCCAGAGCCTAGCCCTCGCAGTTCAGTCGGATAAGAAAGAGTGGCCATTGTCATCCCTTGCGCTCCAGGGCCAAAAGATTGACCGAAAATAAATAAAGCAATAAATAAAATCGGTAGCGCAATAAAATGAGTATCGCCTGTGAGCCCCATCAGGACCAAGCTTAAAGAACAAATGGTATAGCCTGTAATCGCAAGTTTTCTTATGCCGACTTGCTCAGTTAGTCGTGATTGTGTAAAGCCGCCAATAATCCCAAATAAATTAAAGAAAAGAGTACCGATAATTGCATAAATCATTCCTTTGCCAAAAATAAGCGTGGAAATGGTTGGGATATAGAAGCCAACGGCAAAGTACTGCATACTTTGAGTAGCTGTAATGATGGAAGCTAGAAATGTCCGAGCCCGATACTTTCCTTGGAAAATAGCTTTGTAAGAAAGTTTTTTTGAACGAGATAATGGTTCTTCTTTTGCATTTTTAGCCACCGTGACTTGTATGTCATAGGTTTTCTCTAACACCTTGACAGCTTCTTTAAGCGGAAGGTGATGAGCGGCCCACATCGGGCTTTCATCCATATAGCGGTAGCGCAAAATTAACACGATTAGTGCAGCAACAGCTCCAAATCCTACCGACCAGCGCCAAATGTCTTCGTGCTGCCCGAGCAGATAAAAAGGAAGAACAACAAGTCCAGTAACAGTTGCGGCCACGTACCACAGGGGACACCACAAGTTCACGTATTGACCTTTTTTCTTTAAATTACTGAACTCAGCAATAAAGCTGAGCGCTACCGGAACATCTAACCCTACGCCTACGCCCATTAAAAACCGAAAGATAAATAACCAAACTAAATCAGTTGCTAAAGCAGCGCCAAGAGCAGAGAATACCATGAAAAATAAATCGATTAAAAACATTTTGTTGCGGCCGAATTTGTCGGTGTAATATCCCCCAACAGTAGCTCCTAGTAAAGCGCCAAAGGCCATAATAGCTGTAAGGCTTCCAAGGCCGGCAGGAGAAAGGTTAAATTGTTCCTTTAATTGATCAGCTCCAATTCCGAGACTGGTAAAGTCGTAGGCATCGACAAAAATGCCGCCTAACGCTACTAAAATGATTTTCCAGCTTTTAGAGGTAACTGGATTTGAATTAACAAAGTTGATAATGTCTTGACGTGATTGAATCACGTGAGGTTGAGCATTTGTCATACTTGTCCTCCTTATTATGTTATATATAACTTAGGAAACAAAAAAGCTCCCATTCTTTTAAAAAGAATGAGAGCCTCCAGTTGTCTGGTCGGTATTTTTAAATCCTATATGTTTAGTAAGGTTAATTTACCAAAAAATTTATAGAGTTGTCAATACGAGATACGAACGATCAAAATAAATTCTAAGAATAACATAATCGTTGACAAACATAGCATAAACTTTTAATATATAATTAAACAAAGTGAATTACTTGGTATTGATGATGCTGTACGAAGAAACGCGCCTACTAGGCAACTGGAGGCCAGACCATTGTGTTGAAACAAATGGACTGGTCTCCTTTTTATATTAAATGGGTGTTATGGAAGAGTTGGATTCGGAAACGGAATAGTTGGTATAGATTTAGCGATGAGCAAAATAGTCGAATGGACAGTAAGTAAGGTTTTTCTTAATAAGGTTTTTGAGAGCGCAAACATTTTAAGAGGAGGATCCGTATATGACTGCCGACTTTCATTTTCATACAGATGTATTAATTATTGGAGGAGGCCCTGCTGGTGCATGGGCAGCTCTGCAAGCAGTTAAAGAAGGTGCAAAAGCTGTACTTGTAGATAAAGGATATTGTGGAACGAGCGGAGCAACTGCGCCTTCTGGTACAGGAGTTTGGTATGTAAAACCTACTTCTGATGAACAGTTGGAAGCAATGAAAAGCAGAGAAGAGCTGGGAGGATATTTAGCTGAAAGAAGCTGGATGAAACGAGTGCTTGATTGTACGTTTGAACAAGTAAATGAATTAGCTCATTTTGGCTATCCGTTTCCAGTAGATGAAAAAGGGATTTCTCAGCGAACGACGCTTCAAGGTCCTGAATATATGAGGCTAATGCGGCGTCAGCTTCAAAAAGCAGGCGTACAGATTTTAGATCATAGCCCGGCACTGGAGCTTCTTGCAGATGAACACGGTGTGGCAGGTGCTTGCGGAATCAATAATCAAACGAAAGAAACATGGAGAGTGGAGGCTGCTGCAGTTGTGGTTGCAACGGGAGGCTGTGCATTTCTAAGCGGAGCACTCGGTACAAATGTTTTAACAGGAGACGGTTACTTATTAGCTACAGAAGCAGGTGCGTCGCTTTCCGGCATGGAGTTTTCAAATGCTTATTCGATTTCACCAGCTTTTTCTCCGATTACAAAATCTGCATTTTATAAATGGGCTACATTTTATTATGAAGACGGTACAGTCATTGAAGGAGCCGGCTCTCATAAAGGGCGCTCCATTATAGCCAGAACGTTAATGACCCAGCCTGTTTATGCAAGGCTGGATAAAGCGGATGAACGTATTCAAAAAGCAATGCGCTTGTCACAGCCAAATTTCTTTTTATCGTTTGATCGTCTTCATATGAACCCCTTTACTCAAATGTTTCCAATCACCCTGCGTTTTGAAGGAACTGTTAGAGGAACAGGCGGTATTCACATTACAGACGAAACGTGTAGAACCGACATTCCAGGATTATATGCAGCCGGAGATGCAGCAACACGCGAATTAATCTGTGGAGGATTTACGGGAGGAGGCAGCCATAATGCTGCATGGGCTATCTCTTCAGGCTGCTGGTCAGGAAAAGCAGCGGCAGCATTTGCTGTTAAGCAAGGAAGAAATGCTGCAAGTCGACATGCTAAAGGCTTATCAGAAGCGTCAGGAATCACAAAGTCAGTAGCTTCTTCTGATGCAGCTGATACGAAAGAAATGATAGCATCGGTTCAGCGCGAGGTCTTTCCATATGACCGGAACTGGTTTCGTTCAGAAGCAAGGCTGCAAGCTTCTCTGACAAGGTTACATGCCGTATGGAATGAGTTGAAGAACGGAGTGTATGATAAAGAAAGAAACCTCGTGAGAAGTCGAGAGCTTGCGGCCATGACGGCAACGGCGCGATGGATGTATACAAGTGCATTAGAAAGAAAAGAAACGAGAGGGATGCACCGCCGTGACGATTTTCCGTTTATGGATTCCAAACAGCACTACCGGATTCTAAGCGGAGGCGTGCAAGAAGTCTGGGCGAGACCCTTAGGAACAAAGTCTTCTAATCACGTAAAGGGGGTTATTTAATGATTGAGCTCCTTAGTGAAGACCGGTGTATTAACTGCAATCTTTGTGTATCCGTTTGTCCAACAAATGTCTTTGACCGCTCTCGCATGGGAGGAGCTCCCTCCATAGCTCGTCAATCCGATTGTCAAACTTGCTTTATGTGTGAACTGTATTGTCCGGTAGATGCTTTATACGTAACGCCTTTAGCTGATCAAACTGCAGAAGTAGATGAACAGGATGTAATTAATCAGCACCTGCTAGGAAGTTACCGAGAAGCTGTAGGCTGGGGAAAAGGAAGAAAATCCACCGCTTCTTCCGATCAATCGCATGTCATCTTAAATAGGAAATAGAAAAAAAGAGCGGACAAAGCCGCTCTTTTTTACTTTTGCGTTTCCCGAATCCATTTCACAATATCATCAATGACATAAGAAGGAATGTTGGCTGAAACAGCATATTCATCGGGCGTGCTTTTTTCACCAGTTCCTTCTGTGAAAAAGTGGTTGAGCTTTGGATAAAGCTTAAAGGAAGCGTTGGAACGCTGAGACAAGCTTTGTTTCCAGCCTTCAAAATCTTCGGTCGTTACTTGATAATCACGCGCTCCTTGTAAAAGAAGCAGCGGCGTTTTCTGAGATTTTGCGACTTCTGCGGGGTGCCAGTGAGCTAAGTCATACCAAAAATAAGGCGTGCCAAGCAAGAATTCTTTTGGCGGCTGAGCTGGGGAAAAGCTTGGGTCTTGTAAAATGGCAAACTGCTGCTGGAAAAAAGAAAGCTGCTCTTTCGTAAGCTGATTCAGCGATACAAGATAGGCAAATTGTTCAAGCATTAACTCTGGAAGTGTGCGGCTCGGTGCAGCAAGTAAAACAGAGCCCCGCACGCTTTTATCAGGCGTTTGATTTAAAATCCTGGGCATCATCATGCCGCCTTGACTGTGTCCTAGTATAAAAATGTTACGGCTGTCGATGCCTTTTTGTTTCGCCATTGCTTTGACTGCGAGTACGGCATCATCAGTTGTTTCATCGTCAACGCTTATCTTACTTTCACCGGACATTTTAGCTGTATGTTCGTATGTACGCTTGTTGTAGCGTAAAACGGCGATTCCTTGAGAAGCCAGTCCTGAAGCCAGATCTTGAAACGGCTTTAAGCTCATAAAGGTTTCATCTTGATCAGAAGGACCTGATCCGTGAACTAAAATGACAACGGGGACATTTTGATGCTTTGAACGTGTTGGAAGAGTGAGCGTTGCTGGAAGTTCGTAAGGTGCTTTGCCGATTGAAAGCTGTGTTTCTCTGTAATTCTTAGGGGTGTCATAAGGCGGTGTGGAAAATGAAAACTGGCGCTCGTCCGGCACAATTCGCCAGTCATCGATTTGACGATTTTGACTAAAACGAACGGTTAAAGTAGCTGATGCATGTTCAAATTTAATGGGAATGTCTATATTCCGATGAACGGTATTGACTTCGCCTTGTACAGCTGTACCAATCTTTTTTACAGCACCAAGCTGAGCGGTTAGAGATGACCACCACGTTTTTAGGTTATCTTCACTCATTTTTGCCTGCAGGCTGCGGGAAAAGTAGCGCGTAGCTTCTTTTGTTTTTCCGTTCGATAGATTGGTTAGAAATGAATTAGCTCGTTTGTATTCAACTTTTGCTGAGTGATGAGCAGCATTCGCCGCTGCTTCAGCTTGAATGGTTGAAGTGGACATAGGAAGTACTTGAAGGCCGAGAGCTAAAGAAACAGCGAGTGGAAGGGCAGCTTTTACTTTTTTCATACATCATCCTCCTTGGGGATTCTTTTACTCTACCAGTATACCAATTTTAGGTAAATGAAGTCATGTCATTCTGAGATAAAAAGAAAGGCGCTGGGCTATAAATATAGTAAAATAAAGAAGTTAAATTATTTAGAAAATTAAAATAAATTAAGAAGTGTAAAAGAGGAGGAGCTTTTATGAACTATGATCCGCATTATCATCCATATCCATCTTACCGAGTGCCCGTTTATGCAAAGAAAGGAATGATATCCACATCTCAGCCGCTTGCAGCGCAGGCAGGTCTTGATATCTTAAAAAAAGGAGGCAATGCTATTGATGCAGCGATCGCGACAGCGGCAAGTCTTACCGTATTAGAGCCGGCTTCTAATGGGATCGGAGGAGACGCGTTTGCGCTTGTTTGGACGAATAATCAGCTGTATGGACTAAACGCGAGCGGACCTTCTCCGCAGTCTATTTCCATTGATGCGCTGAAGGAAATAGGATACAGAGAAATTCCTAAGTACGGAATGATTCCCGTTACGGTTCCCGGTGCTCCGGCTGGTTGGGCTGCTTTATCAAAGCGATTTGGTAAACTGCCTCTTTCTCAAGTGCTGGAGCCTGCTATTCAATATGCTAAAGAAGGATTTCCGTTAGCTCCTACACTCGCTAAACAATGGAAACAAGCGTACGATACGTTTAAACGAGTACATACAAGCGAAGAATTTGAATCGTGGTTTCAAACGTTTGCGCCGAATGGACGAGCACCAAAAGCAGGAGAGATGTGGTCATCTACTGATCATGCTCATACGCTTCAGCTCATTGGTGAGACAAATGCAGAAGCCTTTTATAAAGGTGAGCTTGCAGAACGTATGGATGCATTCTGCAAAAAATATGGCGGCTTTTTATCAAAAGAAGATTTGGCAGCTTACGAACCGGAGTGGGTAAATCCTATTTCCGCTCACTACCGTGGATATGACGTATGGGAAATTCCTCCGAACGGACAAGGGCTTATTGCGTTACTGGCATTAAATATCGTAAAAGGCTTTGAGCTTCAAGAAAAAGATGGGGTGGATACGTATCATAAACAAATCGAAGCGATAAAGCTTGCATTTGCGGACGGAGAAAAATACATTACGGAAGAAACGAAAATGACCGTACCTGTCAGCGAACTGCTGTCTGATACATATTCAAACTATCGCCGCACCCTTATAAAAGAACATGCCCTTCAGCCTGAAGCAGGAGAACCTGTTGGAAGCGGAACAGTGTATTTAGCAACGGCTGATGAAGAAGGAAACATGGTTTCATTTATTCAAAGTAATTATATGGGCTTTGGTTCTGGAATCGTTGTGCCAGAAACGGGAATTGCTTTGCAAAACCGCGGTCACAATTTTTCAATGGACCCTAATCACGATAACTGTCTTGCTCCGAACAAAAAAACGTTTCATACCATTATTCCAGGCTTTCTCACTAAAAATAATGAACCTGTAGGACCGTTTGGCGTTATGGGAGGTTTTATGCAGCCGCAGGGACATATGCAAGTTGTCATGAATACGATTGACTTTCAGCTTCATCCTCAAGCTGCTTTAGACGCGCCAAGATGGCAGTGGAAAAAAGATAAAACCGTGCTCGTTGAGCCAACTTTCCCTTCGCATGTAGCACAAGCGCTTGAACGAAAAGGACATAAAATTGAAGTAGCGGTGGATTCGATGGCATTCGGGCGCGGACAGATCATTTGGAGAGATCCTGAAAGCGGCGTGCTGTGCGGAGGAAGTGAATCACGAACGGATGGTTGTGTAGCTGGATGGTAAGAACAAAATAGATCAAGAAAGAAGCCCGTACTGATTAGAGTCGGGCTTTTTTCATGTCTCAACCATATGTATAAATCTCTTCAAAGAACTGAAAACTAAAACAAACATGTACGTACGTAAAGAGAACGGGATTAGAACAACCGTCTTAAGCTGCCAATCGACACGAAGGTATACTAACAACACTTGGTGAAAGGAGCGAAAAGGTTATGAGAAATAAAAAATTTGAAGTGAATTTTTTACGTACAATGCTGATTATAGGGCTGGGAATGCTCCCTTTTCTATTTAGAAAACCACCGATCAAAGACTGGCTGCTGGCTTATGCATTTAATGCATTAACAAATGGTATTATTGATAAATTTATTGTCTCTCACGGCCTTCTTCGATATCCAACTCGCTTGCTGAAAAAACAGTTTAGAATTAATGTGTTGTTCGACTTTTTACTGTATCCTAGCATATCCGTTATGATTAATCAGGCTACGTATCACGATAAAGGGTTAAAGATTTTATATAAAATTGTGCTTTTTACGATTCCAATGTTTTTTATTGAATTATGGGCTGAAAAACGAACGAAGCTCATCGAGTGGAAAACAGGGTGGATGTGGTACCACACCTTTACTAGCGTAACATTAAAATCGTATCTTAACCGGCTGCTGATTGGATGGATTCGGAAAATTGAAAAGAAGCAGGACGAAACGAAAATAAAATAACATTGGTTCTAAAAACGACGTTAGAGAGGTGAACAAAGGTGCATATTTCTATCCTTCTATGGCTGATTTTTCAAAATATCCAAAAGAAAACGTGGAAAAAAATTCACGAGCTTTATGCTGGGGTTTTATACGTGAGCTTTTTTAATATTCTTTATTACTTTTTATGTAACGATAAGTTGCTTTGGGATTTTAAATCTTCTCATCTTTCATTAAAAGTACTGCGTATTTTACACCTTATGTTTATTACACCTCTCATGGTTTTGTCGTTCTTAGCTACTTATCCGCCTACACTTCTTAAACAGGTGAAGTATATTACAAAATGGGTATGTACAGCTTCATTTGTAGAATGGATTGGACTTAGGTGTAAGGCTATTACATTTAGGCACGGATGGCATTTAGGGTGGTCCGCACTTATTTATGTAATGATGCTTATCTTTTCGAGATGGTTTCAAAAAAAGCCTTTTGTGGTCTTGCTGCTCTCGGTTTTTGCAACAGTAGTTCTCAGCATTATTTTTAAAGTTCCCGTGAGCAAACGGATGCTAAAACATCCGCTGAAACGAATATTGACTCGGCCTTTAAAAGATCATGTGACTCAAGCTGTTGCGAATAAAGTAAGGCGAAAATGCCTGCTTCTCAAGCTGTTCTCGTAAGTTCCTGCTCTCTGTAAAGAGCAGGTTTTTTAGCTTACTGGAGGAATAACGTCCGTCAGCAACAGAATGAAAAAAATCAGGCCCACTCCCGTAAAGCTTAAAGAAGCAAGAAAATAAGCCGTCCAACGCAAACGAAACGAATTATGTTCAATATTGGCTCCAGACATTAACCTCATGGAGTGAGTGTTATAGTGAGAATGAGCGCTGTTGCTTCCGCTGCTTGAAAACCAAAAAGTTAAAACTGAAAACAAAAGTCCGCTAAAAAACATAAGCTCAATAAAGCGGATAGACAAAAATGATGAGCATGCATAGGTTAATCCAGCTTCAATAAGCAGGGTAATAACAAAAATAAGCTGAGTTCTCTTCAAAAAATTTCCCCCTTTTTTTCTCTATGTCTACTTTTCATTATACAATAATTTACATGTATAAAAAGTCTCAAAAATTCTTTTATTATGATATAATGGTAATTATTGTATGTTTAAAAAGGGTATTCAAAGCCCGTACGCATCACGATTAGAAGCTCTTTTATAACGATGACACTGATGATATACGCTGCGATTAGTTTCAACTACGTAGAATGAAAGTGAGGAATATCTATGGACTTAGGAGAGACTGTGATTGCAATACTAGCAGCGGGAGCACTACTGTTATACGCTACGCTAGAGCTTTGGTTTGCGCCTCGTAATTCTTCCTTTTTTAAAGGGTGGAAGCAAAAACTAGCCGTCATTTTACCGTTATACACAGTTACATTTGGCATATGGTTCGCGTTTTTTTCATAACAAAAAAGTCTTACAAAAAGGAGGAATGAAAAATGGAAATCAATTCATACCTCATTCGGTTTTCATGTATGCTGATGCTCATGTTTGGGGGAATATTTATTATTCGGTATGTAAAAACAGGGGACTTTTATTTAGATCAGCTTCTTGTCTTTGGAGCGGGTTTTGTTCTGTTTATCGGCTCACTTATTTGGAAAAGAAAACATCAGCAGCAAGGAAATAGAAAAGCTTGTTAATCTTATAAAATTGTGACAGTATAAAACAGATAAAAAACGTAATCTCGTGACCATGCTATTGTTTACGAGCTGGTGGAGGAAAAGAAAATGAATGTACCTAATTGTCCAAGCTGTCAATCACAGTATACATATGAAGATGGAAGCCTGTTTGTCTGCCCGGAGTGTGCGCATGAATGGGGACAAGATGAAAAAGCAGAAAGCACGGAAGAACAGCTTACTGTAAAAGATGCAAACGGTAATGCTTTAAAAGACGGAGATTCAGTTACTGTCATCAAAGACTTAAAAGTAAAAGGAAGCTCATTGGTTGTAAAAATCGGAACGAAAGTAAAAAGCATTCGTTTAGTAGAAGGCGATCATAACATCGACTGCAAAATTGACGGATTTGGAGCCATGAGCTTAAAATCTCAGTTTGTGAAAAAAGCATAACAATTAAAAAAAGCCAGGATGAAGAAGACTTTCATTCTGGCTTTTTTTTATGTATTTTAAGGAACAAGGTGAAATATATAGACCATTTTGTCTATTTTAGAAGGAATCTAGCTAAATGTCCCGAACTTACTTAAAGTGTCTGAAGGTTTGGATATTAATGGAATGGATGACCATTTCATGAAGGCAAAGGGGAGGGAGAAATGTGAAAAAGTTTTTAGCGTTTCAAATTTTAATTGCATTAGTAATTGGAGCTGTTATCGGGCACTTTTTTCCGGACTTCGGGATGGCTTTAAGACCGGTAGGGGACGGGTTTATCCGGCTCATTAAAATGATTGTGGTGCCGATTGTCTTTTCAACCATCGTCATAGGTGCTGCGGGAAGCGGCAGTATGAAACAAATGGGGAGTCTAGGGTTAAAGACGATTATTTGGTTTGAAATTATTACTACCATCGTATTAGGAATCGGTCTGCTGTTAGTGAATTTGCTAAAGCCCGGAGTAAGCCTCGATCTTTCTCATCTTGTTAAAAAAGATATCGGTGAATTGTCTCAGTATACCGACAAGGTCGTGGACTTTAAACAAATGATTTTAAACATCATTCCAACGAATATCGTAGATGTGATGGCAAAAAATGATTTGCTGGCCGTGATTTTCTTTGCTATTTTATTCGGTGTTGCCGCTTCAGGAGTTGGGAAAGCATCCGAACCTGCAATGAAATTTTTTGAATCAACCGCTAAAATTATGTTTAAATTAACGCAAATTGTGATGGTCACAGCGCCTCTTGGTGTACTAGCGCTAATGGCTGCATCTGTGGGGCAATACGGCATTGTCCTTCTGCTTCCGATGCTGAAGCTAATTGGAACCGTCTTTTTAGGCCTTTTTATTATTTTATTTGTTTTATTTCCGCTTGTTGGGTTTTTGTTCAAATTCAACTATTTTGAAGTCTTCAAAATGATTTGGGACTTGTTTCTTATTGCGTTTTCAACAACAAGTACAGAGACGGTGCTGCCACAGCTGATGGAGCGTATGGAAAAGTACGGATGTCCTAAACGAGTGGTGTCGTTTGTTATTCCGTCCGGCCTGTCGTTAAACTGTGATGGATCTACTTTGTATTTATCCGTTTCATGCGTCTTTTTAGCACAGGCTTTTAATATTGACATGCCCTTAACTCAGCAATTATTTATGATGCTTATACTCGTAATGACAAGTAAAGGAATTGCGGCTGTCCCGTCAGGTTCACTTGTTGTGCTTTTAGCTACAGCCAACGCAGTAGGTCTGCCGGCTGAAGGAGTCGCAATCATTGCAGGAGTGGACCGCATCATGGATATGGCCAGAACAGGAGTTAACGTTCCAGGCCACGCCATTGCCTGTATCGTCGTCTCGAAATGGGAAAAAGTATTTCGAACCCAAACGCCAATTCCGCCTGCATCCCACACGGAATCTCTATAAAACCAACCCCCGCTTTAGCTCATAGAGCGGGGGTTTTTTGTTAAGTCTCCAAACATTTATTAACGATGTAGACTAGAGTAATTTTCCATACTCAGCCCTCCTTAAAAAAAAGCACCAGCCGCTTAAGTCTAAAAAAAAGCCCTGTGACCGTAAAACAGTCACAGGGCTTTTTTTTAGATGAATGTTCACAAATTGTTCACTTACGAAGAAGGAAGATAAAAAGCTATACTAAGCCAAGTAAAAAACATGAAAAGGATGAGGAATATGCCCACAACTAAAAAAGAAAGTATGTATTTTGGAATGATGATGTGCGGAGGGATGGTGCTTGTGATGACGATGTATAACATGTTCATAAATGATGTCATCGGGCATATCACACTTGCAGAAGGTATTTTAAACTTGGTTATCACATTTGTAGTTGCCATGGCTGTCGAAACTTTCTTAGTAGGTCCCGTAGCAAAAAAAGTAGCATTTTCACTGCCGTTTGATAAGTCTAAACAGTTAAAAGTCGTGTTGATTTTATCATCATGCATGGTTATTGGAATGGTGCTTTCCATGTCTGTATATGGATTAATTACGATGTCACTTACGAAAGGTTTAGACGGAGAGCCGATTCTTTTAAGCTATGCATTTATCGTTATGAAAAACTTTATCGTAGCCTATCCGCTTCAGCTTCTCATTATGGGACCTTTAGTTCGCGGATTGTTTATGAAATTTGTGAAAAAGAATCCGGCAACGGCTTAAGTCAAAACCCTAAGAACGCCTATTTTCTTAGGGTTTTGTTGTGCAAAGCTGTTCAGTCAGAAGAGAAGAAAATTCACGTAAAGCCGCCGATACAAAGGCATCTTTTCGCGTAATAAAAAAAGTAGGAACCTTTCTATATGGCTGCGGCAGCGGAGTTAACGTTAATGAATTATAGTTAGATACAATGGATTTCATCATTATAGCTACGCCCATACCTGCTTTTACACAGCCAATAATGGCTTCAATCGTACCAAATTCTAATATGCGTTTTGGAAACACGCCTTCTTTTGTCATAAGCATTTCTAACGTATGTCGATATGCGCATCCGCTGCTGAATGCTAATAAATTCATATCGTTTAGGCTGTAAAGAGAAGGAAGAGGGTGGCGGCTCACAAGTACAAGCTCTTCATCTTGAACAAATAAAGAGTTTAGATCAGGATGTTCACAGCTGCCTGCAACAAATGCGCCTTCAAGTTTTCGTTCTAAAACCAGTTGAATAAGAACATCGGTTGTATGTGTTTCTAAGATGAAGTCTACATTAGGATAGGCAGTGCAATAAGTAGAAAGCAAAGGCGGCAGCCGAAGAGCCGCGGTGGATTCAGTTGCACCTATTTTTAAAGGTCCTATCGGCGTTTGCGAGCTGCTTTGCACAGCTGCCGTGGCTTCATTGGTTAAACGAAGAATTTGTTCAGCATAACGATGCAACAGCTCTCCGCTGGAAGTTAACGTTACCCCTTTACCGCTTCGTTGGAAGAGCTTTGTACCCAGCTCCGCTTCTAATTGCTGAATTCGCATCGTCACATTCGACTGCACGTAGCTTAAACTTTTGGCAGCTTTTGAAATGTTTTTTTCTTCTGCTACCGTTGTAAAAACAAGCAAATCTTTTATATCCATCAAATCTCCTCCTTCAGCTATCATTTTTATTGATGACTTTTATCTTTATTGCTTATTTTACATGATATCACCGCTACTCTACACTGAAAGTAAAGGTGGAGGAGAGAAAATGAGCAGACAAAAAGCTTCTTATAAGTGGATGATTTTATTTATTGCCACCCTTTCTCAGACGTGTGCAACGTTTGTCACGTACGGCGCGGGACCATTGGCAGCGCTTTGGCAAAGACTATATGATTTATCGCAGTTTCAAACAGGACTGCTCGTATCAGCTGTTCAAATTGGTCCGATTTTTTCCATGCTGTTCTTTGGAAACTGGATGGATCGATATGGAGAAAGGTGGCTTGTAGGAGGAGGATCTATTTTGCTGGGGATAAGCATGCTTTTTGCCTATAGCGTTGATCATTATTTGTATCTAACAGGCGTACTTCTCGCAGCAGGCGTGTGGTATGGAACAGCACAGCCAGGAGGAAGCAAAGCCGTGGTGAAGTGGTTTCCATCTCGTCATAGAGGGCTTGCCATGGGAATTCGGCAAACGGGAATTCCGATTGGAGGCGCTATTGCTTCCGCGGCATTACCGCTAGTGTTTTATCAATACGGGTGGCATGGGGCTGTTCTCATACAGGCTGCGGCAGCTATCGGGGGAGGTCTTCTTTTTTTAGTATTCTATCGAGAATACCCATCATCGCCAGAAAAAAAAGAAACATTTACGCTTCGTCAAAAAATTATGCGTATTTCTCAAGATAAAACGCTCTATCCCTTATTCTTTGTAGGTGTTTCAATGATTTCTCTTCAAATGATCATTGTGGCGCACTTTATAAGCTATTTAACGAAAGCCATAAAGATGGATTTTGCTTCAGCGGGCATGGTGCTGAGCGTCACACTGTTAGGGGGAATGATTGGGAGAATTGCTTTAGCCTGGCTAAGCGATCATGTGTATAACGGAAATCGAAGAACACCTTTGCAAGCGACGGTTTGGGTGACTGTAGGACTAATCATAGCTATTTCTTATATTGGATTTACTTTGCCTTTTTGGCTACTAACTATTTTTTGTTTTAGCCTCGGCTTTTTTGCAATTGGCTGGTTTAGTTTGTTTATCGTGTTAATAGCAGAAAAAGCCGATGATCGTTTTATTGGTTTAACGGTAAGCATTGCGTTAACGCTCAATCAATTTGCCATTGTGCTTGCACCGATTTGGTTTGGGCTCCTTGTGGATTGGCTCCGGAGCTACGCGTTGGCTTTTAGTACGGCTGCATGCATCATTGCTTGTGGAGGAATATGGTTAAAAAAAGAGCGAGTTCATTCATTTTTAAATAAAAACGTCACTAAATGAAAAGTGATGTAGGGCCATTTATTTAAGAATAGAGAAGACCTCTTACTCTCTAAAACGTTTCAAAGTCATGCTCCCGGGTACACACAACATTAATGAGGAGGAGATAGTATGGAAGCAAAAGCAAAGAATGTTGTGGGGGTATATGAAACGGAACAAGAAGCAATTCATGCTGTAGAGAATTTAAAAAAAGAAGGATACGCATCAGAAGAAATATCTATCATCGGTAAACATAAAAAGACCAAAAAAGTTCAGAAAGAAACGAATACAAAAGCAGAAGGGGCAGCAACTGGAGCGCTTACCGGAGGTACGTTAGGGAGCTTGACCGGAATATTAGCAGGTGCCGGAGCTCTTGCAATCCCGGGAATAGGCCCAATTGTAGCGGCTGGTCCGATTGTAGCTACATTAACAGGTGCAGCAGCTGGTGCGAGTGTAGGAGGTCTGTCTGGTATTTTAGTCGGTATGGGAATTCCAAAACAGCAGGCCGAGCACTATAATGAGTCAGTCAAAGAAGGCAGCCTGCTTGTTTTAGTAGACAAAGAAGACTCAGATCATGATGGAAACCCGAAAGCGCCTTTAACCGGAATGGTTTTATAGAACTTATTATGTATAGGAGAAAGCTGTCGCAGTGCGGCAGCTTTTTTTTATGCGCTGGTTTTATTTAAAAGAACTACATGCACAATAATATTCCATAATAGTTAAAAATATCAAAGTATTTGAGGGTAACCTGAAAGATAATATGCCTTAAATTATAATGTAATATTATTGTAACAATAATTTATTTATTGTTTTATTTTGGAATTTGAGTTTCGATAAAAGCTTTAACAACGGGATTTACGCGCAAAATACATCCATAAATTAACTGTAAACTATTATACGAAGTAGAATAATTTTCTAATTATTTTTCATGAATTAATTTTTAGCAAATTATTCATGTTTGAAAGAGGGCTAAAAAGTATATTTCAAAAGTATGTTTACTAAAAAAAGTTAAGCAGGTTGTTTAGTAGCATCATTCATTTAGTTAAATCTCGAAAGGAGCTGCTAAAAAATGAGTATTCAAAAAAGTACAGACAGTTCAAGTTTAGCAGAAGTGATTGATCGAATTCTAGACAAAGGAATTGTCATCGATGCTTTTGCTCGAGTATCACTCGTAGGAATTGAAATTTTAACAATTGAAGCACGAGTCGTTATTGCAAGTGTCGATACGTGGCTTCGCTACGCAGAAGCGGTCGGGTTATTAACCGACAAAGTAGAGGAAGAAGGGCTGCCTGGCCGAACAGAGGAGCGAGGAGCAGGGCTTAGTTTTTAAGTCTTTTAATCGTAAGAAAATTCATTAAATAAATAATAATAAGAGAAAAGAGGATGAAACATGTCAACAACTGATAAGAATGTACAAAGTGAAAAACAAGAAAATCAGCAGCAGGAAGAAAAAACGCAAAACTCTTTGAATCTTGCCATTTTAGGAGGCGTAGTAGGAGCGGGAATTGGACTTCTTTCAAGTCCGCAAACGAGTAAAAAAGTACTCAGTCGCTTAGGACAATCAGAAATTGTACGTGCGACAGGACAAGAGTTAAGAAGAAACGCACAGGATATTTTAACGCAGCAAGCGATGGGAGCGTTAAGACAGACGGCTACAGGCTATCTTGAAAAAGACAATTTAAGCAAGCTGCTGGCACCTAAAAAGAAAAAAGAAGAAACATCAAATGAACAGGGAGATTCGCAGGAAGAAGTCAGCGCAAGCGCAGAAATGGAAACGTCTCAGTATGAAGAGCTAAAAGAAGAAAATAAAAATATGAACGATCAGCTGCAGCGCATTGAAGAGATGCTAAACAAACTCATGGACGCGAAGAAGTAAGATATCCGTCCTGAAGGGGAATTTCATGGATAAAAAAGATGTGGAGAAAGCAGCCTTAAAAGCAGGAAAAAAAATAGTGGAGCACACGCCTGAACCTGTTAAGGAAAAAGTAGAAGAAAAGGTTAAAGAAAAAGTGAAAGAAAAGTTTGTCGAAAAAACCGAAGGGAAACTGCAGGAAAAAGCGGATGAAGCGTCAGAAAAACTGCAGGAAACGAAAGAAAAAAATGCCCAAAAGGTACACGGCAAAGGAGAAGACGCAAAAGAAAAGCTTCAAGACGTCTTATTATCAGTAAAAGATAAGCTTAGCGATGTGAAAGAAGCTGGAGAAGACTTTCAAGAAAAAGTTTCTTCTTCAGACGATAAAGATAAGTCAAAAAACAAGCGGAAAATAAAAGGCGTAAATCAGATTAAAAAAGCAACGGATATTAAAAGCTCTACTAAGATTAAAAGTTCCAATGATATTAAATCATCTACAGATTTAAAAACAATGGGATCATAAGCGAAAGGAGAAATGGGATATGTCTATTCAAAAAAGTACTAATAGTTCAAGTTTAGCAGAAGTAATTGACCGTATTTTAGATAAAGGAATTGTTATTGATGCGTTTGCAAGAGTGTCTGTTGTAGGAATTGAAATTTTAACAATTGAAGCACGAGTGGTTATTGCTAGTGTTGATACATGGTTACGCTATGCAGAGGCAGTGGGGCTTCTTCGTGACGACGTAGAAGAAAACGGCCTTCCTGAACGTTCAAATTCAAGTGAAGGGCAGCCGCGTTTTAGTATTTAATATGAATTTTAGTATTTAATATGAAGTGGTATGGAACCTTCCTTTTTGAGGGTGGTTCCAGCTTTTAGATCTAACTATTGGAGGCTACTAAAGATGGAAATTAAAAAAATTATGCAAGCCGTGAACGACTTTTTTGCTGAAAACGTAGCTCCTCCTCATAAAATTACCTCGGTGGAAGTTACTGAAGATGAAGGCTGGAGAGTTATTGTTGAAGTCATTGAAGAACGAGAATATATGAAAAAGTACGCCAAAGATGAAATGCTTGGAACATACGAGTGCTTTTTAAATAAAGAAAAAGAAGTCATTTCATTCAAACGACTCGACGTCAGATATAGAAGCGCCATTGGCATTGAAGCATAAACGATAAGATGGCAGGAGGAACGTAAAAATGACCGTCTTAACAGACAAAAGGAAAAAAGGCAGTGGAGCTTTTATACAAGATGACGAGACAAAAGAGGTTCTTTCAAGAGCGCTGAGCTATTTAAAATCCGGCTATTCCATTCATTTTACAGGTCCTGCCGGCGGAGGTAAAACCTCTTTAGCGCGAGCGCTTGCTAAAAAGAGAAAGCGTCCTGTGATGCTGATGCACGGGAATCACGAGCTCAACAACAAAGATTTAATTGGCGATTTTACGGGCTATACGAGCAAAAAAGTAATCGACCAGTATGTTCGTTCTGTTTATAAAAAAGATGAACAAGTAAGTGAAAACTGGCAGGATGGACGGTTGCTTGAAGCTGTAAAAAACGGCTATACGCTGATTTACGACGAATTTACTCGGTCTAAGCCTGCGACGAATAATATCTTTCTATCGATATTAGAAGAAGGCGTGCTGCCGCTGTATGGAGTGAAAATGACCGATCCTTTTGTACGCGTGCATCCCGATTTCCGCGTCATCTTCACGAGCAACCCAGCTGAGTATGCTGGCGTATATGATACGCAAGATGCGCTTCTTGACAGGTTAATTACTATGTTTATTGATTATAAAGACATCGACAGAGAGACAGCGATTTTAACGGAGAAAACGGATGTAGAAGAAGACGAAGCGCGCACAATTGTAACGCTCGTAGCAAATGTGAGAAACCGCTCTGGAGACGAAAACAGCAGCGGGCTTAGCCTGCGGGCTTCGCTTATGATCGCTACCCTTGCTACGCAGCAAGACATTGCTATCGATGGAGATGATGAAGATTTTCAAACGTTATGTATGGATATTCTGCATCATCCGCTTACCAAATGTTTAGATGAGAAAAATGCAAAAAGCAAAGCCGAAAAAATCATTTTAGAAGAGTGTAAGAATATAGACACTGAAGAAAAGTAAAGGAGCTTGAAAACATGAGTGAAACAAACGAAACGGGCATTTATATTTTTAGCGCCATTCAAACGGATAAAGACGAAGATTTTGGATCGGTAGAAGTAGAAGGAACAAAAGCTGAAACGTTTTTGATTCGCTACAAAGACGCGGCGATGGTAGCAGCTGAAGTGCCGATGAAAATTTATCATCCTAATCGCCAAAATCTATTAATGCATCAACACGCAGTAGCAGCGATTATGGACAAAAATGATACGGTTATTCCAATCAGCTTTGGGAATGTATTCAAATCAAAAGAAGACGTAAAAGTTCTTTTAGAAAACCTTTATCCGCAGTTTGAAAAGCTGTTTCCAGCGATCAAAGGAAAAATTGAAGTTGGTTTAAAAGTAATTGGAAAAAAAGAATGGCTCGAGAAAAAAGTAAACGAAAATCCTGAACTTGAAAAAGTATCAGCATCCGTAAAAGGAAAATCAGAAGCAGCCGGTTATTATGAGCGTATTCAGCTTGGAGGAATGGCTCAAAAGATGTTTACTTCCCTGCAAAAAGAAGTCAAGACAGATGTGTTCTCTCCGCTTGAAGAAGCAGCGGAAGCAGCAAAAGCAAATGAGCCAACGGGCGAAACAATGCTTTTAAACGCTTCTTTCTTAATTAACCGAGAAGATGAAGCGACGTTTGATGAAAAAGTGAATGAAGCGCATGAAAACTGGAAAGACAAAGCCGATTTTCATTACAGCGGTCCTTGGCCTGCTTATAATTTTGTGAACATTCGCCTAAAAGTAGAAGAGAAATAACGTGCTTCACAAATTAGTAACCGCACCTATTAACCTTGTAGTAAAAATCGGCGAAAAAGTACAGGAAGAAGCTGATAAACAGCTATATGACCTTCCGACGATTCAGCAAAAACTCATTCAGCTTCAAATGATGTTTGAGCTTGGTGAAATTCCGGAAGAAGCGTTTCAAGAAAAAGAAGATGAATTGTTAATGAGGTACGAAATCGCGAAACGCAGAGAAATTGAACAATGGGAAGAACTGACAAAAAAAAGAAATGAGGAATCCTAGATGGGAGAATTACTGTATTTATACGGTTTAATTCCAACAAAAGAAGCAGCAGCCAGAGAGCCGTTTCCATCTTATAAAGGGTTTGACGGAGAACATTCACTGTACCCAATAACGATTGATCAGGTGACGGCTGTCGTTTCTAAGCTGGATGCTGACGCCTATTCAGAAGAAGTGATTAAAGAAAAAATGGAGCAGGATATGAGCTGGCTGCAGGAAAAAGCATTTCATCATCACGAAACGGTAGCCGCTTTGTACGAAGAATTTACGATCATTCCATTAAAATTTTGCACCATTTATAAAAGTAAAGAAAGTCTGCAGGCAGCTATTGAGCTTAACAAAGAAAAGCTAGAGAATTCACTGACGCTGCTTCAAGGAAATGAAGAGTGGAACGTGAAGATTTACTGTGATGATACAGAGCTTAAAAAAGGAATCAGCGAGACGAATGAAAGCGTGAAAGCAAAAAAAGAAGAAATTAGTGAATTGTCACCAGGAAGACAGTTTTTTGAAAAGAAAAAAATAGATCAGCTGATTGAAAGAGAATTAGAGCTTCACAAAAACAAAGTGTGTGAAGAGATACATGACAAGCTAAAAGAACTGTCGCTTTATGACTCTGTTAAAAAGAATTGGAGCAAGGACGTAACGGGCGCGGCTGAACAAATGGCGTGGAACAGCGTGTTTCTTCTCCCGTCTCTCCAGATCACTAAGTTTGTAAACGAAATAGAAGAGCTTCAGCAAAAGCTTGAAAATAAAGGCTGGAAATTTGAAGTGACGGGACCATGGCCGCCCTATCATTTCTCGAGCTTTGCGTAAAGTGAGGAATTAACATTATGTCTCTTAAACAATCCATGGAGAATAAAGATATTGCTCTTATTGATATTTTAGATGTCATTTTAGATAAAGGAGTCGCCATTAAAGGAGACTTAATCATTTCCATAGCCGGCGTCGATTTAGTGTATTTGGATTTGCGGGTGCTAATTTCTTCGGTTGAAACGTTGGTGCAAGCAAAAGAAGGAAATCGCAAACCCATCACTTCTGAACAATTTGATAAACAAAAGGAGGAATTACTGGATGCAACCGGTCAGCCAAGCAAATGGACAAATCCACTTGGATCCTGATAAAGCTGAACAAGGCTTAGCGCAGCTTGTGATGACAGTTATTGAACTATTGAGGCAAATCGTTGAACGTCATGCCATGAGGCGGGTGGAGGGTGGAACGTTGACGGACGAACAAATTGAAAACTTAGGAATTGCACTAATGAACTTAGAAGAAAAAATGGACGAGTTGAAAGAGGTGTTCGGTCTGGACGCAGAAGATTTAAATATTGATCTTGGACCGCTAGGCAGCCTGCTTTAAGCGGTCAGTGGGAGGAACAGTATGGCAGTCGAACATAATATGCAGTCAAGTACGATTGTAGATGTGCTCGAAAAGATTTTGGATAAAGGAGTCGTCATAGCGGGGGACATCACCGTAGGAATTGCAGATGTCGAGCTATTAACGATAAAGATCCGCTTGATTGTGGCTTCGGTTGATAAAGCAAAAGAAATCGGCATGGACTGGTGGGAAAATGATCCCTATCTCAGTTCAAAAGGAGCCAATAGTAAAGCGCTCGAAGAAGAAAATAAAATGCTGCATGAGCGGTTAAAAACGCTTGAAGAAAAAATAGAAACAGAACGTTAAAAACTGTACGCTACTTAAAAAATGGAGGGATTTACAATGGCAACTGAAACTAAATTAAATAACGAACAGGTAGAAAACAAGGAAAACAAAAACAAGGAAAACGGTTCAAAAGAAAAGACCGATTCAAAAGCAAGCAAAACAACAAGCAGCGGGCCAATCAAACGAGCGGTAGCAGGAGGCATCATCGGTGCAACGATTGGATATGTATCGACTCCTGAAAATCGAAAAAGTCTCCTTGACCGCATTGATACAGACGAATTAAAAAGCAAAGCATCTGATTTAGGAACAAAGGTAAAAGAAAAATCAAAAAGCAGCGTGGCCAGCCTGAAAACATCTGCGGGAAGCTTGTTTAAAAAAGATAAATCAAAAGATGATGAAGAAAACGTAAATTCTTCTAGTAGCGAAACAGAAGACGATAACGTTCAAGAGTACGATGAGTTAAAAGAAGAAAATCAAACTCTTCAAGACCGTTTATCACAGCTTGAAGAAAAAATGAACATGCTTGTTGAGCTTAGCCTCAATAAAAATCAAGACGAAGAAGCGGAAGATACAGATTCCGACGAAGAAGAGAACGATGAGAACGAGGAAAACGAGCAGGACGATGAAAACGAAGAAGAAACATCTAAGCCTCGTAAAAAGAACAAAAAAGAAGAGGAGCAAGAAGAGGAAGAAGAAAGTGAAAGTGACGAAGACAGCGAGGAAGAAGAGGAAGATTCTCGTTCAAACAAAAAAAATAAAAAAGTAAAAACAGAAGAAGAAGACGAAGAAGAGGAAAGTGAAGAAGAAAAAAAGGAAGCGAAACCAAAAAAGTCAACAGCTAAAAAATCAAAAAATACAAAAGCAAAGAAAAACACGGATGAAGAAGATGATGACGCAACATCTCTTTCTAGTGAAGACGATACAACAGCCTAAGACGTAAAGGAGGAAAGAAATACATGAGTACAGGCCCTTCTTTTTCAACTAAAGACAATACGCTTGAATACTTTGTGAAAGCTTCTAATAAACACGGCTTTTCACTTGATATTTCATTAAATGTAAACGGCGCTGTGATTTCCGGTACCATGATTTCAGCAAAAGAATACTTTGATTACTTAAGCGAAACGTTTGAAGAAGGCAGTGAAGTGGCTCAGGCGCTAAGCGAACAATTCTCTTTAGCAAGCGAAGCGAGCGAATCAAACGGAGAAGCAGAAGCCCATTTTATTCATTTAAAAAATACAAAGATCTACTGTGGAGACAGTAAGTCTACTCCTTCAAAAGGAAAGATCTTTTGGAGAGGAAAAATAGCAGAAGTAGACGGATTCTTCTTAGGGAAGATTTCTGATGCAAAATCAACGAGTAAAAAGAGTTCATAAAAAACGGCGGGGTGAGTGCCCCGCCGTTTTTTAGTGATGTGATGAGATATGCAGCTTCTTTTTTCGATACATGAGCGGAGTCATCTTCATTTCTTTTCGAAACTGATTAATAAAATAGCTTGTACTATTAAATCCTACTTGATAGGCGACGTCCGTCACATTTGCTTCTGCTTGCTGCAGCATAACTAAGCTTTGCTGAATTCGATAGTTTAATACATAGGTCAAAGGCGATTTTTTTAACATTTTCTTGAAATATCGACAGCATTCAGAACGGCTTAATTGTCCCGCTTTGGCAATATCATCAAGCGTAATCTTTTCAGCAAAGTGCAAATGAATCCAATTCAGCATTTGCTTCATCCGCTGATTTTTGATCATTTCTTTTTCGTTGTATTTTAGCTGCAGCCCGTTAAGAATTACATTTTTCCAAAGTATGCTGAGTTCAGAGGCAATCTCTATTTCATAGTGGAGCGGCTGCTTATGGATCCATGTGTATATCTTATGTATAGAATCTAACACGTTATTCCCCCACGCTTGCTTTGGACTGATGAATAAATGTGATAGATTCGTTGCATGAATGTAGGGATAAACGTAATTTGTGAAAAGCTCTTGCGGCACAAGAAAATGAGGAGAAACATTTAAGCAAATGTACACGCAGCCAGATTTGTGTATGTCTTCAGCCATATGAAGACATTCGCTGTTAATAAACAGTCCGTAGCCTTGTTTTACAGTCACTGTTTTTTCATTTATTTGAAAAGACGCATTACCTTTTATAACCAATACAAATTGAAGCTCATCATGCCAGTGAAGAGGGATGTAGCCGTTTATGTGATCACTGATTGTTGTTTGATAACATGCCACTGGCAGCTCAACAGTGCGATGGGTCGTTAGCTCTTTTAAGTTTTCATCAATTTTAAAATGCGCTGCTGGCATACATGGACACCTCAATATATTTATATTTTTTAATGCAATATGCGTATTTTCTGCCCCGTTTTTCATTTATTATAACACTATTCTTATAATAAAAGTGAGGGATGAAAGATGAACGATCTCAGCAGAAAAAAAGGGTTCTTTTTTGTAACAACGGGAGCTATATGTTGGGGGATGGGAGGAACGGTTGCTCAAAAGCTTTTTCAAGAATTTGAAATCAGTGTAGACTGGCTTGTTTCAGTACGGCTGCTCACTGCGGGTTTTTTGCTGCTAATGATTTCATGTATAAAAAGGAATCATTCTCACGTACTTGGAGTATGGAAGAACCGAAAGTCAGCTTTTCAGCTCGTCGTTTTTGCCATAGCTGGTATGCTCGCCGTTCAGTATACGTATATGGCTTCTATTAAGCATGGAAATGCAGCAGTAGCTACGCTGCTACAGTATTTATCACCGGTGATGATTATCATTTATTTGCTTTTGCGCAAGCAGTCTATATTTACGCGACAAGACGTCATCACTGTTCTGCTGGCACTGGGGGGCTGCTTTTTTTTATTAACAAACGGCTCTATTTCTCAGCTGTCTGTTCCTGTATCTGCCGTTGTTTGGGGAGTGCTGTCAGGCGTAGCAGCTGCTTTTTATACGCTGTATGCAGTTCCGCTGATCAAAAAGTACAGTTCGCTTGTCATCGTTGGCTGGTCAATGGTAATTGGGGGAAGCGTAATGAGCTTTATTCATCCTCCTTGGGAAGCATCAAGCTTATCACCAATAACCTGGGGATATATTTTATTTGTCATTATTTTTGGCACGATGCTTGCTTTTTGGTTTTATGTAGAAAGTCTGCAAAGTCTTTCACCTAAAGAAACGAGTTTGCTTGGAAGTTTAGAACCTTTAGCCGCTGTTATCACAACCGTTGTTTGGCTGAAAGAGCCTTTTGGTTTTTATCAATGGATGGGCACAGCTTGTATTATTGGATTAGTTCTATTACTCACACGAACGAAACAAGTATCTTCTGAGACGACACTTTCAGCATAAATGGGGGCTTGCTAAAAGAAGAAGCAAACCAATGTCACTTTGCCGCCGAATCTGTAGAAACTCGTTTAACTTTTAAAATCTTTACATATTGAATAAACACTCTTTCTTTTGTAGAGACATTTAATTTAGCAAGTCTTGATGCGTCATCTCGGTTTTTAGCAGATTCTATCACAAAAGTTCCTTTGATTTTGGCTTCATCTTTTAGAACGGAATACTGTATTTCAAATCGTTTTGCTTTCGTTTTCTGCATAGTGATTGATAAGCTCCTTTGCCTGATAGATTAATGTGTTGGTATGAAATAAGCTTCGATAAAAAGGAAGAAAAGAACGTAACATATACTACTAAATGAAATGCAAAGCGGCAGTGATTTTTATCACACCACAACCTAGTATTTCATCTTTTTACCAAAAAAGATAGGGTGTTTTATCGTCGCTGCTTATAAAATCTTTTATTCTTTCTGCTTGACCTAGAGTTAACTCTATGGTTTATCTTGTAGTAGTATCATTTCAAGGAGGGGCTTTATATGAAGTATCATACAATTGCTAATACTGACTTACACGTATCAAATTTAATTATGGGAAATATGCGTTTAACAGAGCTTTCTTTACCGGAAGCAGAGAAGCTAATCCGCACAGCGATGGAAGAAGAAATTAACTTTTTTGATCATGCTGATATTTACGGTCCTGATTATGTAGGACAATGCGAAGAATATTTTGCAAATGCTATACAAATGAACCCAAGTCTTCGTGAAAAAATGGTGATTCAAAGCAAATGCGGCATTAACGCAGCGGAAAATTACTATGACTTTTCAAAGAAGCATATCATAGACTCTGTTAACGGCAGCTTAGAGCGTTTAAAAACAGATTACTTAGATCTTTTATTACTGCATCGTCCAGATCCACTAATGGACCCTGAAGAAGTAGCAGAAGCATTTAATGAACTTCAAAGCAGCGGAAAGGTACGTCACTTTGGTGTGTCGAACCACAACCCAGCGCAAATTCAGCTGCTTGAAAAATACATCAACCAAAAACTTGTCGTAAACCAAGTGCAGTTCAGCATCGCACATACGCCAATCATAGACTCTGGTATTTCGTTAAATATGGGTATCGACCAAGCTGTGAACCGTGACAGCAGCGTGCTTGAATATTGCCGTTTAAATGAAATCACGCTTCAAGCATGGTCACCATTCCAAAACGGATTTTTTGAAGGACCTTTCTTAGGTGATAAAGAGAAATTTGGAAAGCTAAACGAAGTGATTGATCGCATCGCAAATAAATATAGCGTGACAAACACAGCGATTGCCGTTGCGTGGATTACAACGCATCCTGCAAACATCCAAGTAGTGCTTGGTACGACAAATATTCAACGTATGAAAGATGCAAGTAAAGGTTCAGAAATCAAGTTAACGCGCCAAGAGTGGTACGATATTTATAAAGCCGCTGGCAACATGGTACCTTAAGCGCTGCAGTTCTTAAAATAAAGCAGGTAACTCCGTTCGGATATGGAACGGAGTTACCTGCGTTTTACGATAAGTAACTACTGGTTAAGCTAGAAAAAGATTTAGCAGAAGCTCAATTATTTTTGTGACGCCAAGACCTAACAAAAAGGCAATAAAACCACCAATTACAATGGTAAGCATCATGTGAGCAGTATTCATCGTATTCATCCTTTCTGATTTGAATGTATGTTGCTGCTTGTACAAAAAGTCTGCAGCATAAAGTGCGCAATGAAGAAGACTATAAAAGAATAAATCCTCGAGATAACTAGAGGTCAAGACAAACTCATCATGTTTTTCTGAGAAGTTTAAGGTATAGGAGGAAGCAGTATGACGTATACCATTTCACAAGTGGCAAAAAAATTGAACGTGACAATTTATACCATTCGCTATTATGATAAAGAAGGGCTTTTTCCATTTTTAGATCGTACAGCGTCAGGGAATCGTATTTTTAAAGAACAAGATATTGAATGGATTGATTTAATTTGCTGTTTAAAAAGCACGGGTATGCAAATCAAGGACATTCGGACGCTTATTGAAAACTGTACGCTTGAGAATGCCGTGCTTGATAAAAGTCTTCAAATGCTGATGGATCATAAAAAAGCAGTGCTAAAAGAAATTGAAGAAATTCATCACAAGCTTGAGACGATTGATTATAAAATCAAGCACCTGCCGGAAATGTACGAGCGAATTGTTAATAAGCCTTCAAACTAAACAAAAAAGGAAGCGTAAAAATGATCGAAAAAGTAGTACCTTTCACTGCAGAGAATATGCAGCAGTGCATTGACTTGTATCTAGATGTATTTACAAAAAAGCCTTGGGGTGAACCATGGACGGAAAAATCAGCTAAAGAAAGGCTGACTGATTTACTGAACACGCCTAAATTTATCGGCTATTTATTTTATGACAAAGGAAATTTAATTGGCATGATTGCAGGTCACGCGAAAAAATCATACAGCGGTATGACCTTTTACGTGGCCGAGCTTTGCGTCAGCGCAAGCGTGCAGGGAAAAGGATACGGTTCAGCTATCTTAAGCCGGTTTGAGAACGAACTTCAAAGACACGATATCGACAGCTTGTATCTCTTGACGGCGACTGGAGGAGCTGCACAGGCTTTTTATGAAAGAAACGGCTATACTGTAAATGATCAGCGGGTCGTCTTGAAAAAATCGTTTGTATAATTTTGTACATAAAGCGGGAAGAGAGCTGCAGAGTGGCTCTCTTTTTAATTAATCTTTTTATCTATTAATATGTAGAAGAAAGGGAAGTATGAACAAGGAAAATAAGGTAATGAAAAGGCGTAAACAAGGAACGGTAAATTAAAAAGCATGTTGTTTTTTCTCAGTGGTGAGTCTCATTATGAGCACACTTAAAAACAGTGCCCATTATGTGGACACTGCTTTTTCATAATAAAGTGGAAAGCTAGCTTTTGGTAAAAAATTAGTGAAAATGAAGCTGTTCATCATTATTTCTAATGATTAGCAACCGCCAAATCCTCCCCAGCAAGCACAGCCGATGATGATTAATAAAATGAATAATACGATGATCAAAGCAAAGCCACTGCCAAATCCGCAGCCGCCACCGCCGTAACCGTAACCGCCATAACCACAGCCACCATAGAAGCCCATATAGTTCACCTCCAAGTTCTGAGTACATTTTTAACATATGCCTGAAATGCAAAAGTGCTCCAAAAATATCCAACGATTTCAATGAAAATAAAAAAAGATAAGAAAATAAGATGGACACGGTACTTTTTTTCACTTTCTACATAGGATGAATCATCCCAAGATCTCATATATGAGCCCCCATGTTATAACGAAGCAGGCTAATACCACTTCCTCCTTAGCCTGCGTACATAATAATGAAGGAGAAGCCGAAGAATTTTTTCTTCGGCTTTTTGTTTTTTACGATGAAATAAACACGTTAGTACGTTCCTTATACCATTCTAAGTCAGGGTCCGCTTCTTTTTGTATGTATTAGGTACTAAAGAGAAATCAAGCTCATTTTCATATAAACCTAGTCATTTGCTTTTTTTCGTAATTCTTTTCCCTTATTTTCAGCATAACCGAGATATTTGCCCAAGACAGCGAATAGGTAAATGCATATTCTTGGATGAAAGCAAAAAACAAAAAAACGGAGGTTTCTCTCATGAATTCAGAAATGCATTTTTTACCTACTATGTATTCTCAAGATCATCATCAACTTCAACACGCAGATGAAAGGTTTATTGGCAGACCGTTTGGCTTTGGCAGACCGTTTGGTTTCGGACGCCCGTTTGGCTATGGTTTTGGCAGACCATTTGGCTATGGTTTTGGAGGTCCATTTTTAGGAGGATTAGCAGGAGGGCTAGTAGCAGGTTCACTGTTATCACCATATGGCTATGGCGGTTACGGCTACGGTGGTTATCCTTACGGTGGCTATGGCGGTTACGGTTATGGCTTCGGCGGCTGCTGTTAAACGTAAATAAAAGAAGAATCCTAAAAGAAGTATTTTTCACCTCATTCTTTTCTATAAAGAAATCTGTTTTGGAGCGTAAGGCTTTATGTCCATCCACAGTTAATCAGAGCGTGCATCCCACTTAATGTAAAAAACCATCTGGTGATTTTCCAGGTGGTTTTTGCGTGGAGTTTTTTATGTAGGAAAGAAGTTATATATTTACGCACTTACTGGAGGTCTATGTCTAAAGCAGAAGATTACGACATGATGTTTATCAATACCTTTCCTGCTGCATGCAAAAATTAGCTGATATTGGGCATAATAGAGAGAGGAAAGGAGGCGTTTGCATGGATTTATTATCTGGGAAACCTTATTGGCAGACAACAGTAGCGAAGCCGCCTGTATACCCGTCTCTAGAGGAAGATATTGAGTGCGATGTTCTCATTATCGGAGGAGGAAGTTCAGGTGCACAGTGTGCTTACTATTTATGTGAGCAGGGGCTTGATGTTGTGGTTGTTGATAAACGTAAAGCAGGGCATGGAAGTACAATTGTAAATACCTCTCTTATTCAATATTTAGGAGATAAATTGTTTTACGAATTAGTCAACACGTTTGGAGAAGAAAGAACAGTCCGTCATTATAAGTTGTGCGAACAGGCCATTACAGATATTGAGGAAGCAGCTAAAAAGCTTCCGATTAATGCACAATTTATAAGAAGAGACAGCTTGTATTACGCAAGTTATGAAGAAGATATCCCGAAGATAAATAAAGACTATTTTTATATGCAAAAGCATGGATTTGAAGCTGAAATCTTATCAGAAGAACAAATTGAAAAAGACTATGGATTTAAAAAACGAATGGCAATGCTTATTAAAAATGATGCAGAGCTGAACCCTTACAGTTTTACACTTGGTCTGTTGGAGTATGGAAAACAGCATGGGATTCGGGTGTTTGAAGAAACGGAAATTGTCGGTCAAAAGTTAGAAAAAGATGAAGCGGTGTTTTTTACCAAAAATAAATCACAAATCAAAGCTAAATATGTCATTATGGCAGGAGGCTATGAAAATCAAGAATTTAAGAGAGAGAAAAAAGCTGTACTCACAAGTTCCTATGCTATCGTTACGAATCCTGTAAAAGATTTTACAGGATGGAAAAACCGAAATTTAATTTGGGAAACCGCTCGACCGTATATTTACATGAGAACCACTTCCGATAACCGAGTCATTATAGGAGGTCTTGATGAAAACACGATTGTGCCGCAAGAACGTGATGCCAAACTCATTCATAAAAGAGACAAACTTTTAAAAGAGTTCAATAAGCTTTTTCCTCATATTCAAGTCGAGGCTGATTATTACATAAGCGCTTATTACGGAGGCACTCATGACGGCCTTCCCCTTATCGGAATATATGAAGAAATGCCTAACTGTTACTTTCTAAGCGGATATGGGGATAACGGAACGGTGTATAATATGGTGCTAGCTAAAATCATAGCAGAACATATTACAACGAAGAAAAGCAGTGATTTAGAACTTTACATTCAAACAAGAAAAGTTTAATATGTGAGAAAATGGAAGGTTTTTAAAAAAGCCTTCTTTTTTTACATACATACATTTCTTGAAGTAGAGGAGAGACATAGTATGATAGATGGTCACGCTATTTATTTACGCCCGTTAACTGTCAGCGATGCGCAGAACAGCTTTCGGCTGCAAAATGACAATCGCGGCTTTTTTGAACAGTTTTCTATGATTCGAGAGGATTCTTTTTATACGTTAGAGAGCCAAGTAGAACAAATTAAGCGTCATGAAGAGAACAGAAAAAACGATCAAGAATACTATTTTGGTCTTTTTCAAAAAGAGAATAATAAATTAATTGGCACCATTAGTCTTTTTCAAGTGATGCGGGGATCTTTACAAAGCGCAATTATCGGCTATTTTTTAGATCACCATCATAATGGGAAAGGGTACGCAACAGAAGCCGTAAAAGCACTTGTTGACTATGCGTTTGAAGAGCTGCATCTTCACCGCATTGAAGCCGGCGTCATGCCACGTAATGTGCCTTCTCAGCGCGTACTCGAAAAAGCAGGATTTCATAGAGAAGGAATCGCTAGAAAAAATGTAAATATTAATGGCATATGGGAAGACCATCAAGTCCTGGCTATCCTTAACCCTAATGATGAAATAGAAGAAATAACGAGTTCTTAAAATTTTGATATACGTTTTTACATTTAAAATTTATAATGAGAATAAGAGAATAGAACAGTCTATATTTAAATAGTAGGTGACTAAGGTAATGGAAGAGAGGAACATCAATGAAAAAGCCGTTTGGGATGTATTGCAGATGGCTAGCGAAGTAGTCGGAAGCAGGACGCTGTTTGTAGGGATTTTCGACGAACAATTTTCAGTTATGAAAGCCTTTAATAAAGAAGGGGGAAGCCTTGTAGAGGATGGACTGATGCTGCCGCTAGAGCTTGCGGTATGCAACTTAGTCACGTGTGATGAACCCCTTGTTATTCCCAATACAAAACGCGATGTTAGAACGTCTAATTTAGCCATCATTGATGGTGCCCGGGTAGGTTCTTATTTAGGAACACCTATTGTGCTAGAAGACGGGAGAATGTTTGGTACCTTATGTGCGGTCGATCCGGATCCTTATCAGTTTAGCGAAAGTGAAATTCAAGGGTTAAACCGTCTGGCTGGTATTTTGTCTCATATTATTTATAAAAATCAAGCGGCTGTTTTGCCGAAAATTGAAGAGAAAATTCTGCAGCTTGATAAGCTGGCACTCGTAGGACAGCTAGCAGCAGGGTTAGCGCATGAGATTCGAAACCCGATGCAGTCGGTGCGCGGCTTTATTCAATTTTTATTTAATGAAAATGAACAGGCAGAACCTTTTCAAAAAATTGTTCTTGATGAACTGGATCGTATGAATGAACTCATTAACAACTTCTTGCTTGTCACGCAGCCAACAGCGCCTAAAAAAGAAATCGTATCGATTGTAGAAGTTATTCATGATACCGTTGCTTTCTTGAAAAGTGAAGCTGCGCTGTATAATGTCGAAATGAACGTAAGAATAGAAGGAGCCATTCCGCTTGTATCAATCGATCCTGCTCAAATGAGACAAGTGTTTATGAATCTTTTGAAAAACGCTATTGAAGCAATGGAGAAAAAGAAACGCGGGGAAGTAAATCTTATTATCAAAGAATGGGAAGGTTGGGCTCTTATTGACATTCAAGATACCGGCTCTGGGATTCCGCTATCTATTATTAATAAAGTAGGAAATCCATTTTTCTCAACAAAAGATGGAACAGGCATGGGGTTAGGGCTTTCTATTTGTAAAACGATCATCAATGAGCATAACGGTAAGCTTGCAATTGAAAGTGATGAGAATGGGACAGTAGTGACGGTTAAGCTGCCTTTGACGCTTTAAGATAAAACAAAAAAGAAAGGAGAGCAAGCACTCATCCTTTCTTTTTTGCTGACCTTTTTAATATGCTGAACTGTCTTCAATCCAGTATTCATAGTCTTCCGCATCTTTTTTATTTAACTTTTTGCCGTTGATGTAAATTTTGTCCCACTCGTAAATTTGTTTATCCAAATAAACGTTAAACACAATGCGCACATGCTCTTTTTCTGTATAATCGTAGCCGGTAAATTGTACAACGTGATGACGGCCTTCTTGCTTGATGTAGCTCCATTTTGGATGGTCAGTATACGTTTCAAGCGTGGGTGCTTCATCGCCGTAGCGAACTACATCTTTAATATTCGTTTTTGTTGGTAAATATGATAATCCCGCTCCGACTCCAAACGTAATCACAAGCGCTAAGATACTTAAACCAATAGCAATTCCGATATGAGTGCCGCCTTTTATTTGCAAATAAGCTTCTTTCCGCTGCTCTGGCTGAGCTTCGGCTCGAGCTAACACGTTTTTAACGTGCTTATAATACCAGCGGTTGGCACATAGCCCTGTAATAAGTGAAGCACCGCCGAACACAATTGCATCGGACCACTCTGGTATGTCTACAAAGCACAAAAGGGAAAACCAAACTACTTCAATAAGCGTTAAAATAAAAAAGTGCTTATACATTTTTCGGTATGCAAACCAAGCGCTTGTTAGAAAAAAGGCTGCCCAGTTCCACGTGTTGCTTTTAGCTGGATTGGCTGTTTTTCCCCATTTTAAATCATAATAAGACGTATTTGTTCGAACTACTTTATGCTCTTCTTCAAAAGACAGGAGTTCATTTACTGCTTGTTCTTCCATTTAAAACACCTTTCATTGGTTATAATCTATCATCTAAAATGACTCTATTATTATACATTATTTCTAGTATTTTTCTATTCTTCCTTAAATTATTTTTAAAGTAAGAATATTTGCGCTGTGTATTTTTTAATGGGAACTTTCATAAAAAAGAAGAATATGGTAGATTTGAAGAAAAAGGAGCTGCCCCAACGTGAATCGTTTAAAGAAAGCCCTGCATCAATCGTGGTCAATTCATTCAAGCACGAAGTGGACGGCTGACAATCCTGCCAAAGGACAGTGCGGAGTGACCGCGCTTGTCGTTCAAGATATCAAAGGAGGAGATATTTTAAAAACTCCGTGTAAAGAAGGCTGGCATTTCTATAATCAGCTCAACGAACGGCGCTATGATTTTACACAAGAACAATTTCGTGAGCCTCTCCATTACGCAGATATTTTATCCAGTCGGGAAGAAGCGTTTATGGATACGAATGAGGAGCAATATGAGGCTTTAAAGAAAAAAGTAATGACCCATTTTGTACATAAAAATTTGCGTTAGAAAGGAACACAGGAATGAAAACTATTCAGTATTCCATTGTTGATGTATTTGCACAGAGAAAATATACGGGAAATCAGCTCGCCGTTTTTAAAGACGCCGGAAGACTTTCAGACAAAGAGATGCAGCAAATGGCTAAAGAAATTAATTTCTCTGAAACGACGTTTATTACGTCGGCTTCTGTAAAAGGAGAATATGATGTACGGATTTTTACGCCTACTGAAGAAGTGCCATTTGCAGGCCATCCGACGCTCGGTACCGCTTATGTTATTCGAGAAGAACTAGAAGAAAAAGATACAGAGGAGCTTACTCTTCATTATAAAGCAGGTCCTACGCCTGTTACATACGATGAACAAAAAGATGTACTGTGGATGACACAAGGTCAGCCGACGTTTGGGAAAGTGTTAGATAAAAAGCAGGTGGCGGACGTGTTAAACCTTGATGAAACTTATATCGATATGCGTTTTCCCGTTCAAGAAGTATCCACGGGTCTGCCGGTCATTCTTGTCCCTTTAACATCATTAGAAGCTGCTAAAGAGATAAATGTAGACAAAGAAAAATATTTCAAGCTGATAGAAAACACGGAAGCAAAAGCAATTATGGTCTTTTCGCCGGAAACCTATCACCAAGATCATCACGTAAATGTGCGAGATTTTGCTGATTATTACGGCGTTCCAGAAGATGCGGCAACCGGCAGCGCCAACGGCTGTTTAGCAGCATATTTAGTTAAATACGGTTATTTTAATCAGCAAGCTATTGACATATGTGTAGAACAAGGATACGAAATAGGAAGACCTTCACTGCTGTATGTAAAAGCTAGTTATGATGGAGAGGCTTTTCACATTAAAGTAGGCGGAAAAGTAGAGATGATTGCGCGCGGTGAATGGATTTTGTAACAAGCTGTTCATCTGCTGTTCACAATAAGTCCTTATTCTAATAAAAACGCAATAGGACCACGGCGTTTGGTTACACTAGTAAACAGATAGATACTGAAAGAACAAATGATGGCGGCCAAAAGGCCGCCATTTTAAATGGTTCATAAAAGGAGTGGCAGAAAAAATGATTCACATTTTACTGGCGGATGACGATGAGCATATGCGGCAGCTGGTTCGCCACTATTTGCAGCTTGAAGGTTATATGGTGCATGAAGCAAAAGACGGGGAAGAAGCTTCGGGTCTGCTTGCTAAGCAGCACATTCATTTAGCGGTTGTCGATATTATGATGCCTCATAAAGACGGATATCAAGTTTGCGAAGAAATACGCAGCTATTATGATTTTCCGATTATTTTATTAACAGCAAAAGACCAGCTCGAAGACAAAGAAAAAGGCTTTTTAGCAGGAACGGATGACTATGTTACAAAGCCGTTTGAACCAAAAGAATTGATTTTCCGAATCAAAGCACTGCTTCGCCGGTACGAAGTGGTAAATGAAAAAATGATCGTGCTGAACAACACCTCTATCGACCGAAAAAGCTATGAAGTGCACTGCAGCGGGCGACTGTTCATTCTTCCAATGAAAGAATTTGAATTATTAGCTCAGCTTGCGAGCTATCCAGGAAGAATTTTCACAAGAGAAGAATTAATTCATCTGATATGGGGAGCGGATTTTAACGGAGATAACCGCACAATCGATGTACACGTAAAAAGGCTGCGCGAAAGGTTTGGACATACCGATGATTTTGTCATTACGACGGTTCGAGGCGTCGGCTATAAGCTTGAGGTGACGGCAAAATGAAGACGCTCTATTTGCGGATTGTCCTGACAACCATTGCTGTGATGGTATTTAGCAGTCTCCTCGCGTTTATTGTGGCGAACGTTTATTATCAGTACAGCTTAAAACCTTATAACGATCAAAAGCTTACGCGTATGGCAAAAGACATTGCGAGCTTTTACGAAAGCAATAGAGGCGTAGATCAACAGTCTTATTTACAGCATATTAGTAAACTTGGCTATCAAATATATGTAGTGGACAGCACTGGACATGAGACGTTTTACGGACGAGAGTTTAGAAACCAGCACTTAGAAAAGAGTGCTGTCAAACAAGTGTTAGAAGGCAAAATGTATCACGGAATTGCAAACTTTCCTTCACAGGTGTTTGTGACGGGGTTTTTTGATAATGTGTTAGCTAATACCATCGGCGTGCCGTTAAAAGGAGAGGGTAACAAGCAGCAAGCGCTGTTTATTCGCCCTGATATTCAGCTGCAGTTCGGGGAAATGCGCATTTTTTTCTCGGTCATTTTACTGCTGATGATTGTATTAAGTATTTTGTTTGTACTTATTAGCACGCGTTATTTAGTAAAACCAATCGTCAAGCTAACGGAAGCAACAAAGCAAGTGGCGAAAGGAAAATACAACGTTGAGCTGTACGTAAAGCGCCGAGACGAAATCGGCGCGCTTGCTTCACATTTTTCCGAAATGGCTAAAAGTTTAGAGCAGCTTGAAGAGATGCGCCAGGAATTTGTATCGAACGTGTCACATGAAATTCAGTCTCCGCTGGCGTCCATTCAAGGGTTTTCGAAAACGCTCCGTTCTGCTGACCTTTCAGATGAACAAAGAAATGAGTATCTGTCTATTATTGAAGAAGAAAGCCGGCGCATGTCGTCCCTCAGCAAACAGCTGCTTACGCTTGCTTCACTTGATAAAGAAAGTGAGCATATCGAAAAAAGCATGTTTGACGTTGCAACTCAAATCAAGCAAGTGCTGTTTATGACGGAGTGGAGCTGGCGTGAAAAAGAATTAGCCATTGAAATGGATCTTCCTTCAACGATGATTTCAGGCGATCAAAAACTGCTTCATCAAGTGTGGACAAATTTGATTACTAACAGCGTAAAGTTCACGGAAGAAGGAGGAACGCTGTCTCTTCGCGTTGGTATGGAAGATACGTATTGCCACGTGGAGTTTCAAGATACGGGAATCGGCATGTCAAAAGAAAGCCTACCGCATATTTTTAATCGTTTTTATAAAGAAGACAAAGCAAGAAGCCGGACGGAAGGAAGCAGCGGTCTTGGTTTAGCGATTGTGAAGCAAATCGTCGACATGCACGGAGGTTCCATTCACGTTGAAAGCGAAAAAGGAAAAGGCAGCACTTTTCACGTCTATCTTCCGAAAATGTAATGAGCCGTTCATCTTCCATTCATTTTCTGTTTTTATACTTTAAATAGAATGAAAAAAGGAGATGAAAGAAAGATGTTTTTGGCTTTACGTGAATTAAAACATGCGAAGCTGCGCTACTTACTCATTGGCGTGATTATGGTGTTAATTGTATGGCTTGTACTTTTTGTATCGGGCTTAGCAAAGGGGCTTTCCTCTGACAATGCTTCAGCTGTTCAAGAAATGAAAGGAAATTACGTTGTACTTCAAAAAGAAGCGGATCAGCGCCTGACGCGCTCTGTTTTATCCATAAACAAAACAGAAGATATTCAACAACTAAGTGGAAAGAAAAAAGCTGAGCCGCTTGGTGTGATGATGACAGCCGTTATAAATGATGGAAAAGCGAAAAAAATAGACGCCTCGTTTTTTGCCATAAGCACAAGCGGCTTTTTAGCTCCGAACGTAACAGAAGGGAAGATGATTACGGACGATGCGAAACATGAAGCCGTGGCGGACTCTTCGCTAAAAGAAGAAGGAGTAAAGCTAGGTGATACGATAAAAGATACGGCTTCAGGAAAAAGCTTTAGAATTGTTGGTTTTACAAAAAATCAGTCGTTTAGTCACGCGCCTGTTATTCATATTAATCTTAAAGAGTGGAAAACAATTGAAAACACAGGTGCGTTTAATGCAGTGGTGTTAAACATGAACGATAAAAAAGCACATGCTCTTCAAAAAAAGGAGTCTGACATTGACGTGATTAGTAAAGATGAAGCGTTAAAAGGAATTCCAGGTTATCAAGAAGAACAAGGCTCGCTTTTAATGATGGTCGCATTTTTGTTTATCATTGGCGCTTTTGTGCTAGCCGTTTTCTTCTACGTGATGACGCTTCAAAAAATGAATCAGTTTGGCGTGTTAAAAGCGATAGGAGCAAAAACAAGCTATTTAGCGCGAACGATTTTATCTCAAGTGGTTGTCTTAACTTTATGCAGTCTTGCTATTAGTATTGGATTGACGTACGGAGTAGCAGCCGTATTGCCGGATTCGATGCCGTTTCACTTAGACGTATCGCTAATCGCAGGGTGTTCAGCGCTGTTTGTAGCTGTTTCTGTACTGAGTTCATTATTATCGCTGTATCGCGTAGCAAAAGTAGATGCGGTTGAAGCGATTGGGAGGGCTGTTTAATGAGTGAAGAAAAATTAGTTTTAGAGAGTGTTAGCAAGTCGTTTGGAGACGGAGAAAACGCTGTAGATGTGTTAAATGATCTATCGCTGCGTGTAAAAGCGGGAGAGCTTGTGGCGATTGTCGGTCCTTCTGGTTCTGGGAAAAGTACCTTTTTATCCATTGCTGGCGCGCTGCTTTCACCGTCTAGTGGACGCGTGATTATTGACGGAGACGAGATTAATAACATGTCTTCAGCGCAAATGAACAGCATTCGTCTTAAAAAAATTGGCTTTATCTTTCAATCAGCTAATTTAATCCCGTATTTAACGGTTCGCGATCAGCTGCTTCTTGTCACGGAACTAGAAGGAAACCGAAACAAAGAAGCAAAAAAAAGAGCGGATGATTTGCTTGAAAAGCTCGGGCTTGCCCATCGAAAACATCACTATCCTGAAAGTCTATCCGGCGGAGAGCGCCAGCGGGTAGCGATTGCAAGAGCGTGGATGAATAACCCTGAAATTATCTTCGCAGACGAGCCGACGGCAAGCTTGGATTCAGAGCGAGGAAGAGCGGTCGTTCAAATGCTTGCAGATGAAGTGAAGCTAAGGGGAAAAGCGGCTGTAATGGTTACCCATGACCAAAGAATGTTGGATTTATGTGACCGCGTTGTGTGGATGGAAGATGGGAAATTAGTGGAATCAGATAACGTGCAAGTTTAAAAAAGAGGCTGGGACAAAAGTATGTTAGACGAAGTGAAAAACGAACTATTCATCAACATGTTTGATGAGCGGTTCGTTTTTTTGTGATAGTGCCTATCGTTTTATCTGTTTTGTTCCTTCTAGCAGTTGATTGGAGGGAAAGACGAAGACTCCTGCGGGAAAAGCGGAACAGATGAGACCCCACAGGAGCGTAAGCGACGAGGAGGCTCAGCGGCCGCCCGCGGAAAGCGAAGTCTTGCACGGAAATCAACGGCGGTGTCTCAAGCAGTTCAGCTCATAAGACAATGCTATTTAGGAAAGAAGAAAATAAGACACAGGAAATGAAAAAGCCATGAAGAAATAATAAAAAGGTGATGAAATAATGAGAACATGGAAGACAGCCGCGTTTGGACTTGTCATGGCAAGCTTTTCCGGGTGTTCAAGCAGTGGAGTTCTTGAAGAATCTCCGCCAAAAGCGTATCTTGAAGCAAGCAACCATCTTTATGACACAAAAGTTGGCACTTACTGCTGGAAAAACACGTGTGTGGATAAAGCAGGCCCTTTGGAATTATTAAAAAACGAAAAGCCTATTAAAGTAAAAGCAAATGAATCGCTATCGCTTGTTATCGAGTATAAACGGCAGCCCAACGAAAAGCATATGGCACAAATACAAAACAACCATGAAATGGAAATACCACTGAAGAAAAATAAGCTGAAAGCACCTTCTGAAGCAGGCACGTACTACTACTCATATTCAGTATGGTGGATGGATGAAAGTCAAAAAAATGTATCTAATGGAGATGCATCGTACGCGTTTGTATTGGAAGTGAAATAAGGAGAGAGCCTATGCAACCCCCTATTATTCTCATTGGACCTATATGCGCGGGTAAAACGACGGTTGGTGAAAAAGTAGCGCAAAAACTAAGTATTCCTCAGTGCTCAATGGACGAAGTACGATTTTCTTACTACGAGGAAATAGGTTTCAGCAAAGAAACACAGCAGGACATTCGAGAAAAACAAGGGTTTCAGGGTATGTACGCCTATTGGAAGCCGTTTGAAGCCTATGCCGTTAAAAGAATACTAGAAGATTACAGGCATGCGGTCATTGATTTTGGCGCCGGTCACTCGGTCTACGAAGACATGGGACTGTTTCAGCAAGTAGAAAAGATATTAAAACCTTATCAGTCTCTATTTTTATTGCTTCCCAGTGCTGATAAAGAAGAGTCCATACAACTATTACATCAAAGACTGCAGCAAATAACCGATGATGAAGATGTTTTTAAGCTTAACAAACATTTTGTAACGCATCCGTCAAATGAGCTGCTGGCAAAGCAAACAATTTACACAAAGGAAAAGTCGGCAGATACAGTAGCAAAAGAAATTATTTCATCTATATCGAAGGAGTGAAAGCAATGATTAAAAAAATCGGTCAAATTATGGTGTATGTAAACGATCAAGATCAAGCGGTAAAGTTTTGGACAGAAAAGATGGGATTTCAGGTTATGTCCGAACAAAATAATGAACAAGGCATGAAGTGGATTGAGCTAGCGCCGGCAGCGGGTGCTGAAACAACCATTATCCTTCATAACAAACAGCTAATAGCAAAAATGCAGCCAGAATTAAACGTCGGAACTCCTTCGCTTCTGTTTTTTACAGAAAATGTGGATGTATTATACAGCGATTTAACGGCTAAAGGCGTAACGGTGGGAGAAATGGTATCGATGCCTTCAGGAAAAGTCTTTAATTTTTCAGACAGTGAAGGTAACTATTTTGCAGTTATGGAAAACGTGGATCATAAATAAAGGGAAAAGAAAAAGCACCGGGAGCATTCACTCTCGGTGTTTTACATGTGGGGCAGGGTGAGTTACTCTGCGTCGTTATTATAAATCAAGGAGTGATGCCTCTCATGATAAAACTAATAGGAGAAAAAGTGTTGCTAAGAGAAGCGACACAGGAAGATGTTAATGAACTTTATTACTGGAAATACGAAGAAAAAAACCAAGAAGCAAAAAAGTGGAACGCTCCTTATATAACAGAAGAAAAGCTTACGAAAGAAGAATATATGAACTCATGGGAAAAAGAGTATGAACTTTTCGCGTCAGTTCCTCGAATACTTGCGGTTATCATTGATGATAAAGCGGTGGGAACCGTGAGCTGCTATTGGGTGGACAAGCATACAAACTGGCTGGAAACCGGAATTGTCATTTACGACCCAGACTATTGGAGTGGGGGATACGGAACGGAAGCTTACCGCATGTGGATTGATTTTTTATTTGAATCTACACATTTACATAGACTCGGTATGTCCACATGGTCAGGCAATATCAGAATGATCCAAACAGCGGCAAAAATAGGTATGAAAGAAGAAGCGAGAGTCAGAGAAGCACGTATTGTAAACGGAAACTATTTTGACAGCATTAAAATGGGCATTCTGCGAAGAGAATGGGAAAGTCATCGTAGTAAGAGCTGTAATAGAAAAGAATACAGAGGTGAACGAAAGCATTGATTAATATAGTCTCATTATTTAAGGCTTCTTCCTTTATAAATGGAAGAAGCTTTTCTTATATCAATCATGTCATCTGTAAGACCTAGCGTGTATAAAATTAGAAGAAGGAACGTTTATATAGATCTGCTCAAAACAGTTACTGTGTTAAAAACATCAGGGGGGAAATGCATGCGGGTAAACTTTAAAGAATCTGCAAAAAGAAGCGTGAAAAAGGAGAGAACGCTGCAGTTTACACTAAATGTAATTGGAATATTTATGTTTATAGGGGTTTTAATCAGATGGTGGACTGTTCCGTTCGCTATTAGTAACAACCTCGGAATTTATTATAATCCAGATTTTCAAATGAAGCCCAGTGAGTGCAAGGAATTTCTTGCATTCGTTTTATGCGCAGCAGGCGTGTATTTTAGTTTAATAAACGTCTACTTTTTAGGCAAAACAGGTAAAAAACTAGTCTATACCGTTCTTGTTTTACTGGCTGTCTTTAACCTCTATATGATGCTTACACTTCTTGCTGTAGCTACGCATTAAAAAGGTGCGTGCAGCTTAAAAGAAAGAGGTCAAACTTTCTTTCTCCCTTAAATGGTTTTACGATTTTTCTATGTAAAAAACAGATAAGTCTTCAAACGTCTTCATTAGCTGAGCTTCCATATTACTTCCACCTTTTGATATTTTCACTGACACATATGTAGACATTATGTGCGTTTTTGCTTTCATACAATTCTATCAAATCCATTAAAACAGTTTTATTTTTTAAATTCAACTAAAAAGTATTTTCATTATTTTTCCATAAATTATCTAAGATAAGCGGCTATAAGGTTTAAAGAACAAAAGAAAATTGAAATGATTTTTTATGAGTTTTATATCTTGACGAAAAAATATTTCAGGAATAAGATAGGTTACATAAAGTAACGAATGAAAGAAAAGTTACTTTTTAAAGATTATATTTTTCCTAACAGGAGGAAGAGATATGGAAGCGATGACTTTTGTTTTATTCGGTTCAACAGGTGATTTAGCGAAACGCAAAATTTATCCTGCACTCTATAATTTATTTGTAGACGGGAAAATCCCTAAATCAATTTCTGTTGTAGGACTAGGCAGAAGGGAGATGTCCGACGCTGACTTTCAGGAAAAAGTAAAAGAGTCTATTCATACTTTTTCACGTCGCGTCGAAAAAGATTCATCTCTTATGCAGCATTTTCTTTCAGCTTTTCGCTACAGCCCATTGGATGCAACGAATGCTGAAGATTATAAAAAGTTGTTAAATCTAGTAGAAGCACGCGAAGAGGAACGAAACATTCCAAGCAACCGAATGTTTTATCTATCCGTTGCACCAGAATTTTTTGGTACGATTGCCGAGCATATTAAAGACAGTGGCTTAGGTGCTACAAAAGGTTGGAAACGGTTAATTATTGAAAAACCGTTTGGTCATGATCTACAGTCAGCTCGTCAATTAAACGAAAACTTAAGCAAAGCGTTTAAAGAAGAAGAGATTTACCGCATTGACCACTATCTTGGCAAGTCGATGGTACAAAATTTAGAAGCGCTGGAATTCGCTAATCCTATTCTTCAATCATTATGGAATAACGAACATATTGCGAATATACAAATTACAGCAAGTGAAACGGTCGGCGTAGAGGAAAGAGCAAGCTATTATGACCATTCAGGAGCCATTCGAGATATGGTTCAAAATCATATGCTGCAAATGCTGATGATGACGGCTATGCACTTACCGGCCCGCATTAGCGCTGATGATATTCGAAACGAAAAAATAAATGTGTTAAAAGCGCTTCGTCCGCTTGTAAAAGAAGATATGGATCTAGACGTTGTTCGCGGTCAATATGAGGCTGGAAAAATAAACGGGGCTTCAGTGCCGAGTTACATAAATGAGCCCGGTGTATCACCATCTTCTCAGACGGACACGTTTTTAGCAGCCAGACTATATATCGATAATTCGCTTTGGAAAGGCGTTCCTTTCTACATTCGTACAGGGAAAAGAATGGCGGAAAAAGCGACGCGAATTGTTATTGAATTCAAAGACTCGCTAAAAGAGTTGTACTTAGACAAAGGAGAAACAACATCTCCAAATCTGTTGATCATTGAAATTAACCCGCACGAAAATATTACGCTGCAGTTAAACAGCAAAAATCCATTTAATCATGGTCATATTGAGCCTGTACAAATTAATTTTTCAGGTCAGCAAGAAGGAGCGCCGGAAGCATATGAACGCCTTATTGCAGATGCATGCGCCGGAGATTCTACATTTTTTGCTCATTGGAAAGAAGTAGAGCTAGCTTGGGAATGGGTTCAGCCGCTTCTTGAAGCATTTCAGGAAAATACAGTGCCGCTTCACAAATATGCTGCTGGTTCACACGGCCCTGACGCATCAAATGAGCTTTTAGAAAAAGACGGTTTTAAATGGTGGTTGGATGAAGAAACAGCAAGTCAATCACGAGAAGTACAGCCAGTTTAATACAAACAAATTGAAAGAAGGATGACACATGAGTACCAACATAGATACACTCGCAGTTAATACGATTCGCACCCTGTCAATTGACGCGGTGAACGCAGCTAATTCAGGACACCCTGGACTTCCGATGGGAGCGGCTCCGATGACCTATGCGCTGTGGGCGAATCACTTACAGCATAATCCGGCAAATTCAAGCTGGTTTAACCGAGATCGTTTTATCTTATCAGCCGGTCATGGCTCAAGCTTACTGTATAGCATGCTGCATTTAAGCGGATACAATGTATCAGTAGAGGATTTAAAAAGCTTCCGCAAGCTAAATAGTAAAACACCGGGTCATCCTGAATTTGGCCATACGGATGGCGTAGAAGCAACAACAGGTCCTTTAGGTCAAGGAATTGCAAATGCAGTCGGAATGGCAATGGCAGAAGCCCACTTAGCAGCAAAATTTAATAAACCAAATTTCTCTGTTATTGATCACTATACGTATACGTTAGTAGGCGATGGTGACTTAATGGAAGGCATTTCTTATGAAGCGATGTCAATGGCTGGCCATATGAAGCTTGGTAAACTTATTGCTTTATATGACTCCAACGATATTTCGTTAGACGGGGAATTAAATCTTTCATTTAGCGAAAATATCCAAAAAAGAGCGGAATCTGCAAACTGGCAGTATTTACGTGTAGAAGATGGAAATGACGTGGATGAAATCACAAGCGCCATCGAAAAAGCGAAACAGAACACGGAACAGCCAACGCTCATTGAAGTGAGAACAATTATTGGCTACGGAAGTCCAAAAGTAGCGGGAACAAATAAAGCACACGGCAATCCCCTTGGAGAAGAAGAAGCAAAAGCAACAAAACAAGCCTACGGCTGGAAAACGGAAGAAAACTTCTATGTTCCAGAAGAAGTAAAAGCTCATTTTGAAAAGCTAGAAGAAAAAGGGATGAAAGCAGAAGCAGAGTGGAACGAACTGTTTGCTTCTTACCAAAAAGAATACCCTATGCTGGCTGATGAATTAGAGCGTGCCATTACGGGCGAAGCGTTAATTGAAGTGAATGATATTTTAACATTCTCATCAGAAAAAGCGATGTCGACTCGTGTTGCAAGCGGGGAAGCGATTAATTATTTCACTAAATCTGTGCCATCTATTTTTGGAGGCAGTGCTGATTTATCGCATTCCACGATGACGGACATTAAAGAAGAAGGCCCTTACGCACCCGGATATTTCGGTAATCGAAATATTTATTTCGGCGTACGTGAACATGCAATGGGAGCGGCCGGTAATGGAATGGCCCTTCACGGCGGTGTGAAGCCGTTTGTCAGCACATTCTTTGTTTTTAATGATTACTTGCGTCCAGCGATTCGTTTAGCTGCACTGCAAAAGCTGCCGGTCACATATGTGTTTACTCATGATTCCATAGCAGTAGGAGAAGATGGACCAACTCATGAGCCGGTTGAACATTTAGCTTCTCTTCGTGCAATTCCAGGGCTTACCGTAATCCGTCCGTCTGATGCAAACGAAACAGCAAGCGCTTGGGCTTATGCGCTTCAGCAAGCGGAAGGTCCTATAGCCTTAGTGCTTAGCCGTCAAAACTTGCCTGTATTTGAAGAAACAAAACAAAATATCAACGACCTAGCTAAAGGTGCTTACGTATTAACCGAAACAAACGATAACCCGGAGATGATTTTCATCGCCACAGGTTCTGAAGTAGCACTAGCGGTCAGTGCAAAAGCTCAGCTAGAACGTGAAGGTACATCCGTACGAGTTGTAGCGATGCCTAGCTGGGAGCTGTTTAACAAGCAGTCAAAAGAGTATCAAGATCGCGTCTTGCCTGAATCTGTTTCAAAACGAATCTCTCTAGAAATGGGAATTTCACTTGGCTGGGAACGCTTTGTAGGGCCAAAAGGAAAAGTTTTAGCAGTTGACACATTTGGTGCTTCAGGAACCGGAGCTGATGTGATGAATCTGTTTGGATTTACAGAAGAAAACGTAGTAGCACAGGCAAATGAATTACTAAAGGCTTAAATAAGAAGATAAAAAGATAAATAGAAGGAGCGGTTCACATGAAAGTAGGATTAGTTGGTTTAGGGAAAATGGGGATTAACTTAGGACAAAACTTACTGGATCAGCGTCATGACGTTGTAGCATTTGACGTAAATTCAAACGCAGTTGAACAAATGAAAGGGTACGGTGCTTCAGGAGTATCAAGCTTACAGGAGCTTGTTCAGTCACTCGAAACACCAAGAGTTGTATGGCTGATGGTTCCTCATACGGTTGTTGATTCTGTTATTAGTGAAGTGACGCCTCTTTTAGCTGAAGGAGATATCGTTATTGAAGCCGGAAACTCTCATTACAAAGAGTCTATTCGACGCTATAACGAGTTAAAAGAAAACAAAATCCACTTTATGGACGTTGGAACATCCGGCGGAATGGAAGGCGCTCGTAACGGCGCTTGCTATATGATCGGCGGAGATCGTGAAGCGTGGGAAATTGTTGAACCTATTTTCCGCGATACAGCAGTAGAAAACGGATATCTATACGCTGGAGAAGCAGGCAGCGGGCACTTTTTAAAAATGGTTCATAACGGGATTGAATACGGCATGATGGCTGCAATCGGAGAAGGATTTGAAGTTCTTGAAAAAAGCCAGTTCGACTACGATTACGAAAAAGTGGCGAGAGTGTGGAACAATGGATCTGTTATTCGTTCATGGCTCATGGAATTAACCGAAAATGCATTCTCTAAAGATGCTAAGCTAGATGACATCAAAGGAGTTATGAACTCTTCTGGTGAAGGGAAATGGACGGTAGAAACGGCTCTAGACCTTCAAACAGCTACGCCGGTTATTGCGATGTCTTTACTGATGCGCTATCGCTCGCTTGAAGATGATACCTTTACAGGAAAGGTAGTTTCCGCGCTTCGAAACGAGTTTGGCGGTCATGCTGTGGAAAAGAAATAACAAGTGAAATAGTGGGTATAGTAAAAAAAACTAATGGAGGAATGAAAAAATGAAATTTTTTATTGATACTGCAAACCTTGACGATATTAAAAAAGCATACAAAGTGGGCGTTTTATCTGGCGTCACAACAAACCCTTCTCTTGTTGCAAAAGAAGGCGTAAAGTTTGAAGATCGTATTGAAGAAATTTTAAAAACCGTTCCAGAAGTAGAATCCGTTTCAGCAGAAGTGACGCCGGATGCCGAAACAGCAGAAGACATGATTGCGCAAGCAGAAGAACTAATCAAAATTAACGGCGGGGATCAAAACATTACGATTAAGCTTCCAATGACAATTGCTGGATTAGAAGCGACTCGCTACCTTGCTAAAAAAGGTGTAAAAACAAACGTAACGCTTATTTTCACTGTAAACCAAGCGCTTTTAGCAGCTCGTGCAGGTGCAACATATGTATCTCCGTTCCTTGGTCGCCTTGATGATATTTCAGAAGACGGTGTGCAGCTTGTGGCTAAAATTGCCGAGCTGTTCCGCATTCAAAATATCGACTCTCAAATCATTGCGGCTTCTGTAAGACATCCGGATCACGTTACACGCGTAGCCCTTGCCGGAGCTCATATTGCAACTATTCCATATTCAGTAATCGAGCAGCTTGTCAAACATCCTTTAACCGAACAAGGAATTGAAAAGTTTGCGGCTGATTGGAAAAACGCTGTTCAAAACTAAGTAAAAGATAAAGAACGTGCGCATTCTAGAAAAAGAATGCACGCGTTCTCTCATAATATCCTTAAAGAGGTAAACATCATGAATACAGTAGACGCTAAAATTATTAAAACCCAATACGGTTCAGAAGTTTATGTAGACGATGCAGAGCATATTAACTTTAAAAGCCTTCATGCGCCGAAAGTTAATCAGCCGCTCTATCGCATTGAATTTGAAATTGGCTACTTTTTATTAAAAGAACACAGATATTACGAATACGAAAAAAACTATTTTTGGCTTGCAGTAAGCGAAGATTTTAGTAAGCTAATTATTCAAGAACCTGATATGGAGAGCTTATTTGGAGCTAAAAGCGAAGACGAAAGAACGGCAACAAAAGAGCTTTTAAGTCAGTGGCTCATTCATACCGAGGCTTATAAAAAGCAATTAAACCAGCATATTAATGACTGCAAAAAAAGTAATGAAACAAATGAGGGCATAACGGCTATTTTAGAAAAGTTGCTGCATATTTCAGCAGCAGACATTGAACAAGCCCCAATCGAGAAATTAGCTGCTTCACGAGCAGTTTGACTTAAAAAGTAGGTAAGCATTCATAACTGCAATAGAAAAAGATGCTTCGCTTAAAACGCGAAGCATCTTTTTCATTTTTTATAAAGAGCGGTTTTATCTTTAGGAAAGGTTCTTTCCGCTAAAGTACCTGTTACTTAAATAACTTATACCAATATAAAGTGGTTTCAATAGTAGGATTATATGACTGCTTTAGTGTGTCAACTCCACCTAGTATAAACCCTTGTTTCACATAAAATCTACATGCACCAAGATTATCATCTTGTGCTTCCAAGGACATTCCTATAAGTTTTCTTTGTTTTGCCCACTCTTCTGCTTTATTTAAAAGCAACTTTCCGACTCCACTGCCTCTATAATCTTTTTTAGTAGCAATGTTTTCAATATAACAGAAGCGATTCCAATCCTTACTTATTCTAATCTGTCCTATGCAAGTAGTATTCATATAAGCTAAAAACAAAGATTTATCCTCTTGGTTTATATATTGGTTCCAATCAAGTTTGTCATCTGGAAAACGTGTTTCTCTAGCTTCATCAAAAAGAACTTCTTTATAAGACCACTTGCCTGATTGTAAACTGGGGACAACTCTACCATATAGCTTAAAATAATCATTTGTTATATTGATATCCTCTATTAAGTCATTATTTAATGGAGAAATAGTGAGTTTACTTTCACTACCCAATAGTACACACTTCCTTTTATGATGTTTTGAAAAAATTTTATTTAAGGATAAGTAAATCCTATCTTATTCAACATTACTGTCCGTTAGCTGAATGAACCTCTCTTTATACACTACTATAAAGAGTAAATTTTTCCTGGTTATAATTAAAAGCAACAATCTTTACGAAAAGAGCCTTAGGAAAATAAAGGATAGTAATAAAAAACGACAATATTGTCGTTTTTTATTGACGAATTAATCGGAGAAGGGTACATTATATTAAAACGACATAGTTGTCGTTTTAATATAAGGAGGCTGAAATGATGCTTATTACGATGTTAACAACAGGAACTCGAGGAGACACCCAGCCTTTTATGGCTTTAGGATTAGAGCTAAAAAAGAAAGGATACCGTGTACGAATTGCCGCTTCAGAAGCTTACCAAAACTTCATAGAATCGTACGGGTTTGAATATGCCATGCTTCGAGGAGATGTTTCTAAAATTATAGAGAGCGGAGCAGCTGACGACGCAATTAATGCAGACAATCCTCTCAAATTTTTTTCAAGCTTAAAAAATGAAAAGATGATGGGTATGATGATTAATATACAAGAAGATTTGCACAAAGCATGCAAAGGAGCCGATGCAATTGTATATCATCCAGGTGCGGCAATTGGTTATTTTGCTGCTAAAGAGATGAATATACCAAGCATTCTAGCGAGCCCTTTTCCAATGACACCAACAAAAGATTATCCAGCGTTGATCTTTTATGATCGACCACGGTTTGGAAAAATATATAACAAGCTGACGCACCGTATTTTTGAATGGGGATTTTGGAAGGTAGTAAGTGGTCCTTTAAAAAAATATTGGGTTCAGCAGCATGGAGAAGGACCTAACGATTTTTTATGTCCGTACCCAAAGCAGCGTACAGCAGCTAACCCAACCATTGTTTCATCAAGTCCCGCCGTATTTTCCGTATCTAAAGATTGGCCTGAACACGTTCATTCCTACGGAAATTGGTTTATGGACAGTGATCATAGCTATCAGCCGGAAGAGAGGCTGGAAAGATTTTTAAAGGCTGGAGAACCGCCGGTTTATATTGGGTTTGGAAGTGTTGGGGATAAAAAAAACGCAGACGAAACGACTGCTTTAGTGATTAAAGCCTTAAAACTTGCAGGGAAACGAGGTATCATCAATACAGGAGGAAGTGGAATGAATCACACGGAGGGGATAGCAGAAGACATTTTCTTTGTAAAAGATATCCCTCATGAGTGGCTGTTTCCTAAAATGTCTGCCGTTGTTCATCATGGAGGAGCGGGAACAACAGCCGAAGGCCTTCGAGCTGGCGTTCCAAGTGTTATTATTCCTTATGGAAATGACCAATTCGCTTGGGGAAGAAAAATTTATGAGCTGGGAGCTGGAGCAAAAGCCATTCCGAGAAAAGAATTGACGGCTGAAAAATTATCCACAGCTATTTCCTATACACAAGTTAATGAAATTCAATCCAAAGCACAAGAAATCGGAAAACAAATCCGAGCTGAAAAAGGAGCCGAAAAAGCAGCTCAGGTGATTATTAATACACTCGAGACATTCGGGAATAAATAAAAAGTAAGCGAGCGTGAAAAAAATGCCAAAAGTAAGGGAAGGATACGCTGAAAAAAAGAAGCAAGAGATTTTAGAAGCAGCCAAAAGAGTATGCAAGAGCAAACCGGTGCATGATGTAGCCATGCGAGATATCGTTTTGGAAGCTGGAATGAGTCAAGGAGGCGTGTACAAATATTTTTCAAACCTTGATGAAGTATTTGTCGGACTTCTTAATCAAGAAAGCGTCAGCTATAAAGTAAAAGATAAAATTGAAGCCCTGCTTCAGACAAAGAAAGACTCCTTTGAAATGCTGCATGATTTCATTATGTATATTGGAGAGCATATCCAAGAATCGATGACAGCAGGAGGAGAAATTTACTTTGAACTAGTAGCATTGTATTCAAAAGACCCTCAGCGTTTTATGAAAATTGAAGATCAGCTAGTTGAAGTATCGAACCTTAAATATATTCAAAAAAAGCTTCACGACTTTATTACGGAACAAATAGAAGTAAAAAATTTTTCTCCGGCTGTACCAACAGATGATCTGCTAGCTTTTATGGCTACAGCGATCAACGGAATTACGCAAAATCCAGCTCTGGTCTACAACGTAGATGGACAGAAACAAGCTGCAGAGGAGACAAACGTAGAGCGTCATATAAACACGCTGTCAATAGCTGTCCGAAAGCTGTTAGGAGAATAAATAAAGTTGCAACCTTGAAAATTCCTCTTAGTATTGCCAGCAGTGTTAGGTATGTTTAGAAAAATGGTGTGTCACTTCTCCGTCTCTTTTGAATAGTTTTGCAATAATTAAGCATAATACGACTGCAAACTATATTTAAGGAGATGGAAAAAATGAAAAAAGGACTTATCATTGCTTCTTCGGTTCTTTTCCTTTCAGGCCTAGCTGCGTGCGGAGGAAATAAAGACAATAACGCAATGGACAATACTCAAAATGATTTACGCAACACTTCTACAAACGACGGAGTTGATAACAATATCCCAATGGATAATACCGATCAGCCGACCAAGTCAGTTGAAGCAGCGCAAAATGTAGAAGATATGAAGGAAGTTGATGATGCATATGTGCTTCGTGATAATAACAACGCCTATGTAACAGTAGACCTAGCTGGAAATGACGCAGCGGACAACAATGATAACGGCAAGGTGAACACCGTAACGTATAACGGCGATACTTATCATGAAGTTTCAACTGATTTTGAACAAAAAATTGCGGACCGCGTGAGAGAAGCAGATAGTAAAATTGACAAAGTATACGTGGCGTTTGTCAACACGGGTTTAGACAATATGAATAACAACAATAACGTACCTGGTGTAGATAAAAATGACAACATCTATAAAGATGATGAAAAAGACAACAACCGTGATCCGGAAGATATTGTAGAAGATCCAAAAGATATGATGGATCGTAACAACAAAGATCAATAACATAAAAAGGCCTCTGAATCACCAGAGGCCTTTGGTTCATTAACTAAGTTCAAGTAAAGAAATAAAAATCGGAAGAACACAGCAAGAAACGGCTGAAATAAAATCAAGCTCGTTCTGTTTTTTTGCAGAAAGCGTGAACTCCATCAAAATAATTGTCAGGATACTCATGAAAAGCGTTGCATAAAAAAGAAAATCCCGCTGACTTTCCACTAAAAACAACACCGCATTTAAAATTAAAATAACGGCATAAAGAAACTTAAGCAGCACGTGAAGCTGCATGCTGAATTTATTCTCTTGTTTGTAGCGCAAGATATAGACAAAAAAGAAAATAAATAAAGTTAATTGCCATGAGGCAGGAAGTAACTGCTGCCATAGATTGTCCAAGAAACTCATTCCTCCTATAAAACGATGATGCATATATGTATAACATACATTTTTATTTTAAAAGTGAAGAGTATCTTTAGGCAAGAACATTTCTTCCTTTTTTATTCTTTTTCTTATACAGGCTCTCAACATAAAAAAAGAATGGTCGCAATGACCATTCTTTTTACTTCACTTCAATTAAAACCTTCGTACCGTCTGGAAACTCATCTACTTGATGTGAAATCCAAGACCCGGCGCCTCGGTTGTCTGAAGGCTTTACATATTCAATATCTGCGCCGCTTCCGCCTTCTTCACAAAAGGCCATCGGAAACTCATCTCGATCATAGCCGCTTTTAGTCGGAATGCCTTTTAAAGACTCACTGCGGTTTTCTTCAGCACCGTCTCGATCGATTGTACAAACAGCCGATTTTCCTTTATCGATTGCATGTTGAATGTGCGCTGCAGTTTCAGGGTAACGATCAGCAGGGAAGGTAATGACTTCATCGTAGGAGGGATTCGTTGAAGAGTTCTGCTCTAACGGATTTCCTTCAATCATAACAATAACGGCTATCACTAAAATTAAAATACCAGAAACAATTTTTTTCAACCTGTAAAACTCCTTTATAAAACGTTTATCACTCCTATTGTAAAGTAATAAGAAAAAAATGTAAAAACATATAATGGAACTAGCTAGAATTCATAACACAAACATAAGCTCACGTTCAGCTGCTGAACGTGAGCTTATGTCTAATGATGAGAGTGGTGATGATGCGTTTCGTTTTCAGCTGGCTGCAGTGAACGTAACTCTTCTTTTGATAATTTGCCTACTGCGACTTGCTGAGTAGGAAGAATGTGCTCACCGCGAGCATTAATATCGGTTTTAATATAGTAAATACCATCCTCATTAAAGGCAGCTTTTGCTTTATACATACTGCCGTCATAATGTGCCTTTGCTGTTTCAACTTTACCGGGAGCATCTTTTTTCCACACGTTAAACTGAACGATTTTGGCATCATCCACCGTTTTATTTTCTTGCATTACGTGCACTTTTAGTACCTGTGTGCTCTGTGGCTCTATATTTTCTGGAAGCATCACATGTGCAGACAGAGGCTTTTGCTGCTTGTAGAGCTGGTCTGCGTTACTGTTTACAGAGCACGCGGAAAGCACAAGCGTACTGAGTATGACTAGTCCGGACATTTTCCATTTATTCATTGTTACTGCACCTCACATCGTTTCATCAATCATGCGTTTAAAAATCGCTTCAATGCTGGAATTCGTTTGATAACAAAGAAATCTAAAAGCCACACGATAACTAAGGACAGTCCGACTAAAGGAAAGAGGATACCAAACACGACGATTATACACGTCACGATTCGCATTGCACTTCCTTCAGGAACTTTAGGAGCCCCCATGTTTTTAGCTGGTTTTCTCTTCCACCACAGTAAGGATCCGCTGATAGCGATACCAGCAATTCCGATACAAATAATAAGGCCCATAAGCTGATTGATAAATCCAAACTGTGTGCCTTTATGAAGCGTAATACCAAGCGCAATCAATTTGCCCATAAATCCATAGTTGTCGTACCGATAATCGGCTAACACAGCTCCGGTATATTGATCAAGGTGAATGGTTGCTTCATCTTGAGCTCTTGGTGAAAAAACGGAGAGCGTATACACACCTTGAGCGTCGTGCGGAATAGAAATGGTGTAGCCGTCGTGCATATGCTGTTCTTTTGCAATACCTACAATGTCATCAAGCGATACTTTTGTATATTGTGAAGCTGTGGAGCTTGGCACTTCTAACGTTTCAGCTCCCCAAGGCACGTCCGCAACATCTTTTGTTTGCACGGTTGAAGTAGGAGCACTGCCTACCCAAACAGACGGAGGGTACCCAACACCTGCGTTTGTGGCGACTTGCTGAAACGCATTGCCCCACAGTCCTGACCACGGAAGTCCTGTTAGTACGAGAAAAAGCATCCCCGCTGAAATCCAAAAGGCCGGTACTGCATGAAGGTCACGTATCAGTACGTTTTTACCTTTTGAAAACCGAGGAATCAGCACGCCTTTTATTTTGTCTTTTTTGCGCGGCCACCATAAAAAAGTGCCGGTTACAATTAAGACAATTGCCCAGCAGGCCGCAAGTTCTACGATACGATCACCTGCTGTTCCCGCCATCAGCTCTCCGTGAAATTCTTCAATTTGATTCATCAAGCGACTGGAATCATCTACTTTTCCTATGATGTGACCATTGTGAGGGTTAACAAACATCGTATATGTATGGTCTTTTAATGAAATTCCTACTTCTGAAGAACGAGTAGAGCGATCACTGGGCTTATACGTCAACACATCAGCGTCTGGATACTTTTCCTTTACAGCCTGTACTTGTGCTGAAGGGGATACGGACTGTGACTGAGCTTGTACATGATAGAAGTCGTGATACAGTTTTTCTTCAATTTGAGGCTTGAATAAATACATCCCGCCCGTAACAGCTAATATAAGAAGAAACGGAGTAAACATTAAACCTGCATAAAAATGCCAGCGCCATATGGCTTTGTATAGACCTTGAGAACGCGCCGTGCTTTTTTTCGTTGTACTTGCTGATTCTTCGCGCTTTTCCTGCATCGTTTTTTCCTCCTTTTTACTAACTAACGTGCTTTTATTATAGAAGGAAAGGGAGAATTAGCCATCACCCCTGAGAGTGATTGTTGGGGTTTATAAGAGGAAGGGGGTAATAAAAAAACAGCTCGTGAAAGCTGTTAGTTCATTAAGCCATTTTGAAACGCATAGCTTGTCAGCTGCACGCGGTTTTCTAAATGAAGCTTACTTAAAATATTTTTCAAATGGCTTTTTACCGTGTGTTCAGAAATAAATAACTGCGCCGAGATATCGCGGTTTGACAGCCCTTTAGCCACTAATTGAAGCACTTCAAGCTCCCGTGCAGAAAGGGGAGTGTCTGGCTTTGTAATCGATGTTTCCTGCGGAAACTCTTTTAAAATTTGAAACGCAATTTCTTTTGACATAGGAACTTCATCTAAAGCGAACGCACGCAAATAGTCGTACCACACTTCAGACTGCAGGTTTTTTAACAAATAGCCCTGGGCGCCTTTTTTCAGCGCATCAAACAAATCCGTAATATCGTCTGAAACCGTGATGACTACAATTTTAACATACGGAAACTGAAGCTTAATTTGTTTTGTGGCTTCTAATCCATTCATCACAGGCATTTTAATATCCATTAGCACAATGTCAGGCATTAATTTTTCGGTTAGTTCGATTGCTTCCTGCCCGTTGGTTCCTTCGCCAACAATCATAAAATCTTCATATTCTTCTAAAATATCGCGAATGCCTTCTCTTGCGTGAGCGTGATCATCTACAATCAAAATACGAAACGGCTGCATTTACGTAACCTCCTTTTTAATACTAACAATGGTCTGGTTCTGTTTTCGTTGAATGGAAAAGTCCCAGTTCATATCTTTGGCACGATCTTTCATAATTTGCAGGCCAAGACCGGCCTTAAGAGATTCAGAGGTGAAACCTATACCGAAATCTGTAATTTCACAAATCCATCCGCCTGCCGTTTCACCGGCTGTAATCCAGATTTTATTTGTTTTTGCATGTTTAATGACGTTCATAGCAGCTTCTTTCACACAGGCAAACAGCTCATTTTTTTCTTTTCTCGAAAGCGTTGTTTCTGACAGTCTCCAATCTAAATTGACATCTAGTAAATGAGTATGTGTTAAATCATCGACGTATTGATGAATGCTTTCAGTCCAGCTTTCTGAAGAGTCTGAAGGAGAGTGCTTTAAATTTGTAATCGCTTGGCGCGTATCGTCATGAACATGCTGCAGAGTTTGCTTCATTCGGATAAAATCAGGATCCTGCTCTAAGTTGTTTTTTCTTCCGAACTTGTTCATTTTAACAGATAGGAGAAACAGCGACTGCGCAATGCCGTCATGCAGTTCACGAGCTAATTTTTCACGCTCAATAAGCGCAGCTTTCTTTTCTTTTTCTTGCCTTAGTTCCTCTTGCATTTTTTCTAAAATAGAAAATAAATAGCGGACAAAGACAAGCGTTACAAAAAAGACAAGCAGCGGAGAAAGAACATTTCCCATGTCCATTGAGATGTAAGGGAGCAAAAAGGCATGGCGAACATACTCCCAAAGTGCGATGGTCAGAGTTGGAAGAAGCAAAATCAGCCATTTAATTTGTCTATATTTCACGGTATCCCTTCTTTCATCCATAAAATGTGTCTATATTTTATCATTTGAGCGAAAAATTACTAGAGGAAAGAAGAGAAATCACTCTTAGGGGTGAGTGGATAAAGTGAATAAAGAAAATCTTATCTGCAATATCATACAAGAAAAATTCTCGAGTCAATGGTATGGTTAAAAAGCTTAGTATGTGACAAGGAGTGATTTATTAATGGCAAAAGAAATTCGGACAGCGCACGTTGACGCTGATTTACATATTGAAGCTTACCGTTTTAAAGGAATTATGCAAAAGTTTCCTGCTCATTTTCACGAGTATTATGTGATTGGATTTATTGAAGAAGGTCAGCGTCATTTAATTTGCCAAGGCAAAGAATACATCATTAATCCAGGCGATTTGCTGCTGTTTAATCCGTATGATGTTCATAGCTGTGAACAAATAGACGGCAAAACACTTGATTATCGCTGTATTAACGTAACGCCAGACGCGATGAAAAAAGCTGTTTTTGACATTAACGGCAGTGAAAGTCTTCCGCGTTTTAACAGCAATGTGGTACAAAGAAGTGAGGCTGTCTCTAGTTTAAAAGAGCTTCATTTGCAAATTTTAAATGGTGAACATGAGTTTAAGAAAGAAGAGTTATTTTTATATTTGCTAGAAGAGCTCATGCACGATCATTCAAACCTTTCCTTTTTTTCGTCAGCTGCTGACACGTCTGATGAAATCAAAACAATCTGCAGCTATTTGGAAGACAACTATACAAACAAGATCACGCTGGATGAGTTAAGTCAGCTAATTGGATGGAGCAAATACCGGCTGCTGCGCTCTTTTACAAAGCAAAAAGGAATCTCTCCATACAGCTATTTAGAAACAGTTCGAATCAATCAGGCTAAAAAGCTTCTAGAACAGGGACAAAAACCGATTGACGTCTCCTTTTTAACTGGATTCAGTGATCAAAGTCATTTGACTCGATTTTTTAAAAGTCAGGTGGGGCTAACGCCAAAACAATACATGAAAATCTTTGAAAGTGAAAAGAAAACAGAATGCTAGTAACAGCTTAAAAAGGAGAGAAGAGCTGTGGATCATTTAGCTGCTTATATGCTGATGGCGCTGGTTATGTCAATGATACCTGGTGCTGATACGATTCTTATCATGAAAAATACGCTTCATCACGGAGCAAAAGCAGGACGTTTTACCATACTCGGCATGGCTACAGGCCTCACGTTTTGGACGTTAATTGCTGTGCTTGGCTTGTCTGTTGCTATCGCGCAGTCGGTGTATCTGTTCAACACCATTAAATATATAGGTGCCGCGTATTTATTTTACTTAGGTATCAGGGTATTTCTGACAAAAAATACGCTCTCATTGGAGCACATTTCAGAAGAAGAAAAAGCTGTTAAGCCTTCATCTAATCACGCCTATAAAGAATCATACATACAGGGAGCTCTTAGTAATTTTCTTAACCCTAAAACGGTATTGGTTTATATTACATTCATGCCACAGTTTATCAACTTGGATGCTCACACGAATCAGCAGCTGCTTATGCTTGGTTTTATTCTTACCCTCATAGCGGTAAGTTGGTTTTTAATCTTAGTGTATGTAGTAGATTACGTGAAAAAATGGCTTAAAAAACCGATGTTTCAAAAAGCTTTTCAGAGATGCAGCGGAGTGCTGCTGATTGGTTTTGGAATAAGAACAATCGTGTAATAGTAGCTAGTAAGCAAAAAAGAGGCTGGGATAAAAATATGTTAGTTGAAGGAAGATCCGAATGAGTTTGATTCTTGATGGAGAATCAAACTCGTTCGGATTTTTTATTAGTATGGTGAACATAGCCTTCGTATATTTATTCAGTTATTTCTAGCTGTTGATTGGAGGGCAAGGCGAAGACTCCTGCGGGAAAAGCGGAACAGGTGAGACCCCGTAGAAGCGCAAGCGACGAGGAGGCTCACCGGCCGCCCGCGGAAAGCGAAGCCATGCACGGAAATCAACAGCAGTGTAACAAGCCACCGATACTAGTTCATGTATTCAATTTTATCGTCTTTAAATTGTATTGATTTAGCTATGTCTCAATCTCTTTTCTTAACGTTTAAAAACACGTAAACGAAACAATTTGTCGTGTATCAACACCGAAAATGGTCCAAAAACGTCCGTTCCATCTAAATCCTGCAACCGACCGCGGTCCTACAAAAATAGGGAAATACCAGAAGCTAGAGCCGTTTCTAAGCCATATAAACGTATTGCGGAATAGACAAAGAGAAATGGCTCCTGGGTCAACAGCAAATGGAGTTGCCGTTTGCTGAGCTGGAATAAATGCCGGCGGAGGGGAAGTTGGAGCTTGCTGCGGGTCAGGTGTAGGTAAACCGCCTGGTGGCCTAGGTGGACCGGGCGGGAGTTGAGGTCCAGGAAATCTTGCTGGGTAAAAATAAAAATCCATGTAATTAATGTCCATTTTTTAAGCACCTCTATTTTCTTAATCACTATTTTATAAAGTATGAGAAAGCTGCCTAAAGGGATTGGGCAACTATAGCTTTTTTTACATAGGTCTTTTTTATGAAGAAAAGTTTGGTTCTTAAGTCGGGAATGAATTCCTTCATGAACTCGATAAAAACTGAATAGGATAAAACAGAGTGTGTTTTTAGAGGAGGACTTTTCATGGATAATAATCCAAAAAAGATGTTTACACCGGTTAAGACCTATCAGCCTTTCCACAGTATCTATGATCCATGCCGGCCGATAGGAGTGAAATATTATTCTACGCCGCCTCAATTATACATGGGATTTCAACCGCCGAATCTGCAGCAGTTTTCACCGAAAGAAGCGCTAAAAAAAGGAACGCTGTGGCCGGCTTTTTGGGACTACTATGAAAATCCATACAAAGATAAAAAGAGGGATGAAGAATGAAAAAACTACCTCCAGAGTACTATCAGGATTTAGAAGAAATACAGGCGATTGATTTTGCACTTGTAGAATTAACGCTGTACTTAGATACCCATCCAAATGACCAGCAGGCTATGCAGCAGTTTAATGAATACGCGCAGCAGGCTATGCAGTTAAAAGGAAACTTTGAAACAAAGTACGGGCCGCTCCAGCAGTATGGAAACAGCTATACCGACGGGAAGTGGAGCTGGGGAACAAGCCCTTGGCCATGGCAAATATAAGCAGATAAAGGCGGGAACTATATGTGGGTGTATGAAAAGAAATTGCAGTATCCAGTTAAAGTAAGTACGTGTAATCCAACGCTTGCCAAATATTTAATGGAACAGTACGGGGGAGCGGACGGAGAGCTTGCGGCAGCACTTCGGTATTTGAATCAGCGCTATACGATTCCCGATAAAGTGGTTGGACTGCTAAACGATATCGGGACAGAAGAGTTTGCTCATCTTGAAATGATTGCGACGATGATTTATAAGCTAACAAAAGATGCAACGCCGGAGCAGCTGAAGGCAGCTGGATTGACAGAACACTATGTAAACCATGATAGTGCACTTTATTACAATAATGCTGCTGGCGTTCCGTTTACCGCTACGTATATACAGGCAAAAGGAGATCCGATTGCAGATCTTTATGAAGACATAGCGGCAGAAGAAAAAGCAAGAGCTACATATCAATGGTTAATTGATATATCAGATGACCCTGATTTAAACGACAGCTTACGATTTTTACGAGAAAGAGAGATTGTTCATTCACAGCGGTTCCGTGAGGCCGTGGAGATTTTAAAAGATGACAGAGACAGGAAGAAAATCTTTTAACTAGCAAAAAACATCCCTCTTTGCGAATGCAAATGAAAGAAGGGATGTTTTTTATTATGGCAGCGTTGATTATGCGCTAGAACTGCAGTGACAAGAAACAACCTTTAATGTTCCTTCAACATCTTTCCAAATTCGCGTATAGCAGTATTCGCCTCCAATAGATTCACCAGTTGCCAGCGACCCATTTAACGCTACTTTTGTAACGGTAACGGCAAGTTCTTGAAACAGTTTAATTTCTTGTTCCAACACTTCGATGCCCGCTATATCAAGACTTTTTGAACGATGAGCATTTATATCTTGCTCTTTTGACAACCATTGCCCAAAGTGATTCACAAAAATAAGCTCATCTGAAAGTAATTCTTCTAATAACTCTACGTTATTAGAAAGCATGGCTGAGCGAAGCATTTCTTCGTATTCTATCACTCTTGCTTGGTTCATTTTTAATCCTCCTTTACGCCTTGTGTAACTCTTTTCTATTTCCACCTTACTTTTCCTTTAAACTTCTTCCTTTAATAGGTTGTGTTAAATTATGTTAATCAAGGGGATAAGTGGACTAATTTTCTGTAAGCATAAAATATTCTGAAAGACTCCATTATTTACCTTTAAATGGTATAAAATTAGAGTGAAAGAACCTTTTCTTTCCACTTGTCTAGTTATCTTTTTACTATTAAGAAGCAGTTTTTTATACTTATAATTGTAGCGGAATGAACGTTCATTCCGTATTTGGAAAGAGGTGATAAAGTGGAATCTACTCCAACAAAACAAAAAGCGATTTTTTCTGCTTCGCTTCTGCTGTTTGCAGAAAGAGGATTTGATGCAACAACGATGCCAATGATTGCAGAAAATGCCAAAGTAGGAGCAGGAACAATTTATCGCTACTTTAAAAATAAAGAAAGCCTTGTAAATGAATTATTTCAACAGCACGTAAACGAGTTTTTACAGTGCATTGAAAGCGGTCTGGCAAACGAGAGAGATGGATACCGAGATGGATTTCATCATATCTTTGAAGGTATGGTGACATTCACTAAAAACCATCCTCGTGCGCTTGGATTTATTAAAACTCACAGCCAAGGAGCTTTTTTAACAGAAGAGAGCCGCTTAGCCTATCAAAAGCTGGTAGAATTTGTTTGCACGTTCTTCAGAGAAGGACAAAAGCAAGGTGTGATTAGGAATCTTCCTGAAAATGCGCTCATTGCTATTTTATTTGGAAGTTTTATGGAAGTATATGAAATGATTGAAAATGACTATTTATCTTTAACTGATGAACTTCTTACAGGTGTAGAAGAGAGTCTGTGGGCAGCACTTAGCAGACAATCATGAAACTTAACAAGTGAAAGAGGGATAACATGACAATTAAAGAAATGCCTCAGCCAAAAACGTTTGGAGAGCTTAAAAACTTACCGTTATTAAACACAGACAAACCACTTCAAACGCTGATGAAAATTGCGGATGAATTAGGGGAAATCTTTAAATTTGAAGCGCCTGGCCGTGTAACGCGCTACTTATCAAGTCAGCGTCTAATTAAAGAAGCATGTGATGAGTCCCGATTCGATAAAAACTTAAGTCAAGCGCTTAAATTTGTGCGTGATTTTGCAGGAGACGGTTTATTTACAAGCTGGACTCATGAGAGAAACTGGAAAAAAGCGCACAACATCTTACTTCCAAGCTTTAGCCAGCAAGCGATGAAAGGCTATCACGCGATGATGGTCGATATCGCCGTGCAGCTTATTCAAAAGTGGGAGCGCCTAAATGCAGATGAGCATATTGAAGTACCGGAAGACATGACGCGCTTAACGCTTGATACAATCGGTCTTTGCGGCTTTAACTACCGCTTTAACAGCTTTTATCGCGATCAGCCGCACCCGTTTATTACAAGTATGGTCCGTGCATTAGACGAATCGATGAAAAAACTGCAGCGTGCAAATCCGGATGACCCGGCTTACGATGAAAATAAGCGTCAGTTTCAAGAAGATGTTAAGGTGATGAACAACCTAGTAGATAAAATTATTGCAGATCGCAAAGCAAGCGGTGAACAAAGCGATGATCTATTAACGCATATGCTAAACGGAAAAGATCCAGAAACAGGTGAGCCGCTTGATGACGAGAACATTCGCTATCAAATTATTACGTTCTTAATTGCGGGACACGAAACAACAAGCGGTCTTTTATCATTTGCGCTGTATTTCTTAGTGAAAAATCCACATGTATTACAAAAAGCAGCAGCAGAAGCAGCACGAGTTCTAGTAGATCCTGTTCCAAGCTATAAACAAGTGAAACAGCTTAAATACGTCGGCATGGTCTTAAACGAAGCGCTGCGCTTATGGCCGACGGCTCCTGCGTTTTCTCTATATGCAAAAGGGGATACGGTGCTTGGAGGAGAATATCCGTTAGAAAAAGGCGATGAACTGATGGTTCTGATTCCTCAGCTTCACCGTGATAAAACGATTTGGGGAGACGATGTGGAAGAGTTCCGCCCAGAGCGTTTTGAAAATCCAAGCGCGATTCCGCAGCATGCGTTTAAACCGTTTGGAAACGGTCAGCGTGCGTGTATCGGTCAGCAGTTCGCTCTTCATGAAGCAACGCTTGTACTTGGTATGATGCTAAAACATTTTGATTTTGAAGATCATACAAACTACGAGATGGATATTAAAGAAACTTTAACGTTAAAACCTGAAGGCTTTGTTGTAAAAGCAAAATCAAAAAAAATTCCGCTTGGTGGCATTCCTTCATCTAGCACGGAACAGCCTGCTAAAAAAGCACGCAAAAAGGTAGAGAACGCTCATAATACGCCGCTGCTTGTGTTATACGGTTCAAATATGGGAACAGCTGAAGGAACGGCGAGGGATTTAGCAGATATTGCGATGAGCAAAGGATTCGCACCTCAGGTTGCAACGCTTGATTCCCATGCAGGAAATCTTCCGCGTGAAGGAGCTGTTTTAATTGTAACGGCTTCTTATAACGGACATCCGCCTGATAACGCAAAGCAGTTTGTCGACTGGTTAGACCAAGCGTCTGCTGATGAAGTAAAAGGCGTTCGCTACTCCGTATTTGGATGCGGCGATAAAAACTGGGCAACTACGTATCAAAAAGTGCCTGCTTTTATCGATGAAACGCTTGCAGCTAAAGGGGCAGAAAACATAGCTGAACGCGGCGAAGCAGATGCAAGCGACGACTTTGAAGGCACATACGAAGAATGGCGTGAACATATGTGGAGTGACGTAGCAGCTTACTTTAACCTCGACATAGAAAACAGTGAAGATAATAAATCTACGCTTTCACTTCAATTTGTCGACAGCGCTGCGGACATGCCGCTTGCGAAAATGCACGGTGCTTTTTCGGCGAACGTTGTAGCAAGCAAAGAACTACAAAAACCAGGCAGTGAACGAAGCACGCGTCATCTTGAAATTGAGCTTCCAAAAGAAGTTTCTTATCAAGAAGGAGATCATTTAGGTATTATTCCGCGCAACTATGAAGGAATAGTAAATCGTGTAACGACAAGGTTCGGTCTAGATGCATCACAGCAAATCCGTTTGGAAGCTGAAGAAGAAAAATTAGCGCATTTGCCACTCGGTAAAACCGTATCAGTAGAAGAGCTTCTGCAATATGTGGAGCTTCAAGATCCTGTTACGCGCACACAGCTTCGCGCAATGGCTGCTAAAACGGTCTGCCCGCCGCATAAAGTGGAGCTTGAAGCCTTGCTTGAAAAGCAACCGTACAAAGAAAAGGTGCTGGCAAAACGCTTGACAATGCTTGAACTGCTTGAAAAATATCCGGCGTGTGAAATGGAATTCAGCGAATTTATCGCTCTTCTTCCAAGCATGCGTCCGCGCTATTACTCCATTTCTTCATCACCTCGCGTCGATGAAAAACAAGCAAGCATCACGGTTAGCGTCGTCTCAGGAGAGGCGTGGAGCGGATATGGAGAATATAAAGGAATTGCGTCGAACTATCTTGCTGAGCTGCAAGAAGGAGATACAATTACGTGCTTTGTTTCCACACCGCAGTCAGGCTTTACGCTGCCAAAAGATCCTGAAACACCGATTATCATGGTCGGACCAGGAACAGGCGTCGCGCCGTTTAGAGGCTTTGTGCAGGCTCGCAAGCAGTTAAAAGAACAAGGACAGTCGCTTGGAGAAGCGCATTTATACTTTGGCTGCCGTTCACCTCATGAAGACTATCTGTATCAAGAAGAGCTTGAAAACGCACAAAATGAAGATGTCATTACGCTTCATACCGCTTTTTCACGCGTACCAAATCAGCCGAAAACATACGTTCAGCACGTGATGGAACAAGACGGCACGAAATTGATTGAACTTCTTGATCAAGGAGCGCACTTCTATATTTGCGGAGACGGAAGCCAAATGGCACCTGACGTTGAAGCAACGCTTATTAAAAGCTATGCTGATGTTCATGAAGTAAGTGAAGCAGACGCTCGCTTATGGCTGCAGCAGCTAGAAGAAAAGGGCCGATACGCAAAAGACGTGTGGGCTGGGTAAATAAAAAATAACCTCCGCTAAATAGCGGAGGTTATTTTTTATAGCCAGATTGAGACATGACTAACCCCACCTCATTTATAGCGCCTTAGCGTTTCTTCTGCGTGACAGCAAATTTTTTCAATTAGCTCCTGAGGTTCTTCAATTAAAGCATGAGCACCTAAGGTATAGAAAAAAGAAGCCATGTAGTTTAATTCATTTCCATCAGTTATCGTATCGATATAGCCACTGCCATCACGCGCCACCTTCACGTGATTTTCAAGCCACGGAACGCCTTTACACTGACGAACGCCTTCGTGCGTCAAGGTTACTTTTAACGAAATCGGCTGTGAGTTTACCGGTTCTGTTTCAAGCCATTCTTTTAACGTAAGAGACATCTTTTCGTCTTTTTCTAAAACTTTTAACGAGTGAATACGATCTGCTCGAAACAATAATACTTTTTGCTTATCGCAGGAATAAGCGGGGCAGTACCACAAGCCGTTATGAGCATAAATGCCAAGGGGTTTGACTTCTTTTCTTGTTTGACCCGTCTTTGAATCATAAAGAAATTCAATATATTTTCCTGTAAGGCTTGCTTCTAGCAGCTCTTTTAAATAAGGAGTGTCTAAGTTTCTTTTAGGATTCCAAAACGCAATATGAGCACTTATTTTATCTACTTTTTTCTTCGTTTCTTCAGACAGGTACACATAAAATTTTTGAAGAGCCGCATGAATTTCTGCATCAAACGGAAGGTCATGATAATACTGCAGAGCTTGATAAGCAAAAAAGATCGAAATAGCTTCTTGTTCCGTAAACAAGATAGGAGGGAGAATACGGTTTTTTAACACTCTGTAACCACCGCTCCGTCCTTTTTCACTGTAAAGAGGCAGTCCTAATTCACTTAAGTCCAGCAAATAGCGCTGAACGGTCCGTACAGAAAGGCCAAATTCCTCCGCTAGTTCTTTTGCCGTAAACGTTCTTTTTGTATTAATAAACATAAGCATATCAACAAGCCGTCTAGACTTAGCCATTTATTTTCACCTTTTTCTTTTAATATGACAAAAAGTGTCGTATTAAGATGATATCATACAGAAACAGTAAAGTTGAAAGGAGAAAAGGGAATGAAGAAAAAAATCGTCGTATATATTGCCGCAAGCTTAGACGGGTATATCGCAAGAGAAAACGGAGAGATTGACTGGCTAGAAAGCGTAGAAGGAGAGGGGGACAACGGCTACGAAGCGTTTTATCAAACGTGTGATGCGGTCGTTATGGGAAAGGCTACGTACGATCACGTGCTGAAGCTCACACCCGAGTTTCCGTATCTCGATAAAAAGTGCTACGTGTTTAGCCGCTCAGCTCAAGGAAAAGATCAGTATGTGGAGTTTATAAACGAAAGCGTGACGTCATTTCTCCACAACCTCAATCAAGGTACGAAAAAAATATGGCTGGTGGGAGGTGCTGATATTCTCGCTGATTTCTTAAAAGCAAACAGGGTGGATGAATTTATTATATCGGTTATTCCCGTTTTGCTTGGAGCTGGTATTCCATTGTTTAAGCCAGGAATTCCAGAAATGAACTTCAAGCTCACTAATATGAAGCAGTACGGACAAATTGCTCAGCTGTATTACAAAAGAGGATAAGCCTTTTGCGGAGCATTCAATTACTGTTATTTTAGGGACAGTGACATCAAGACCGGCTTTTTTTCATAGTATATTTTTGGGGTGAAAAAATGCCAAGAGTAAATTATCGAGATTCAGACGTTGCTTTAATGGCAAGGATGATGAGAGCAGAAGCTGAAGGCGAAGGAAAACAAGGCATGCTGTATGTTGGAAATGTCATTGTAAATCGCCTTAAAGCAAACTGTTTAGATTTCAAGAATTTAAGATCCGTTCCGCAAGTTATTTATCAGGTGCAGGGAGGCAACTATTCGTTCGAGGCTGTTCAAAAAGGAAATGTATTTTATCAACGAGCAAGAGGTGTTGAAAAAAGGTTAGCCAAAAAGAATTTGGATTATTGGAGAGAACACCCGGGGAAATATGCACTGTGGTACTTTAATCCATCCGCTCCATGCCCTCCAACATGGTACGGTCAACCCGCTTCTGGTCAATACAAAAATCATTGCTACTATGAGCCAAAGCCTGGAACATGCGCTAGCGTTTATAACGGGTAGATAGCTTAGAAGATATGCTGCGCTTTGAGAGTCTGGCCTCAAATCCAAACCGTTAGCTGCAGGTGACAAGGTAATTCTTCTTCATATAATAAGAGAAAGCCCTCTTTTCATAAAGAGGGCTTTTGCTAATTGGTGCATGTCTCATTTTGCTTCAAATTTTATGTTTTTACCAGCTGCAAATTCGGATTGATCCTTCGCTTTTGTATCCTTTACCACCCAGGACGTCTTTACCTTAGCTGCTGCTAAAATATCTTTGATTTGCTTATCGGTTAAGCCTTTCGTATAAAGGACAAATTCCCTTGTATAGATGTTTTTGTTTTCTTGCTCTTCATCTGCACCGCTGCCAAACCAATATCTTGTTTGCTGATCGTCTTTCATGTTATTAAAAGCTTCTTTATAGTTAGGTAGCTTAACTTGAATATCCGACAGGTAGTTCGTACCGCGTAAAGTAAGAGTCATATGTACTTTGTGAAAATCTTTTTTAGAAGGGCCTGTTAACCCTGATGTTCCAACTTCACTAAATTCTTTTTTCGTCAGCGGTTTAACTGTAGTAGAAACAGAAACTTTTGGATCTGAATTATTTGTCACAACGTCTTCGGTACTGCAGGCACTTAAAATGAACAGCGTTAAAAGAGCATAAACTGCTCCCATCACTTTTTTCTTCATGCTCGTTCTCCTTTGTCATTAATAGATAATGGTACTCATTCGCCATGTTCATTATCTTTACCTTTATTTGTCTCAACGTCATGATTAATGAAGAAAAGTATAGAACAAAAAGAGAAATGCCTCGGCATTTCTCTTTTTGTTCTATGAGTCTGGATTAAGCGAAGTATGCGTATACTCCGGCATACGCTCTTCTTTTTCCGTTAGTTGAGTATCGGGGCTTTGCTGCTCTTGTGAAACAGGAGACAGCGTAGATTTTTGTTCATGATTCATGTTTGTCATTCCTCCTTCTATGAAGTGAGCTGTTAATCAAGCGAAAGCAAATCATCTTGAATTCGCTGTGTTAAAGAGGCAACTTGCTGCGTTAAACTGTCATTTTCCGCCTGGAGTTTTTGATAAGACTGATTTGCTTTTGAACATAGGTAAGGATCTGTTTCCCACCAGTCCATGCCAATTTCTCTTGCTTTATCAATAGAAGCGACAAGCAGCCGGATTTTTATGGTTAAGAGTTCAACATCAGCAATTTGCACTTTAATATCTCCAGCAATAACAAGACCTTTATCTAATACTTTTTCCAATACTTCTACAATGGTGCCCAGCTGCCCGTTATATTCCGCCGCCATTTTTTCACTCCTTGTTATAACACTTTTCCCAGCGGACCTAGATCAATATTTAAATCTTCATTTGTAAAGTTAAACACTGATTTTAGTTCCTCCATTTTGTTCTCTAACTTCATCAACGCCACGCCCAGATCTTCGATTTGAGCGTCCGTCAGGTTTCCGCTGTCGACTCGGCGAATCGCATGTTTTTCAATGAGCTGCCGCAGTAATTCAATGACGGTTAAAACAAGCTGTGCTAGGCCCTGTTCAGCATTTTCCGCACTCAGCTCAATGCGACCGTTCCGTTTAGGGTTATTTTCCATTTTGCAACGCCTCCGTTTCCTGTTCAAACTGCTGAGAAGAAATGATTTGACGATCATGAGAGCCTATCAGCGTTTCTACAGAAGAAATCAGTACGCGCAGATCAAGATAGACTAAATCAATTCCGGCAATTGAAATCAATAAATCACCTTTAATGGCAATTCCTTTATCGAGGATCACATCCAATATATCAATGAGGGCAATGTCTTTTTGCTCGAGCGTTTGTTTTCGCAGCGATGTCATCCCGCATCTTTCTCCGAGCGGAGAGTGTCGATATGATAAGCAGGCCATGGTCCTGTTACTTCAATGTTCAGTCCCATGTTTTTGTAAAGCGCTTGCTTGTTGCTAATGGCTTTTAGAAACGATTCCACATTGCTCTTGGACAAAAGGTAGATGCTGTTCCAGCACATGCTGTAGCTGTCGCCGGTTATCTTTTGACTCCAGTTATTTTTGATTGTGTGGTAAGCGGCGTAGGGACTTATCTCACTGTGCAGGTGATCACAAAGCGAAAGCTGCTCTTTTTCTGTTTCTTCTTCAATCAGCCTTTCTATCTTTTTACGTTCAAAAAACTGCCTGCCCGGAGGTAACGTATTTATTTCTTCTTTTTTCTTTTGGATCGTTTCACTGTATGTCAAGAGGTAGCTCTTTAAATGATTCGTATGGGCATACACTTTTATATTCCATTCTTCAGATTTTTTTAAAAGCTGAAGAGAAGAAAGGGTTTTTTCTTTGTTATCGACAATTCTTTTTTGGCAGCTGTCCTTGCTTTTATAGACAGTACAAAATTTCATTGGAAGAAGCGTGTAGTGCTTCTGTAAGAAAAGAAGGGTCTCATGGTGATGCATAGCCTTGTCTTGCAGCCATTTCATATCTTGCTCTATCTTTTCTTTTAGCATTTCTTCTGAATACTCAACGCTTGGCAAGTCGCATACGAATGCGGTAATATCATCAAAGCAAAGAGTATAGATAGGGTTGTTCTTGTCCATGCCTTCAAGGGCGGGGAAGGAAATTTGCTTAGTTTCTTCGGTTGGAACTAGACCATATAAATAAATGAGCTTTTCCATTTCTTTCAACCTCACTTTTGTTTCTTCGTCATTGATTCCCATCTTTTTAATTCATGTTCTTTTGCTGCTTCATACCTAAGCAGCAGTTCTTTTTCTTTTTCCATATATGCATCTTCTGGTATTTCTCCAAGCTCATACATCATTTGAAGATGAACGATTTTTTGCTGAATAAAAGAAACGTCATACAGTTCCTTATCCGCTTCTTCTTTGATTTTTTGCCCAACTTTAACAATGAGCGTGACAGGAGATAACAGCAGTTTATGAATCATACATTCTCTTCTACCTTTAGTTGAATATTAATAAAGTTATAAGCAGCCCACGGTCCGGAATATTTAAAATCGGCTTTGTGCTTCCATTTTTCATACAGGTCATTTACACGTTCATCAAACGCTGCTTCTTTTTCTCGGTCAATTAAAAAAGAAGCGTTTAAAAGCATCGTTTCGACAATAGGAGGATTGAGTCTCGACGCTTCAGCTATCGGTTCTAAATGTTGATACAGCTCTTTTTTACAGTCGTGCTGAAGCTTTAAAAAGAATTTCTGAGCTGTTTCTCCGTGCGCAATTTGTTTATAAAAATCAGCACTGGCAGAACGCGGGTTTCGTACTTGCTGCAAAGAAGAATCTTGATTCACTTTTTGTTTCAGCCAGTCCGGTTTCCCAATTACTTTTAGTCCGACTTCTATTTTTCCTTTTAACTGTGGGAAAAGAGAGGTGAACTGTGGATATAAGTTTTCTAACAGCATTTCAACATCTTGTTGACTATGAAACACGTTGCCAAAGCTGATTGGAATGACCGAATCATGCTCATTCATTACTTTGGAAATCACCTGCTGGTGCGCTGTGACGTTCTCTTTTGTAGGGTGATAAATTTTAAGAGGAAAGGCAGCAGCCACTATAGCTGCATCTCGGTAATGAATGGTAAAAGTAGCTCTTTCTTGCTGATCAATCGTGACGCTGCCAAACGTATGCGCCTCGGTGGCGGGAATACTGCAAAAAATATAAATGCCCGTTTCTTCACTCATTGATTTCTGTTTCATTCCTTTCCATTAAAATAATCAGCTTACTTCTCTGCTGGAGAGCTTCGATAGCGCAGGCTGGTGCGTGAAAAAGACGTAATGTTATGCTGCTTATTGACCAGCACTTCATAGATACCAAGCAGTTCATCTTTTGCATAGCGCCTCATATACTCCTGTTCTTCAAATGCTTCAAGTGTTATTTTCCATCCTCCATTTTGAATCGATTCATACGAAATAATTCGGTGAGGAGGAGCAACGTGTTCTTTAAAAAAATCAGTCACGGATTCCATAATTTCGGCTACTTTCACTTCTCTAACCCACCTTCATGAGTTTATAAATCTAAATCTTGTAAAAGGTTTAGCTGTTCAAGTTTTTTTCCGCCGTTATTCGAAGAAAGAAAATCTTCTCTTTCATTATGAAGCAGCCGAACTGCCTCGGCATACCTCAGCCATGTGTCCACACTGGCAATAACGATTCGAGCTTCGATGGTAATTAATTCAATACCAATAACGGAAATACGAGCGAATACGTCAATTACCACGCCTTTATCTAAGATGCGGTCAACTACTTCAGCTAGACTAGAACAATCGTTTGATTTGTTAATCGTCATAATGAAATTCCTCTCATGTTGCATAGTAAAATATATACGTTTACTAATCTTGCTATTAATGTGTGTGACATTGTAAAAAATATACAAATAAAACGTGCATAAATGTAAAAATAGTATAAAATACCATGATTATTTTTGTTTAGATACGGGTAGAGTTAAGTACATTACTTTTATCCATTGATGATTGAAAACACATACATAAAAAACAAAGGGAGTGGAGAAAGATGAGAAAAGAAGAGCAGCCGGTATTATCTGATTTTATTGAAAAGGACCAATTTGAGTTAAATTCATATTTAACCTCTTTACTTGAAACGACAAGTGAAAAAAAAGAAAATCAAAGTTGATGAGTTGAAAATATAAAGGGCTACTTTCCATGTGGAAAGTAGTTTTTTCATTTGTGAACTTGATATACTTATTGGACAAAGAGGTGAGAAAGATGAACCAAAAAGACGTGGTTTCGAAAAGTATTTTAACAAAAGCGACCGGCTTTTTGGCATCCGGTTATACTCATAGTTTAAATCCGTATGCTGGATGTACATTCTCCTGCAAATTTTGCTACGTGCGAGAACTGCCAATTCAGCGTTTTAAAGAAATGGAGTGGGGGACGTGGTTAGAGCTGAAAGTCAACGCAGCTGAAGTCTATCAAAAAGAAATACAAAAACTGCGAAAAAAAGAGCAGCCGATGCGCATCTTTATGTCTTCAGCGACAGACCCATATCAGCCGGCTGAGCGTAAAGCAGGCATCACGCGCACCCTTTTAGAAACGATGATCAATCATCCACCTGATTTTTTATTGGTTCAAACCAGGTCTCCCCTTGTGACGAGAGATATTGATTTGCTTTTAGAACTTCAAAAAGTGTGTGATCTTCGCGTATCGATGACTGTTGAAACGGACCGAGAAGATGTAAAACAAATTTTTTCTCCTTATGCTCCGGGGATGAAACTTCGTATGAATGCGTTGAAAGAAGTAAAAGAAAGCGGAATTTCAACGCAAGTAGCCATTGCTCCAATGCTTCCTTTCACGCCTGAATTTCCTGAGAAAATAAAAGGAATGATGGACCGAATTTGCATTGATACCTTGTACTTAGGGGACGGTTCCTTAGGCAAAACGTCTAAAAGGCTAGGGATGCCAGAACTATTTGATCAGCACGGTTTCCTAGACTGGTATGACAAAGACATTCATATCAAAGCCATTCGTTATTTTGAAAAATTTTATCCTTCTTCGATGATTTATCTTTCTCAAGAAGGGTTTGCACCGTAAAAAAAGAAGGGCCTATATAGCCCTTCTTTTCTCCATATTAATTTTTATACGTATCAAACATGTTTGTGTCATCAGGTACGTTTTCTAAATAACTGATCTTCCCGTTTTTATCTAGCTTAGCAATATCTTTTCCTGTTTGAGTAAATACGCTGCCAGATGCACGTTTTCCGCATACTGCCCAAGGCGTTTCAAACATGTCCGTACCTTCAACTGCTTTCCAGCCTTCGAACATATGCTTAATATCAGCATTTTCTTTAAAAACCATTTTCACAAACAGCTTCCAGTTTTCAATGCCTTGCTTTTCGTGGCCGTTTAAGACAAATACGATATCGTCTGAAAAAAGGCTCACCAATTCTTCAAATGCTTGTTCGCTTGTACGTGATTGATCGAATAAATCAAAATATCTATTTAAGTTTTCCATGATAATCTCCTTTGGGTGCTACAGCACCATTTTTTCTTCTACAGTTGCTTTTAGCTTATCCAGGTTTTCTTTTGGACATTTTTTATGAATTTCATTTGTAAGCGTGGCAATGGTTTGCCGTTTTAAAATGGACTGCCACGAAGATTCGGCTTCTTCCATTAAATCGGATAATAAGCAAATATCTTTGTCTTTTAAATTAAGCATATCGTGAAAAATACCGCTTGATGAATAAAGAGACTGCTTGCCTTCAATGGCTACGTATACGTCATAAATACGAATTTCTTCCGGTGTTTTCTTTAAGCGAAATCCACCTTTGCTACCAGGAACGGAAGCAAGTAAATCAGCGCTAACCAGCTTGCGAAGAAGCTTTTGAAAATACGTAGGCGAACCCCCAAGCTGAGTGCTGATAACATCTCCTGGCAGCACAGCTTTTTCAGGTAAAAACGTAAGCAGCAAAATGGCATACACCGATTGCTCAACGCCTGTTTTCATATGCAAAAACATCATCTCCTGCCATATGTCTACAATGTGGATAATGATTATCCATGTTTAGGTTATCATACCGCTTATGAATCAAAAAGTAAAGCAGTTACTTAATATACACGCGATATTCGTGTATACTGTGAAAGAAGCAGCAACAAAATACGGAGATGAGAGAATGACAACTATTGCAGATATCGCTCGGCTTGCAGGAGTAGCAAAAAGCACTGTATCCCGCTACCTTAACGGAGGGTCTGTGAGCGATGCGACGAAACGAAAAATTGAAGGAATTATTAAAGAAACAAACTATAGCCCAAATGCTTTTGCTCAAAGCTTAAAAGCAAAAAAAACAAATATCATCGGTGTCATTGTTCCTCGCATGGGTTCTTTTGCGACTTCCCGCACATTAGATGGTATTGACCAAGAACTTAGAGACCACCACTACCAAATGATTGTTTCCAATTCTAATCAAGATTTAGAAAGAGAAATTGAAAATATTTATACGCTGGCTAAGCAGAAGGTAGCCGGTATTATTTTGCTTGCCGTTCAGATTACAAAAGCTCATTTGGAAGCGTTCCGTACGATTTCAATTCCCGTTTTGCTAATTGGACAAGAGCATAAAGAAGTTCACAGTTTAATTCACCAAGATTACGAGGCTGCATGCGACATTGGAAGGTACATAGGGGAAAAAGGGCATAAAAAAATTGCTTTTTTAGGCGTAACTGAAAAAGACATAGCTGTAGGTGTAAAGAGAAAAGAAGGGGTAAAGCAAGGTCTTAAAGACAGCGATTGCGAGATCCGCTGTTATGAAACAAGCTTTAACATGAGCGATGCAATCGGAGCAGCTACGGCAGTGATGAAAGAATTTAACCCGTCCATGATTGTATGTGCGACCGATAACATTGCGCTTGGTACGTTAAAGGCAGCTTATTTAAACGGACTGCGCGTTCCTGAAGATGTATCCATTACCGGCTTTGGAGGCTATGAAATTACAGGTGTGATTCATCCGAGCTTAACAACCGTAAAATATTACTATAAAGAAGCGGGCCAAATGGGAGCACAGCGAATTATCAAGCTGGTTAACGGCGAAGAAGTTGAAAAGCTTACACTTTCGAACTATGAATTGATTGAAAGAGAAAGCGTTGACAATCGTTTTACATAAAAAATGATTGACAGAATGTAGGAGATGCTATAGTATGAATGGTGTAAATACAAACAAATAATTGAACGTATCTCCTAAAGGGGAGTAGCTTTAACAGCAAAGTCGTCATTACAGAGATTATCTCTCGGCTTTGTTGGCGACATTATGTTGTTAGCAAGACCTTTACCGCTTATTTGGTAAGGGTCTTTTTTGTATTCAATTATAAAAAAGGAGGAAAAGGCTCGGACATTTAGAGGAGAAACGTTACATAAAAAGAGAAGGTGGAGGTAACTATGGAGGAACTAATTGGCGTATCAGTGCAAGGTTTGCTGCAAATTATTTTTCTTGATTTAATTTTAAGCGGAGATAACGCGATTGTGATTGCAATGGCGGCTCGTAACGTACCAAAAGACTTACAAAAAAGAGCGATTTTAATTGGAACAGGCGGCGCGATTGGTCTTCGATTATTATTTGCGGCTATTATTGTCCCATTATTAAAAATTCCATTAATCGGAGCGGTCGGCGGCTCGATGCTAGTCTGGATCGCGTATAAATTATTAGCCGATAATCACGAACACGGCGATAACCCTCAAGGTGGAGCAACGGTATGGAGTGCGGTTAAAACGATTATTATCGCAGATGCGGTCATGTCATTAGATAACGTATTAGCTCTAGCTGGTGTAGCTCATGAATTTGTTCCTATTATGATTGGTGTATTAATTTCAATTCCGATTATTATTTGGGGAAGCAGCTTTATTATGAAAGCAATGGAAAAATTTCCGATTATCATTTACGCTGGAGCGGCGATGCTCGCATGGTCTGCTGGAAAAATGATTGTTGAAGATAAAATTATTGGTGGATTTGTTCCAAGTACAGCTTTACATCTTGCTGTTCAAGTTATCTTAACGATTGCAGTTGTAAGTATTGGATACATGAAAAACAAAAAAATGAAAAAAGAACAAGCCCACGCAGCTTAATAAAAAAAGAGCGTACGGATGATCCGTACGCTCTTTTTTCATGATTCGGGATAGTGCATAAGTAAAAAAAAGCTTGCTTCTTCTACAGATGAATTGATATAGCTGTGAGAGGTATTTCCTGAAAAATGCAGAGCGTCTCCTGAGACTAATTCATGTTCTTCACTTTCAAAACGAACCGTTAATTCTCCTTCTTTAATAAGTAAGTATTCATCTCCTAAGTGAGTTTTTGCTTCATGCACGCATCCGGGCTTTAATGTGACAATGTAAATTTCAAACTTTTTTTCCGGGTGATAAGGAAAAAAAGAATATACTAAGTAATCACCTTTGTTGTCCGTGATGGGATCTAGCTGTTTTATGCTTACTTTCTGCACATCCGGAGTGTCTTCTTTTATAAATACAGAAAAAGAGACTTGAAGGCCGTTCGCAATCTTCCAAAGCGTAGTAACTGTCGGACTGGATTTACCTTTTTCAATTTGTGCAAGCATTGCTTTGCTCACACCTGTTAATTCAGAAACTTGATCAAGCGTCAAATTTCGATTTTTTCGTAGTTTAACAAGATTTTTAGCAATAATATCTTGAATCGCGTCCATTGTTGTACTCCTTTAATGATTATAAAGATAGTATAACATACCGTTGTTTAATATAACGTATAGATGTATAATATAGCAGAAAAGGAGGGAGTACGGTGATCGCAGAAAAAGCAGTACAGCAGAGAGAAAAAGTGGATCTAACGTTCAGACAAGGGGCCAAGGACTGTGTCCCTACGCTACTCGGTTACATAAGCATAGGGCTTGCCGCCGGGATTGTCGGCGTGTCCTCGCATCTTTCCGTTATGGAAGTTACTTTATTATCAGCGCTCGTGTATGCCGGGGCTGCTCAGTTTATTATTTGTGCACTGATGGTTGCGAACAGTTCGATTTCAGCTATTATTCTCACAACATTCATCGTTAACTTACGACATTTTCTTTTGAGTGCTACGGTCGCGCCTAAATTCACAAAATATTCGTTATTAAAAAACGTCGGAATTGGAGCACTTCTGACGGATGAATCATTTGGAGTGTCTTCAAATAAAATTGCAAAAGGGGAGCCAATTAATGACCGCTGGATGAACGGATTAAATATAACGGCTTACGTCAGCTGGATTATCGCCTGTACGATGGGAGCCATTTTTGGGCATTTGCTATCTGACCCGGAAGCCTTTGGATTTGATTTTGCCTTAACGGCTATGTTTTTAGCTCTGCTTGTTTTACAAATCGAAAGCGTGTTACCTTCAAAACTTAATCATTATTTACGTTTAATTCTTTATATGGCGATTATTATGATTGTGCTGTCTTTTTTGGTACCTTCACATGTAGCTGTCTTAATTTCAACGATTATTGTAGCGACGATTGGGGTGGTGACGGATAAATGAGTATCCACTATTCAACACTTATCATTATTTTAGGGTGTGCCCTTGTTACCGTAGTTCCTCGTATTGTTCCGTTTTTAGTTGTGCGTAACATCGCGCTGCCAGAACCCGTATTAAAATGGCTGTCCTATATTCCTATTTGTATTTTAACAGCACTTGTTGTACAGAACTTTATCATTCAAACAAATGACAGTGTGAAAATTAACTGGCCCGTCATCATCGTAGTCATTCCGACCTTACTGATTGCGCTGAAAACAAAAAGTTTATCTCTCACCGTTATTAGCGGAGTTGGAATGATGGCGCTGCTTCGTTTTTTTCTTTTTTCATGAAAGCTCAAGTTATGCTCTTGAGCTTTTTTACTGTCTCCTTTACGCACGCTTTTTCATATAGTATGATAAGAGTGTAAATTAGAAGCCAATGAAAACTAAAATATAGATGAGGTGCTTTTATGAGCGGAGTAGTATCTAAATAGGAACAATTGAATGAAATAAATTAAATAAGCAAGACGGGTATTTTTTTGAGAGTAAAGGTACCCTTTATTTGCTTATGGATTTATTTCACTGCCTATGAAGATACCTACAATGCTTTATAAAGGGTTCGGCATTTGTCGCGAAAAAGGCGTCTGTTTTTACAGAGCTTTCTTTCGTGATATGTGTTTAGACACCTTATGAACGCAAAAAGCTGTGGGATCACCACAGCTTTTTTTGTTTACCTTTTTCATTGCCTTCTAATAAATAGGTATCTTCATATGTGATGACAAATCATAGTGAGGAGAAAAACCATGAATACGATGACATTTGAAAAATTGCAGTATCACGAATTAAAAGAAATCGTAAAATCTCACTGCGTAAGTGAGCTGGGAAAACAATTAATGGATAAACTTCAGCCGAGCACATCTCTTAAAACAGTAAAAAACCGACTTAAAGAAACAACGGAAGCACGAAGACTTCTAGATGCTGAGAAATCACTTCCGCTATCAGGTGTCTCAGGTATAGGAAGAGTCATTGAAAAGCTTGAAAAAGGCATGATTTTAGAGCCTGAAGAGCTAATGCGAGTATCCGATTTTTTAAAAGGCTGCAGAAAAGTAAAACAATATATGGTCGATAAAGAATTTTTTGCTTCGCTCTTAAGTTCCTATGCCCATTCGATGAAAGAACTGACAAGTATAGAAGAGGAAATTAATTTTGCGATCAAAGCTGGAAAAGTAGACGCTGCGGCAAGCAAAGAGCTCAAGCGTATCAGAAGACATATAGAAGGAACGGAAGCTAAAATTTCGGAGCAGCTTGCGAAATTTTTACGAAACGGTAAAAACAAAGATTATATTCAAGACTTCTTCATCAGTAAAAAAGGAGACCGCTATACGATTCCGATCAAGGCATCCTATAAAAATCATGTTGGAGGAACGATTGTTGAAACATCTTCTAAAGGGTCAACAGTGTTCATAGAGCCGGCATCTATTACAAAGCTGAATGCGGAACTAGCGATTTTGAAAGCAGAAGAAGAGGTAGAAGAATATCAAATTTTAGCGTCTTTAACAGGTTTAGTGTTAGAGAAGCTAGCTGATATTCATATTAATTTAGAGCTAATTAGCCAATACGACATGGTGTTTGCCAAAGCAAAATACAGTAAACAGGCAGACGGAATCGAACCTAAAATTAATGATTATGGATATATTCATTTAAAAGGCGCATATCACCCGCTGTTAACTGGTAAAATTGTTCCACTTCACTTCGAAATTGGCGAGAATTATCGAAGCTTAATTATTACGGGACCTAACGCAGGAGGAAAAACCGTTGTCTTAAAAACGATTGGGCTACTGACACTCGCTACAATGTTAGGATTTCATATTACAGCTGAGGAAGGAACAGAAATTGCATTGTTTGAACATATTTTTGTCGATATCGGCGACAACCAAAGTATTGAAAATGCGCTGAGTACCTTTTCCTCACACATGAAAAATATATCGGCTATTTTGCAAAAAGCAACGAACAATACGCTGCTCCTATTCGATGAAATTGGGAGCGGCACCGAACCGAATGAAGGAGCTGCACTTGCGATTGCGATTTTAGAAAAGTTTTATCATATGGGCTGCATAACGGTCGCGACTACGCATTACGGAGAAATTAAGCGTTTCTCAGAAATTCATCCTGACTTTATGAATGCCGCGATGCAGTTCAACAGTAAAACATTAGAACCGCTGTATCAGCTGTTAATTGGTACATCTGGAGAAAGCAATGCGCTTTGGATTTCAAAGAAGATGAAGGTAGAAGAAGAGATTTTACAAAAAGCAAAGTTTTATATGGAAAGCAAATCGTATGATACAGAAGTCGTCAGAGAAAATAAAATAAAAAAACCAACTATTTTGAAGGAAAAGAAAAAAGACCGTGTTGAATACCAAATGGGAGATCGAGTCAAGCTGTTAGATTATGAAAATCATGCGATTGTGTATAAGTCTAAAGACAACACAAACACTATAGTCGTGCTCTATCAGAATGAGTTAATTGAAGTAAACGTTAAGCGAGTAGCTCTTGAAATCAAAGCTGCTGAATTATATCCCGAAGGCTATGATCTCGATTCATTATTTATTAGCTATAAAGATCGAAAAGAGCAGCATGATCTGCAGCGAGGATCAAAAAAAGCATTGCGGAAAATTGAAAAAGATATACGGGAAAATAGGTAAAGCAGAAACCCAGCACCTATAAGAAAGTGCTGGGTTTTGTTTTTATGCAGCTTCTCAACAATACATAGCTCCCTTTTGTTAATGACTTAAAAGGTAAGGAGGTTTCCTTTAGCTATATTAGTAATCTATAGGTATAAAAAACATCTCTCACCTCTCTAATGTACCCAAGAGACGTGTTTAATAAATTATTCCTTTGCCGGAACGGGAAGACTCTTGAGCGTTGTAAAACAAAAAGCCATTTTTTTCGCAAAATGTAAAGGAGGCTCTACAGATTGAATATGAAGATACATAAGGACCGGTTCTGTAAAAAGCCAATGGTTATGCAAAGCGCTTACGATAAGACCTTGCCGCGCAGCAGCTTCTGTAAAACGAGGGATTTCTTCTTGTAAAATAGCAATCTCAGCCAAGTTTAACGCGTTTCCCTGCGCGTCTATCGCCTCAAATGATACGCCAACAGGAACGACAGAGCTGCTTTTCCGCCCTTGAACAGAAGCCTGAAAGCTTCTTTTAAGCGACACTGAGCATCCTGTTGGACTAACTTTGCTTTTAGCGTTTAAAATCTGCCCAAACTGCTGACATATCTCACTTGTAGTATACATATAAGCCCCTGCCTTTCTTCTATACTCTTAGTAAGCTTTATGACATAAGAGCTTCACTTATGCAAACCGTGTTCTTATAAAAAAATCCTCTTCACGATGAAGAGGATTTTTTTATTATTCAGCATGCGATGAACGTTCGTTTAACAAATTTTCATAAAAACGAGCAAGTGAAGCAGAAAGGTATGGAATAGACCATAAAAAGCCGATTCCTACTGTAATAATACTTAATAAAAACCAGCCAAGAAAGCTTAGCAGCAGCAGGAAGTACTGTCCTTTATAACCATTCATCAACCTGCGGCTTTCTGTAATCGCTTGATTCATCGAGTAAGTAGGATTGTCTTTACAAATATAGTACGTTTGTGAATATGCCAGTGCTTTAATAATTCCAGGAATCAGTAAAAGCAGTGACCACAGCATCACATAAAGAGTCATAAGTACATAAATTCCTAATGACTTTACATAAAGGCCAAAGTCTTGGAATGTTTTAAACAAGTGCCCCAATCGAACAGATTCACCTCGTGCTAGACCTAAAAATGCCCAGTAGTTCGCCATCAGAAGAGGCGAGAAGACAATAGCAAAGGCAGTTGAAATCCATGAAGCGGAATCAGATTCATCTTTCATCCAATTGTCATAGCCTCCGCTTGCCACAATTTCAAATGGAATAGGCAGAAGCGTATATACTCCGTACGTCACCACCGTCAGTAGAATCGCAAGTCCCCAGCGATTCTTTAAAGAAGCTTTAGCTTCTCTTTTAATCGTACCGATGTTCATGTTGTTCCTCCTTTAATGTTGCAAAACAGTATCTTTGTGCTCGTATTAACATGTAAACCATGCACAATTGTTAATTTTGTATGAAATGAAAATAATAGTCAATAGGTTCTGAGATGAAAAGAGCGCTCTTACAAAAATTTTTACTAGACAGATAGAAATCTCTAAGTAGGTACAATCTGCTTTTGAAGAAGGAGGAGGTGCAAAAGCACTGTGTGCGATGTTTTATTTTAGTTTGAAGTGAAACCCTCATGGAAAGACTTTCTAAGATAGGAGGGATTTCTATGTTTGAAATGATTAAAATGATGCAACAAGTCTTAAACGAAAAAGAATTTTCTTATTGGGTTCATCAAGATCTTTTTAGTTTTCAGTGGTGGCTCATAGTAGTGATAAATGCACTTTTCCTGCTGCTTTTTTACTTTTTTATTGATAGACAGCGCCTCTTTTTTATGCTTCTCGTTTTTTTTATCAGCTTTGATATAGTCGGCTTGGTAGATGAATTCGGTAAATTTTTTAATCTGTGGTGCTATCCTCACCAGATGCTTCCATTTACCGATCGCTTCAATACGGTTGACTTTGCTATTATTCCGGTAAGTATCGCACTCGTCTACCAATTTTTTAGCAAATGGAAATTTTTCTTTATCGCACATATTATTACGTCTGCCGTTATTGCTTTTATAGGCATTCCGATATTCAAAGCGCTGTATTTGTACCAATTGCTGAACTGGTCGATGTTTTATTCATTTCTTACCGTATTCGTCATGGGAATTGTCGTGAAAATGATTAGCGATTGGATTGCGGGTAAGAAGAGAGGCTATAGCGTTAGCTAAACAAACAATACTCCTGTCTATTTGAGATAGGAGTATTATTTGTTTAAGGCAAAACGGCAGTATTCCTTTATAATAAATGTAAGAAAGAATGAGAGGAGACTGTGAAAGTGGAAAAAGCGAATATCACCCGAACATTTTATGAGTTAGAATGCAGCCACTTAAAATCAGAGATACGAACCTCTGCTAAAGAGCTTTCAAACATTCTTGCAGATGGTTACGTGGAGTTTGGCAGCTCGGGCAGGGTATGGAAACGAAAAGATTACAATCACAATCATGTACTTTCGCCAGATGTATTTGAGATCTCTCATTTTCATGTAGACGTATTGTCTCCTGACTGCGTATTAACTACCTATCATCTTATGAACCATACGGCAGAAAAAAAGACGCTTCGCAGTTCTATTTGGCGAAAAAGAGAAGAAAAGTGGCGCTTGTTTTTCCATCAAGGCACAGTGATAAACGGGGGAGTAATAAATAAGATTATTCGGTTATTATTATACTTTCCCTCTATTTGATGCTATGATGAAAGTATATTTTGACGTAAGGGATGTTTTGAAATGAGCAAAAATAACGTAAAAAAAGAAGTGTTTTCATGGATTAAGTCCATTGTTATTGCATTGGTTATTGTAGTGGGAGTTCGCCATTTTTTATTTGCGCCAACTACGGTTCACGGTGAATCGATGTATCCAACGTTTGAAGATTCAAATCGCGTTATTTTAAATAAAATCAGTGATGTTGATCGCTTTGATATGATTGTATTTCATGCACCGGATGCAGATGAAAATTATATTAAACGTGTAATTGGACTGCCAGGAGATACGGTAGAAATGAAAAACGACGTTCTGTATATTAACGGAAAAGCTTATAAAGAGCCGTATTTAAAAGAATCTAAAAAATCTCTTGCACCTAATGAAAAATTCACGGAAGATTTTACGCTTCAAACGCTGCCTGCAACTGATGGCAAAGTGAAAGTGCCGAAAAATTCACTGTTTGTAATGGGTGACAACCGTCCTGTAAGTCATGATGGACGAGCATTTGGCTTTATTTCACAAAAATCAGTGATCGGAAAAGTGCAGTTTCGCTACTATCCGTTAAATGAAGTGGGCGAACCGAAATAAAAAAGATAGAAAGACTGACGAAATTTAATCCGTCAGTCTTTTTTTGTTGGGTGAAAAGAACTGATTTTTAAAAAACGATTTGCTTTATACAAGTTAAACATCTTCTAAGGAATCAGTAAATTAGACCTTATGTTACTTCAAAGTAAGAGGTAGTACTGATAGATAAGCAGTTTTTATGGGTATACAGATATATGAAGATAAAGAAGTAAGGATTTTGGAAAGGAGTAGGTCAACATGAAAAACGTATTAATCATTAACGGACACGAGTATTATAAAAAGTCAAAAGGAGAGTTAAATCAGACGATTTTTAATGAAATGCAGCATTTACTCGCTGATCAATTTGACATTAAAACAACGGTGGTTGATAAAGGCTACGAAGTAGAAGAAGAAATTGAAAAGTGGCTATGGGCTGATGTTGTGATTATGCAGACGCCTATTTACTGGTTCAGCATTCCCGGAAAATTTAAGCAATATATTGATCGCGTGTATATGGATAACATTTTCTTTAAAGGTTCCAATCAATACGGGCGAGGCGGCTTATTAACGGGGAAACAATACATGTTTTCTCTTACATGGAATGCGCCGGAAGCGATTTTTAACAATGACGAAGCTTTCTATGAAGGAAAAAGTTTAGACGAAGCCATTATGCATTTGCATAAAATGAATCAGTACGTCGGTATGAGTCCACTTCCAACATACTCTATTCACGATGTAGTTAAACATCCAAACATTGATCACTACAAGCATAAATTACAAAATCATGTAGCAGAAGTATTTGGAATAGGAGAGCATCGTTAAAAATAGAGTTGATCGTTTTCTGAGAGGCTCTATAGATTCTAGAAAAAAACATAAAAAAGCGGCTTTATCTTAGATAAAGCCGCTTTTTTATGTGACAGTTTCAAACTTCAGGGTGTGAGGTGGGGTAGTTTTTGTTTACCCGTATATATCTAAATAAAACAATCTAAATGATAATGAAGTAGAAATTATTTATTCCGTTTGTTTATAAATTGTTTAAATATAAGATGAAGCAGTTTAGCTTTGGAAAATAAGGGAAGAAACATACTAACTTGCCTGTGTATATTTAGAAAAGGAGGGATAAAGATGTCGTTAGCTCATTTTGATGATATTTCAGAAATTTGCTATGCATGTGAAAAACAGCCTCTTGGGAAAAGACAAAAACGCATTGGCGTATGGACGGAAAAAGAAATGAGAAAGCCTGTTGAAGAGAGAGTAGAAAATCAGAAGGTGGTCGCCCTTTCTCGTTAATGTAAAAAAGCCTTTAGCTCATCTAAAGGCTTTTTTACATATTGGCGTTTGGACATGTGTGAAGGGTCATAGAAGCAATCGTTATAAATCTTCTAGTCTTTGAACTTTTTTGCCTTCTATTTTATGCTGTTCCATCGTTTCTTTTAACTCTTTGTTCGCCGTTGTCATGGTCGTTTCATTTGTTACGCCCATAAATGACCAGCCGTGAGATTCAAGCCAGTACTTGAATTCCCGCAAAAACTCTTCCTGCGTTCCTCCCGTATGATAAAAAGCTCCTTGAATCGTAATAGCCGGTTTTTCCGTATTATACGTTACATACATTTTATTTGCACACATCCAAATGGACCTCCTTTATTAATAAACAAACGTAAATTGACAAAGAAGCGCTGAATCATTCCTCAATAGTTACACTATTTCTCTATTTGACTGCTGTTTTCCTTTTAATCTCTGCGATTAATCATAATTAAATCAAGTTTTTTACAGAAAGAGGAATGTAAGTAAACAGATAAAAAGCGCGTTTCGCAATGAAATCGTCATATTTCTACATATTCTTTAAGGGTCATGTAAAAGTTGTAACATAATGAATGGCACTGTAAGAAACTTAATCCAATTAGAACAAATGTTACTGTTTTTTTTAATGAAAAGGCGAATCTATGTGCTAAGGTAATAACAGGTTCAAATTTTAGGAGGTAGTTTTTGTGAGTAAAAAACGTGTAAAAAAATGGGCAGTTGCTTCTGCAGCGTCTGTAGCATTTCTAGCAAGTCAAGGAACAGCATCAGCAGCAGCTTCGCACAAAGTCGTAAAAGGAGATACCTTGTGGGGGCTTGGCCAACAAAATGGGGTTACGGTAGATGAGCTGAAAGGCGCTAATAACCGCCAAAACGACATGATTTACGTTGGAGAAACATTAACGATTCCTGACCAGGGACAAGCACAATCTGCCGCTAGTCCGGCAACATCTGTACATACAGTAGCACAAGGCGAAACGTTATATCATATTGCAACACAAAACGGCATGACTGTGGATCAGTTAAAAGCTGTTAACGGTTTACAAAGTGATATCATTACCATCGGACAAACATTAAAACTTCAAGGAGAAGCACCGGCGCCGGCACAAACTGCTCCGTCTACATCGGCTTCTGCACAAGATCAAGATTTACTAGCTAGATTAGTAGAGGCAGAAGCAAAAGGTGAGCCGTACCAAGGAAAAGTAGCGGTAGCAATTGTGGTATTAAACCGTGTAGCTTCACCGGAATTCCCAAATAGCATTCACGACGTTATTTATCAGCAGCTAGGAAACGGCGTGTATCAATTTTCACCAGTAGCAAACGGAGCAATTAATCAACCTGCATCAGAAGAATCAAAACGAGCGGTAAGCGAAGCATTATCAAACCCGCATGAAAACGATGCGCTGTTTTTCTATAATCCGAAAATCGCTGAAAGCCAATGGGTTGCAACGCAGCAAGTAACGGCAGTTATCGGAAACCATGTATTTGCAAAATAAGTAGATTTCTTTCAAATATAAACATATATTTCATATATATGTAATGTTCATACAAAGAGTCTGCTACAAAAGTATCTTGGTTAAAGTAAAATCCAAACTATTAATATTGATAGTTTGGATTTTTTTGTTATGGTGAACGTAGGTTTCGTATATGTAGAGGTACTTCTAGCTGTTGATTGGAGGGTAAGGAGAAGACTCCTGGGGAGAAAACGGAACAAATGAGACCCCGCAGGAGCCCATGCAAAGAGGAGGCTTATCGGCCGCCCGCGGAAAGCGAGGCCTTGAACGGAAATCAACAGTGGTGAAACAAGCAGTCCAGATCATTTATTCCTATTATTCGTCTTTAAATGAGGGCGAGTTAGGTATGTTTTAATCTCTTATGTATGAAGAGAGAAATAGCTCTTTTTAAGTTTAATTGAACCTTAAAATGCCTTAACAGATCCATCTGTTAAGGCATTTTTTTGCTTTAATTTTAAGAAAACCATTGATTATTTAGAGAATAATGGTATTATAGGGGTAGTCAATTGATAATGATAATCATTTACATATGATATAGAGGAGGAGATAACTAGACTTCTAGATGAAAGAAAGGAGCAAGGAAAGTTGAAGTTTTATCAGTTAATTCTTGTGTTTGCTGTACTAGCGGTTTCGTCTCTTTTTGTAGGAGTACAAGACCTGTCAGCGATGGATCTGTTTCATTTAACAAAAGAAGAAAGCCAAACGCTGTTTTTTAGTCGTTTTCCTAGGCTTTTGAGTATTATTATGGCGGGAATGAGCCTTAGTATTTGCGGATTAATTATGCAGCAAATTACGCGAAATAAGTTTGTCTCTCCAACAACTGCAGGAACGATGGACTGGGCAAGACTTGGTGTGTTGATTTCTCTACTAGTATTTGCTTCAGCAAGTCCTCTATTAAAAATGAGCATTGCTTTCATTTTCTCACTTGCGGGCAATCTATTGTTTATGAGAATACTAGACAGAATTAAATTTAACGATACGATTTATATTCCGCTAGTTGGTTTAATGCTCGGCAGTATCGTAAGTTCCCTAGCTACCTTCATCGCTTACAAATACGATTTGATTCAAAATCTTTCTTCATGGCTGCAAGGCGACTTTTCGCTAGTAGTCAAAGGGCGATATGAACTTTTATACCTGAGTATACCGCTCTTAATAATTGCTTATCTTTACGCAGATAAGTTCACGGTTGCTGGTATGGGAGAAAGCTTTTCAATCAATTTAGGCGTGAAATACAAACAAATCGTAAACATTGGATTAGTCATTGTTTCGCTTATTACGTCGATTACGATTTTGACCGTTGGCATGCTGCCTTTTTTAGGATTAATCATCCCAAATATCGTATCGATTTACCGTGGAGATCATTTGCGAAAAAGCCTGCCTCATACAGCGGTGCTTGGAGCTGTATTCGTACTTGCGTGCGATATTTTAGGCAGAGTCATTATTTTCCCTTATGAAGTTTCTATTGGGTTAATGGTCGGTGTAATAGGAAGTGCGATCTTTCTTTTTATGCTGATAAGGAGAGGTCGTTATGCATAACAAATATAAAATTATTATTCTCGCCGCGCTGGCTATTTTGTCGGCTGCGCTGTTTATCAGCTATGATTTAGGCTACTGGCAGTACACGCTGCCGCGAAGAATTGAAAAAGTCGCTGCGATTGTTTTAACCGGAGGAGCGATTGCGTTTTCATCCGTTATCTTTCAAACGATTACCAATAATCGAATTCTAACTCCTAGTATTCTAGGACTGGATTCACTGTATTTATTTCTGCAAACGTTTATTGTGTACATCTTTGGCTCGACGAATATTGTCATCATGAACAAAAATCTTAACTTTCTTCTTTGCGTTTCGCTGATGATTATCTTTTCGGTCTTGCTTTACATACTGATGTTCAAAAAAGCCGGTAAGAATATTTTCTTTATTTTACTGGTTGGAATTGTGTTCGGCACGTTATTTAAAAGCATGTCTTCATTTATGGAAATGCTGATTGATCCGAATGAATTTCAAATTGTACAAGATAAATCATTTGCAAGCTTTAACAATGTCAATACTGATTTGCTATACATAGCAGCGGTTATTTTTATCCTGCTTGGCATTTACGTATGGCGTTTTACCTCCATTTTTGATGTTCTGTCGTTAGGAAGAGAACATGCGGTAAATTTAGGTATTGATTATGACAGGCTTGTCAAAAAAATGCTGATTGTGATCGCCATTTTTGTCTCAGTGGCCACAGCTTTAGTTGGGCCGATTACCTTTCTTGGACTGCTTGTTGTGAACCTTGCGAGAGAGCTGTTCAAAACGTACAAGCACACCTATCTTATGATGGGATCACTGCTGCTTAGTGTTATAGCCCTCGTCGGAGGAGAATTTATTGTTGAAAAAGTGTTCACCTTCAGCACCACGCTGAGCGTCATCATTGACTTTGCCGGCGGAATTTACTTTATTTATTTGCTGCTAAAGGAGAATAGATCATGGTAGAAGTAACAAATGTCAGTAAAAAATACGGAGAAAAAACCGTTTTAGAAAAAACATCTGTGGTGATTCCAAAAGGAAAAATCACGTCATTTATCGGCCCAAACGGAGCGGGGAAAAGTACGCTGCTTTCCATTATGAGCCGTCTTATTAAAGCCGACTCAGGATCAATATCAATAGAAGGAAAAAATATAGAGAATATTGACAGCTCGGATTTAGCCAAAAAAATGAGCATTTTAAAACAGTCCAATCAGCTGAATATCAGACTTAGCGTACGTGAACTCGTAAATTTTGGCCGGTTTCCTTATTCAAAAGGCCGGTTAACAAAAAGCGATGAACAAGCGGTTGATCAGGCGCTGAGTTATATGAAACTTGAAAGTATTCAAGATAAATACTTAGATGAACTGAGCGGAGGACAGTGTCAGCGAGCTTTTATCGCTATGGTCATCGCACAGGACACGGAGTATATCTTCTTAGATGAACCGCTCAATAACTTAGATATGAAGCATTCTGTTGAAATTATGAAGCTGTTGAAACGTCTCGTAGAAGACTTAGGCAAAACCATTGTGATTGTCATTCACGATATTAATTTTGCGTCTGTCTATTCGGATTACATCGTGGCGCTTAAAAACGGTGAAGTGATCCGTGAAGGCCCAACAGAAACCATCATTCAAACATCTGTATTAAAGGATATATACGATATGGATATTCCAATCGAAACGGTTGGCGGACAGCGTATTTGCGTTTATTTTTCATAAAATTTATTCATGAGGTGACAAAAGTGAAAAAAGTGTTAGTAATGTTTGTAGCAGTCTTAACGGCGATTGTTGTGGCCGCTTGCGGTAATCAAGGAGCAAAAGAAACAACAGGTGGAGAAAGTAAGCAAAAAGAAACGGTAACGGTAACCGATCAGTTCAATAAAGACGGAATTAAAATTGAGAAAAATCCTAAAAAAGTTGTAGTATTCAGCATGGGTGCACTTGATACGCTAGATAAACTAGGCGTTGAAGTAGCGGGCTTGCCAAAACAAGCGATTCCTGAGTATTTATCAAAGTATCAAGATGATAAGTATGCGAATGTAGGTGGCTTAAAAGAACCTGATTTCGAAAAGATTGCAGAACTAAAGCCAGACTTAATTATTATTCAAGGCCGCCAAGCAGATTCATTTGATGAATTTTCAAAAATTGCGCCGACGATCTATATCGATACGGACAACCAGCACTATATGAAGTCATTTAAAGAAAACACAAAAGTACTAGGACAAATTTTTGATAAAGAAGATCAAGCGAAAAAAGAGCTAGCAGCAATTGATAAGCAAATTGCAGATTTGAAAAAACAAGCGGACAAACTAGATAAAAAAGCGCTTGTAATGATGGCAAATGACAGCAAAATGACAGCATTTGGTCCAGGGTCTAAATACGGATTAATTCATGATGTATTTGGTATCAAAGCAGCAGACGACAGCCTAGATCCATCGGCTAAGCACGGTCAAAGCATTGCATATGAATATTTAGTTAAGCAAAACCCGGACTACTTATTCGTGGTTGACCGCGGCGCAGCAATTGGTGAAAAATCATCCGCTAAACAAATTGTTGAAAATGAGTATGTAAAAGAAGTCAATGCAGTGAAAAACAATCACGTTGTGTATCTTGATCCAGGTCTTTGGTATTTATCTGGAGGAGGCCTTGAGTCAATGGCAGGCATGATTAAAGAAATCAAAGCAGGAATAGAGAAGTAATAGAAAAAAAGAGCTGGGTTTGACCAGCTCTTTTTTTTTGCATTTAAAGTATTCAGGGTTCCGTGACTGTAAAAAGACCGCTACGAGCAGTTTTTTGCTTATAACAAAAGGTGTTATCCACATGTTTCAATGAAGTTGTACTTTAGCTACCCAGAATAAAAAGGTCGCATATGGAAACAGTAGTTATGTGCAGATATGAGAAAGACGGCACGCTAGAATATGTTAGGGAGAAAAGAAACAGTGAAAAATCCTATAGCGGACAAAACTCTACATAAGTTAGTTCAAAAGTTAGTTCAAAAAACAAGCAATGTCAATAAAAGGAGTGTTTCATATGTATTATTACAAAGAAGGATTAATTAATGGCATTAAACCGGATAAGCCCGATCCTGCGGCTGCGAAGGTACTGCAAGAAGCCTTAGGCGGTCAGTTTGGTGAAATGCGAACGATGATGCAATATTTCTTCCAAAGCTCTAACTTCAGAGGAAAAGAAACGCAGTACCGAGATTTAATGAAAGGCGTTTTTTTAGAAGAAATAGCTCACGTAGAACTCGTTCAAAATACCATCAATGCATTGTTAGATGAATCTGGCGGAGCCGGCGTAGGAAGTCAAGGTTCAGATCAGGCTCCTCTTGATGAAGCTGTAAAACACGCTAATCCTCATCACTATATTATGGGGGCTCAAAGCTCACTGCCAGTAGATGCGGGCGGGAATCCATGGAACGGCTCATGGGTTTATAATCACGGAAATCTAGCGGCTGATTTGCTCAATAACGTTGTATTAGAATCAACCGGCGTTTTACAAAAAACAAGAATATATGAAATGAGTTCTAACCAGACGTTAAGAGAAACGCTAGGCTTCTTAATTGTTCGCGATAATGCTCATCAAAATGCATTCGCTAAAGCACTCGAAACATTAGGAGTAGATTGGGGAAAACTCTTCCCTATACCAAATTACGATATTAACAAATATCCTGAATGCAGAAAATTTGTCGAAATGGGCTATCATAACACGCAATTTGATTTTAGATTAGATCCGCATCGAATGGGAGAAATATTCCAAGGGCAGACGCCAAGCAGAAATGGCGGAGACCTAAGCGTAACACCTCCACCGGAAGCTTTTCCAGTCCCTCATTTATCTGAAATGCCAAATGAGCACGCTCCAGGTCTTGGAGACATGAACGCATAAAAATATGCAAATTAGCTTTAATGAATTAGAGCTAAAGCAAATAAAAAACATTGACTGAGAGCTAGTAGTCAATGTTTTTTTATGTTTCTTCAGCTGTCGTTCCTCTGAATGCAAGAACATCCCGCCGTTTACATAAACTCGGGATAAGCGGTTGTTTTACATCTATTTGTGAATTTACTTGTTTTTTATAAGAAGAAAAGGGAATACTTTCTTTAATCACTTGTGATAGAAAGCTAATAAGGGGCATGCTGCTATGCGTAGTCAACAAGATGAATTTTTATTTAAAAGAGAGCTCTATCGCTTAGTACAAGAATACAAACGCTGTAAAGCTGAAGAGATTAGACGGGCAATTAAAAAGGATATTCTTCTTTTGAAGAAGGTTATAAATAACTGAAATAGACAAAAACTAGAAAGAAGCTCATGTTAGTTAATAAATGAGCTTTTTTGCCTGCTTTAAACTTGTTCAAACGAATTAGTATGTCTGTAAATGGTCTTGGGAAGAGTATGGATCATGTTAAACAGAGCTAACGCAGTTGTTTCTGATTCTTCATAACGATAAATGATATCGTTTTCAACATCGCAGATTTGAAAACTGTTTAATTGTTTTGAATAACTTAGTGTAAACCTATTGGCAAGAGTATGAGTAATGTCGCTATCTCTATAATTTACTAAATTTGCTATCATATGCTTAATTTCAGTTAGGTTCATCCACCAAGTCACCCTTTCATGTTATTTAGGTTATCATACCATGTCCAGGTAATTTGAATACTGTTTTTTACAATTTGTAACAACAATTTTCAAAATGAAACATAAAGGTAATAAAAAGTTAAAACGAGCAGCTAAACGCAAGCTGAACATTTCCTATGAGGGTGTAGGCTTTTCTTTGTAATAGGTCAACTCCAGCTTTTTATCCGCGATTTCTTTTAGCCCAATACGAATCATACTGAATACCAAAATCCATAATATAACCGTTAAAATCGTATGTCCAGCTGGGAAAATACCTAGTACAGGTGAGTCCCAAAGAGCGTGCATAAAAACGACAAGCAAAAATACACCGAAAAATTTTGGTTTTATCAACATGCTCCACTGAAATTTCTTATCTCCTTGCACGATGCAGATGGCAGCGCCAGTCAAGGCAGCCCAAGCCACATGTCCTCCAGGAGCAAAAATACTGCGCCAGAGTATTGTAGAATAGAGCATGTGAAAGCTGCCGGAAAGAAGTGCTCGCAAAGCATAGCCAGCGGTTTCAAAAGCAGCAAAACCAGCTCCTATTGCAGCTCCTAAGAGAAGTCCGTTAAGGATATATCTATATTTAAGATTGCGTACAAAATAAATAACAGCGATAACTTTAGCCAGTTCCTCACATATTCCAATCACGATCACGTTTGTGTTATTTCCAAGAATATCATAAAACACAAGTGCTAATAAAAGTGAGAGGATTCCGCCAATAAAAACGACATAAACAATTTTGTAAATAGCAATATTCTGCGGAGCGTTCATTTCCCAAAAGAAAATGAGCGTAGTAAATGGCACTGCAAAAGCACCGACTACAATAAGACCGGGTATAAAGTTGATGTTTTCGAATAAGCTTACGCCTAGATATAGTCCTAAGTATGCAACAAGCGCAATAAGAAAGACCCTTGCAAAAAGCCAAGGCTTTGGCCATGTATTTACAACCTCTTCTATTTTAGGAGTCGTAAGCCCTGTTCCTACAATAAAAAGCCGTTCAGCTTCCATTTCACTGTGCTGTCGGAAGACTCGAGAGAATATATTTCGAAATTTAGGTTCAACCGAACGTTCATTTCTTGGAATTTTATCAACACGATGGGCAAACAAGTAGAATATGCTGTAGTTTTCATCGTGGTCCACAATTTCATGGCCGCAATTTAAGCAGAATTTTACCCCTTCCGGATTAGAATAAGCGCAATGGGGGCATTTCATTTATCTTCCTCCTCTTTCTTTTGACGCTTGTCTTACGATATCTTCTACATATATTATGTGAGTTGATGAAAAAAAGCATAAGAGGGTTTGGCAGGTAATTTGCTTAAATAATGGAATGGTACAGAAGCTATTGCTGAAAGAGACCTCATGAAAGCTAAAAAGGCTGCGTCATAAGGCGAATATTCGACTTACAGCACAGCCCTTTATATGATTAAAAATGTGGATGTTTATAATGCTACTACGCAATAAAAAAGCTTCCTGAAATAAAAATGATGACACCAATGACCATCATTAATGTTTCGCGGTCTTTTTTTCCTGTTTTTTTATTAGCAGGAAGCAGCGATTTTGAAAGAGGCTTGGCAAAAATGATGACAAGCATGCAAACAGCAGCAAAGATGCCAAGCGCCACTTGGAAATTACCTTCAATAAAGACGCATGCCATTAAAAGTACAAGACTTATTTTTAGAAAAATTTTTGATAGGTTCACTATCAACACTCCTTTAGAACACTTAATACGAAAGACTTAGTGATTTTTTTATATGCCTGTTGTTTTCTACGGCTTGAAGGAGAAAATGAGCGACGTCAGAACGGCTGATGTTGCGTCCGTTTTCTGGTATGCTAGCTTCTCCTATACGGTAATACGTGGTTAATGGACCGCTCGTTAGACCCATTGGCCGAGCAACTGTCCAGTCGAGTCCGCTTACCTTCAAGAGCTTCACGGCTTCGTGATGGTCGCGAAGCACATTTTTTAAAATACGCTGAGCAAGCCAGCCCGTCATGCCTGGAATTTCTCCATCGATTCCGGCTGAAGCCGTGTAGGCGATACGCTGAATTCCGTTTTCGTTCATACATTGAATCAGCAGATTTGTCGTTTCTACTAAAAGGGTAGAATGCCCTAGATTTTCGGTTCCCAGACAAGAAATGACTGCATCACACCCTCGCATAGCCTGACACACTTCATAATAATCAAGCACGTCGCCTTGTATGATGTGTACGTTCGCATGCGTTACCTTAAGCTTAGATGGATTTCGCACAAAAGCTTTTACATAATGTCCGTTTTTAATCGCTTGCTTGATTACTTCCTGTCCGGTCCTGCCGCTTGCGCCAATCAAAAAAATGTTCATACGATCAACCCTTTCGTTTCAATGTAGGTAGTAAAAACGAAATTTTCTTTTACCATAACACATTTTTCTCGATTTAGCTTGTCATAACATAAAAGTTGCTTACGCGATTCATCAAAGTAAGAGGTATCCTCTGTTCTTTTTTAAAACTTATGTCATAGACTGTCTAGAAAACAAGGAAATGTACGAACGGTTTATAAAGGTGTTTAATGCTATAGAAGCGAAAGGGTATTATAAGAATAAGGGACGAACAGAAGGGGCGATGCACGATGAAAAAATCGGTAAGCAGAGCACGTGTTATCATAGTACTAATAGGTTTTCCGCTCATCTTTCTCATTATGGCGCTTGTGACGGGTGAGTGGCGATATATGACTTGGATGATCCCGCCTGCACTGATGTCATGTTGGACGGCACTCTTCGTATTAAGAAAGCAAGAAGAAAGATAACAGGAAATTTGAACTATTGCATCGAATTTATAGAAAAAGTATAAAATGATAGAAAGCTATAGTAAGAAAATTTAATGAAGGACGGTGTGAAGATGAACGGACAACAGTTATTGTATGGGTTGCTTACGTCTAAAGGCGATATCCTAAGAGCTGCTTATGTGTTATGTGACCACCGCATTTATACGGAAATGTCAGCACGGTATCAGCAAACGGAGCATACGGATTTTCAAGCATCATTGGTAGAAGAAATGAAATTGCTTGAAAAACAGCCTGAAGTAGACATGCATCTGCATATTTTGCTTGAAATGGCGAAGTTTTTTGAACTTCCCGTTTCTCATGCTACAACAAATGGCGAGCTGTACGAGTTAAGCGATAACATTGGAAATTTGCTTGTATCTAAATACAATGAGCTGTTTTCAATTGCACGCTGTCATACGCTAGAAGACGTGATGCGCCATCAAATCCGACTGTTCTTTCATCTAATTGATTCGCAATACATGATTGCTACAAATCGTCAGCAAGCTGTGTTTCAGCAGCAGCTGATGAATTGGATTGAGCAGCTTCCTCCCATGTATCAAGAAAGAATGATTGATGTATTAGGAGACTATCAGCAGGCAGCGCTTGTGAAACTGCTGCAAAAAAAAGGGACAATTGAGCTATACAAACAGCTTCCTCCGCACGCATACCCTGCTATTTCAGGCCTTATGGCAACCGTAATGAGTATCTTTATTCCCGTTAATTACCCGCCAGCACTGCTATTTAGTATGAATGCGCCGCTTTTTTTAATGGCGAGCTTTGAAAGTCATGAAATTATTGCAAAACGCAAAGAAGCTGGAACGTTTTTACCACTGTTATTAGTAGTTGTTCAGCTGATGTGGACGTACAAGCTTGAGCATCAGGATGAGCTGTTGAATTATCAGTCTCTATTGATCAAGTGGTCATCTGTACACACAACGTATCAAGATTATGTAAAAAAGAAAGAGCAGTCACTGTTTGATCGTGAACGGTTAGACAACTTTATTTATAAAACAGAGCAGTATGTTAAGCAGCTCCGCGCTACGGAGAAAAAGACGGTGAAACAAATTGAAACGCTCAAAACAGCCATTCGCCATCAGCTTGATGAAATGGAGCTCACATCGTTAAACGGAGGGCTTGTGCTTCAAAAAATGATTGAAGAGCATGAATCATTAAAACAGGATGTAGAAGAACTGCAGCGCAAGCTTTCGATTAAAGGTGACTTCTTCTCTAAAGTAAGGCTGACGTTCCGTTCTGCAGAACGAGCTGTCAAAAGCAAAGTGAAAGAAGTAGAGCGTAAAAAAGTGCTTATGCAAATGACGGACTTTATTTTAGCAAATCGCTTGCCCGTATGCGTGGATATTCAAAATGAAATTTATGATTATCAAGACGAGCTGACGACGACTATTTTTCAAATTAATCAGCAGGTCGAGCTGCTTGAAGAAACAAAACAAAGCCGCCAGCTAGCCGATGCAAAAGTACGCCGCTATGATCAAGAAATAAAGCGATTTGAGCGGAACTATTATGGCTTAAAAGAAGGAACAGTTGAAGAAATGGCGCAGTAAAACTGGGACAAACGTATTTTATCCGAACGAGTTTGATTCTTTATGGAGAATCAAACTCGTTTAGTTATGTCTCAACCCTATTCTCTGTCTGTAGGAGCGGACAGCTGATCTTTATACTCATCTACATAGAGCATGCCGTTTGTTGACACAACTGCATACAGCACTTGGTTCAACTGAAGCTGACGATTTGAAAGCTCAAGGTTGATCCATTGTTCGGTATATTGAGGTGTTAAATTTTTATGAATAATTTCTCCGTCCATGATGAGTTCTACCGGTAAATTCATTTCTTTAAACGGCTTAGACAAAACGTCCTGTTTGGCAATGTTTTGATAAGCAGTTTTCTTTAATACCGACAGTTTTCCGCTTACTTCTAAAACAGCAAATTCTACTTCAGCAATGTTGAACGTTCCTAGTTCTCGTAAATGCTGATTCAAGTCGTCAATGGAATATTTGACTTTTTTCATATTTGCTTCAAGAAGCTTTCCTTTTTCTATAATAACCGTCGGGCGTCCTGTAATCCATTTTCGCAAGCGCCTGCTTTTTAGAGCTGTTGATGCTAAAAGAAAATGAATAGCCACAAGAAAAGCAAAAGAAGCGAACATCGGCAGAAATTTTAATTTTAAATCAAATCCCATATTTGCGATGAACGACCCAATAATGATGGACATCGCAAACGTAAAATGATTGTTATGGGTGTTAATTTGTTTTCCAATCAGGAAAGTTGTAATGCTTAAGATAATAAAAGAAACAAAGGTTCTAAGAAGGGACATGAGAATGTCTTCCATAGGTTGTGATGTCACCTGCTTTCTCATAAATAGAAAGAGTATCTATCTCTATAGCGTTATCCATTTAAAGGATCGTTATACAAGAAAAAACATCAAGAGGAAGTGCGGATAATTCGTTCATATTCGGCTGCTTAAAAAGGGCTAGAAAGGCTGTAGGTAAGGGATAGAAGCGAACAAAAAGAATGTGCAAATTCCTTTGAAATTTTTTGGAGGATTTGTTACAATAAAGGTGCTTATTTTTGTTCGGTAAGGATAGTTCGAAGTGTTCGTCTTGACTTATTGTAAGAGCAGGAATAGAGTAATACACAATGTGTGGATTGTCACACAAGGAGGAAAAGAGATATGTTACAAGGTAAAGTAAAATGGTTCAACGCTGAAAAAGGTTTCGGTTTCATCGAAGTAGAAGGACAAGACGATGTATTCGTTCATTTCTCTGCTATCCAAGGCGAAGGTTTCAAAACTTTAGAAGAAGGTCAAGAAGTTACATTTGAAATTGTTGAAGGCAACCGTGGACCACAAGCTGCTAACGTTCAAAAGTAATTTTTTTTATAAAGTTTAAGCCGATCAGCAGAACGTTTCTCTGGTCGGTCGTTAAACTAAACTGGGAGAAGGCCCCTTTTATAAAAGGGGTCTTTTCTTGTTCGCTTTTTACACCTTGTTGACGATTTCTTTGATTTTGCAGAAGTATTCAAATATGAAAAAAACTAGTCACGCAGTATAAAAAAAGCGTATAATGAAATGATGAAAATAGGAATTGTAGAGCAGAAAGGATTTTAAAACGTATGAGCAACCAACTTCAAGAAACGATGGTCGATTCACGTCGTACATTCGCCATTATTTCTCACCCGGATGCCGGGAAAACAACGTTAACAGAAAAAATGCTGTTACTGGGCGGAATGATTCGTTCAGCCGGAACGGTTAAAGGAAAAAAATCAGGCAAGTTTGCTACATCTGACTGGATGGAAATTGAAAAACAACGTGGAATTTCAGTTACATCAAGTGTTATGCAGTTTGAGTATAAAGATCACTTTATTAACATCTTGGATACACCAGGACACGAAGACTTCAGTGAGGATACGTATCGTACCTTAACAGCTGTAGATAGTGCGGTCATGGTTATTGACGGAACAAAAGGAATTGAAGCACAAACGCTTAAGCTTTTTAAAGTTTGTCGTATGCGCGGTATTCCCATCCTAACGTTTATCAATAAATTAGACCGTGAAGGAAAAGAGCCGCTTGAGCTGCTTGAAGAAATTGAAGATGTACTTGGTATCGAATCATACCCTGTAACGTGGCCAATTGGCATGGGGAAACGATTCCAAGGAACGTATGACCGTTTTTCAAAGCAAATTGAAGTGTATCAAGGAAACAAAGAGTCTTATTTTGCAGACTTTGACGGTGAAAATATCGACGATGAAATTAAAAAACACGTCGATGAAATGTATTTACCAGGCTTAGTGGATGATTTATCTCTATTAGACGAAGCAGGTAATGATTTTTCAATTGAAAAAGTAAAGCAAGGCTTATTAACGCCTGTTTTCTTCGGAAGTGCGATTGCGAACTTCGGCGTACAGTCTTTCTTTAATTCATTTTTACAATTAACATCACCGCCGCAGCCTCGTGAATCAACGAATGGCACCGTTCAGCCTACCGATGAAAACTTCTCAGGTTTCATCTTTAAAATTCAAGCGAACATGAACCCAGCTCACCGCGACCGCATTGCGTTCGTACGCGTATGTTCAGGAAAATTCGAGCGTGGAATGAACGTAACATTAGCAAGAACGAACCGCAAAATGAAGCTAGCGCAGTCTCATCAGTTCTTGGCATCAAGCCGTGAAACAGTAGACACAGCGTATCCAGGGGATATCATTGGCTTGTATGACTCAGGTACGTATCAAATTGGCGATACCATTGTAGGAGAGGGAAAAGTATTCGAATTCGACGCTCTTCCAAAGTTCCCGCCTGAACTGTTTGTAAAAGTTCGTGCGAAAAACGCAATGAAATCCAAGCACTTTGAAAAAGGAATTAATCAGCTTGTACAAGAAGGGGCGGTACAGCTTTACCGTACGCCGTTCTTTGGAGATTATATTTTAGGAGCAGTCGGTGAACTTCAGTTCCAAGTATTTGAACATCGTATGAAAGGTGAGTACAATGTCGATCTTGAATTCACACGCATGTCTCACAACATTGCAAAATGGGTAGACAAAGCAACAATTGAAGATCGCATGCTAGATTCTCGCGTGATGCTAGTGGAAGATCGTGATAAGCATGCTGTTCTTATGTTTGAAAACGATTTTGTATGGCGTTTGTTCCAGGACAAATATCCATCTGTTAAATTCCTAGATCCGTTTAATCTATAAAAGAGTATAAAAAAAGGAAAACAATACATACTACTTTCATAAGTAGACAGTCGATTTTCCTCCTTTGCTTAAGAGTCAGTATTTACTGGCTCTTTTTTTAATGAGCCACTGATTTTAAATTTAAAAGAATGACTCCTGCAATGATTAATACGATGCCAAATACCATCGTAAGACTGCCGCTTTCTTTCCAAATGACTACACCAATCACAGCTGTCACAGCAGTTCCTACACCAGACCAAATGGCGTATGCAACGCTGAGCGGAATGTGCTGAAGCGATGTGGAAAGCGCATAGAAAGCAAGACCAAATCCTAATAAAACACCAAGACTAGGCCAAAATTTTGTAAATCCGTTTGATGCTTTTAACATAGATGTACCAAATAACTCTGAACTAATTGCAATTGCTAAAAATAAATAGGCTTTCATCGAAAACCCTCCTCTGTTAATTTCCGAAGTTGTTGTTGAATCTGTTTTTGCATGTCTGGATCCACGGGTGCGAGCCCAAACATTTGGCTGAACCATAATCCATCGGCTGCTAAGCGCACAATGGTAGCAAGGACAGGGTCAATGCCATCTTGTTCAATATGGTGCTGCCACTTTTCGTAGTGTTTTTGAAGGTGCTGCAGAAGTTCAGGATTCGTTGCAATACCTGCAAGCAACCCTGCGCTCATCGCTTGTTCACGCTGAAGGTCATGAAGGGTCTCAGCGAGATAAGCCCGGCTCCATTTGCCAGGAGAATTGTCATGTTCAACTTGTACGTTTAGTCCGTCATCATATTTCTTGGTGACTGAATACAGCATTTGCTGAATCAATTCATCTTTTGATGAGAAGTGGTACAACAAGCCGCCTTTACTAACACCGGCTTCTTTTGCTACTTTTTCAAGCGTCAAATTTCCAACGCCGTCACGCTGCACAACCTGAGTGGCCGCAAGCAATATATCATCATATGTAGACACATGAATTTCCTCCTTTTTGATTTTCCCTAGAATACTTTACCGTCTGGACGGTTTGTTTGGCAATACTTTTATTTCGAATTTCAAAAAAAATTTTTGTGCACACTAAAATATAAAGTATAAAAACAAAAATGAACGCGTAAACAAAGGGTTAATCCGTTTACTACTTTTACTATATGAAGAAAAAGGAAAATTAAAGCCTGGGTATATGAAAGATAAAAGAAAGGTGTGAAGAAACAGATGAGGGATGTGTATCAAAGTTTTCAAGAATTATCTCAGTGTGAACGAGCCGGAATCGATTACGAAATAGAGTGTGTCATTCGCCGGAGAGAAATTGTCGTGCTTGCGATTCACGGAGGAACGATGGAAATTGGGACAGAAGAAGTAGCGGAAAAAATAGCAGAAAAGCTGAACGCAACGGTGTACGTATTTAAAACACTGAAAACAGAAAATCCGTTTGAATTACATGTTACGTCTGCAAACTACGATGAAGAAATGGCGCGTCATCTTGTGAAAAAATCAGAGGTCACAATTTCTCTTCACGGTGCCTATAGCGATGTCTGTACAACTTATATTGGAGGAAGAGACGAAAAGTTAGAAAAAGCGGTGCGTCAAGCACTTTCTAATTTTCCGATCAGTGAAACGCCCGTACATTTAAAAGGCGTTTCACCTCGAAATATCGCCAACGACAATCAGCGGCATAAAGGACTGCAGCTTGAAATCACCACTCCGCAGTATGAACAATTATTACAGGATGAGCAGCTGGTCAACGAGTATGTGAATGCGATAGTATCGGCTGTGAACTCAGTGATGTAAAGATAAATTCAACAGCTTTCTGTATATCGGCTGCAATAAGAGTTGGTTGTACATCAGCCCACTTTTCTCGTTCATGTAACGTGTCATGCCCAGCACCTGTTAACACTAAAATGCAGTGAGCGCCTGCTGCACTGGCCGCTACTAGGTCTTTCCACCGGTCGCCAATCACGATGCAGTTAGCCAAATTTAAGCTGTGCTCCTCCGCTGCTTTTAACAGCATGCCGGGGTTTGGTTTGCGGCACGAACAGGCGTCTGAATCTTCATGAGGACAAAGGTAAACATCATCAAATCCAAAAGCTAAAAGTTCAGAGATAAACTGTGATTTATTTACCTTTCCTTTTGCAACATCGGGCTGATTTGTGAAGGAAAACAGCGGAATGTTTTGTTTTTTTATGTCTTTAATCGCTTGCTTTGCTTGGGGGAACAGCTGAAAATCACCTGGATATTGAATGTCATTACTGCCTCCAATCGTTCCGTCTCGGTCTAAAAATATTGCTTCAATCATGTTATTCACCTCTTTTTCTATCATAATATAAAACAGGATGAATTTGGTAAAAATTTTGTTTTTTGAAAAAAATCAAAGAAATATGACTGTCTTTTTACTTCTCATCATATGGATAAGTTAAATAGAAGTGGTGAGGAGGGGGAAGACAAGTGAACGAAGAATCGTTTTATTCACCATTTATAAGCGAAGAAGGAAAGAAAAAAACAATTGGAGAAATTGAGTTTTCAGATGTGCAGCGCATGATGGAAAAACATTTAGAAGAAGGCTATCAGCTTGAGTTCAAGCGCGAAGTAAGCTCAACGGTCAAACGGAAAATCCCAAATATCATCGCTTCGTTTGCCAATGAAAAAGGAGGGTGGCTTATTTTTGGCGTAGATGAAGACGACCATTCCATTAACCTGCTCGAGCGCAAGGAATATGAGCTGTTTATTAATAATATGCTGAAAGATGTCACCAATCCCATTCCTCGTATCGTTACGCGCTTTTTATCACCTGAAGATCACCCCGGGCAAGGTGTTTTTGTTATTTGGATTCCCGAAGGTCCGAACCCTCCGTACATGTCTTACGGGAAAATTTACAGAAGAATTGGAAGCGGCACATCTCCGGTTACGGAAATCGATGATCGCTATCATTTAGATCGTCTTTATCAAAAATCGGAGGATCAAACGCAGCGAATAGAGGAATTTTGCACAAAAGAACTGTCTATCTATAACAGAAAGTGGCCGATGCACGGGAAAAGCTATATTCATTACGGGATGTGTAATATGTACGTGCTGCCACTATATGATTTGCATTTAATCGAACAAATGGAAGAAGAACGGTTAAAGCAATATATTTTAAGCAAGTCTAGCGAACCAAAATACTATCGTTTGGACGATGAGAGTACGGTGATGCTGCATACACCGTTTGTCAAAGCTTCTTATTCAGCGGAATCCATCATTTTTCGAAGCACAGATGTAATTGATGCATATGATAAAACAATTGCGTGGGAGCAGTTTTATAACGGATCAGCTAAGTTTCACATTCCTATTCCGTATATGGAAGAACCAAAACAAATTCATGACGTGCTGAAATCCAGCATTTCAAGCTACATTGATGAGACGATTTTTGAGCAGTTTCAATATATAAACGGACCCTTTTTTCTTACATCTTTAATCAGCTGCATCGGCGGATACATCGATTGTATGATGGAATTAAAAACTGAGCTCGAAGACATGATTATTGTAATTGATTTAGAGAACGTTCGAAATGATGTGCTTTACTTTCCGCATCAGCAGTTTCAAACATTTCTAGAAGAAGAAGGGCTCGTCTTTTCAGATAAAAAGCAGTATCGGTTTAATCAATCATTTAAAACAACAAAACTAGGGGGAAACGTCGAGCTTCTTGCCTACGTTGATTATATCGTAACGGCGTTTGGGCTTTCAAAAAACCAGTCCATGGACTTTCTTAAACATTCGTTAAACCGAGTATAAAATATACAATTTTTTGACAATAGCTAAAAAAATGACAAAAATGAAAAAAAGTATGATAATATCTTTCGTAAGTAATGAGCAAGTAAAGAAGAGAAAGGGGACTCTTTTTTACAGCTGCCGTTGCTAGGTAGGGTTAAACATAAGGGGAGAAAAAGTAATGAAAAAAGCGACATCCATACTTCTAATTGTCCTAGCACTTGCTGGTCTAGGAGGAGTATGCGCTGCTTATTACCATTTGGAGCAGCAAAAGCAAACGGAAGAAATGACGTATGAACAGAACTACATAACCGTAAGAAATGCATGAAAAAACCAGCCGATCGGCTGGTTTTTTTGGGGTTTCAAGTCATAGTAAGTAAAATAAAGATTTTGCTTGTTCAGTTTTTTTAAATAACTCCAATGATGTATAGACGCAAAATAGAAAGCCAACGCTTGAAAAAATAAAAAACAAGCGGAGAAAAGGGCGTTTTTTTTGAATGCGAAAGTACGTAAAAACAACGAGTGAACATACAAGCAGTACGCTCATAGCAGCAAATCGAATCGCGAGCTCTGCTAAATCATCAACCGTGCTTTGAAACAGTTTTAGCGTTTCATCGTTCAAATCAGTCTCAGGAATGTTCGTTTTGTCTTGCTGATTTAACACCCCTACATCCCATTTTTCTCGACTATAATCATGAGAAACCGTGTAGTAAAACGGACCAAGCTTTTTTTCATCTGCACCGTCATCAGCAAGTGCTGAAGCTGGATGCATGAATGCTAGAACAAAAAATAAAAAGCTCCACTTTCTCATTACCAAAGCCTCTTTCTAACTCAGACTATCTCCCATTATAAACCAAAAATTTTTATGTTTCCATCATCCCTCTTTCCTATTTCCATTTCTATATATAAAGTGAAAGGGGGAATAAAAGATGGCAGAAAAAATTCAGCATTCAAGCCAGCTTCGCTTAGTATTAGAACAAGGAATAAAAGAGGATGGAAAACCCGATTTAAAGACAAAATCCTATATGAACATTCAGCCGGGAAGTTCTGCAGATGCACTCATTACAGCAAGCGAAACCATTGCCAGCCTGCAGTCGCTGCCGCTTGTTGAAATCAACGAAGTTGTCACGTTTTCACTTTTAAAATAAGAAAAGAGGTAGAGTATGAAAACTTTAACGATGCAGTTTTTGAATGAGTCACAAAAAGCAGTAAGCCTATCGATTGAATCACCAAAAGATACGTTAGACGCAGCAGCCATCACAGCAGCAATGAACGCGCTGATCGCAAGCGATGTCTTTACTTCAAGCGGCGGAGCGCTCGTTGCCAGAAAAGGCGCCCAAATTGTCGAGCGAAATGTAACCGAATTTACGATTTAAAAATGAAAGTCCTTCCACTTCGGTGCGAAGGGCTTTTTTAAAAGGAGAGAGGAAGATGGCAGAGTGGTTTACGCTTGTTTCAGACGTTGGTTTTCCTATTGTGGTGACGCTTTATTTACTTCACCGAATCGAAGCCAAGCTCGATACAGTTGTGCTGTCCATTCAGCATTTAACCGATGAAGTAAAAAAGTGATTATGACAATTGTAAGGCGGTTGTCATGGAAAAGTTGACGGATTTGACACCTCACACTACAATTAGTAGTGTGAGGTGTCGAATATGAAAATTGAAAAATTCAAATTTAACGAAACCGGCCTTAATCGCTTTTTTGGCCCGCTTGAAGCAAAAATTATGACGGCTTTATGGAACGGAAGTGAAATGTCCATTAAAGACGTGCAGCACGTGCTTGAGAAAGAAAAAACAGTTAACTTCAACACCGTTATGACCGTTATGAATCGACTGGTGGAAAAAGGCGTGTTGCAAAAGCGTTTAAAAGGACGTACGTCGATGTATCAGCCGATTCTTTCTAAAGAGGAATTTATCGACGCTCAGTCGAAAGAGTTAACGCACGAATTGATCGATGAATTTGGCTCGCTTGCTGTTACTCATATGCTTGATGCGCTAGAAGAAGTCGATGATTCACTGTTAAGTATGCTCGAATCAAAAGTCAAACAGTTAAAAAAGGATGAATAATCAATGAATCAAGGAATACTAAAGCGTTCAAAGCTTATTTTTAACCTGTGCTTTTTTATTGCCGTGACGTTGCTTATGCAAATGGGGATGTATGTGCTGCATTTGCTGTTTGGATGGAATTTATCGTTTAACTTAATTTTACTTTGTAACAAAGTAGCCCACTTTTTCGGCTTGTTTTTTATTGAATACATGCTGAATGCCGTTATTTTTCACACGATGTTTGTACTGTTCATTAAAGCTGTAAAGCAAGTGATTCAAATGCGGAAAGTCCGTAAAATGATTACGAAGCTGCGAGATGAAACAACAACGGCTGACCTGCAAAAAGCGTACGGAAAGGATTTAACGGTCTTAACAACAGATCAGCCCATTGCCTTAACGATGGGGCTGTTTACACCGCATATCGTCCTGTCTACAGGGTTGCTGTCGGTGCTTGATGAAAATGAACTCGAAGCCGTTATTTATCACGAGCAGTCGCACGTTGCAAACAAAGACCCGCTCAAAACGTTTTTGCTAAGTACGCTTGCCTCTGCATTATGGTATATTCCATTTATTAAATGGAGCCATAAACGCTTCAAAGTTATGCGTGAAGTGCTGGCTGATCAAGATGCCATTGTGAAAAATGGCACGCCTGCTCACATCGGCAGCGCGCTTTTAAAAATGGTGAAAACGGGACAGACAAGTCTCTCGTGTGCGCACGTATCGTTTGCTGATACGTCTGTTAATTATCGCATTCAATATATTTTAAATCCGGAAACGAAAATGCCGATGCAGCCTCCTGTTATTTTAACGCTGACGTCGCTATACGTGTTTTTTATTTTGTGTGCGCTGATTTTTACAGCTCTAACAGCTTTGTAAGTTTGTAAGAGAGAAAGAAAAGAAGGAGATGAGATTGTGTCAAAAGCAAAGAAAAAGAAAAAAGTAACGCCCAATCAGCAAACATCCTCAAGCAAGTGGATTTTTTGGGTGATTGGAATTATTGCGGTCTGTATTTTAGGGTTAATCGTCCTTTCGAATATGTCAAAGGGCGGAGGAGATGAAAAGGCCGCTCTTACATATGATAATCAGCCGTATCTTGGAAAAGAGTCAGCTCCGGTAGAAGTGGTAGAGTTTGGAGATTACAAATGCCCGGCTTGCAAAAACTTCACGGAATCCTTTTTCCCGCTGATTCAAAAAGGTTATGTGGATACAGGTAAAGTGAAATTCTACTTTATGAACTATGCATTTATCAACAACGACTCCTCTCGTGCAGCAGAATTCGCCGAAACGGTATACAAAGAGCTTGGAAACGATACATTTTGGAAATTCCATGAACTTCTTTATAAAAAGCAAAACGCAGCGGACGAAAAGAAAGATGTCTTAACGGAATCCTACTTAGAAGATACGCTGAAAGAAGTGTCAAGCGATGCCGATGCGAAAAAAGTAGCGAGTGCATTTAAAGACGGAAAAGGAAAAGATGCGTTTAATCAAGATATGAAGACAGCCAATGACTTAGGCATCACAGGTACACCAACCATTTATGTAGGCGGCAAAAAATTCGAAGGAAAAACAATCGATGACTTTGATCAAATGGTCAAAGATGCGGCTAAGGAGAACAAATAATGAACAAGTCTTTGGTTTTCGGGTGGATTACAGCGCTTATCGCGATGCTTGGAAGCTTGACGTTTAGTGAAGTTCTTCACTTCATCCCGTGCGAACTTTGCTGGTATCAGCGAATTTTAATGTATCCGCTCGCGATTGTGCTAGGCGTAGCCGTGTACCGGAATGATACGTTCATCTACAAATACGTCCTGCCGTTTTCGGTGATTGGTATGGCGCTTTCAGGCTATCATTATTGCCTGCAGAAGATACCGGCTCTTAAAGCATTTGAAACGTGTACAAGCGGTGTTCCTTGCTCAGGTCAATATATTAACTGGCTTGGATTTATCACCATTCCTTTTTTAGCGTTTATTGCGTTTACCATTATTACGATTATGATGCTTGTTCTTCGCAAGCAGATGAAAAAAGCTTAACCTCCGGGTTAAGCTTTTTTTATCTGAAAACAAAAAAAGTCCCGCTTACAAGAAGCGGGTGCAAATAGGGTACATCTATGAAAAATGATGAAATTGTTTTGACAAGAACAGTATATAAAAGAAAAGTGAAAAAACGGTGAAAAGAGAAAAGCTTTTTTAAAAAATATGCTTTTCTTATAAAAAAAGCCCCGCTCACAAAAAGCGGGGAATAAATAGGGGTCATTTATGAAAAATGATGAAATTGCTTTGACAAACTTAGTATACAAAAGAAAAGTGAAAAAACGGTGAAAAGATGGAAGCTTTTAGAAAAAATAAAAAAAGACCTGTTTTGGGGAAACAGGTCACTAGAAAGGGAGTAAAACTATGAAAAAATATGCTAATTGGCTTTACATGTACTATCTTACCGCCCAATAGTGAAAAAACAGTGAAAAGAAACATCAAACAAAAAAAGACCTGCTCTGGGGAAGCAGGTCTTCACAAAGGAGTAAAACTATGAAAAAAATATGCCAATTGGCTTCGCAAGTACTATCCTATACCTTTATGGTGAAAAAACGATGAAAAGAGAAGCAGGATATAAAAAAGACCTGTTTTGGGGAAACAGGTCATTAGAAAGGGAGTAAAACTATGAAAAAATATGTTAATTGGCTTCGCAAGTACTATCTTATACCTTTATGGTGAAAAAATGATGAAAAAAGAAACTGGATATAAAAAAAGACCTGCTCTGGGGAAGCAGGTCTTCAAAAGGAGTAAAACTATGAAAAAAATATGCTAATTGGCTTCGCAAGTACTATCCTATACCTTTATGGTGAAAAAACGATGAAAAGAGAAGCGGGATATAAAAAAGACCTGTTTTGGGGAAACAGGTCATTAGAAAGGGAGTAAAACTATGAAAAAATATGTTAATTGGCTTCGCAAATACTATCCTATACCTTTATGGTGAAAAGATAATGAAAACGAGGTTAGGATATAGCTCCTATTTTTCCATATTATAGATTCATTTCTCTTTAATAGGGTATACGTTCATTAGAATCGATATAAACTTAAAGAACTGGCAGGGAGGGATATATATATGGAAAAGAAGCACGAAGCAACTGCAAATCAGCGCGTGGTTCACCGCGCTCGAAATAGCTGGTCAGGCTTTTTGTTTGGCGTAGGGTTAGTTGCTTTTATTGATGAAGCAGTGTTTCATCAGCTGCTTCATTGGCATCATTTTTATGATAAGTCCACAACGGCCGCTGGTTTAGTGTCGGATGGTTTGTTTCATGCATTCAGCTGGTTCGCTACAATCGCATCACTTTTTATGGTGGCAGATCTAAGGCGCCGGGGCGGCTGGTGGGTGAAAAGGTGGATAGGAGGAGTATTGCTTGGAGCGGGAGCGTTTCAGCTTTATGACGGGACCGTGCAGCATAAGCTTATGGGCCTTCACCAAATTCGGTACGGAGTGAAGATTGCACCTTACGACATTACGTGGAATGTACTTGCATGTTTGATGCTGCTTATTGGCATCATGTTAACATGGTTTACACGTAAACAAGGTGCACATCATGATTAAATATGAAGTACTATCTCAGCTTTTATTAGCCCTGCCTTTTGTCGCTGCCTTTTTTTTATACGTGTGGGCTGTAACGTCTTCAAATGCAACGTATAGAAAATGGTCATTATATAGGACGTCCAGCTGGACACTTGGTATTTTATGCGCCATATCTTCTGTAGCAGGACCGCTCGCAGCTCGTGCTCATATGGACTTTACCGCGCATATGACAGGGCATTTGCTTTTAGGTATGCTAGCTCCGCTTTTAATGGCGTTAGGAGCACCTCTTACACTGCTGCTTCGCACGCTTCCGGTTCATGCAGCCAGAAAGGTGTCAAAACTTTTAAAAGGGCGGTTTGTTCGGTTCATCAGCAGTCCGGTGACAGCTTCTGTTCTTAACGTAGGAGGACTTTGGATTCTTTATACAACGAGTCTGTATGGCATGATGCATCACTCTTTTTTCGTGCATGTCGCTGTACATATTCATGTATTTTTAGCCGGCTATTTATTCACCGTATCGATGATTTCAATTGATCCTTCGCCGCATCAAAAAGCTTTTACGCACCGAGCGTCCGTATTGGTTCTTGCTCTTGCCGCTCACGGTATTTTATCAAAATATGTGTACGCTCACCCGCCTATGCACGTCTCGGTAGAAGAGGCGCAGCAAGGGGCTATGCTGATGTATTACGGAGGCGATTTAATCGACTTATGTTTAATTGTACTTCTTTGTTATGAATGGTTTAAGCGGGTTCAAAAAGTCTCTTTTACATAAAAACGCGCAGAAAGCATCATGCTTTCTGCGCGTTTTTTTTAGTGAATGTTTCGTTTTTTAAAGCGTCCGCCGCGGACTTCGGTAATATCTGCAACGGCTAAAAAGGCAGTAGGGTCAAAATCTTCAACAATGGTTTTTAGCTTTGATTCTTCAAGGCGCGTAATGATGCAGAAAATCACCTTTTTATCATCGCCCGTATAAGCACCTTCACCGTGCAAATAGGTAACGCCTCGACCTAGACGCGCATTAATCGCATCGCCGATGTCATCAGAATGATCACTAATAATCCAAGCTGATTTTGATTCTTCCAATCCTTCTACAACTGTATCAATGGCTTTAGCCGCAATGATGTACGCAAGGATGGAATACATGGCGCGGTCCCACGTGAACACAAATCCCGCTGCTCCTAAAATGAAGAAGTTGAAAAACATTACAATTTCTCCCACAGAAAACGGAATTTTTTTACTGATTAAAATAGCAAGTATCTCCGTACCGTCAAGCGCTCCGCCGTAGCGAATTACGAGTCCAATTCCAATTCCGAGAATAATCCCTCCAAAAACGGTAGCAAGAAGAACGTCTGCGGTAAACGCGGGGACATGGTGAAACATAGAAGTTAAGATGGATACAACCAGTATGCCAAAAATAGTGGAAAGGGCAAATGTTTTTCCCATTTGCTTGTACCCGATAAATACAAACGGAAGATTTAGTACAAAAAGAAAGATTCCTAGATTTACGCCGGTAATATGCGAAAGCATGATGGAAATACCGGTAATTCCTCCGTCAACAACGTGGTTTGGAACAAGGAAGATTTCAAGTCCTGTGGCCATGAGCAGGGCACCGATCGCAATGGCGATAGCCCTACCAAATACCTGCCCCTTGGACAGCTTTCGGTGCTGAATTTTCGCTTTTTCGAGTTCTGTCATTTGCATGTCTCCTTTGATGTCTCCTATGTATTTCTCACTTTAGAAAAGTGAAACTATCTTTAATTATACCTTACTATGCACAATTAGTGGGGATAGACGGCTTAATTACTTGTTTCAACCTATAAAAAAAGCCTGCTTTAGAGTCATAAGCAGGCTTTTTAAGGAGTAAAACGATGAAAAAAGATAGTTGGCTTCACGGCTTTAACTATATAGAGGCTTGATGAAAAAATGATGAAAATGCCGGCATGTGCGGCAAGAAAATCGGGGATACTAGTTAAAAAAGGCCAAAAGGAGATGACGAAATGAGCGTGTGGATGATGTATAATCACTTGATGCATTCGCAAATCTTTTTAAGCAGCGTATTAATTAGCGGTATTCTTCTTGTTAGCGGAGGATTTGTGTACGGCAGAATAATGAGTAAGAAGTGAACCTAATATTGCCGCGAATAGGTTGTTAATGGAAGATGCTCAATAGTAGCTTGGTTAATGTTATACTTGCTCCATAAGCTTAGCGTGGAGGTGTCAGCATGAGCAAGCATCATGATCTAACAGCATCATACGGAGAATCGCTAGTGACGTGTGAACATCAGTTTGAAGCTAGCTATTACTATCATCAAATGCGCGAACAGTGCATGAATCATATTCATGAAATAAGCAAAGCGGTAGCTGAATTCACCGTTGATTTTACAGATGAAAGTTTGAAAATATTAGAGCTTCTTTACTATGATCTAGAAGACGGCGATCGCTTTGACTGTTTTTCAATAACAAAAGAAGAATTCGAAGAGTGTATGGGCGTATACTTTGGTGAGGTGGTTACGTCTACGATTGATGAAGCGCGCTGGGTTGTGAAAGAATATCCGCTTATGGAAAACAAGTATGTGACCGGAATTGAAAAAGGGAATCTTTCACTCATGTTTCCCCATGGCTTTTTTAACCATAAAGAGCGTCATCCAGAGTGCGTTTTTACTCTTTATCATTTATATAAACAGCTGCAAAAATAGGAAAAAGGTGAACGTAAGTTCACCTTTTTTAATGTCCAAGCTTTATGGGAATATAAATATCCATTTCATATGTATCACTATATAAATTGCCGTGTATAGCTGTATTTACAATTTCAAGAGCAGGACCTTCAATCATGCTGTAAGGAGAGTTCGGCAGCCATTCATTCCAGATGCTGTTATACGTCGACCCAAGCGATGTAATGGGACCTCTGTGTTTAAACTGCAGGTATGTAAACGAAGGAAACGTATGAACGCTCATACCGCTTGGAATACAAGCCGTATCAGCCACTTCTGTACCTGCAATATAAAAATAATTTTCTCTTTTCGGAGCCATGCAAATGCCTGTAATCATATGAGGTTCTTTTGAAGAAGTAATCATTTCTTTTTCTTTAAGTATTTGCTTCAAAAGATTCTCTTTTTGATACTCTCCGTTTTTTGCTATGCCTATCACTGAAAATCCTTCTTTATATACAACTTTACCTTGCATAATCCACCTCGAATTTTTCAAGCTCTAGCTTTTATTCTATCAATCATAAATTACTTTACCGTGATTGTAACATAATCTTAAGTAGATATCGATGCAGAAAATGGAACATTACAGTAGCCAGCTTTTGTGAATTAATAAATAGTTTTAACAAGCTGGTTTAAGGAGGTCTTTGAACTCTTAGTCATGTAAACCAAAAGGTAAGTATATACTTTATTACCGTATATTCCATATAAATAAAGGGAGGGAAAGTAATGGGAGACTTGATTCAAAGCCAGCTGAATATATTTTCATCGCAGTCTCAAAGCGTGCAGTCGTTGACTTACGGTTCTGAAACGAGCATTTTAACAGTAAATGCTGAGACCAAAAAAAACAATCAGAAGATGAAGATAGATGGATTTGCTACAGTTGAAGCAAACATTCCTCTTGGATTAACTAGTTATCAATACGGGGTAACACTTAGAGTATATAGAAATTCTCAGCTTTTGTTTTCACAGAATTTACAGCAAGGAGCTGCAGCCGTTTTAACACTATCATTCACTCAGCAAAATGTTCTTTCTTTTACATGGGTAGATACAGTAGCATCAATTGGTACATACACGTACTCAGTCAGAATGGAATTTTTTGTCCGTTCTTCAACTGGGGTGACCGTTCAAACGACCACCCGTACAATTGCGATTACTACATAAAAACAGCGCCAGAATTCTGGCGCTGTTTTTACTAATACAACACTTTATTTATATAACGTTTATGAAGAGTAAATCCGGGAAACTCCTTAATATAAGTCAAAATGGTAGCTAAACCAGTAGTCGTCCTGCACGTTCTTTGTGTTTGAAGCGACAATATGCTCATGACCTTGTTCATCCGTGGCAATCCAGTTATAGTTGATATCCATTTTAATCGGATACATATTGCCTTTTTTAAACAAAATAACGGGGGGAGTTACTTCAACAAACTCGTTTAGTTTTTTAACAACATTTTCTTTACAGCGCATTAGCTCCATGTCTTTTTCTCCTTCGGTGTTATTGCACAATCATATTTTTTGCGTTGTGCACAATATATAATTTAAAATAACAAAGGTAAGTTTAGCACATTTTACAAAAAACAGAGAAATAAAAAGGAGCGATATCGATGAATGAACAAATTTTATTAGCAGAACGCCCAAAGGGAATGCCAACAAAAGATACGTTTAAATACGAAAAAATTGAAATGCCTACAGCGAAAGAAGGCGAGGTACTTGTTCAAACACTTTACCTTTCTGTTGATCCGTATATGAGAGGACGCATGAACGATACAAAATCATATGTTCCTCCATTTGAGCTAAACGCACCGCTTGCAGGCGGCATTGTAGCACGCGTAACGGAATCAAAATCAGATCGCTTTAAAGAAGGCGATATCGTGACAGGTATGCTTCCTTGGAAACGCTATTCAGCCGCAGAAGCAAAAAGCTTGCAGAAAGTTGATCCAGAGCTAGCGCCAATTACAACGGCTATCGGCGTTCTTGGTATGCCTGGTCTCACAGCTTACTTTGGACTGCTTGAAATCGGTCAGCCAAAAGAAGGCGAAACAGTAGTCGTTTCCGGTGCAGCAGGTGCTGTTGGATCTGTTGTTGGTCAAATCGCTAAAATTAAAGGCGCACGTGTTGTCGGCATCGCAGGTTCTGAAGATAAAATTGCTTATTTAAAAGATGAGCTCGGATTTGATGAAGTGATTAATTACAAAAAAGGAAATGTGAAAGAAGCATTGAAAGAAGCGTGTCCTAATGGAGTTGATGTTTACTTTGAAAACGTCGGCGGAGAGATTTCAGATGCAGTTGTTAGCTTATTAAATAAATTTGCGCGCATTCCACTTTGCGGCCAAATTTCACTGTATAACTTAGAAAAACAAGATGTTGGACCACGTGTTCAAACACCTTTATTAATTAACAGTGCGCTAATGAAAGGGTTTATCGTAGCCGACTATGCTGACAAATTCCCTGAAGGCATTAAGCAGTTAGGCGAATGGGTGCAGCAAGGGAAAATCAAGTACAGCGAAAACGTTGTAGAAGGTTTTGAAAATGTACCTGAAGCGTTCCTTGGGTTATTCGAAGGAGCAAACTTAGGAAAACAGCTTGTAAAAGTAGCAGAATAAGCGTAAAAAAACCGTGCGGGATCATTTCCGCACGGTTTTTTTACATAGTTGAAGCCGTTTGTTGCTTGGCTTCTTCTTCGATATGTTCACCAGTTCGTTCGATTGGCGAGCGTTTGTGATAGCGTCCAAGCAGTCCTGTCATGATGAAGATACCGATTAATGAATAAAGAACTTGAACTACGCCGAATACCACTGTTGCAGAGCCTACAATCAGCACATCTGTCAAAAGCATTGTTTTACCTGGATTAATGCCAAACCTCTTATCAAGAAACACGCATAGCATGTTGATTCCGCCAAGAGAAGAGCCGTGACGAAACAAAAAGATTAGTCCAATGCCGACGATAATGCCGCCCATAACCGCGGCTACAAGCGGATGCGGAAGTGCAAATGAAAAGTTGGCAGCTAATAAATCGGACATCACTGACATCAAGCTAACACTGATGAAGCTTTTTATCGTAAACTGCAGTCCAATTTGTGTAAGAGCCATAAAATAAAACGGTAGATTGATGATAAAGAACAATACCCCAAATGAAATACCGGTTAAATGCTGCAGCACAATGCCAAGTCCTGCCGTTCCGCCAATAACGAGGTTAGAAGCGGTTAAAAATTGAATTCCGATGGCAACGCATAAGCAGCCAAAGGTAATCCATCCCCATTGTTTTACGTGATTCATATCTCCATCCCCTTTTGTATATTTATACAATACTTTCGATAGAAAACACCGTCTTTTAATTCACAAAATCTATTTTACTATATATCTTTTCAAAAAAAAGCACTTTTGTGAGAGAATCTAACACAAGATAAAAAGTTAGATAATTCAGATTTATTGAGTTCTTCTGGAGCAAATGAGTGATAAGCCGATATGTTTCTAAAAAAAGATTAAAAAGAAAGAATGAGAAAAACGGATTTTGGAAAATGTATAAACAAATATTTGGATAATGGTAAAAAAAGGGAATTAATATCAGTTAAAACGAACTATTTTAATTATTAATTAAAATATTATTCGTATTTGTGTTGATTTTTTGTTTGATTGAGGTAATATATAACATTATTAGCATGAAAATATGTAGAGATGGAAGTGGATGCAAAATGAATAAGAAATTATCAGCGTTGACAGGGGTGGCTGTACTTGCTTTTTCGCTTACAGCATGTGCCCCTCAGCAGGAAAAAGAGGTTTCTGCTGAGAAAAAAGAACCCGTTCAAAATCTAGCTGATCAGCAAATTATGGCGGACGCTTGGTACCAGACATCCGGCGAAATGAAAGCTTTGTATTACCAAGGCTATAATACAGGGAAGCTTCGTTTAGATAAGACGCTTGCAAAAAGTACCGATAAAAAGCCTGCCATTATTTTGGATTTAGATGAAACCGTGCTTGATAATAGCCCATTTCAAGCTTCAGCCATCAAAACGGGTAAAGGATTCCCTTATAAGTGGGATGAATGGGTGCAAGCAGCAAAAGCGAAAGCAGTGCCAGGTGCTGTCGATTTCTTGACGTATGCAGATCAAAAAGGTGTAGATATTTACTACATTTCAGGCCGTACAACTTCTCAGCTTGAGGCAACAATTAAAAACCTAAAGAATTTACATATTCCTCAAGCAACCAAAGACCATGTGCTGTTGACGGGTCCAAAAGACGAAGGAAAAGAAACGCGCCGTCAAAAAGTAGCGAAGAATCATAATGTAGTCCTGCTGTTTGGTGATAACTTATCTGATTTTAGCGGCTTTGATAAAAAGTCGATGAACGATCGAAATAAGCTTGTAGAAGAACAAAAAGAAGCATTTGGTCAAAAGCTAATTGTGTTTCCAAATCCAATGTATGGAGATTGGGAAGGAGCTATTTATAACTACGACTACTCAATTTCGGACAAACAAAAAGATAAGCTTCGCCGCGAACAGCTTCAATATTTTAATTAAAAAATAGGTTGAAACATAACGAAATCGCTCCAATCAAAAGGCGAACAAATTGGATACATGAGCTGAACCGCTTGTTACACCGCTGTTGATTTCCGTACAAGACTTCGCTTTCCGCGGGCGGCCGATGAGCCTCCTCGTCGCTTCTCTCCTGCGGGGTCTCATCTATTCCGCTTTTCCCGCAGGAGTCTTCGTCTTGCCCTCCAATCAACAGCTGGTATCACCTGCATTGAATGAAACCTGTGTTCAGCATCACAATAAAAAATCCGAACGAGGTTGATTCTTCATTAAGAATCAACCTCGTTCGGATTTCTCTTCAACTCACATATTGTTGTCCCAGCTTCTTTTAATCTTTTTACTATACCCTATTTAAACGATAGCTTGTACAAATGATCCTGCTTTTTAAGAAAGAAGCCACGGAGCATAAGGAGCTTGCTTCCACTCGTGTTTTAACATGCCATAAATTACAAGATCGTGGTAGTGGTCATATAGATATTCACCTTCTCTGCAAATGCCTTCTTCCGTAAAACCTAGACGCGTAGGGATGGCTTTGCTTTTTTCATTATTAATGCCGCAGCGTATTTCGACTCGATGAAGGTTTAACGTATTAAATGCATAATTCAGGCATCCGTGTACGGCTCTTGTCATAATGCCTTTTCCTTGGAAATCATGTCCAATCCAATAGCCGAGACTTGTACTTTTATTTCCCCAATTAATTCCGTGGAAACCAATCATTCCGGCGATTTCTCCGTAGTACCGAATGATCGCCTGGAACCCTTGGTTATTATAGTATTGAGCTCTCCATTCAGGGATGAGTTCATCATAGTCAGCAATACTTTGCATGCTATCTACCCATGGGAGCCATTCTTTTAGGTAAGGTCTTGACTCGTTAATAAGAGAAAGCAAGGGGAAAGCGTCAGTTGATTCAATTAAATGCAAACTAACTTCGTCATCAATTTTGTATTCAAACATACGAAAGCCTCCTGTGATGATGGGCCTGCTGAGATAAGCGTAGCGTGTAGGCAGTTCTAACATCTAGTTTTTCTTTATTCTACCACAAGTAGCAGAGCCGAGAACGAGGAAGTTTGAGCTAAACGTAAATAACGCATAAAGTCGATAGGATTTTAATGATTAAAAAAATTAATAATTGAAAGCACTTTTATCAATATTTTTACAGAAAAGAAGCATATACAGTGATACAATGGAAGAAGAGATAAGGCGTTGTATGTATACATACTTTCTAACAAACATGATATTGGATTGATAAAAGCAGGTGGTAAAAACATGGATGTACAACTATTAATAACGGTATTTGCACTCGGGTTTTTCGGGTCATTTTTAGCAGGTATGCTTGGAATTGGAGGGTCAGTTGTTTTGTACCCGCTGTTGCTATTTGTTCCGCCTCTTGTAGGAGTGGGAATATTCAGCGCGCACGAAGTAGCTGGTATAGGAGCTGTGCAGTCGCTGTTTGCCTCCGTTTCAGGAGCTCTTGCTTATAAAAAGGGCGGCTATTTGAATAAACCGTTAATTTTATATATGGGCGTCAGTGTCTTAGTTGGTAGTCTCATTGGTTCAACGCTATCAAACTCGTTTTCAGAAGGAATGATCAATTTCATTTACGGCGTGATGGCAACAATTGCTGCAGGATTAATGTTTATGCCCAAAAAAAATAATCCAGCGGCCGATTCATTCGAAGTGACGTTTTCAAAACCTTTGGCAGCAGCCCTGGCGTTTTTAGTTGGAATTTGCGGGGGGATTGTCGGAGCAGGAGGCGCATTTTTACTTGTTCCTATTATGATTACCGTGTTAAAAATTCCTGTGCGCGTAACGATTGCAAGCTCATTAGCCGTGACGTTTATTTCGTCTATGGGAACAACATTCGGTAAAGTAATGACACATCAAGTCCTTTTGCTTCCGGCGCTTATGATTATTGGAGCAAGCTTACTAGCAGCTCCGATTGGCGCTTTTGTCGGGCAAAAGACGAAGGTAGCGTCGCTGCAAGTGATCTTAGCAGTCGTTATTACGGCGACTTCGTTGAAAATATGGTTTGATTTACTAATGAAATCTATTCATTAAAAAAAGCTGCCTCTTTAAGGGCAGCTTTTTTATTTTGTAGTTGATGCAACAAGGTGAGCGACTAAAATATAGCGTTCAGGTGCTGAACCAACGTAGTTAAATGGATAACAGGTGCTGACGGTTAAAGTGGCTCTAGGTTTTGGCACAATAACGGTCCGGTCATCCGCATCCACAATTCGTACTTTGTTTACTTTGTATGTGAAGGTGCCTGCTGCTGTACTTACCACAAGCGAATCGCCTTCACCCACGTCGCCAAGCTTACGAAAAACCGTATCGCGATGTCCTGATAGAACAGAATTGTCGTTTTGACCAGGCAGCACGCTTCCCGCAAAATGACCGACGCCTTTTTCTAATTCATCTTCGTTCGTACCGTGATAAATTGGCAGCTTCGCATTTAATTTAGGAATATATAGTTCTCCCATTAAATCACCGATTTTTGGCTGTTTCGGATAAGACACATTTGACACTTTCGGCTTTTTTTCTGAGCTAGCAGTACGAGAGTGTACCGCTTTTTTTGGTTCAACAGAAGAAGCTTCAGCAGAAGAGTCTGCTGTTGATGAGTCCTTGCTTTTAGAAACTGAAGCTGCGGCTGGTTCTTCTGTATCCATTGTTTTAAATGCCAAATAGCCTCTTGCAAATTTATAGGCGTTTGTTGTTGTAAACCAAAGACCAAAGCAGATGACAGCGGCTAAAAGGGAAAGAACAATCAACCGCTTTTTACGATTGATTGTTCTTCTTGTTTTTCTTGGTTCCATTTTATGCGCGTCTCACTTTGCGGAAAAGAACAAAGCCAGCGGCTACAAGCACTAATCCAATTAATGTATTTGTTACATAATTAGAAGCCGTTTCCGGAAGTTTTCCGCCTTTAACGGTTTTTTGTACAGCGCTATTCGTTTGTTGCTTCTCCGGTTCTTGTTTCTTTTCTACTGCTGGTTTTTGCGCTTGAGCTGGTTTTGCTACAGCTTCAGCAGATTTTTCTACTTCTTTTCCTGTATCTGTGATGATATCAGAATTAAACATATCGCCTGTGATCACCATGTCTGCTAAAAATTCACCGTCTGTTGTATAAAGAGAAATTTTTAGACTTGCATTTTTTAATTCTTCTAAGTTGATTAAATCAGTAAGAGAAAGCGGTCTTTCATTTCCGCCTTGTACAAGTGAAAATTTAGCGTCTAAATGGAAGATTGATAGCATTTCTTTATAAATAGACATTAATTCAGCGATTTGATCAGCAGATAATTCTGTTGCTGTATCAAAATCTTCGAATGCCGCTAAGCGCTCGCCTAATTGATCTAAGCGGTTAAGCGTTGCTTCATTTGAAAGCTCATCTTCTAACGATGTAAAATGTGCTTCAATTCGATTTAACTCTTCTGAAGTTAAGCCTAATTCAGACTGCATAAATGATAGTAAGCCGCTTAAATCTTCTTCACTTAATTCATCATCGTAAGAAGTGTCTTCTTCGTCATATGACTCATCATCTTCATACCAGTCATCGCCTTCTAGATAGAAGCCGACATCATCGTATAAATCATCTAGGTACACATAGTCGTCTAAGCTTTGGCCGTTCTCTTTTAATAACGCATTTAAGCTTGTTTTGTCTAAGTCAAAATCTGCATACAAATCTTGCACATTATGTAAGTCAGCTGCAATCGGTTCACCTAAAAAATCTTCTAAATCTGCGATTGTATCGTAGTTTTCAAGACTATCGTCATACAGTGAAAGTGAATATTCAACGTCGTCTTTGGTTACTTCAAAACCTCGCGTTTGGCTTACCGATTTTAAATATTTGTTGAAGTCTGCGTCAAATGTTGACGCGGCTGCGAATGAAGACGTTGGAAATACGCCAACAAACAGCAGAAATGATAATAAAATTGTCCCCAGTTTTTTCATCAATTTTCTCCTTTTTTTTACGTTTTCTACAAGATTATATAGTAAGAGTTATAAATTTACAATATATACTTATATTATATATACCTTGAATATAGTGGTAATTTAAGGTATTTATAGAACTATATATTTTGAGAATACCATATGGAAGGGAGCGGAAAGCCCTAGGTAGAAAAAAGGGAAAAATAAAGAAAAAGGTTTATAATTTTTTTGACAGAGCAGAAATATAAAGAAACATCAAAAAAGAACAGCATTTAGAAGCTGTTCCTTTTGAAATGATATGTAAGCATTAGCATAGATAGTTGAAATTCGATACCGTTCCGCTTTAGAAAAAGGTGGCTACGAGTTATGATTTTAGTAAGGATAGTGAAGAAAAGTGAGAGCGCGGTTTTGTCAGCTCTATTTTGATTCCTTTTAGTCTTAAACGTTCTACAAACTGTTTGCGTTTTTTTCGCTTTTCATGCGGGGATTGATTCATATTCGCCTCATCCTCCATATTTAGTCAAGTAGCTAACATATCATTATCATAATCAAAAGATGACGGTTACACAATAAACATTCTCAAATATTCACAAAGATTTAAAATTTGTTACATTGATAGTGTACATGTACCCCATTCTCTTTTTTTATAACATCTCAATGTGCTGTTTTTAAATTGAAGTTTTATGAATTCCGTCGCAGAATAAAAAAACATGATCAAAATGAGCACGCAGACTTTTATATTTTGATTCATGGTGCTTAAAAGCTATACTAGTAGTGCGTATAGAAAAGACGAAAACGAGATTGGATATCTCATCTATTCGTATACAAAAAAGAAAGAGGGATCTTGATGAAAACAGAACAGCAGTATTTTGAAGAAGGAAAATCAATTCAAATATATATGAACGACATGAGTACATTAAAAGAGGAAAGTTTAGCTGTTTATGAACAATTTCAGCTTCCTAAAGATGGACTGGCTGACAAATTAAAAGCTCACAAGCTTCACTTCTTAGCAATTACTGAAGATTGGTGCGGAGATGCGATGATGATTAACCCAATCATTCGTAAAGTAGCTGAAGCTGCCGGTATCGATGTGCGTGTTGCACTGCGCGATGCGGACACCGAATTAATTGATCGTCACTTAACAAACGGCGGCCGTGCTATTCCGATTATTTTAATTTTTAATAATGAAGGAAATTTACTAGGTAAATGGGGTCCTCGTGCTCCTGAAGTTCAGCAGATCGTGGATGAGCTTCGCGCCGAACTTCCTTCAAAAGAAGATCCTTCGTTTGAAGAAAAGCAAAAAGAAGTCTTTTCTGCGTTACGAACAAGATATAAAGAAGAACCGGCTCTTTGGTCGTATGTTTATAACAGCTTCAAAGAAACAGTGTTAGCTGTTGTAAAATAATTTAAAAAAGCAGGGTAAAATGAGCGCTTCATTTTACCCTGCTTTTTTTCTGGTTATTGCAGCAAAATCGTTTGTATATCACTTTAATGAAAAGGCTGTTTTTATAAATGTTAGTGTTCAAAACGCGTACTTTTAATTGGTAAAACGCACAAAATTCTAAAAATAAAAATATTTTTTATTCAAAACGCGTACTTTTTTAACTTGATGATGATATAATAGCAAATAATAAATGAAGAAGGGGGACGGGTGAATGAATGTAAAAGCTTTTGGTTAGTACTTTTAAGCAGCATTTTTAGAGATCAAAATGAATTTTATTTTTTAAATTTAATGAAAGCGCTTAATAACTCACTTCTCAGAATATATAGAAGAAAGGTGTTAGATACATGAATAACTTACATAGAAAAATGGGAACGTTTTCTCTCATGATGGTCGGCCTTGGATCTATTATTGGATCAGGATGGCTGTTTGGGGCATGGAGAGCTGCTCAAATTGCAGGCCCTGCAGCAATTGCTTCTTGGATTATTGGAATGGTTGTTATTTTATTTATAGCTCTTTCTTACAGTGAACTAGGATCGATGTTTCCAGAAGCAGGAGGTATGGTTAAGTATACGCAGTACTCGCACGGCTCATTTCTTGGCTTTATTGCGGCTTGGGCAAACTGGATTGCCATTGTATCCGTTATTCCTGTTGAAGCGGTTGCCTCTGTTCAGTACATGAGTTCATGGCCGTGGGAGTGGGCGAAATGGACAGGGAGTTTAGTAGAAAACGGGATTCTTACTGGAAAAGGCTTGGCTATTGCTACAGGGCTATTAATCATTTATTTTCTTTTAAATTATTGGACGGTAGGCTTATTTTCGAAAGCTAATTCACTTATTACCGTTTTTAAAATTGTGATTCCAGGGCTTACAATTGGTGCTCTTTTATTTGCAGGATTTCACGGCGGAAACTTTTCCTCTGCAGGAGGCGTTGCTCCAAATGGATGGGCAAGCGTGTTGACAGCTGTTGCTACGTCTGGGATTGTGTTTGCTTTTAACGGTTTTCAAAGCCCTATTAACATGGCGGGAGAAGCGAAAAATCCGGGACGCTCTATTCCAATTGCCGTGGTAGGATCCATTTTGATTGCAACCGTGATCTATGTATTGCTTCAAATTGCGTTTATTGGAGCGGTAAATCCTTCAGAAATCGTAAAAGGATGGAGTCATCTGAACTTTAATTCGCCGTTTGCCGATTTAGCGATTGCACTAAATATTAACTGGCTTGTTATTGTTTTATATGCAGATGCGTTTGTATCGCCATCAGGAACAGGTATTACGTATACAGCTACCACGTCACGCATGATTTATGGTATGGAAAAAAATAAATACTTGCCGAATATACTAGGACGAGTTCATCCGCTTTACGGCGTTCCTCGTCAAGCCATGTTTTTTAATCTATTTGTCTCATTCATCTTTTTATTTTTATTTAGAGGCTGGGGAATTTTAGCCGAAATTATTTCTGTAGCTACGTTAATTTCATATCTTACTGGTCCTATCACAGCTATGACGTTAAGAAAAACGGGGACCGATCTTTATAGACCTTTACGTATAAAAGGGTTAAATGTAATAGCGCCTCTTGGCTTTATTTTTGCTTCACTTACTCTTTACTGGGCGAGATGGCCGTTAACTGGACAGGTATTATTTATTATTTTAATTGGTTTGCCAATTTATTTTTATTACCAAGCAAAATCAAAATGGAAAGGCTTTGGTCAAAACTTCCGAGCTGGCGTTTGGATGATTGTCTACTTATTATGTATGATGACAATTTCCTGGATAGGAAGTGAAAAATTCGGGGGACTCAATATTATTAAATACGGCTGGGATATGGGACTTATTGCAATTGTTGCACTTTTCTTTTATGCTTGGGCACTTAAAAGCGGGTACAAAACAGAGTATTTAAAAGAAGCAATTCATGTTAATAATGAAATGAAAGAAGCGGAAGCACAGACTGCCTCGGCTAAAGAGCAAGTTATAGAAAAACAAATTAAATAAGTAGTAAAAATGAGGCTGGGACAAAAGTATTTCAGTTAAAGTCAAATGCGAACTATTAATTATTTTTTAATTGGTAGTTCGTGTTTTTTGTTGTTATGTTGAAGATAGATTTCATGTTTTCAATTGCTTCTAGCAGTTGATTGGAGGACAAGGCGAAGACTCCGGCGGGAAAAGCGGAACAGGTGAGACCCCGCAGGAGCGTAAGCGACGAGGAGGCTCAGCGGCCGCCCGCGGAAAGCGAAGCCTTGCACGGAAATCAACAGCGGTGTAACAAGCAGCTCAGCTCATGTATACAATTTATTCGTCTTTAGATTAGATTGATTTAGTTATGTCCCATCCTTTTTTTATGGATAAATTTTCTTTTTTTGAATACTAGATAGTAAAAAATGCTATAATGGTTGGCAAAATCATGCAGGGGGAGAACGGCTTATGGATATCGTATCAATCACTTCTTTTTTAGGTGTAGCCGCTTTGCTTACGGTTATGCCTGGTCCTGATAACTTATTTGTTTTAGCACAAAGCATATCAAACGGTAAATATGCAGGGATTTCGACTTCATTAGGTCTTTGCACGGGCTTGCTTGGTCATATAGCAGCGGCAACGTTGGGTCTGTCGGCTATTATTTATCAATCAGCTTTAGCATTTGCTATTGTCAAATACGCTGGGGCAGCTTATTTATTATATCTGGCTTATAAGACGTTTACAGCCAAAGATTCCGCTCTCGCTGTTGAAAATAAAGAAGCCATTGAGTACAAGGTGCTATATAAAAAAGGAGTGATTATGAACCTGCTAAATCCAAAAGTTTCGCTTTTTTTTCTTGCTCTTTTACCTCAGTTTGTTAATCATTCAACCGGACACGCCACACAGCAAATGCTTGTTTATGGAGCTGTGTTTTTAGTTCAAGCGCTGATTATCTTTACGTTAATTAGTCTATTTGCAGGGAAAGTAGGGGAGTTTTTGCGAAAATCTCCGGCGCTGTCTAAGCGGCTTAATCTCGTGCAAGGCTCTATCTTTACGCTTATTGGCTTAAAAATTGCTTTTAGTGAGAAATAGCAAAAGATAAGATGGCGAACCTGCTTTTTATCTCTATTAAAAGGCGTGGACATAGGTTAGTTAAAGGGAGATCCGAACGATAAATCCAATTCGTTCGGATTTTTTATGTTTATGGTAAAATCCAGTTTTTTAAGTTATTGTTCTCTAACCTTTAAGAGGACGAACCCTTCTTGTCCACTTACATATATATATAGAATGAGAGATAAAACATCGGACAAAGCCGGTGTTAACCCCAAGTTCTTTCATATTATGGCTGAAAGGAAAGGTTCACATGAAAAAAGTATGGCTAGATGCAGGGCACGGCGGTACAGATTCAGGCGCTTTAGGAAATAATTTGCGTGAAAAAGATATTACGCTGCAGCTTGTATTACACGCGCGGGCGTATTTAGAGCATAACTATTTAGTAGATGTTCAAGTAACTCGTTCAACCGATGTGTTCGTTTCATTATCAGATCGAGCGAACCGAGCTAATGCATGGGGAGCAGATATATTTGTTTCAATGCACATTAATGCCGGCGGAGGTACTGGATTTGAAACGTATCGCTATCCATCACAAGAGGGAAGTCAATCTTCTCTTTTACAAAAAGAGCTTCATGCAGAGATTTTACCAACCATGCGCAAATTTGGAACGATTGCAGATCGCGGTTTAAAAACAGCTAATTATGCTGTACTGCGTGAAACAAATATGCCTGCTGTTTTAACTGAAAACTTATTTATCGATACAACAGCCGACGCTGAAAAATTAAAAAACGCGACGTTTCTTCGTGAAGTGGGAGAAGCACACGCGCGTGGAATTGCTGCGTATTTAAACTTACCTTCTACTAGCGTTACATTCTATACCATTCAATCTGGAGATACGTTTTATAGCATTGCAAAGAAGTATAATATCACCGTTCAGCAGCTGCAGGATGCAAATAACGGCGTAGATCCTACCAAACTGCAAATTGGGCAGCAGATTGTTCTTCCTGTCACTACGTATACTGTACAAGCAGGAGATACGTTCTATAGCATTGCAAAGAAGTATAATATGACTGCTCAGCAGCTGCAGGATGCAAATCCCAGCGTAGATCCTACCAAACTGCAAATTGGGCAGCAAATTATCATTCCCGCTGTTTAATATCTGTAAATAAAAAAGATGACACGGCAGCGTGTCATCTTTTTTATTATTGAACTAATCTTACAAGCATATGGGCAAGGTGATGCTGCTGTTCTTTGTCTCCAACTTTCCACAGTTCGTGAAGCAGGTTTTCCTCTCGATTGTGAGGCTCTTCATGCTTAGCGAGATAATCAGCTACTTTCTGAGCTGTTTTAGCCAGCTGTTCCTCATTCATCCCTAACTTTTCACCTTTTGAGACCTTGTCCCCTAGATAACTTTTAAATCCTTCGAAGCTAGAGAGAATATCCTCTTTTTTCTCCTCGCTCATAGAATTAATGGCTCCTTCAACTTTTGCTGAATGGTTTGTTTCTACAGAATTACTCATAGATTTTTTCTCCTCTCATGGTTATATTTGGGTGTTAGAAAGCATATTCCCTGAGGATTCAGTAAATAAACGTCCAAATGTGTTATTTTTACATGATGGCGTTTTACAAGGACTTAAAAAGGTGAGGTCAAACGAGATTTTATCAACCAATAATAAAATGACAAAAAAAGACTTTGAATAAAGAAATCAAAGTCTTTATATGATTTTTATACTGAAGCATCATATTTCCGGCGTAGGAGTAGGCGTGGCATAGCCTTCCTTATATTTATGATCAATTTCTTGACGAATGTCTTCGATGCTTTTGCCTTTGCTGTAGTCTACTACAGCTTGAGCCGCTATTTCTAAGCAGACACCGCATTTTGTTCCGTGATCATCCCACATTACTGCGCCGTTTTCTTTGTTTTCAAAGATAAAACAGTCGTAGTTGTTTTGATGATTAGCTTCTTCGCCACATCCGCAGTAGCAAGGAATGTTTTCTAGTAAGGTTTGATGCTTAGCAGCGGCTGCATAAATAAGCTGCATATCTTCGGGCTTGTCACTCAGAAAGGAAGGGAGAGTGTCACTATTTTTTGTTTCTTCTCGTTTATCCCCTAATGTGTGCGGCTGATGTTCTTCATGTTGTGTTGTTTCTGTATGTTTGCTAGCTGAACTTTCTTTACTTTCGTTTCCACAGCCGGACACCATGCCTGCTGCAAGGACAACTGGTATGACCTTTGATTTCATCATCAAAATGTTCATCCTTTCTTCAATTAAAGATAGAAAATAATATGTACATCCATCACGTTAAAAAGACATCATTCGTCTTTGAAGTCATTCATCAACTTTCTGCAAAATAATTTTCCGATACATACCTTTCAACATGACGCTTGAATTTTCCTTCAAGATAAGCTGATCCCGGCTTGCTTCAAGCATATGTTCAAAAGAGAGGCCAATATCCGTTCCTAGTAATTTTACGAAGAGGCGGAATATTTTTTTAGGAAAAGCCGCGGATTTCTTTTTAGTTTCAAATTTATCAAAAATCAGGATCGTTCCCTTAGGCTTTACTACTCTGGTCATTTCTTTTAAAGCTTGCTTTGCATCAGGTACTACGCTAAGAATTAAGCTTGCTACAACAACATCAAACGAAAAAGAGTCGAATGTTAGCTGCTGAGCGTCCATTTGGTGGAAAGTTATAGACGGGTTTTTGTATTTATCTTTTGCTTTTTGAAGCATTTCACTGGAATAGTCGATGGCTGTTACATTTACTTGATGAGGAATAAAAGCTAAATCGGCACCCGTTCCAACACCTACAAATAAAATGCGCTGCTCAGACGAAAAGGGGACATCTTGAAAGACTTTTTTTCTGGCTCGATAAAACATCCCGTTATTAAAAAAGACATCATAAAAAGGGGCCCAGCACTTATAAATAAATTGGTTCCAGCGGTTATTCACGTAAACCCTCCTAAAAAATAAGCTTTCCAACGCATGCTGGAAAGCTTATAGATTCCATTTATTTTTTCATTTTGAGTAAGCGAAGGCTGTTTAAAATAACAAGTAGCGCTGCTCCTGTATCGCTTAAGACGGCAATCCACAGAGTAAGCCACCCTGGGAAGATAAAGGCTAAGGCAATGACTTTAACAATAATAGAAAACCAAATGTTTTGTTTGATAACAGCTAACGCTTTGCGACTTAGCTTCATTGTATGAGGAAGCTTTTCTAAATTGTCTGCCATCAGGACAATATCAGCTGTTTCCATGGCTGTATCAGTACCAGCACCGCCCATTGCAATGCCAAGATCAGCAGTAGCAAGGGCAGGGGCATCGTTAATTCCATCTCCAACCATAGCCGTTTGATACCCTTCATGTTGAAGCTGCTGTATGGCCTTTACTTTGTCTTCAGGCAGCAAATCAGCGAAATAGCGGTCTACCCGAGACTGAGAAGCAATCATTTTAGCTGTCCCTTCGTTATCACCGGTTAACATCACAATTTGCTGCATTCCGTTTTGCTTAAGGCTTTCTAAAGCAGATATGGTTGTATGTCTGATGGTATCAGCTACGCTAATAATGCCTAGAACACTTTTAGCTGTTCCGACAATAATAATCGTTTTACCTTCGTTTTGAAGCTTTTCAATCTGAGACCAGCAGTGTGTTAGAGGTGTTCCTAAATCTGAGAATAATTTTGCATTACCTGCGTAATAAACCGTGTCTTGAATTGTTGCTTGCACGCCTTTTCCCGTAAGGATTTTAAAATTTGATCCTTGTAAAGAAACGACTTTTTTCTCCGCAGTATAATCCACGATAGCGCGGGCAATAGGGTGATTCGAATAATCTTCAAGCGTTTTGGTTATCGCTAAAAGCTGATTTTCTTCAGCAGCAAGGGAAACAACTTCTGAAACGGCTGGTTTGCCTTCTGTTAGCGTTCCTGTTTTATCAAAAGCAATCGCATTGATTGCACCGGCTTTTTCTAAAAACGTCCCGCCTTTAATGAGCACACCATTTTTCGCCGCGTTTCCAATCGCAGATACAATGGCGACGGGAGTCGAAATGACTAGCGCGCATGGACAAGCGACAACTAATAATTCAAGCCCTTTGTAAAACCACTCGCTCCATGCACCATCAAACAGGGGAGGGATGACCATAATGAATAAAGCTAAAATAAAGACAATAGGTGTGTAAATGGTTGCAAATTTATCAACAAATGCTTGAGTCGGCGCTTTTTTCTCCTGTGCTTCTTCCACTAAATGAATGATTTTAGCAATGGTCGTATCTTCGACTAGCTTTGTTACTTTAATTTCTAACGATCCGCTTTCGTTAATCGTGCCGGCATAGACAGCATCGCCCATTACTTTATCAACGGGAATAGATTCACCTGTAATAGGAGCTTGGTTGATACTGGATTCCCCGTTTATAATTTCACCATCGAGCGGAATTCGGTCTCCTGGCTTTACGACAATCGTGCTGCCAATTGAAATATCTTCCGCAGCTTTTTTAATCAGCTGCCCGTTTTCCTTTACCCATGCTTCAGAAGGAGCTAAATCCATCAAACCTCGTATCGAGTTTCTTGTTTGTTCAATTGATCTTGTTTGTAGAGCTACACCTAAAGCAAATAGCCAGACGACCGTAGCACCTTCAAGCCATTCACCAATAACAGCTGCTCCAAGTGCTGCAACGGTCATTAAAACATTCATGTCTAAAGAACGGCTTTTGATTCCGTAATAAGCACTTTTAGCCGGCTTATATCCGCTAACAATCATGGCAATAGCGTACAGTACAGTTGTCATATAAGAAGCAATTCCTGTATGAGAACCGATAAAACCTAGTGCGATGAGAATACCTGAAAAAATAATCGGACCATTTTTGCCTTTATGGTGCCGAGATTCAGCGGGCTGCCTGCTGCTGGTCACTAAAGTAGCGGTATACCCAGCTTTAGATACTTCTTTAATAATGTCATCAGCTTCATTATCATGTTCAATTTGTGCTTTTCCCGTTGAAAAGTTAACGCGTACGTCTTTGACAGCAGGAACTGTTTTTAAATGATTCACAATCGTGTTTGCACAAGCTGCACAGTCCATTCCTTCAATCAAATACGTTTTCATTTTCTTATTTGATTGAATAGGCTCAATACTAAAGCCCAGTCTTTCCACTGAGTTTGGAATGAGTGACAGAGCTGATTCACTTGCCGCCGCCACTTGAAGCTTTCCTGTATTGTAGTTGATTGCTACGTGTTGAATATCGTTTAACGTTTTTAAACTTTTTTCAATCGTAGCAGCACAAGAAGGACAATCCATTCCATACACGCGGTATTCAGCCGTTTCTTCTATATCACTGCCTGTTGCTATATCGTGATCGCTGCAGCACGAAAGCTGGCTTTTATCGGTCGTTAACGCACTTGTATCTGAACAGCAGCTGTGACTGTGTGCGTGACTCTTTGTACTACAGGAAGAAGGTTCTTCAGTAGGTGAGGCTTCTGAAGAAGAGGAGCAGCAGGGGCTGTTCTCAATTTCTGATGAAGAAGGGCCGCTGCAGCAGCTTCCGGTATGGTGATGATGTTTTTTATCTTCGTGTTTCATTGTGTCCCACTCCCTATACGGTAAGAAAAACTTAAATGGTTACATCTTCTTTTTTAGCAAACATAATATCAATTACTTGTTTAATATGTGCATCCCTTAAAGAATAAAAAGCTAACTTTCCTTCTTTGCGATAATTGGCAATTCCTATATTTCGCAGCAGTCTTAAGTGATGAGAAGCAGTAGCAACCGTAGAGCCTACAATGTTGGCTACGTCACATACACATAATTCCTCACCTTTATAAAGGGCTAATACGATTTTCAGCCGCGTTTCATCTCCCAACGCTTTGAACATCGTAGAAATATCCTGAACAGCTTCAACATCGATAGAAGGCTTAATACGATTCACCTTTTCTTCGTTAAAACAATAAATATCACAGCGATCTTTTGGCATAGTTTCCTCCTTCATTCAAACATTCAAATGATTGTTTGTTTATAATATATGCCAATTTAAAAAAATGTTCAAACATTTATTGATTATTCGGACTTTTTTTCTGAGCAAAACATAAATATAGAAAGAATAAATATGAAAAGTATGCCTATTAGTGTATGTACTCTGGACTAAATGGTGCGGGCAAAAAGAGAATGATTTTACGTGTAGAACAAAACAAAAAGCCACCCCTATAGGTAGCCTTTCAATGACTTTTAAAAATGAGAGAAATAACCGAATACAGCGCAAATTATGTTCATTTGGTTATCGTTTTAATCGATTAAATAATAAATCTGCTGCATTATTTAACACCTTGTCCGATTCTTTTAATCGCTTGTCTGAGTTTTCTAAATAGGATTGAGCAGATAATACAACATCTAATGGATCCTTGACATTTTTCTTTTCGGTGCATACTAAATGACCAACATTATTTTTCCAATGAATCGTGCATTTAAAATTCACAAATGTATCATCGCTCGTTCTCAAACGCAAATGCCTGATGATGGGGTTAGATGAAGAGTGCTGTGACAGCATCCACATTGCTTGTTTCCGGTCGTCTTTATGAATAATGCTCCACAGACTGGAGACTGAAGAAAAATAAGAATGTGCTTGACTAGAAAAATGCAGGATTTCACCTTCTTGATTTAATTGAAAGTAAGGAACGGGGATCCATTTAAGTATGTTACTTTCCATCATGCACCTCTCCCAACTTAAGTAATCTCTTTTACCATATCACAATTACCTAATATTTGTATGATTTTTATCATTTTTCCCACTCTTTTCTCCGTTTTAAGCTGTAAAAGCTACCGAATTATTCAGTTTAAAACACTTGAAAAAGGAACGTGTGTTCGGTAAACTAAAAATTAAAGGAGCGAATTCTATGGAACGGCTACTTCAAGAAAGCTACTCTTCGAAACGACCTGTTGAAATTATTTATATGGATGATAAAGGATGTTTGACACAGCGATTTATCATTGTGTATAAAATTGATCCTCAGAGCGTAAAAGCTTGGTGCTTACTAAGGAACGAGAAACGAACGTTTAAAATAGAGAATATCCTTTCATGCGGATTCAGCAATAAAAGGAAAAGCAGTTTTAGGCAGAAAGCTCACTCAATTTAAGAGGGGCTTTTTCATATCATTTCCTCTTATGGCGTGTGAGTTATTTTCATACACTATATCCACCAGAAAGGGGAATGAACATGACATTAAACCAAGGAAAGAAAACTAAACATATTGCTAAAGGGAGCACGGAAGAAGAAAATATGACAATGCAGGGTGAGAAAAAACAGCATGAAGCACAAAGTACCTCTTTGTCTCATAATAATTGTCGTGCAAACCTTGACGGAGATTAATCTATAAAAGGAAAGCTTTCGTCTCCGAGGCTTTCCTTTTTTGTGTATATTGCATTTTTAAGCTAACTCGTATTTTTCTGAGCCAATCACAATATAGTCTTTCGCTTCACGTGTTCATACTATCCTATCTCGCATCCTTCGTTTTTAGAATCATTTTTCTGACGTTCTTGCAACATTGGGTCTACTATATTACTCATAAGCGAACCTCAGCCTTAACGGGACAGAAAAGGGGAAATGAAGATAAAAATTCTGCGTTTCTTCATTATAATAAGAAAAAACGATCTGTTTACTAGTATTTAAATCTTTCGAAAAATCAAAATAAATAATGATTGATTTCGTCACTTTATTGTGGTTTCATAATAAAGTGTAAAAAGACCATTTTTCTTTCAGAGAGAAATGAGATAGAGTACTTCTGTGTTGATTCTTTCTTTTGAATATAGTATACATACAGGGGTATAGAAATTAATTGGGAGGAAAACATGGCGATATTATATATGAGCATAGGTATTTTACTTTTATTAATTTGTTACAGTTTTTATAAACGCTATGTGCCGGTGCAGGGAATAAAGAAAGTGACGACCGCCGACTGTGATTCTACAACGATTTCGTATGTAGATGTTCGTCATTTTCATGAAATGAAACAAAACCCCTGTCAAAAAGCAATCCATATTCCGCTTCCTTATTTAGAGAGACAGCATGAGGAAATTCCATATAAAGAAGTGGTCGTAATTGTTCCTGACAGCATTTCCCGAAATTTAAGCATTCGGCAGCTCAAAAAACATGGATATCAGGTCAAAGGATACATGTGTGCGGAAAGATGTGTATAATAAAAAAACGGCAAATAAGCCTTAAACGACTTTGATATAGAAGGATATAATAGATAAGCTAAGCGATACTCATTTCAAAATGGGTATCTTTTTTTGCTTTAAGGATTAAGAAGGGGAGTGGAGATCGGTTTCTTTTGGTTCAACAGCTACTGAGTCTTTTAGCGTATTTTTATGACAAAAGGTTTGAAAAATCCCTTTTGTGGTAAAAAAAAACGTAGTTCTCCTAGTGCATAGACAGAGGTTTAATAGGAAGTTATAATTTAGGCAATTACATAAAAGGGGAGTAAGCTAAGGAAGGTGAATAGATGTGCGAAAGATAAAGCGGTTGCTATTTCTGTTCATTTGTATAGCGGTTGTAATTGTTGCGTATGAGATGATTCGATATCCGATTGAAAACAATGCTGCAAGTGTGCAGCAGCATTTGCGAAATTGGGAGCATAAAGAAAGTATTGATGGTTCTGCAAGGATTACGCTGCAAGATTTTAAACGGGTTGATCACTCTAATACATACATAGCCTTATTCTCCATACCTGGTGATAAAGAAGGAATGGCCGTATTGAAGCAAGGATGGAACAAACGCCTGCGTATTGAAGTCAGTACCAAAATGAGCAATTTAGTGGATTATGATGATATCCATACAAATAAAGGTACATATGCGCTGTTTACAGGAACAAATAGAAGTAAACAAATTGAGCGCGTAAAGGCGGCTTTGGTGCACGATACATATACAATTGATGCCGCGGTTCCAAAAAGTGATTATTTTGTGCTGTATGAAAAAATACCGAGTCATATTAAACATCCGTTTCCAGCAACGACAACGCTGCTAGATAAAGCAGGGGATGATATCACGGTTAAAGAATTTATGGATCAAGAGCTGCGTGAATAACACGCAGCTTTTTTCTATAATAAAAAGCTTTTTAAAAAAATTCACGTTTTGTTCATATTTTTGAAAGAAAGAATTTTAAGCAAAAAAATCAAATATTTGCTACAAAACAAAGGGGAATTAACGGGCAAAATAAGTTTCATACAGGGCGTCACATTTTCTTTGAAAATTTGTCACAAAATATTCAATTATGTCGATGTGTATTGATATATCAATGTTGAAGCAAACATGCAAAGCTAATTTTGCAGTTATTCCTAAAGAAATAGTTAAGAAATGGGAGCTTAATCCTTTTATTTACATTTATTCATACCAAATTATGTGATAGAATATCGCAAGGTTGAAGCACTCTAACCCCATTGGTACAGTCACTATATTAGAATATTTTTAATATAAAAAAATAAAGCAAAAGGGACGAAAAAAATGTCATTTTGTATTACAATAGTAGTGGCCTACAAATAAGGGGGAAGAGAGTCTGTATAAAAATGTCGTTATCTAGCGAAAGATAGCGCATTTTGAATGTTCATCAATATAGGCTTCGCATCATGTGTTGTTAGAAAGGAGAGTTTTAAGTGAAACCAAAAAAAGGATTTTGGAAGCTAGTAGGTTTACTATCTGCGCTTTCACTAGTATTTTTGAGCGGTTGTTCAAAACTTGCTGTATTGAACCCGCAAGGTCCTGTTGCAAAAACGCAATCTGATTTAATCATTTGGTCTATGTGGATGATGTTGATCGTGGTTGTTGTCGTATTTGCTATTTTTATATTTGTTCTTGTCAAATATCGTGAAAAACCTGAAAACATGGACTATGAGCCACCTGAGCAAGAAGGTAACTTAAAGATGGAGGTTATTTGGACAGCATTCCCAATCATCATCTTAATTCTATTAGCAGTGCCAACTGTTAAAGCGATCTACTCTGCAGAAGAAGTACCGGCAGAATCAAAGGATAAAGATCCAATCGTGATTCACGTTACATCTGCAAACTGGAAATGGATTTTCAGTTATCCGGAACAAAATATCGAGACGGTTAACTACGTAAACATTCCAGCAGATACGCCAGTGAAATTTGAGTTAACGGCTCAAGGACCTATGAACTCATTCTGGGTACCAGAACTTGGCGGACAAAAATATTCGATGAACAATATGTCAATGCCATTATACTTAGAAGCTGATAAGCCTGGTTCTTATATGGGACGTAGTGCTAACTTCTCGGGTGAACATTTCACTCAAATGCAGTTCGAAGTTCAAGCTCAAACGGACAAAGACTTCAAAGAGTGGGTTAGTGACGTAAAAGGTACAGCTGGTAAATTGACTGAAAAGAAATATGATCAAATCCTAAGCCCAGGCGTTGTTGGTCGTCAAACTTACAACGGTACACATTTAAAATGGATTGACCATGCAAAAGATGTATACATTCCTGGCAAAGAGCTAGAACGTGGTACAGGACATGATCACAGCAAGATGAAAGAAGACGAAAAAACGAGTAATGAAGAAATGGAAAACATGGATCACTCAAATCATGAATAACATTCATTTATTACACTAAATAACGTAATGATTGGGGGAAGACATAATGAAGCTAGATGAATTTTTCGTCACTGGCGAACCTATGATTTACGCTGCTGACGCAGCAATCGCTATGACGGTCATCGGTATCGTTTTTGTCTTAACATATTTCAAGAAATGGAAATGGTTATGGACAGAATGGTTAACAACAGTTGACCATAAAAGACTCGGTGTCATGTACATCCTTTCAGCTGTATTAATGCTTTTCCGCGGCGGAATTGATGGAATCATGATGCGTATGCAGCTTGCATTCCCGGGTATGAACATTTTAGATGAACATCACTACAACGGAGTCTTCACGGCTCACGGTGTTATCATGATCTTATTCATGGCAATGCCATTTATTATCGGACTAATGAACGTAATCGTTCCATTACAAATTGGTGCGCGTGACGTAGCATATCCGTTCTTAAACGCAATCAGTTTCTGGACATTCTTTATGGGAGCAATGCTATTTAACCTTTCTTTCGTAATCGGAGGAGCTCCTGATGCAGGTTGGACAAGTTACTTCCCGCTTGCAGGTAAAGAATTCAGTGAGGGTATCGGAAATAACTTCTATGCCGTTTCACTACAGATTGCTGGTGCTGGTACATTAATGACTGGTATCAACTTCTTTGTAACAATTTTAAAAATGCGTGCCCCTGGCATGACAATGATGAAAATGCCAATGTTTACTTGGTCAATCTTCATCACATCAATTATTATCATTTTCGCGTTCCCTGTATTAACAGTAGCGCTTGCACTTATGACACTTGACCGTGTATTCGGAACAGCCTTCTTTACAATGGCTAACGGCGGTCTTCCAATGATGTGGGCTAACTTATTCTGGATTTGGGGTCACCCTGAAGTATATATCGTTATTTTACCGGTATTCGGTGTCTTCTCAGAAGTTATCAGTACACATTCTCGTAAGAACTTATTCGGTTATAAAGCAATGGTAGTATCAATGGTCGGTATCGCATTCTTAAGTTACCTTGTATGGGTGCATCACTTCTTTACAATGGGTAACTCACCGTCAGTTAACTCGTTCTTCTCAATCACAACGATGTTAATTGCCGTACCAACCGGAGTTAAAATCTTTAACTGGCTCTTTACAATGTATAAAGGCCGTATCAAATTTACGACTGCGATGCTTTGGTCATTAGCGTTTATTCCAAACTTCGTAATCGGTGGGGTAACAGGGGTTATGCTTGCGATGGCATCAGCCGATTATCAATATCATAACAGTTACTTCCTAATCGCTCACTTCCACTATGTATTAATCTCAGGTACAGTGTTTGGCTGTTTCGCAGGTTTATACTTCTGGTATCCGAAAATTTTCGGTCACACGTTGAACGAAAAATTAGGAAAAATTTCATTCTGGATTTTTGTTGTTGGATTTAACGTATGTTTCTTCCCACAATTCTTCTTAGGTTTAGACGGTATGACTCGTCGTATGCAAACTTATGCAGACAACCTTGGCTGGAACGGATTAAACTTAGTTTCAACAATCGGTGCATTCTTAATGGGTCTTGGCTTCTTCGTATTAGTAGTTAACTTATTATACAGTGCATGGAAAAACAAACGCGACACTGCAAACGATCCTTGGGATGGTCGTACACTTGAGTGGTGGACTAAATCACCAGTTCAAGCTTACAACTTTGCAGTAATTCCTCATGTGAAAGAAATGGATGCATTCTGGCACATGAAAAAACGTAATGAAACAGAAATTAAAGCAGAAGACTTAAAACCAATTCACTTACCAAGCAACTCTGGTGTGCCGTTTATCTCAGGTATTTTCTGGTTTATCGGTGGATTTGGCTTAGTATTTGAATGGATTCCAATGGCAATCGTTGGATTAGCAGGTATTTTTGCTTGTATGCTTGCTCGTTCATTTGATTATGATCCGGGCTTCTATGTAAAAGTAGATGAAATCAAGAAGGTTGAAGGAATTACAGGGGGTGACAAATAATGGCAGGACATTTAGATAAATCATTGCCGTTAGAATACCAAGAAGAACAAAGTCGCCTGAATATCCTTGGATTCTGGATTTTCTTAGGTGCCGAGATCGCGTTGTTCTCTACGCTGTTCGTAACGTACTTAACGTACCATACGCGTACAGCGGGTGGCCCTACTGCAGAAGAACTGTTCGTTGTTAAAGATTTTATGATCGAAACGCTGTTACTACTATTCAGTAGTTTCACGATGGGAATTGCCATCTTTAAAATGCGTAATAATGATTTAAAAGGACTTTTAGTTTGGTTTGTTATTACACTTGTTCTTGGTGGAGGATTCCTTTTCTACGAAATTCGTGAGTTTTACATGTACGCAGTTCACGAAGGTGCAACAATGCAAACAAGTGCCTTCTTATCAGGGTTCTTTACACTACTTGGAACGCACGGTCTTCACGTAACAGTCGGTGTATTCTGGGCAATCAGTATTATTATTCAATTAGTAAGACGAGGATTAACACCAGTTACTGCTCGTAAAGTATTTATTATCGGTTTATACTGGCATTTCCTTGATGTTGTATGGATCTTCATCTTCACGCTTGTATACTTGAACGGATTGGTGGGATAAGACATGGAAAATAAACAAGGCCAAAAAGCAGGTTTTCCGCTTAGTCATGTATTTGGGCTTATCCTTTCACTAGCCTTAACATTCGCAGCGCTTGGTTTAGTAGTGCTAGCTGATCTATCAAGAAGCATTACGATGACTCTTATCATGATCCTAGCGTTATTACAAGCAGCAATGCAGCTAGTAATGTTCATGCACATGACTGAAAGTGAAAATGGTAAAGTACAGGTTGCAAATATTCTTTACAGTTTCTTTATTGCACTTTGTATCGTTGTTGGTACACTGTGGATTCTTGCAGCTCACTTTAACCATTAAAAATAAAACCACTTACTTCGGTAAGTGGTTTATTTTTTTTCATTCAGTTTATATTTCAACGTTTGATATTCTCCCGTAGCCACTTTTTTTACTACTTTTCCTTTATCATCTCTATAAACATTTACTTGTTCGTATACTTCAATTCGGTATCCGCCTCTTTTTTCTGTTTTAACATGAACTTCTTTGACCGACATATTTAATTGTTCCGCAGCGTCTTCATCAGCAGAAGTTTCAACAGCTCCTCCATCAAGTGAAAGGTGAGATATGCTGTCAAACGACTGCTGGGAATTGTTATCAACATAGCTTGTCACGACTAAAATGCCGGCAAAAAACAATACTAAAAAAAGCGTCCGGACTTTTATCTTCATCTTAAAACACCCCCGTAAACTGACAAACAAGCACGACTGCACCTAATATCCAAACGTAAATCGCAAACGTTTTTAACGAATGATGCTTTAAATAATTGATCATCCATTTTACCGCTACATAACCGAATAAAGCAGATGAAAGGGTAGCGACGAATAAAAAGAAAACGGAGAGATGCTCGACTTCACCTGTGACTACATCTTTTAACTGAAGTAACACTGCTCCGCAAATGGCCGGAGTCGACAATAAAAAGGAAAAATAAGCGGCTGTTTCACGGTCTAATTTTCGCATTAACGCAGCTACCATCGTTAAGCCAGACCTGGATACAGCAGGGAATATCGCAGCTGCTTGAAACGAGCCGATAAAAAAAGCATCTCCGTATGAAATATGATCCATTTTTTTATAGCCATTTTTTACGGAATCACCAAACCATAACAGCAGTCCCGTCGCAAGAAATTCCCAGCCGATCGTTAGGCCAGATTTAGAAATGCTGTCAAAATAGTCTTTAAACAAAAGACCAATCGCAACTGCAGGGATCGTTCCTATCACTAAAAGCCCTGTAAGCTTGCTAAAGGGATGCCGAATAATATGCCATAGCTCACGCTTATAAAAGACAAACACAGCAAGCAGAGTGCCCATGTGCAGCATCGTATCTAAATACAATCCCGCATCGTCTAAGCCAAATAAGTGGCGCCCTAAATACAAATGCCCCGTGCTGCTTATTGGTAAAAACTCTGTAAGCCCCTGAATGATTCCCAAAATAAATGCTTCAAACCACGACATCTTATCACCTCATACAGCGTGTCCTTATTAGTAGTGTATAGAGGAAGTTCTGAGAACATGACAAAAACATGGAAGTATAGGCATTCATTTAGTGAAATAAATACGTAAAAATAGGTCATAGTATAAGAAGAGACGACCATTCTTATCTCCATCTCATCCACTATGGAAAGAGGTGCTTAAAATGATACGAAAATGGGTTGCTGTATGCGTCGTATTCGCTGCTTTTATTTTTCCGCAAGCAGTAAGTGCTGAACAGCCAAAAGTAGAGGTGTTTCAAATTGAAACGGGCAGAGTCGTTCGTTCAACGCCCAAACCTCCAAATGTTCAAAAAGAAGCCGAAAAAAGTATTGCGTCCATTACTGGTTTATATAAAAAGGCAAGTCCGCTTCCTAAAAAAGGCTATCTTGTTAAAGTACCTCTTGATCCAGCCGTGAAAATTGAAAATAGTGCGGTCAACACGCTGGCAAGTGAAGTTATTTTTGTTCTTGAACCGAACCAAAAACCAATCATGATGGTATTTGACAATGAAAATAGAACCTATTTTTTTGAATTTACTCATGATTTAACTCTTCTCAGAAAAGCATTACAGCTATAAGTCATCGAAATGATGGCTTTTTTTTACATAGACAGTTGACAGTTTATTATGATAAATGTAATATATTTAGAAAAGTCAGAAATAATAAGGGGGAGAATTATGTGATAGCTCTACGACCGTTCTCCAAAAAAGACTTTAAACAGCTAATGGATTGGATTCCCTCCGAGTCATTTATGGTGCAATGGAGCGGCTCTAGCTTTTCTTTTCCGCTTACTCCTAGACAGTTAAAACACTATATTCGATATGCAAATGAAGATGGTGCCTCTACCTATGCTTTTTCTGTCATAGATGACAATGAACAGCTTATTGGGCATATTTCCCTGGCTCATATTGATTATTATCATAAAACAGGAAGAATTGGCCGAGTGCTGCTTGGTGAAAAGTATAGAGGAAAAGGGTTTTGCTCGCACATGTTTGAAAAAGTGTTAGCTTTCGGTTTTGAAGAACTGGGCCTTCACCGAATTTCGCTCGGCGTCTTTGATTTTAACGAGCGGGCGATTCAGTCTTATGAACGAATTGGCTTTACACGCGAAGGCCTTCTTCGAGATGTCCGGCTTGTAGATGGACAGTACTGGAGCTTAATTGAAATGAGTATGCTAGAAAGTGAATGGGCACAGCGTGATGTGCATCAAAAATCAAGCTAACATCTACTAGTGAAAAGCCAGCTTCCTAACAAGCGGGCTTTTTTGACGCGTGCTTAAATTTCCTCAAGAAGGTATAAATTTTCATTCATTAAGGCATATAGAGAGTAAGTGATGTGTAAAGGAGGCCGTATGAATGAAAAAATACAAAGTAGGCGTCTTAGCGGCATGTATGTTGCTTTTAGGAACCGCTGGGTTTGGAATTGTCTATCAGCATCAAACATCTGCTAAAGAGCAGCCTCATTCGTTTAATGTACTCGTTATGGGCGTAGATGAAAGGCCAGGCGATACGGGCCGCTCAGATGTATTAATGGTGGTCAATTTAGATAAAAGCCATAATAAAGCAAAGGTTATGCCGATCCCTAGAGATACGCGCGTGCACATTGATGGAAAAGGGACGGATGAGAAAATTAACCATGCTTATCGATACGGAGGCATTCCTTTAACCGTGCGCACGGTTGAGAATTTTTTAAATATTGACGTTGACTACTATGTGAAAGTAAATATGGAGGGGTTCAAAGATGTAGTCGATGAACTTGGCGGCGTGAACGTGAATAACCCGTTTCCTTTTGTCTTTGATTCATTTATCTTTCCTGAAGGAGAAAATGCGTTGAACGGTGAAAAAGCTCTTGCCTATGTACGGATGAGACATGAAGACCCAAAAGGTGATTTAGGAAGAAACAATCGCCAGCGTCAAGTGGTGGAAGCTCTATTAGATAAAGGAATGAACATGTCAACGGTGAAAAATATCCCAAGTCTTCTCACGCTCGGAAAAAAGCATATCCAAACGAATATTGATGTCAGCGATGCATTTACGATGTATAACGTCATTAAGAATGGACGGCCTGATTTCGAAACGGTAACGGTAAAAGGAGAAGGACAAATGGTAGATGGTACATGGTATTATGTTGTAAAACCATCTGAAAAAAAGCAGCTGAGCGCTATGTTTCAACAAACCCATTAATAAAAAAGAGGGCTGAATTTTTTCAGCCCTCTTTTTATTCACCAATTTCTTCTTGACGCTGCAAGCAGGAAATTTGTTTTTTCTCTGGATGGACACCAAATGTATAGCCCCACGTTTGCAATTTATCTAGAATGATTTCGTCTTTTTTAAAGCCAAAGATCATCACTACATCTTGGTTTTCATCTAAAAGCAAATACTTTTCATCTTTGCGCCACATCGTTAAGTTTGACGCATAGAAAAGATTCCAGCCGTTATTCATGCGATGGCCGGTTGCTTGGTTTTTATAGTTGACAATCATATTTCTTCCTCCATTAGTGAATCTTTCTAAAAGTAAAACTTCAAAGAATATTATAAACGTTCTCTTCCTAGAAATCTATTATTTATCCTATTGAGGGGACCTCGCCGTGATGTTTATAAAATACATGTGATAAAAGATTTAGTATATAAGGATATATCTGTATAAAACAAGAGTCAATAAGTAAGAAAACGGAGAAAAAAAGGGTCTAAAAGCGTATATAATTGAAAAAAATATAAGTTATCTAGCTTTAAAGACTTAAAAACACGCTTTTCAGACCATGGACATGCTTTTTCGAATTTCTACCTACAAGAAAGAAGGCAGAGGTGCGAAATGTGTAGGTGAATCTAAATGAGTTTACGGTAAACATGGAGCCCCAAAACGTGGTACACGCTAGAAAAGGGGGAAATTCAACGATGTCCAAAAAAGCTCTATGGATTAAAAATGCTTCGCAAGTTGTAACGGCCAAAGAAAATAAAGGTCCTTTAGCTGGCAAAGAAATGAGAAACTTGACGGTGATTGAAAATGGCTCAGTCTGGATAGAAGGAGATCAAATTGTGACCGTAGGTACAACAAAAGAGCTAGAACAAAAATATGAAAGGGAAAGAAATGATGCAACGATTATTGATGCTTCTCACAAAATTGTAACTCCGGGTCTGATTGATCCTCATACACACGCTGTGTACGCTGGCTCTCGTGAAGAAGAATTTTATAGGCGGTTTGAAAGACCAACTTCTTACTTGGATTTATTAGAAGAAGGTGGAGGTATTCACTCCACTGTCGTTCAGACACAGGAAGAGTATGCGTACCGAATTTATCAGCAGAGCTATGAGCGTCTTACGTCTTTTCTAGCTCACGGGGTCACAACTGTAGAAGTGAAAAGCGGATATGGCTTAGAACTAGAAACAGAACTGAAGCAGCTGCAAATCGCTAAAATGCTGAATGATACACACCCAGTTGATGTCATAAGCACCTTCTTAGGAGCACACGTCGTACCTTTAGCATATAAAAGAGATACGCAGAAATACGTCAATTTACTTATTCACGAAATGATTCCTCAAATTTCTTCTTATAAGCTCGCAGCATTTAATGATGCTGTATGTCTTCCAAATGCTTTTTCATTCCAACAATGTCAAGAAATACTCGAAGCCGGGAAAAGCCATGGCATGCTTCCTAAAATACATGCCGACCCCTTTGAATACTGCAGAGGAGCAGAGCTCGCAGCAGAGGTAGGAGCGATATCAGCAGATTATCTTTTGTATGCTTCTGATGAAGGGTTAAAGAAACTGGCTGAAAAACGGATCGTAGCCACACTTTTACCGGGGAATTCCTTATTTGTTGGAATGAAATGGCCAGATGCTAGAAAAATGATCGATTTAGGCGTTCCGGTTACTCTTTCTACAGACTGCAATCCAGGTTCATCTCCAACGACTTCACAGCAATTTGTGATGAATCTGGCATGTATGAATATGAACATGAGTCCTGAAGAAGTGCTTGTAGCCACAACTATTAACGCAGCTCATGCTATTAATCAAGGAGATAAGATTGGGAGTATTGAAGCCGGAAAACAAGCTGACTTAGCGATTTTTAATGTCTCTAGTTATCGAACCCTTCAATATCAGTATGGCTTGAATCATATTGATAGCGTAGTGAAAAAAGGAGAAGTAGTTGTAGAAAACGGTAAAGTTTTGTAAAACAAGTTTATAGAAAAAGAGAAAAGGGTAAAGAGTAGAGAATTTGTCACACATGCAAAGGCAGGGAATTTAGATATGATTACAAAACAAAATGTTATTCCATTACTAAAAGAAGCTTGCCCATCTTTTGAGCCAAGCGAAGAAATCAACTTCAACGATAAAGAAGAGCTGCAGCATGAATTAAGCCGAGTAGCGGGTCATTTGATCTCTCTTGAATATAACGGCCAGCTCGAACGTGAACCGGATGTGTTTGAAGCGATTGAACAGCTGTATATAGAAGGTGAATCTGATGTGAAAGAAGCTGTTACAACGGGACTCTTTCAAGCAATGCATGAAATGATTATAGATCAGCAAATTAGTCCAGAAGAAATTGGAATGCTATTAAAACCTCACTCACTGAAGTGGTGGAAAACGATTGACCACTTTAGCGAAAATAGTGCGGAACAGTAAGGAAAAAGAACGTCATGGAAACATGGTGTCCGTGACGTTCTTTTCTTTTACTGTTCTTTTTTCAGCTGGCGCTCTAAAATAAAAGGACCAAACGGAATAACCGACATAAGAAATGCAAATAAAGAGCGGCCGATTGACCATTTATGCGCGAATTTTACATGAACGACTGCAAGAGCATACAGCACAAAAAGTGCACCGTGTGCTGCGCCTACAACTGATACAGCTTCGGGTATGCCTGCTGCATATTTTAGCGGCATAGCAATGCCCAGCAGCAGTAAAAATGAAATTCCTTCTAAAATTCCTACTAAGCGCAGGCGACCGATTGGTGATGTAAGAACCATGTTTTCTCCTCCCGTAACGACGGAATAAATTTCTGTATCGATGACAAAAATGTACCATAGCAAGCTCTTCATATACAAGCATCATTTGTATCTGTCACAAAAAAGTCGAAAACGCTTTAATTTGTGCTATAGAAGTATTTTGTTTGAAAAACTGACATACTCTTGTGATGCAATGTATAAAAGAGCACACTACGTGTTGACAAGTTATTTTAATTATTTTATATGTATAGTATCGAAAACGTATGAGAGGATTTTTTACCATGACAAACCGAAAACAGCAGCGGGAGAAAATTTTAGATGCTGCTTTTGAAGTGTTCGGATCCAAAGGTTACTATGAAGCAAAAATGATTGATATTGCTAAACTAGCGGGTGTATCTAAAGGAACGCTTTACTTGTACTTTTCGTCTAAAGAGTCGCTTTATATCGCTGTTAATAATCGTTCGTTTGATGAGTTTTTGTATCATGCAAAGCGAAGAACAGATAAATGCCAAACGTTTCACGAAAAGCTCTATTCAGTTGCGAAACATCACCTGCTCTTTTTTTACGAAACTAAAAAATATCCGGACTCTTTTTGGCAAGCCCCTCACCAAATGCCAGAAATGATGGGGCGTCTTCATCAATTTTTTGAGGATTATCATGGGCTTGTTGCTAAATTGATTGAAGAGCAAAAAATAAAAAACGCTTTTTTACACTCAAAAGCGTTTTGCAGCATGTTAAATGGGTATAGGATGGATATCGTTTCCGATGATGATATAACAGAAGAAGATATCATGAACTATGCGGAGTTCATTGTGAACTTATACATTGAAGGCTGCTATTTTGAGACCCAAAAATGACTCGTCGGTACTGGTTGATAATGGAGGGATATGATGAGTAACAGCAGCACAGTAATTAATTTTTCATATTTTCAAGAACAAACCGTTACAAAGGTAAACACAGATAACACCCTGCCGTTTTCTCTTGGATTTAGTAAAGGCGGACTTGTGGCAGAATGTCCATGGAGACTAAAAAACAAACGCAGCATCTTGCTTGGTCAAGCCGACTGGAAATCGCTACATTCCGCCGAGCAGCGTCAGCAAGTCGAAGCGCTGCTGCTTGGCCAGCTCATTCTCTCTATACAGTGGTATGAAGATATCGGTATCCTTCGAATTGCGTTTTCTAATGGGTATGCGCTAGATATGTTTCATGACAGCTCGTTTTTTGAAGGCTGGGATTTATATGGTCAAGACGGCTTTTCTTTTATCTCGCTTCCAGGGGGAGCGTGCGACCATCAAATTTCAGTTTGTATAGACAGTTCATCAGCATATGAAAGGAGGTGAGTTTTTTTTTGCGAAAAACTGACCCATGGGTACTCTAAAATTGTTAAAAAAATAAAACGGGTCTGCAGTTATTAAAGGATGAAGGCTTCTCAAATAACTTAGTTACGTAACGGAGGAAAAAGATGAATTTTTTGACGAGATTTAGTTTAAAAAATGCGGTAGCTGTGTTTATCGTTTCATTTTTACTTATTTTAGCGGGGCTATATTCATTTTCAAAACTAAAAATTGATTTACTGCCGAATATCGAATTTCCGCAGCTGTCCATTGAAGCAACGTATCCTGGGGCTTCTCCTGATGACGTAAATGAAAGTGTCACGTCGAAAATCGAAGACCAAGTAAAAGGAATTGAAGGCGTTAAAAGCGTACAAAGCGTATCGTATGAAAACGTCGGTATTATTAATTTAGAATTCCCGTTTAATACGGATTTAGATAAAGTTGAACAGCAAATTAACTCGTCGATAAAAGAATTAGATTTGCCAGAGTCATCAAATGTAGACGTAAACCGTTTCTCATTTGGTTCCTTCCCGATTTTCAACATTTCACTGTTTGCAAAAGATGATGCAAATCTTGAAAAAGTATTAAACGATGAAGTGATTCCTGAATTGAATAAAATTCAAGGTATTAACTCCGTCTCAGTTGGCGGTGTGAAAGAGGACCTTTTACAAATTACGGTCGATAAAGAAAAAGCAGCTCAAGCTGGCTTAACGCTTGATGGGATGAAAGAACAAATTAATCAAAAAGCCGTTTCCTTCCCAGCAGGAACATTAAACGGAAAAGAGCTTCAAATTCCAGTGCGAGTAGAAGAAAAAGTTGCCACGATCGATGCATTAAAGAAAATCCAGCTGAAATCCACGATGAACCCTGAAGCACAGCCTGTGAAACTTGGTGATATTGCCAAAGTCGAAGCCGTAACAGAACAAGGCGAATATACACGCTATGACGGCAAAGATGCGCTGTCGATGGCCATCACAAAAAAGCAAGACGCTAATACGGTTGAAGTGGCCAACGAAACGATGAAGATTTTGAAAAAATATGACGATCAGTTAGACTACGCAATTGGCTTTGACTCAGCTGACGGCATTGAAAAGTCTGTTGAAACATTAGTACGCGAAGGATTGCTCGGGGCATTATTTGCGTCACTCGCCGTGCTGATTTTCTTGCGTAACTTCCGTGCGACAATCATTGCGATTATATCGATTCCATTATCGCTGTTAGTATCAGCTATTTTCTTAAACCAGCTTGATATTTCGCTTAATATTATGACACTAGGTGGAATGGCTGTAGCCGTTGGGCGCGTAGTGGATGACAGTATTGTTGTGATTGAGAACATTTTCAGACGCGTTCGCCGTTCAGAAGAAGGCATGAGCAATGAGCTTGTCGAGTCGTCAACAAAAGAGATTTTAAAAGCAATTACCTCGTCTACGATTACAACGGTTGTCGTATTCTTGCCAATCGGCTTTGTAGGAGGAATTACAGGAGAGTTCTTCTTGCCGTTTGCTTTAACAGTTGTTTTTTCATTGTTAGCATCTCTTCTTGTAGCGATTACAATCGTGCCGATTCTCGCAAAGTTTGCATTTAAAAAAGTACCGCCTGAAGAAAAAGAAGGAAAGCTGCAGCGCGGGTATGCAAAAGCGATTGCATGGTCGCTTAATCATAAAATCAAAATTTTGATTTTATCCTTTATTTTACTGTTTGGATCATTTGCGCTTGTTCCTTCACTTGGCTTTACGTTTATTCCAAATGAAGAGCAAAAAATGCTTCAAGCCAACGTTCAATTACCGGCATCTACGTCCCTTGAAAAAACAAACAATGTATCCTTAAAAATTGAAAAGATGTTTGCGGACCAAAACGAAATTTCAGACGTGACAACGGAAGTTGGATCACGCGACTTTTCAACAGGTGTAAAACGTCCGAACCAAGTTGGCTATTTCTTGAATGTAAAAGAAGGCGTGAATGTCGATACGTTTATTGATAAAGTTCAAAAGAAAATGGAAAGCATCACGAAAGAAGAATCACCGAAAGCAACAGTTAATGTGCAAGAAGCATCAACAGGAGGGCCTCCTACAAATAATAACGTGACGGTTGATTTATATTCTTCTAATTTAGATGACTTGCAAAAGGCAGCTAAGCAAGTGGAAAACCACTTAAACAAAGACAAACGTCTTAAATATGTAACAAATAACTTCTCAGATAAGCAAAAGCAGCTTGTAGTAGAAGTAGATCCTGATAAAGCCGCAGAGTATGGAGTATCTGGATTTCAGCTGCTTGGTACAATCTCTGATCAAACCAAACCGGTATCGGTTGGAGACTTAAAATTGGATAATACAAAACGAGCGGTTCAGCTTTCGTACGATAAAGGCCTTGCCTCAGTAAAAGAAATTAAAGACCTGCAAGTGTTTACAGAGAGAGGGCCTGTGTTAGTAAAAGATATCGCTGACGTTCGTACAATTGATACGTTCACTTCTATTCAAAAACTCGACGGTAAAGTATTTGCACGAGTAGAAGCAGACATCAAAGGCGATGATGTTCAAGCTGTGACCAAAGATGTTGTAGATGGAGTGAAAAAGCTAGACTTGCCGAAAGATGTGAGCTTGGACGGAGGAGGCGGAAGCGACGAGACAGTAGAAGTCTTCCAATCTCTAGGTCTAGCCATTTTAACAGCAATCGGCCTTGTGTATTTAACAATGCTCGTTACGTTTGGAAAAGCGCGTATTCCATTTATCATTTTATCGTCACTCATTTTTGTGCCAATCGGTTCGTTAGTTGGTCTTGTCATTGCAAAAGAACCGCTATCCGTCAGCGTCATGATTGGATTCTTAATGCTGATTGGAATCGTTACAACAAACGCGATTGTGCTTGTAGATCGAATTACCCAAAATCGCGAACAAAAAGGCATGACGATCCGTGAAGCCCTTATTGAAGCTGGGAAAACGCGCTTGCGTCCAATTTTAATGACGGCGTTTGCTACCATTGCTGCTTTAATCCCGCTGGCGCTTACTACGTCAAGCGGAACGCTGATTTCAAAAGGCTTAGCCATCACGGTAATTGGAGGACTTACGTCATCTACTCTTCTTACTTTAATTATTATTCCAGTTGTATACGAACTCTTCTTCGCAAGACAAGTAAAAAGAGAAAAACAGCTGGAAAAAGAAACGACATAAGAACTATTTTCTAATAGAGGAAAATATGACCATAGACTATATGTTATAATAAAAGTACGTTTTAACCCCTTATATTATAGAAAAAGAAGCGGCGCTTTCGAGCGCCGCTTCTTTTTTATGTAAAATCATTATTTACAAAAAATGATTAAATGTCTTATATGGAGGGAAAGAGTGTTAACAGGAAGCTTTACTATATCATCGTAGAGTTATCTAAAAACCATACAAAGTACAGGAGTGTCGTTTTCGTGAGTTCAACAAAGAAAGTTGTATTTATCAGTTCCATTATTTTAAATGTCCTTTTCATAGGTGTTTTTGCTTTTTATGCAACAAGCAGCAGCGCGATGAAAAATCCGCTGTCTTCTAAACATTCGTCTAAGCAAAGCTACAGGGATAACCCTTATTACATTGAACGGACAACTTTGTTCAAGCAATTAAGTATTCCTAAAGAGTCAATCGTATTTCTCGGTGATAGCATTACCCAGCGCTCTGAGTGGAGCGAACTTTTTCATAATAAGCAGATTGTCAATCGAGGCGTAGCCGATGATACAACTGAAGGGGTATTGCATCGTTTAAAAAGCATTACAGATGCTAAGCCAAAAAAGATTTTCTTAATGATTGGCATTAACGATTTAAATGAGCAAAAATCTGTAAAACAAACCAAAGCCAATTACGCTGAAATTCTTGAGCGTATTCATAAAGAATCACCGGATACAAAAGTCTATATTCAAAGTGTACTGCCCGTGAACAATAAAAAATGCGGCGACGCAGTGGACAATAAAGATGTGATAGCGTTAAATAACTATTTAGAGCGTCTCGCTAAGAAACATAGTGATTCTTACATTGACCTGTATTCGAAAGTATCCAAAAACAATCAGTTAAAAAGTAGTTTCACGGTGGATGGTCTTCATTTAAAAGGCCAAGGCTATGCTGTTTGGAAACAAGAAGTTCAGTCATACGTAAACCAATAAAAAAAGCGCTCCGGAAGGAGCGCTTTTTTTAGATAAGCTCTGGTAAATGTTTTTTAGCATCGTATTCGACAAGAGCATCATCGTTTTTAATGCGGTGTAAATAATCAGGATTTGAAATTAGCGGGCGGCCAATAGCAGCTACGTCGATCCAGCCGGCTTGAAGCGCTTTTTCAGCTGATTCAGGCGTTAAATCACCCACGCCGATAATTGGTCCATCCCAGTACTTGCGCGTGATTTCATAAAGGTTTTGGCCGTTTTGGACATCTTCGTAAAAATCAAGCATAGACGGGTGAATAATCTCAATGCCTGTTTCTTTAAAAGCTTTTGTATACGTTTGAATGGCTTTTTCGGTATCATCCCAGCGATAGTCTGGTTTATCAAGCTTATGAGGAGAGAAGCGAATCACAACGCGTTCTTTTCCGATAGCGTCAATAACAGCAGAAATCACTTCTTTCATAAACGTTAATCGCTGTGCAAGGTCGCCTCCGTATTCATCCGTGCGTTTGTTAGACCAGTCTGAATTAAATTGATCAATTAAATAGCCGTGAGCACCGTGAATTTCAACGCCGTCAAAGCCTGCTTCAATGGCATTTTTAGCTGCTTGAGCGTACTGTCCTACAACTTCTTTAATATCTTCTTTTGACATTTCTTCAGGCTCTTCGTACGGCTTGCGGAAACGAGGCACTTGACCTTGTGCTGCAATAGCAGAAGGGGCCTGAGGTTTATGCCCATTGATTAATCCGGAATGACTCAAGCGGCCAACGTGCCAAATTTGAGCGATAATCGTGCCGCCTTCTTCATGAACAGCTTCTGTTACAGGCTTCCATGAATCAATTTGTTCTTGTGTATAGATACCGGGAACGCCAGGATTTCCTTTTGCGCGTTCGCTGATAACAATTCCTTCACTAATAATTAAGCCAATACCATCCTTTGCGCGGCGGCGGTAGTAGTCTACAACGTCTTGACCGACTACGCCTGTCTCTGGATCAGCAAAGCATCGTGTCATCGGTGCCATTGCTGTACGAGTGTGTAAATCAAATGCTTCAATGTTTGTTGGTTGGAATAATTTTTCAAATTTACTCATTTTATATTCAGCTCCTTAAGAGGAAAGTATAGCTGCGAACGTTTTTGCAGCGGGTTCAGTTTATTGTAACAGGGGATTTGTTTTATCTTCAAACATTTCGACTTCCGAAAAATGATCACAAAAAAAGCCGGCTGTTTTGACAGCCAGCTTTTACAATATTAATGCTGTTTGTTAGGAAGTTTTTTCTCCGGGTGGCCAGTAGCTTGACCCTGCTTATTTTTACGCTGCTTTTCTTGATTGTCGTTCAGCTTTTGAACAAATTGATTTGTGTTTTCCATTATCCATACCTCCTTTATGAGCTTTCCCTGTTACTATAACCCATTGCACTCAAAAACATGACGCCAATCCGCTAAAAGCAGCTCCGTATATACACCGGTATATAGAAATTAACAGGAAAATCGTGTATACTGTTGTAAAAATAACGTTAATGTTTCGTGAGTTTATAATTTCTTATTCATTCATGAACAAGAAAAGGTGTTACGCAATGAGTGATTTTTTTAGCGGGAAAGAAATGTCGTTTATTTTAATTTTGACATTCAGCGTGTACATATTTGTCTGGAATGTGCCCCTTCAGGCGACCAATGCCATGATGATTTACTTTATCCTGCTGTTTTTGTATACAGTCAGTAAGCTGCTTTTTTCTCCTCAGTTCCGACAATTTCCGCTTGTTAAGGTGCTATTGGCCATTTTATTTGTTCTTATGCTAGCTGAAATAATCGTTGCTTACAGCACTCATAGCATAAAGATTACAGATTTACATCATATTTTCGATTATTTCAGTCATATGGATTTGTATTCATAATTTTTTTGAATAGCTTTGTTAACATGCTTTCGCAAACTATGGGTCTCTTATTTTTGAACATACAAGACGGTGAAAAAGCAGGGCATATTGTATATAAAGCTTAAGAAACGCCTCTATTCTTCAGCTTTTTCTCTTTTAAAGGAGTAGGAGGTCTTTGTTCATGACCGTGCTCTTTCAAAAATTAACTATCGTTCATTGTACGCTTAGTAAGATGAGTATACTAATCATTGGCGTATATACCGTTTGTACATGGCTGTTTTTATAAAGAAAAGGTGCACATCAGTGCACCTTTTCTTTATGAATGTTTCTTCACTACGTGATTGATAATTTGCTCGGCTGCTGCAGCCGGTCCAGATGCCTGCTGGAAACTTGCGTTGATTTCTTTAATTCCTTTTTTATAGGAATCGTCGCGGACAACTTCGTCAACGGCACTTCTTAAAAGAGAGGCGTTTACCGTTTCTTTTGCTAAGCGATACCCCGCGTTTAGTTCCACGAGCCTTTGAGCAACGATCGGCTGATCTTTGCCATGAGGTAAAACGACTAACGGTACGTTAAAATGAATAGCTTCGTTTACGCTGTTCATGCCTCCGTGCGTGATAAAAACGTCCGCTTCTTTTAACACGTCAAGCTGAGGAACATAGGGCAAAATAATAAAATGCTCTGGCGCTTTTTTAATTCTTTTAAAATCGGCCCGGTCTCCTGCTGCAATTACAACTTTTCCATCAAAATCGCTAAATGCGTCGATGCAAAGGTTGAAAAAGCCTTCTACGTCATGAAGTACCGTTCCCATTGAAATATAAAGAACTTTTTCGTCTTTCAGCTTTTCTAATGGAAAATCATGAGAGCGGTGACGCTTTGGAAAGCTTGGCCCAATAAATAAACACGAGTCATCAAAATGTTCATGAAGCGGCTGGAAAAAGCGGCTTGTGTACACGACCGTTAATTCGCCTTCATTGTTCATAAATTGAAGCAGATTTTTAGGCTCTATGCCAAAGTGATTTTTAAGCAGGCTGAGCCCGTACTGAGCTTGTTCATCCGGCTGAAATGGAACGTCTGAATCAGGATGAAGAGGCATCATTCTTAAACGGTCTTTCGGCATTAAAAAAGAAGCAGATGATACAATGCCAGGGATCCGCAAATAATCACGCACTAATTCGCCTGCTCCAAACTTGTCGTAAAACACAAAATCAAATTCAATTTTTTTTGATAATATATGAACAAGCTTCAGCGTATCTAAAGACGTTTGGATGTGGATGTTTAAAAAAGCGTTGATTCCTTGAGGAGTTTCAGGCTTGATGGATACACCGCTTAATAAGTCTGGGTGAATGTGTACGATAGCCCCGGCGTTTTCAAGGCGCTCTTTAAAACGCTCGGCCGTAATGTAATGAACTGTATCACCTCGGTCTGAAAAAGCTTTTACCATTCCAAGCGTTGGGTTTACGTGACCTTCAGCGGGAAAGTTGATCATTAAAATGTTTGCCATTTTTTCACTTCACTTTCGGTAAGATTTCTTCAAGCGTAATCAAATATAAGGAAGTTGACAACTAATTTGGTTAGCACATTTATTTTTTGAAGCCCTGCCTTTGTGTATAAAATGTGAAAAAATATAACTTTCTTCCTAAAAAATAACATAATTAAACTGAGTTTATGATAGAATTTTGAGAGCACTAGAGAGAAAGAATCATTTTTGGAGGTTGCTATTTTGAGTACGTTATCAACAAATTCAGAACCGGTTTTAAAGCCTAAAAAGAAAAAAGAGTTTACTTACTTCACATTGCTTCTATTTATCGTGTTGGGCTTTGGACTGCAAATCATAGCCGGAATTGGAGTAGCTATTTACGATGAAGTTATGGGTTCAAATATGACAGGAATTTTATTAGAAGGCCCATATGCTCTGCTTGTAGACGCGGCATTTTTTCTAGGGGTTGCGGTGCTTTATAGACCTGTGCGCAGATTTTTAAAACCTATGTGGAACGTCTCGGTATTAAAAGAAGGGAAAACGTATGTATATATTGTGGTAGGCTTTTTAATTGTAGCCGCGGTGCAGTACGTGATGCTTTCATTTTTAAACGTAGAAAGCGCAGATCAGCAGCAAAAAGATTTAAATCAAGGCAGTTTTAATCAAACGCAGCTTTCAAGCTGGATATTTTTTATAAGTGTAGCAGTTATCACGCCTATTAAAGAAGAGCTGCTTTATAGAGGTGTTTTATGTGGTTTCTTAACCAAACGCCATCACGTGCTTGTGGGCATTTTCGTTTCCGCTCTTGTATTCGGTCTTTTACATATTGGCTTTCCGATTACAGCTACCGTCATGGGACTTGTTTTCGCCATTATTTATTATCGAACAAAATCTATTTTCCCATCTATGATTTTACATATGCTGTGGAATGGATTAGTGAGTATAACCGTGTTCTTTTAAAAGAGGGTAAAACAAAGTAGTTTCGTTGAGGGAAAATCCGAACAATTCATCGTTCGGATTTTTTTATTGGTAGGATGAATCTAAGTTTCATGCATGTAGCTTCCTTCTAGCTGTTGATTGGATGGATTTCGTTATGTCTCAATTTCTTTTTATTTCGATAAAGACGCCGAATGCTTTACGCGAATTTTCCCAACTATTAATAACCCAAGAGGGTAAAATAGTCCAAATAACAGACTGTACGGAATCCACGTATCTCTGTCCCACGTTTGTTCATAGGGAATGCTTGGATACACGATAAGTGAAAATGTAACGGCAATAATGCCTAGCGGAAGAGTTAAAATTCGGTAGTTTTTTAATTCAAGAATTTGAGCGAGTCCGGAAACGGTCGCATAATAGTAGAGAGACGTTTTGAAATAAAGAGATAAAAACCACATAATGGCCATGATTACTTCAATATTTTTCAGAAAATCGGCAACTTCGATACGCCTTGCAAGCTCATAGCTTGGATATAAAGCGATACGTGTATACGTATTTCCAAGTACAAGAATGCCAAGTAATAAAATAATAATCATAATGCCTCCGCCGATTAAGCTTCCTGTAAAAAAAGCGCGGTTTCGCTGATCAGGTTCCCCTACGTGAGCAGGGAAAACGGTCAGCAATACAATAAAAGTGAGAGACGTAATACTTGTAAAGACCAGAATAGATCTAATAATAGGCTTAACGCCTACCTCTAACAAAGGCTGCAAATTCTCATAATGAATTTGAGGGAAGATCGAAAAAACTAAGATTAAAAACGGAATAACAAACCAAGGAAAGAGAATTTCAGCACAGCGGGCAATCGTTTCAATGCCAAGACGAACGCCGACAATCACAATTCCCATAAACAAAATATGAACAGCAAGCATAGGCGTTTGAATAATAATGCGAGTTGTTAGAAATGAGCCCACGTAAAACAAAACTTGACTGCAAAAAAGAAGAGTAGAAGCGACAAATAAAAGAGAGAAAAACTTTCCTAGCCACTTGCCTAAAATGGCTTCGTTTAGTTCTACAAGGGTTTTATTCGGATAAAGGCTAGAAAGTTTGATATACATCCATACAAGAAAAACGCCTACACCTACGCCCAAAATGGCTGGAATCCATGCCTCTTGTTTAGAATCAGCCGTTAAGCTTCCAGGTACGACTAAAATAGTGTCGCCTAAACTATAAAAAATCACGAGTATTCGAAACTGTGCTGCGGATAATTTTATCTGACTATGCACGTTGTTCACTTCCTTTTACTTCAACAGACTGAACAAAAAATCACTAAAAGGTTTTAATAAAAAAGCAATGCCGTCTCCAGGGTTAGGGATTTCCACACCGCCATATTTTAAACTAACAATTAAAATACTTACTATGAACAAACTCCAAAAAATTCGCTTTTCTCTTTGACTGTTCACTTTTTTTAAATAAGGTATTTCTACTAAACAAACAGCTGCACAAAGTAAAAAAATCCCTAAAAATATAAGCATGTATCAACCTCAATTAGTAACCCTTCAAAAATAATGAAGGGATGTTAAAGACGCCTGTGTTTCAAAAATAGTATCACCCAAAATGGCTTCATTTATGAAAAGTAAGACTAAAGGCAGTGCAAAACCGTGTTATAATGACCAAGTTGAGCGTTATAATAGAGAAAAAACAGCATGATTACAAACAAGTAGATACATAACAAGGTAAGGATGGGAGAGAGATAGATGGCAGACGAATTCAAAAAAATGCTAGATGACAAAGAAAAGGTACAGCTTATGATCGCCGCCGTTGTCATGCTCGGAGGCCTGGTCGTTTTGTTAAAAAGCGTTGCAACGGGTCAGGCAATGGGCCAAAAATGGCTAGAAAGTAAAGGGAATGTAGACACAGATCTGTATGTTGAAACGGTAAAAAGTTACATACACCTGTATCAAATTGTGGGTGGCGTGATGTTTGGAGGAGGCCTTCTCACGTTACTTCGTGCTAAACTAAAGAAATAAAGCGGCAGCAAAATAAAAGATCATAGTCCAAAAGAAGTGTCATATCTTTTTAATAACTTAAAAAATAGTGAAAAGGAGTTATGTATGAATAATGAAGAAAATACACCGGCTTATCATCTGTTTATGATGATAGGAGCGCTTGCTATGCTGATTTTTGGTGTTGTCGGTTTCTTTATTCAGTATCCTGCTACGTTAAGTTTTGTGATGTGCATTGGCGGAAGCATCATATTTTTGCTGCATTTATTTGAGTATATGAAACCTAAAAATGAACTATAGCATCTTCAAACGAGGAAATCTAGAAGCAAAGGAAGATGAGAAATGCAGAAACATCGTACGTACGAAACGCTAGTTGATCTTTATCAAAAAAGCGCAAAAATTCATTATGAAATCGATTATCGAGATAAAAAATCTGTAAAAAAAGGAAACCGAGCTGCAGAAGATATGAAAAAAATTGCGCAGCTCATTCATTTATACTATCCAGGCATGCTCTTTGAATTTTCAACACTGCTGACGAATCCTACTTATCGAATTGACCTATGGGCTGCACATCATATTTTAGAAATTATGAGCTATTCACCAATGCTTGAGGACAACGCGCTTTCCGTCATTGAACGCTACGCCGACGAAAATGATTTTACGGCTTTAGGGAATCGCATGTGGTTAGGTCAGTGGAGAGAAAAACAGCGCTAAAACCCATATAGGCAAACAAGAATAACTAAAAGGAAGATAGATATATGAGTTTACGTACATTAAAGAATGGTATAGGCGTCACCATTCGAGAAGCAGAATCAAAAGACGCAGAGAAAATGATTGCTTTTTACAATCGAGTGGGAGGAGAAAGTGATTTTCTTTCATTTGGAGAAGGGGAGTTTCTTAGACCAGTTTCAGAGTATGAAGTGTTTTTAGCTTCTGTAAAACAAGAGCAAAACTCTCTTATAGTCGTGACTGAAAAAGAAGAGAAAATCATTAGTATTGCATCCATCACCTCGTCTCAAAACCCGCGTAATAAGCATGTGGGTACCCTTGGTATCGTGGTAGAGAATGCTTATAGCGGGCTAGGGCTAGGAAGACAGCTAATGATTGAGCTGATTGAATGGGCACGTATGAATAAACAAACAAAAAAAATCGAACTTGTGACGCGAGAAGATAATCAAAGAGCTATTTCTTTATACAAACAGCTAGGGTTTCAAACAGAAGGATTAAAAGAAAAAGACACCTATATAAATGGCGTCTACTATAATACAATGCTTATGGGTCTTCACTTATAAAAAGAGGCTGAGACAAAAGTATGTTAAGTGAATGAAAATCCGAACGATTCATCGTTCGGATTTTTTCATTGTGGTGATGAACGTAGGCTTCATATAATTGATGTAGTTATATCTCAATCTCTTTTGATTTATTGTTTTCTAGCATCAGCAAATGTACTCATCGCCTCGTTCATGAATTTCGCTAATCCTTTTCCGTAGCGATCGATGTTGGCTGTAAACCGCTCATCTTGTACATACATCTCTCCAAGACCTTTAAAGGCTTCTAATGAATACGTTCCAAAGTTCTTATTTAAAAATTGATACCATTGCTCAATGGCTTTTTGAGCTTCTGTAGAGGATGGTGACAGATCACGCAGAGAAGCTAAGTGAGTGTAGATACTTTCCCATTCGTTTGACATGCGCTGCTGTTCTTCATGTGAAAAGCTTTGTACTTTTTCATTCGCTTCATCTACTCGCTGATTTCCCCAGCGCTTCCGGGCTTCTTCTTCGTATGGGTTATGCGAAAAATCCAGCCCTTTAAACCGCTCTTTTTCGTTCATTTCAATCGCTCCTTTTTCATATTGAATCGTTTTATTAATGGTTGCAATCATTTGATCGAGCCGACTGCGTTTTTCAATCAGCATGTTTTTTTGCAGTATCAACGCTTCTGTGCGATTAAATGTTGGGTCTGTTATAATCTCCTGAATTTGTTTTAAAGGGAAGCCAAGTTCTTTAAAAAATAATATTTGCTGAAGCATATCAAGATTAGCCGGTGAATAAAGCCGGTAGCCGGATTCACTGACAGCATCAGGTTTTAATAGCCCGATTTCATCATAGTGATGCAGCGTGCGGACGCTGATTCCTACTAAGTCAGCCACTTCTTTTACTTTTCTGTTCATTCTTTCATCTCCCTTCTGAAATCTACTATAAAATATAACGCAGCGTAAGGGTCAATACTAAAAAAGAAATAATTGACTTTTAGTTTATATGCATTTATATTTAATTAGCATTAACTATTTATAACATGAAATAAATAAGCAAGCCTGGAGGAATAGATGTGACAAAAAGCAATCAGTATCTTGGGGAGATTCGTTCATCGCTTCAAGTGCTATTTGAAAAAATGCAGCCCGAAATGATGGAGAGCCTAAATGAGCATGAGATGACTCCTACGCAATTATTTGTTCTTTCTTATTTAAAGAAAGTAGGGAGCAGTAAGGTTTCTCAAATTGCAGAGCTAATGGATGTAAAACCGAGCGCCGTGACTCTTTTAGTGGATCGTCTTGAACAGCACAATTTTGTGATAAGAGAACACAATAAAGAAGACAGAAGAGTTGTTGACATTACCTTAACGGAGTTTGGGCATCGCAAACTTGAAGACGTGCTAAATGGTCGAAAAGCCATTATGGACCGCTACCTTTTGCATCTAACAGAAGAAGAGCTTTCCATGATGGCTTCTATTACGAAAAAGCTTGCAACATCAGCTGCTTCTTATAAAGATAAGCAGCAGTAACAAAAAAGAGGAGAGACACACGATGGAAAATCAAAAAAATTCAAAGCGCACGCTTTTATTAATTGGGTTAATTATTGCGATGTTCTTTTCTGCACTTGATGGAACCATTGTCGGAACAGCTATGCCAAGAATCGTAGGAGACCTTGGTGGTTTAAGCATGATGACATGGCTGACAACAGCCTATTTATTAACGTCAACAACGGTTGTTCCGATTGCAGGAAAGCTCGCTGATTTAGTAGGACGCAGAGTAATTTATGTTACAGGACTTATTATTTTTATGGCGGCTTCTGCTTTATGCGGGATGGCAAATAATATGACAGAGCTTATTTTATTCCGTGCATTACAAGGAATTGGCGGCGGCGTTATGATGCCGATGGCAATGATTGTAATCGGTGATTTATTTACAGGAAAAGCACGAGCAAAGTTTCAAGGAGTATTCGGAGGAATTTATGGTCTTGCTTCTGTCATCGGTCCGCAAATTGGCGGATGGATTGTTGATTCATTGAACTGGAAATGGGTGTTTTACATTAACTTGCCGGTAGGGATACTCGCTACCGTTTTTATTGCGCTCGGACTTCAAGGAAAAAAACATACAGGACCTGTTAAATTCGATGTAGCTGGTATGTTCACAATGGTTATCGGAGTAGTAAGCTTGCTTCTTGCCCTGAGCTTTGGAGGAAAAGATTACGACTGGAACTCTTGGCAGATTATTAGTTTGTTTGCACTTGCTATTGCTGGGATTATAAGCTTTATTATTGTGGAAACGAAAGCTAAAGAACCGATTCTTCCGATGTATTTATTTAAGAACCGAACGTTTACGCTTTTAAATATCATTGGCTTTTTTATGAGCATTGGTATGTTCGGAGCTATTACATTTGTTCCGTTCTTTATGCAAGGAATCGTTGGAGTCAGCGCCTCAGAATCAGGTACCATTATGACACCAATGATGATTTCAATGATTGTAACGAGTATTATTGGAGGTCAGCTTGTTTATAAAGTTGGAATCAAGCCTCAAATCGTTACGGGTATGCTCATTATGGCAGGAGGGTTCTTCTTGTTAACAACATTAGACCTTCATACTAGCAAGCTTGTTGCTACTTCTTATATGGCCGTAATCGGTTTAGGAATGGGTCTTGTAATGCCAATTTTAACGCTTGCTCTTCAAGAAAGCTTTTCAAAAGAAGAGCTCGGTGTTGTTACATCATCAAGTCAATTTTTCCGTTCAATTGGAGGAACGTTCGGTATTACCATTTTAGGAGCGATAATGAACGCCAAATCAGGTACGCTTCTTACTGACAAACTCGTTCCATATTTAAACTCATTGCCTGCTCAAGCAAGCGCTTTTGCCGACGGGTTCAAAAAAGCGATTGATACGAATCCTGAAAGTGTGCTGCAGATGCTGTTTAGTCCTGAGGCTCTAAAGAGTATTCCAGCTGCGCTTTCAGACAGCATTGTGCCCATTTTGAAGACCTCGCTAATGAGCGCATTGCACAGCGTCTTTTTCATGGGCTTAGCTTTTATTATTTTAGGAGCGGTATGCACATTGTTCTTAAGACAGATCAAGCTTTCAAATAAAAAAGCCGAAGAAAAACCAGAAGAAGGCATTGCTGAAGTAGAGCCATCACATTAAAAAAAGCGCACAAATTTGTGCGCTTTTTTTCTATATTAACTAGTTGTTTCATTAGGCTTGCGAAGAAAAGGGGATTGTTTAGACGTGTCATACGAAATTTGATCAAGCAAATACGATAAATATAAGTTCAGTTCAAACCGATCTTCCGACACAAAATCTGTAAGCGCTTGCTTATTATCTTTCCACATAGTAATTCCTCCTTAATTTTACATACTAATGAATGGATTTAATATCAGAAAGCAAAAGGGAAACAACGGCTTCATTTTCGTCTTTTACGGATAGAATTTGCTGATGGAGATTTAAGTTGTGCACGCGGCCTTTGCACGTTTGCAACGTTCCATCTTTATAGTAAGAAACAGTTATCGTCCCACTTTTCGTTAATTCTCGTAAAAACATTCAAGAAGCCTCCTTAAAAAAGATTACCTGATTTAAAAGCCAGTCCTTTCATTTGAGATGAGCAAAAGGGAATGGTATGTACTGCAAGCTTCCCTTTATATTCTTCACCGTGTATGAATGGATAAAAGGTTGCTAGCTCACCTATAAACTGTCCTAAATTTCAGAATATACTGTCTTTTGCGTATAGTGTTTTTTAAAAGGATTAATGTTACATTTATTATGTAACATTCTGATGAGAAAGAAAACCGTTTCTACAAAACTTCTCTAAAAATTACAAAATATTCATATTCGTGTGAAGGATGTAGAATGAGCAGATATGGAAGTAACTGCATTTATAAAAAACGTAACGACAGCTTCAATTATTAATGATCTTAATACTAGTTATCAATTATATGTATTTTACTAATTTATTCTTCTCCGATAAAATGCAGGTAGACGAATTTGATAAGAATTTTCTAATGATTTATATAATTAAATTTGATATAATCTATAGGAATAATAATGTATGAAGGGAAACATCATTGATTAATTAGACACAGGTATTACATGTTGTTGAAGATGATTCGTAAAAGCATACATATTTAAATTATATATTTTTGTGAGGTGGACAGTGTTGCAACTTAAGGTAGTAAACAGCCCTTTTAATCAAGAACAAGCAGATTTGCTTAATCGCCTTCTGCCGACATTAACAGAAGCACAAAAAATGTGGTTGAGTGGTTATTTAACAGCATCTCAATCTACGTCTGCCGAAGGAACGCCAGACGTTTCTACAGCAGCGCCTGCTCAGGCGGAGCAGACGATTTCAAAAGACGTAACGATTCTTTACGGATCACAGACAGGAAATGCTCAAGGTCTTGCTGAAAATACAGGCAAAACGCTTGAAGCAAAAGGTTTTAATGTAACTGTATCTTCTATGAATGATTTCAAACCAAATAATTTAAAGAAACTTGAAAATTTATTAATTGTTGTAAGTACACATGGAGAAGGAGAGCCGCCTGATAACGCGCTATCTTTCCACGAATTTCTTCACGGCCGTCGAGCGCCAAAGCTTGAGAATTTCCGTTTTTCTGTCTTGTCGCTTGGAGACAGCTCATACGAATTTTTCTGTCAAACAGGGAAAGAATTTGATGTGCGCTTAGCAGAACTTGGCGGTGAAAGACTGTATCCGCGCGTTGACTGTGATTTAGATTTTGAAGAGCCCGCAAATAAATGGCTTAAAGGTGTTATTGACGGATTAAGCGAAGCGAAAGGACACAGCGCTTCGGCAGCTGTTCCGGCGGAAGCTCCTGCAGGAACTTCCCCGTACTCAAGAACAAATCCTTTTAAAGCAGAAGTGCTTGAGAACTTAAACTTGAACGGCCGCGGATCAAATAAAGAAACGCGACACTTAGAACTATCTCTAGAAGGTTCAGGTTTGACGTATGAACCAGGAGACAGTTTAGGTATTTATCCTGAAAATGATCCTGAGCTTGTTGATCTTCTTCTTAACGAATTCAAGTGGGATGCGAGTGAAAGTGTAACGGTTAATAAAGAAGGAGAAACGCGTCCTCTTAGAGAAGCGCTACTCTCTAATTTTGAAATTACCGTGTTAACAAAGCCGCTTTTAAAGCAAGCAGCTGAGCTTACTGGAAATGATAAATTAAAAGCGCTTGTAGAAAATCGCGAGGAATTAAAAGCATACACACAAGGCCGTGATGTAATTGACTTAGTTCGTGACTTCGGCCCATGGAACGTATCAGCACAAGAGTTTGTAGCTATTTTACGCAAAATGCCAGCGCGCCTTTATTCAATTGCAAGCAGCTTGTCAGCAAATCCTGACGAAGTTCATCTAACAATTGGAGCGGTACGTTACGAAGCGCATGGACGCGAGCGTAAAGGTGTTTGTTCAGTCCTATGTTCAGAACGTTTGCAGCCAGGTGATACGATTCCTGTATACCTTCAAAGCAATAAAAACTTTAAGCTTCCTCAAAACCAAGAAACGCCGATTATTATGGTGGGACCTGGTACAGGTGTGGCTCCGTTCCGCTCATTTATGCAAGAGCGTGAAGAAACAGGAGCAAAAGGTAAGTCATGGATGTTCTTTGGAGATCAGCACTTTGTAACAGACTTCCTTTACCAAACAGAGTGGCAAAAGTGGTTAAAAGACGGCGTGCTAACGAAAATGGACGTGGCGTTTTCACGCGATACTGAAGAAAAAGTATACGTACAAAACCGTATGCTTGAACATAGTAAAGAATTATTCCAGTGGTTAGAAGAAGGCGCATCTTTTTATGTGTGCGGAGATAAAACAAATATGGCACGCGACGTGCACAACACGCTAGTTGAAATTGTTGAAACAGAAGGCAAGATGAGCCGCGAAGAGGCGGAAGCTTACCTTGCTGAAATGAAGAAACAAAAACGTTATCAGCGTGATGTATACTGAGGATTGAAAGGAGATTTTCAACATGGTAAACAAAATTTTAAAAGCGCCCGAAGGTCCTCCAAGTGACGTTGAGCGCATAAAAGATGAAAGTAATTATTTACGCGGTACATTAGGAGAAACAATGCTAGACCGCATCAGCTCAGGTATTTCTGAAGACGATAATCGTTTGATGAAGTTCCACGGAAGCTACTTACAAGATGATCGAGATCTTCGTAATGAACGTCAAAAACAAAAGCTAGAGCCAGCTTACCAATTCATGCTTCGCGTTCGTACGCCAGGCGGTGTTTCAACACCAGAACAGTGGCTAGTGATGGATGATTTAGCACAAAAATACGGAAATGGAACGTTAAAGCTGACAACTCGTCAGGCGTTCCAAATGCACGGAATTTTAAAGTGGAACATGAAGAAAACGATTCAAGAAATTCATGCTTCTTTATTAGACACAATTGCAGCTTGCGGAGATGTAAACCGTAACGTAATGTGCAATCCGAATCCATATCAGTCAGAAGTGCACGCTGAAGTATTCGAATGGTCAAAAAAATTAAGTGATTATTTATTGCCTCGTACAAGAGCGTACCACGAACTTTGGCTAGATGAAGAGAAAGTCATTAGCACACCGGAAGTGGAAGAAGAAGTGGAACCAATGTACGGTCCGCTCTATTTGCCAAGAAAGTTCAAAATTGGCGTAGCTGTGCCACCTTCTAACGATATTGACGTGTATTCACAAGACCTTGGCTTTATTGCCATTTTAGAAGACGAGAAGCTTGTTGGATTTAACGTAGCAATCGGCGGCGGTATGGGTATGACGCACGGGGATAAAGCAACTTACCCTCAGCTTGCAAAAGTGATTGGCTTCTGCCGACCTGACCAAATTCTAGAAGTAGCGGAAAAAGTCATTACGATTCAACGTGATTATGGAAACCGCTCTGTGCGTAAAAACGCGCGTTTTAAATACACGGTTGATCGTCTTGGATTAGAAACGGTAAAAGAAGAGCTTGAAAACCGTCTGGGCTGGAGCTTAGACGAAGCAAAATCTTATCACTTTGATCATAACGGAGACCGCTACGGCTGGGAAAAAGGTGTGAAAGGAAAATGGCACTTTACTCTTTTTGTTCAAGGTGGACGTATTGCTGACTTTGAAGACTATAAGCTTATGACGGGTCTTCGTGAAATTGCAAAAGTTCATAGCGGTGATTTCCGTTTAACGGCTAATCAAAATTTAATTATCGCGAACGTATCCACTCAAAAGAAAAAGCAAATTAGTGACTTGATTGAACAGTATGGATTAACAGACGGCAAGCATTATTCGGCTCTTCGCCGCAGCTCATTAGCTTGCGTATCGCTTCCGACTTGCGGGCTTGCGATGGCAGAAGCTGAGCGTTATCTTCCAGTTCTTGTTGAGAAGATTGAAGCAATTGTAGATGAAAACGGCCTTCGCGATAAAGAAATCACGATTCGTATGACGGGCTGTCCTAACGGCTGTGCGCGTCCTGCTTTAGGTGAAATTGCTTTTATTGGTAAAGCGCCGGGTAAATACAATATGTACCTTGGAGCAGCATTTGACGGCAGCCGTTTAAGCAAAATGTACCGTGAAAATATCAGTGAAGAAGAAATTTTAAATGAACTGCGCGTCTTACTTCCTCGCTATGCAAAAGAAAGAGAAGAAGGCGAGCACTTTGGTGACTTTGTCATCCGCGCTGGAGTAATTGAAGCTGTAACAGACGGCACGAATTTCCACGCATAATACGTATGAAGGGACTTTTCTAACTTACAGAAAAGTCCCTTTTTCTATTTTAGTATTCTCTAACAAATACAGCTACTCCAAATACCCCTAATCTTTCAGCAGTAATTTGTTCAAAGCCGTTGTCAAGTAAACAATGAGCTGCAGTGCGGTAGCGCTGACCTTGAGCTAACAAACGTCCGCAAGGATTTGCGCGGCCAATTACCGTTGCTTCTACGATGGTACGAGGAGCTTGTCTATCCAAAGGATTTCGCTCCCACAGAATTGTCACCACATCCGGAGGACGCGGAATAGATACATTACCCGTGTGTTCATGCATAGCCATCACCTCCTTACCCTATAGTAAATGCAAAAAACGCCAAACTGCTTGTACACATGCTGATTTTTATTAAAAAAGGCGTTCAACTATGCCCCAGTTAACCACTTTTATGGAAATGAAGGAATCAATAGAAACAGCTGATAGAAAAAAGAATGCTATAATGTAAAAGAAAGGAATTTTCATCAAGGAGGGAGAAACATGCAGCAAAAACGAGTAGCGGTTATTACAGGGGGAGCAAGTGGGATTGGCAAAGAAACTGCCTTAAAGTTCGCGCAAAAAGGAGACGCAGTGGTCATTGCTGATTATGATGAAGGAAAAGGAAAAGAGACTCTTCAAAAAATTGAAGAAGCTGGAGGCCACGCTTTATTTGTGCAAACGGACGTCACCAAGTTTGAAGAAGTGGAAGCACTGATTGAGAAAACGGTGAATACATTTGGACGAATTGATGTGATGTTTAACAATGCAGGGATTGGACGTCCTACATCTATTTTAGATCAAGACTTAGAAGAATATCACCGTATTATTAATGTGAATCAGCACGGCGTTACATATGGGATTATGGCAGCAGGCAGGAAAATGAGAGAGTTAGGTATTAAAGGCGTCATTATCAATACGGCCTCTATTTTTAGCTTCTTAGCCTCACCCGGAACGTATGCTTATCATGCAACAAAAGGAGCTGTTGTGATGATGACAAAATCAGCTGCGCTAGATCTCGCTAAATACGGTATTCGCGTCGTCGCCGTTGCGCCAGGATTTGTTGATACGCCTATTATTCAAGGCTATAAGGACAACGGTATGATTGAAGGAATGAAAGCAAAAACGATGAGCAGAAAGCTCACTAATCCAAAACAAATTGCAGATATGGTTTATTTGCTGTCCTTAGAAGAAGCGGGAGCTGTAAACGGCAGTGTCATCATGGCTGATGATGGGTATGCGGCGTTTAAATAAAACGAAAAAGGATTCTTTTCTTAAAAAGAATCCTTTTTTTATTATGTAGGAGGCAGGGAGCTATAAACAAACGTATCGTGAGCTTTTCCGTTTTGATACATATAGTTTTTTAACACTCCTTCTTGTTGAAACCCGAGCTTTTCAAGCACGTGCTGTGATGCTTTGTTTTCAAGAAACACAACAGCTCCAATCCGCACTAGCTGAAGGGTAGCAAATCCATAAGCCATAACAGCCGAAGCAGCTTCCGAAGCATAGCCGTGACTCCAGTGCTGAGGGTGTAGCTCATAGCCAATTTCCGCGCGCTTATGCTTTTGGTTCCACTGATTCAATCCAACTGTCCCGATTAGTTCCCCCGTATCGAGCCGTTCGATTCCCCAACGCAAACCTTTTTGATTTCTGTAGTTTTCAGCAAAAATATCAATCAGCACCAAAGCTTCTTGGAAAGTTGTGAATTTTTCTTGCCCGTAATATTTGATAACTTCTTCCTGAGAAAAGCAGTCAAAGATAGTATCTGCATCCGCTTCTGTTATTTCACGCAGTTTAGTGCGAGGTGTAGAAAGAATAGGAAACATATTTTTCTCCTTTCTATTTTATATAGAAAGATTTCGGCAGCTTGGAAAAAATCCCTTTTATTTTATTTTTCTGTTATAAATTAAGTAGAGATATGAGCTAAATGACTAGGAAAAAGATAGGAACAGCTTCTAAATAACGCAAACAATTTTTATGTAAGGGTAGCAAAAACAGTATACTAAAAAAACAAATAGGACTAGCTGCACGTTTAGCAGCTAGCTTTCCTGTAGCAAAGAACCTATTTTTTGGTTAACTGATTGCGATCTTCAATTTGAGGAGGCTCTTCAAGCCATCCGTTTTGAATCATAATTTTTCCGCCTTCTTTTGCCAAACTGTAAATGTCTTTTGCAAGCTGTAGCATCTTTAATGGCAAATCACTTCTTAAACTAAAGGCTCCTCCTAAGGCGTTACTCCCCAGACCGAACGTACTCAAAAGACTCGTATTGTACATCATCAGCTTATCTGAAAAAGGAGGAACGGTTGAATTCGTCGCTTTTCCAGCATGAGTAGCCGGAGGTTCTATGTAGCTATGGCGTAAAATATCACCTAATTCTGTTTCAATTTTCTTCGAAAGCTTCATACCCCTGACAAAATGCTGCTGTGCCTCTTTGTTGTTGGCCACTTGAGCAAAACCAATCATCAGCTGCATTCCTACAAGATTTGTATCAACAGCATGTTGAATAAGTGACACTTCAATGGTATTCAACGATCTTTTTTCGCTAAACCAGCTCAATCCGCCTATATAATTTTGCGCATGGACAAAATGAACTTCCTTCGGCATAGAAACGTATGGGGGTTTTGCGATGACACCCGTTTCTAACAATACTTGTGTGGATTGATTGTATATGTCCTGTGCTTCTGCTGTTGCATCTACAAAGAAATTCCGTATATCTTCTCGGTAAGACATGGTCGAATGCAAAGCAAACAGTCCTGTTTCAATTTGAGACATTAAGCGTATATACATAACTTCAAACATATGGTCGTATAGCTTAGGAACTCCTACATTCACGTCATCTTTCGTAAAACCAATTGGGATAACAGCGCCTTCGTTCTCAAATATTTCTTTTATTTGCGCTACACTTTTTAAAGATCGGCTGTAATATAGCTCAAAAAGTTCTTTGTAATCCTGTTTATCTTCCAGAAAATATTCTAAGAACCTCAAAATCATCGTTTTTTCCTGATAAGTCATCCATAAGTTAGCAAGCTCTGAGGACGTGAGCGGCGGAAGTTTTGATGTGCTCATTGTACACATTCCTCCTGAAAATAGTGATAGGTAAATATGTATAGCTTCCTTAGTATTGCTTTTATTTATAGGAATATTCTTCTTTTTAATTTATTGAAAGACCTCAGTAGCGGTTATTATAGTAGGATAATTGAAGGGAATAAACCTTACCAATAAGTCAGTTGTATGATAACTGATATGAATAAAACTAAGTTTTTCTATTACTTTAAATAATTTGACAATTGTTGTTATTCTTACTATTATGGAAACATAAGTTTTACATATATTGCTAGAGTTCAGCAACACATTCTAGTAGCACTATAAGTAAGGAGCTTACGATGAAGCACATTGTCCAAGCAACAGATCATCCTAGAACGAAAGACACGTTAAAAGAAGATTTACGCAGGTTAGGCATCACACAAGGGATGACTATCATGGTTCATTCTTCACTATCTTCATTAGGGTGGGTAAACGGAGGTTCAGTAGCCGTTGTTCAAGCTTTAATGGAGACTGTGACAGAGGAAGGAACGATCGTGATGCCGTCACAGTCGGTCGATCTTTCGGATCCATCGGAATGGGGCAATCCGGCTGTGCCAAAAGAGTGGTGGGAAACTATTCGGGAAACGATGCCCCCGTATGATCCAGTGTACACACCAACAAGCGGGATGGGACAAATTGTGGAAACTTTTCGAACATATCCTGACGTAAGAAGAAGCAGCCATCCAATGTATTCATTCGCCGCTTGGGGAAAGGACAGCGAAGACATCTTAAGAGATCATCCCCTTGAATTTAGTTTAGGCGAAAATTCTCCTCTTGAAAGGCTTTACAAAAAACATGCCTTTGTTTTATTATTAGGTGTCGGGTTTGGGAATAATACTTCTTTTCATCTAGCAGAATATCGAATTCCATATCGAAACGTGATTCAAAAAGGATCTCCAGTTATGGATTCAGGAAAGCGAGTATGGAGGACGTATAAAGAATTAGAGTTTCGAGAAGGACTGTTTGAAGAGATAGGTGAAGCGTTTATTGAAGCAAAAGGAATAAAAGTTGAAAAAATTGGTTCAGCACGTGCATACTTCTTTTCAATGCCTAAAGCCGTCGATTTTGCTGAAACGTATTTGAAAGCGCTATAGTGAGCAGTTGTATGTTTTCTAAGTTGTCTGTATATCAGACAACTTGAAGTGAGACAAACAAGAGTTTCCGACACGTCTATACTTTATATTAACAAAGCGCAGCAGTCGTTTAAGCAAGATAGTTTACTTTTTATGTTTCTTGTTTCATAATGGCACTTGTCTGTGAATTTATTCAGTCAGGTTGTCTTACAATTATGGAGATAAAAAGCAAGTGTTAAATAAATTCATTAAAAAATTTAAATGTATAGAAAAAAAGGAGAGAATACAATTATGTCACTACGTGATCAAGCACTACATATGCATCAAGAAAAACAAGGTAAGTTAGAAGTTAAATCAAAAGTTGAAGTTCAAAACGCTCAAGATTTAAGCTTAGCTTACTCTCCGGGAGTAGCAGAACCTTGTAAAGAAATTCATGAACATCCAGAAACGGTGTATGATTACACAATGAAAGGAAACATGGTCGGCGTTGTGACAAATGGTACTGCTGTTCTTGGTCTTGGAAACATCGGACCTGCGGCTTCACTTCCCGTTATGGAAGGAAAAGCAATTTTATTTAAAAGCTTTGCAGGCGTAGATGCATTCCCAATTACACTTGATACAACAGATACAGATAAAATTGTTGAAACTGTGAAATTAATGGCTCATACATTCGGAGGCATTAACTTAGAAGATATCGCAGCTCCACAGTGCTTTGAAATTGAAGAGCGCCTGAAAAAAGAAGTAGATATTCCTGTGTTCCATGATGATCAGCACGGTACAGCGATCGTAACAGTAGCAGGACTTGTAAATGCATTAAAAATTGTAAACAAATCAATGGAAGACTTAAAAATTGTCTTAAACGGAGCAGGAGCTGCCGGCATTGCTATTACAAAACTTCTTTATTCTTACGGCGTACGTGACATGATTATGTGTGATACAAGAGGTGCTATTTATGAAGGACGCCCTCAAGGTATGAACAAAGTAAAAGCGGAAGTGGCTTCTTATACAAACGTAAACAAAGAAAGCGGTACGCTAAGCGATGTAATTAAAGGAGCGGATGTATTTATCGGCGTATCTGCAGCAGATGCATTATCTCAAGAGATGGTTAAATTAATGAATGAAGATGCAATTATCTTTGCGATGGCAAATCCTAATCCCGAAATCAAGCCAGACGCTGCAAAAGAAGCAGGAGCGGCTGTTATTGGAACAGGTCGTTCAGACTTCCCTAACCAAGTAAATAACGTTCTTGCATTCCCTGGAATTTTCCGCGGTGCGTTAGACGTTCGCGCTACTCATATTAACGAAGAAATGAAAAAAGCTGCTGTTGAAGCAATTGCAGCCCTTATTACGGAAGAAGAGCTAAACGCAGATTACGTGATCCCTGGACCATTTGATCCTCGCGTAGCGCCAGCTGTAGCAGAGTCTGTAGCAAAAGCAGCAATGGATTCAGGCGTTGCCCGTATTACAATTGATCCAGCACGTGTAAAAACACATACAGAACAATTAACAAAAATCGAAAACTAATAACGGATAAAAAAGCCCTTTGAAACGCTGTTTCAAAGGGCTTTTAAGTTAAAGACCTGCTGTAACCCCAGTGAAATCTAAACGTAACACCATTTCATCTCCTATATGATGTACAATAAAGAGAAAAGAACCCAGGTTTTGTATCATAAAGGGAGGAACAAAGATGTACACCGTATTTTCAACATTTAATGTACCGGATGAAAAAGCTGAAGAAGTGATTGGAATTTATAAAAATCGTTCAAAATCAGTCGACGAGGCTCCAGGATTTGTAGACTTTCTACTTCTTCAAAACGATAAGCGAGCAGGGGAGCTCACCGTTCAGCTTACATTTGATACGAAAGAGAATTATTTAAGCTGGGTACGAAGCGAAGATTTCAAGCGTATTCATGATTTAGAGAAAAAGTACCCTGATCAAGAACTGGCAGCCGTCATCCCAAAAGTTTCTCAGTACAAAGTGGTGGCACGATGAGTTCACTTCCCGTTAATAAGATCGTCGAAAGAGTAACGGAGAAAATCTACGAGTTAGAACCTTCTTTGCTCGAAAAATTCGGAGAGCGCGGCAAAGAAAGATGCCATGAAGATAATCATTATCATATGAAGTATTTAGAGACAACATATAAGTTAGACAATCTGCAAATTTTTACGGACTATGCCTTATGGTTAAACAATTTACTCACAAGCCGAGGCATGAAAACACAGCATATTATTGATAATTTTAATTTTATACAAGAAGCGCTGTTTGAATTAGATAATTACGGTGATAAACAAGTACAGGCGTATGTGAGTTACTTAGAAGAAGCGAATCATATATTGAAGCAACAGCAGCTTTAAAAAGAAGATAGGACAAAAGTGTTTTAGTTGAAAGAAAATCCGAACGGGTTTGATTCTTGATAGAGAATTCAATCCGTTCGGATTTTTTCATTGGTAGGGTGAGCGTAGGTTTCCTGTGTGTAGATGCTTCTAGCTGTTGATTGGCGTGATGCAGTTATATTTCACTTTTTTGTTTTACATATGTATAAAGGTGGAAATAAAAAAGAAAAAGGAGAATACATATGCAAAAACAGCTAACAAAAGGAATCCTGTCCTTAGTCACTCTATGTATGATTGGAAGTGCGGCAGCTTGTTCAGGTGAACCAGCTAACAAGACAAAATCCGACAATCATAAAGCAGAGGAAAAACCAATTGAAGACCGTCAAGAATTGACAAAGCTACAGCAGTATTCCAATGACCCAGACATTAAAAAGGGGAAAGAAGAAGATTTTGACTTGATCGGTACGTTAAAAAAAGACGCTGAAAAAGAAATGACGCTGAATATTGATGATCAACTTGTTAAAGTACCAAAGAGCTCTGGGATGGAAGTGGAAGGCTCACAGCTAAAAGATATGCTTAATAAAGAAGTAGAAGCTGAGATTGACGCAGCTACACAAGAAGCAATTAGTATTGAATTAACTCCAAAAGCAAAAGCAGATAAAGATGGCGTGTACGAACAAGATGGAAACGAACGTAAAGTTGTGGGTATTTTTATAGAAGAAAGTAACAAACATATAACGGTAAAAGTTCCAAACGGCAAAAAAACGTATCAAAAAAGCACAGATTTTGAAAAAGAAGAAAAAGGCAGTTTAAAAGAAAAGACGGTATACCTTGAAATCAACTCAGCTAACGAAGTAGAAAGTATAGAAAAAGAAGACCGTGAATAAATAAAGCTACAGTTCTTCTTTCCCTCCTTGCTCTCTTGACTTTTCGAACTGTCTCACTTAACGTTACAGTAGAGAAAGAAAAAAGGTGGTTTATGGAAGATGAACAGTGAATTTACCATTGCCGTGCACAGCTTAGTGTTCCTAGCAAATTTACCAGATCACCGAGCAAGCAGTGAATCGATTGCTTATAATATCTGTACCAATCCTGCACGGGTTCGCAAAACAATGAGTACACTCAGAAAAAACAACTTGGTTCGGACAAAAGAAGGGCTAGGTGGCGGTTATACTTTAGGCTGCAGCCCTGCTGAAATAAGTCTTGGGCTGATTTACCGAGTTATATCGACAGGAACGTTGAAGCCTCACTGGTGCAGCGGCGACCCTGACGCTGACTGTATTGTGAAATCAAACATTCAAACAGTGATGGACGACATTTTTACAGAGAGTGAGCAAAGCGTAATCAGGCATCTAGATCAAATTACGATCGAAGACGTGCTGAAAAAAGTTAGAACTGCTCACTAAGAAGCACCTTGCATAAGCAAGGTGCTTTTGTTATGACTCTTTAGAAGCGGCTGTTTCATTCACTGCTGCTTTTAAGTCGTCATTTACTTTTCTTCCATTCTCTAAATACTCAGTTTTGAAGCCGCTTTTTAAAGCCCATGTGTAGAAGAGAAGAGAAACAACAACAATAATTCCCATATCCCATCCGTATTTAATAACATTAAGGCCGCCAAACTTTTCGCTTCCAAGCCAGGAAATAGTCATCATACAAAGTAAGTATACAACCATCCATACGCCGCCTTTGAAGTTCTGTCGAAAACCTTTCCATTTAGCCTTTGCTTGATAATAAAAATAAATAGGAAGGCCGATTAAAATAATAAACAAAACTTGTCCAGTTAGCGGCCAGCGCGCCCAATATAAGGTTAAAGAGGCAAAAATAAAACCAAGCGGCGCAATGATGCTTAATCCCTTTAAACGAAGGGGACGATATAAATCGCTGCCAGTTCGTCTTAGTGTCATAACCGTAACAGGACCTGTAATGTAAGAGATAAGCGTAGCGACTGAAATAATTTCAGCAAGCACGCCCCAGCCCCGAAATAAAAACAAAAAGACAAGAGCAACAGCTAAGTTAAAAAACATGGCTTGACGCGGAACACCATAAATCGGATGAAGGCGTCCTAGGACACTTGGCAAATATTTATTTTGTTCCATACCATAAATCATTCGAGCAGTAGTAGCTGTATACGTAATACCTGTTCCAGATGGTGAAACAAACGCATCTGCATACAGGACAATGACAAGCCAGTTAATGTTAAGGGCAATGGCTAAATCTGCAAACGGAGAGTTAAAGTTTAAATGACTCCATCCCTTCGCAATATCAGAAGGATTTACTGCCCCGATAAATGCAATTTGTAGAAGCAAATAAATGACTGTAGCAACTAAAATTGAGCCTACTACCGCAATCGGAATAGAGCGGCCCGGATTTTTCGCTTCTCCCGCCATATTAATAGGGCTTTGAAAACCGTTAAAAGCAAACACAATCCCAGACGTAGCAACTGCTGTAAGCACGCTAGCCCAGCCGTTTGGTGCGATGCTGCTTCCAGAAGTGAAGTTCTCGCCGTGAAAGCCTACAAATAAAAGTGCTCCGATTGTAAGTCCTGGTATAACAATTTTAAAAATAGTAATTAACGAGTTGGCTTTGGAAAATAGTCCAACTGTCCAATAATTCAGTAAAAAGTAAATAATCAATAGCACAGTAGCGATAGCTAATCCTTCGCCAGTTAACGTTCCTTTTTCTACGAGGTGGCTTGTCCACTGTGCCCACTTCCAAGGCCACGAACTCATATACTGTACAGAAGCTACTGCTTCGACTGGAATAACGGATACAATCGCAATCCAGTTTGCCCAAGCAGCAATAAAACCAATAAACGAACCGTGTGAGTACTGCGTATACTTGACCATCCCGCCGGCTTCGGGAAACATGGATCCTAATTCACTGTAAGAAAGTGCAATAAATAAAATAACGACCATTCCAATGACCCATGATAAAATAGCTGCCGGCCCTGCAATTTGAGCTGCTCGCCACGCTCCAAATAACCAGCCGGAACCAATAATTGATCCAAGTCCCGTCATGGTTAACGCGAATGTTCCCATTCTTCGATGTAAATTGTTCATCTGACTAACACCTTTCATGTAAAATAAGTCTTTCGTTTAAACGTTGTTGCTTTATTATTATTATTCTGAAATCTTTCGCTGTCAACTTTTGTCGTTACATGCAGTTCTTACTACCTATTAATTTTCAGTTATGCAGGACAGCTATCCTCAACCTTTCTGTCATAGCAATTAAAGCGCTTTACTTTCTTTTTCATCCTACAGGAAACCCTACAGAAATAGATAAAAACCGACAAAAAGTTATCAAGTTCGTATCTTATGCACTAGCAATATGAAAAAATTAGGGGATAAGTGGTAGTTATATTCCCTAAAATTGTGAAGAGAAAACACACTTCATAATAAAGCCCCTTTTGAATAGCGGAATAAATACCTTCAAAAGGGGTAAGAATTGGCTTTTTGAGCCTTTATCTTTCTTGATGTTTATACTCGAGTAATTTTACGACGTTTTCTACATCATTTTCAGCAGAAAGGTCGTTGATATTCACTTTGTAAATAAGCGTATCCGTTGCAAAGAATTCATCTTCTCCCTCAGGTTTTACTTTCAAGTTTAAGATTTTTACCCGCACAATATGAGTGAACTTACCGCCTTTACCTGGCTGTATTTCACCCATTTGTATTCCGATATCATCTTTTTTAATCGGGCGAACTTTTACTTTTTTATGCTGTTTACCGTACACCTTCTCATAATGAGAAGTAATATCTTGATGTACCCAAGGTTCAAGAGATTGATAAATAAAATCTTTTACAACAGGCTGACTTACGTGTGATTCTATATTTTCTTCTGGTATATTTTCTTCTGCGGAAATGGAAAGCGTAAAACAAAAAAAGACAAAGGCTGCTAAAAACAAAAATTTTCCCACGAAAAAACCCACCTTACCTGTTCGTTTATGTAGCTGATTTTCTAGATCTGCATCTTTATCTTTTGAACAAAGGCATGAAGGTATGCACAGTTTTTTGTGAAATTCACCTGATTAAAAACCAATTTCGTTTAAATAAAATATGTTCTAAATAATTGATTGAAAATTCAAACGCGGTTTACGTACAAAAATAGCCAAGTGCGCCTTTACATAGGGACACTTGGCTATTTTCCTGAATATTTTATGCTGCTGTTTTCTTATTGCCCTTGAAAATAAAATAAAGAGCTAATAACATAAATGCTACACCAATCCAGCGGGATAGATCAAAGGGTACTTCTTTGCTTCCAAACCAGCCAAAATGGTCGATAATCATACTTGCAAATAACTGACCGATAACAGTTGAAATATTAGCTGCTGTTACGCCAATTTTAGGAACGGCTAAAACGGTTAGAAACAAATAAGATGCTCCGAATAAAGCGCAAGTAAGCTGCCATTTAGGGACATCAAAAACAGAGAGAATGTTTCCTTGTCCAAAGAAGACCACGACAATCGTTAAAATCATGGCACCTGTTGCAAAGGTTAAAAAAGCTGTTTCAAACGTACCTGTTTTTTTACTTAAAGTACCGTTAATAGAAGATTGAGCGCTTAGCGTTAATCCTCCTATTAAGGTAAGTATTACCATTAATAAACTCATCTTAAAACCCTCCTAGAAAATAAGTACAAGCGCAATTCCCATACATACAATAGCCATTACGCGTTCTTTGTTAATTTTAATTTTGCTGCTGCCAAGCCAACCAAAATGCTCAATGATCATGCTTGTAATCATTTGGCCCACAATAACCGCAACCATTGAAACACCAATTCCGATAAAGGGGATACTAATCACTAGAATCGTTAAATAAACCGTACCTAATAATCCACCGGTTAAATTCCACTTAGGCGCTTTTAAGACGTAAGGTAGATCTCCCTTTCCAGCAAATAAAGTGGTCAGACCTAAAATGAGCGTTCCCATGATAAAAATATAATAACTGCTTTCAAGTTTTCCAACTGTTTTTCCGAGTTCTCCGGCAATGGCGCCTTCCATACTTAAAGCAGCGCCGCCTAAAACCGCAACTAAATAAACCAACAACTTCACGTTTATCACTCCAATATTTCTTTATATTTGTATATCTAGAAAAATAGATATAATGAGTGAAAAAAACTCGTTAAAGTTTTTTTCGTAAGAATGAAGAAAGCTCTTGAAGCGTTTCTTCATTTCGGCGATAGTATGTCCATTGACCGTGCCGAATTGACTCTAACAAACCTGCTTTTTGCATCATGGAAAGATAGCTGGATACTGTTGACTGAGACAGCTGAGCTTTTTCCTGAATATCTCCCACGCAAACACCGCCTCTGCTGCTGACCTCCTTAGGCAAATGTGCTTGTTTGTCTTTAAAATGCTTTTCAGGTTCTTTTAACCACTCTAATATATTTAATCGAGTTTCATTAGATAATGCTTTAAAGATATCAATAGGTTTCATACTTATTATTTTATTCGTCACAGCTCAGATGTCAAATGTTCAAGTTTGCATTTTATAGTTAAATAACTAGCAATGGGTTGAATTATAACAGCTGTGAACAAAAAGTCAACTTATAATAGGGTATAAAGAAGAACGTTTTACCCAGCTATTTTTCTACTTATATAAGTAGAAAGCATCTTATTTTTTTGAGCAGAACAGATGACATATTCCTTATTTTTCAAGGAGTAGTTTAGTAAAATAGAAAAAAGTGAATAACAAAAGAAGCTAGTCTATTTACTCAGGGGGAGGGCTGCATATGCAAGGGAAAACAAAACAAGTGCGCTTTCGTAATATGGTAGCGTATGGATTTGGGGATTTGTTTGGCGGAGGATCCTTTTTTATTATCGGCACATTGTTTATGGTGTTTTTAACGGATGTAGTCGGGCTTTCTCCTGTAGAAGCAGGAACGATTGTAGCTCTTGGAAAAGTGTGGGATGCTTTGTTAGATCCAACCATTGGGTACATATCTGATCATCTTCAGACAAAAAAAGGACGAAGAAGAGTCTTTTTTCTTTTTGGAATCATTCCAGTTGCCATCACGTTCAGTATGCTGTGGATTCCTATTGAAGGCTCACATATGTTTAAATACACCTATTTTATTTTAGCTTATCTTTTATTTAATACCGCGTTTGGTATGGTCATGGTTCCTTACAATACGCTAGCAGCAGAAATGACGACAGATTATAGTATTCGTTCGAAAATGACGGGAATACGCATGGTCTTTTCACAAGGCGCTTCATTTTTAGGTGCTTTTTTCCCGAAACGAATCATTGATGCATTTCCAGGCGGACAAGGATATTTAATCATGGGCATTATCTTTGGACTTCTTTTTGCTCTTCCATGGGTTTTTGTTTACAAGGGAACATGGGATAGCGGAGAAGTAGTGGAACGAAAAAAGAAAAACGGATTTTGGTTAGAATTTAAGCAGCTGTTTATCAGTTTTGGAAGTACATTTAAAAATAAGTCGTTTAACGTGTACCTTGCCATGTATTTAGCATCTTACATTGCAATGGATGTATTTAATGCTCTTTTCTTTTATTTTATTGCCTATTACATGCTGCGCGAAGCGATTTATGCAGATACCCTGAGCTTTGTGCAAATTACACAAGTGATATTTATTCCTCTTGTTACGTACATAGCCATTAAGTTAGGAAATAAATTAACCTATAACTTCAGCATGGTCATTTGGGGAACGGGCATTATTTTATTCAGTTTCCTAACAACAGATAGCTCGTTAGTTCTTATTTACTTAGCGGCATTTTTTTTAGGAAGCGGTCATTCGGGAGCGATCATGATTCCATGGAATGTACTGCCGTTTGTATCAGATGTAGATGAGATGATTACGACAAAAAGACGAGAAGGCGTGTATGCAGGGCTGATGTCGTTTATTCGAAAATCGTCTCAGGCGCTTGCGATTTTTCTTGTTGGTATTGCCTTAAAGAATATTGGCTATGTACCAAATGCCGAGCAGTCAGCGTCTACACTAGCCGGCTTACAAAAGCTGTTCATGATTGTACCTGCTATTTTAATTCTCATGGGAATTATAGCAACCATATGGTTTAAAATAAGTCCGAAAAATCACAAAATTTTATTAGCTGAAATTGAAAGAAGAAAAAAGGGGGGCCCGGCGACCGCCGTTACTCCTGAAGCGAAAGCGGTTTGTGAAAGTTTAACGGGCTATAAATACGAACAGCTTTGGAAAGACGTAACCATTTCAAAAGAAATTCGAGATAAAACGGTTGTTTAGCCTTTAGATTCACGAAAAAAAGTAAAATTTTTAGCGCGGGGATTCGCTAATTATATCCAATAAGAAACTTCCTCTGACGTATTGCCTTTTAACAACAATAGAAATTCTCCTGCCTATCGACTCATTTTTTAGGTGAATTTTAGAAAGGAAGAATTTCTTGCCATTAAAGATGTGCAATTTGGCACGTCTTGATAGGGTGGATTGTACAATTTATAATGAAACTATAAACTAACCACAGGCGCTTTCAAGGCGCAGGTATAAATTAGAAAAAAGGAAGGTACAGTTTATGCCAATTCGATATGTTTGTCCACAATGCCAAGGAGCCGGTAAGAAATTTGGATTGATAAAGTGCAAAGTGTGCAACGGCGAAGGAAACATCATCATGTCTTCTAATGAGCCAGATCCAACTAAAAATAAAAAATTAAAATCATCTTCTAAACAAGATAAAGCAATGTAGGCTATTGCTAATAAAGGTATGTATGAACCCCGCTTTTCTACAAAAAAGCGGGGTTTTCTGCTAGACAGACGAACGCTTTTCTTATGATACAATAAAATAAAAGTCGCTAAAATAATAGATAGGGAACCGAAAGAAGAGGGAAATAGATGGAATACACCGCAAAACAATTTACGCCGCAGTTAGAAAAGCATATACATAAGGTTGAAAGGTCTATGCAAGAACTTCTCAAATCCATATATGAACAATATAAAGAAGCTTTTGAAAAAAAGGGGATGGAGATCTCTGTAGATGTGATCCGTGAAGGGGAAAATCCTTTTCACCCTGGTTATCACGCCACTATTCAAGTGGGTATTTTAGAAAAAGATGAGTTTTTAGATGGTCTTTTTATTCCTATCTGGCACTGTGTACGCACATTTTTGGGCATTCGTTCTTCGAAGAAGCTCCCAGGCAGCAAGATAACCGGAGAGCTGATGGAAGAAACAGAAGAGGAAATAACAAAAGAAGTAGTAGCCTATTTAGATATGCAGCTAGAAGATTAGAAGCAACCTGCTTCTAATCTTCTTTAAATTGAAGAAGGTGCAGTTTCTTTTTCAATTTGTCTTTTAGCACGAATAAAGGCCGTCAGCTGCTGAATTTCTTCTTGAGATAGTTCCGCACCGTCGACCGTAATTCTATGAGTCTGAGGCGATGTTAATTCGATGGGTGCATCTGAAGGAGAATGAGGTTCCTTTTCCTTACCTAGCAAATAGTCTGTTGATGTATCAAATAGTTCTGCGATTGTAACGAGTGCTTCAAGAGAAGGACGACGATAGCCAGATTCGTATCCTGCGTAGGTGCTTTTAGCAATTTCAAGCTGGTCAGCTGTATATTGAAGAGACCATTTTTTTTCTTTCCTGAGTTGAGCTAATCTGCTTAACATTCATGACGCTCCTTTGTAGGTGTAGTATGTAAAAAACCGAGGCATTCAGCTCGCGCGCAGATCTTTGGAATCAAACCGTGAGCCAATTTACATTTTTATTCATTATATCATTGCCGTAGAGAAAAGTGTACGCGAAACGAATAATTTTTCTCTTGATTTATTGAATTTGGGTTACTATAATTACAGGTGAAGTACGCGAAATGAATATAATTTATTTGATAGATTGTCAGGTTTTTTTACAGAAATTAAGCAAAGGGGATGTCGGTTTTGAAAAAACTATTATTGTTATCAACTGGCGGAACGGTCGCTTCACTTGAAGGTGAAAATGGACTTGTTCCTGGAATGGAGCCAGATCAATTACTAAGCTACATACCTGATTTAAATGAACATTGTCAAATTGACAGCAAATCTCTTATGAATCTTGATAGTACAAATATGCAGCCTGAATGTTGGATAGAGATGGCAAAAGCGATTGAAGAGCATTATAATGAATACGATGGTTTTGTTATTACCCATGGAACAGATACAATGGCCTACACATCGGCAGCTCTTTCTTACATGCTTCAGCATTCTAAAAAACCAATTGCGATTACAGGATCTCAAATTCCTATTTCATTTAGTAAAACGGACGCGAAGCGCAATATTGCAGATGCGATTCGCTTTGCATGTGAGGAAACAGGCGGAGTCTATGTAATCTTTGACGGTCGTGTGATTCAAGGCACAAGAGCAATTAAGCTTCGTACAAAAAGTTATGATGCATTTGAAAGCATTAACTATCCATACGTGGCGTCTATCCATGATAATACGGTGGAATATACAAAATCGGTTAGCTCTAGTAAAGAAGAGTTGACGGTTAATACATCTCTTTGTACGGATGTGGCAGTTGTCAAACTGTTTCCCGGCATTAAGCCTGAATTTTTCGATGGATTAAAAGATGTATATCAAGGCGTTGTTGTTGAAAGCTATGGAAGTGGAGGAATTCCATTTCAAGTTCGCAATATTTTAGCCAAGCTTATTGAATTGACAAATCACGGTGTATCCGTTGTCATTACTACTCAGTGCCTTGAAGAAGGAGAAGACATGGGCATTTATGAAGTAGGCCGAATGATTAATCATGACAGCGTCGTTCGCTCAAAAAACATGAACACAGAAGCCATTGTTCCTAAATTAATGTGGGTGCTCGGACAAACCAAAGACCCTCACCAAGTGAAAAAGATGATGGAAACGTCGATTGCAGAAGATATTAATTAAAAAAGAAAGCAGGTACAGCTATGAAACAAGAAACAGCAGGATATCGTACAGAAGCTGATTTTCTAGGAGAAAAACAAATTCCAGCAGACGTATACTACGGTGTACAAACCGCACGTGCCGTAGAAAATTTCCCGATTACGGGTTATAAAGTACATGAAGAAATGATTAAAGCGCTTGCTATCGTAAAAAAAGCGGCAGCGCTTGCAAATATGGACACAAAGCGCTTGTATGAAGGTATTGGAAATGCGATTGTGCAAGCAGCTGATGAAATCTTAGCAGGTCAGTGGCATGAATACTTTATTGTGGATCCTATTCAAGGCGGAGCAGGAACGTCAATGAATATGAATGCTAATGAAGTGATTGCAAACCGTGCCCTTGAAATTATGGGAGACAATAAAGGCGAATACGGTAAATTAAGTCCTAACAGCCATGTGAATATGTCTCAGTCAACAAATGATGTATTTCCAACGGCTATCCATATTTCAACGCTGAACTTATTAAATAAACTTCTTGTTACAATGAATGATATGCATGATGTATTTAAACGAAAAGCGCAAGAATTTGATCATGTGATTAAAATGGGCCGTACGCATCTTCAAGATGCTGTACCCGTTCGTCTTGGTCAAGAGTTTGAAGCATACAGCCGCGTGTTAGCGCGCGACATTAAGCGTATTAGCGCGACGCGTGACCACTTGCATGAAGTAAATATGGGGGCGACAGCTGTTGGAACAGGTTTAAATGCAGATCCTCGCTATATTGAAAATGTAGTCAAACACTTAGCTGATATCAGCGGTCTGCCGCTTGTGCATGCAGAGCATTTAGTGGACGCTACTCAAAATACAGATGCTTATACAGAAGTATCTGCGGCGCTTAAAATCTGTATGACGAATATGTCTAAAGTTGCCAATGACCTGCGTTTAATGGCATCAGGTCCTCGTGCAGGTCTAGGAGAAATCAGCCTTCCTGCTCGTCAGCCTGGTTCTTCAATCATGCCAGGAAAAGTAAACCCGGTTATGGCTGAATTAATCAATCAAATTGCGTTTCAAGTAATGGGAAATGACCAAACGATCTCTCTTGCTTCAGAAGCAGGTCAGATGGAGCTTAACGTTATGGAACCTGTGCTTGTATTTAACTTGCTTCAATCAATCAGCATCATGAACAACGGTTTCAGAAGCTTTACAGATCACTGTCTAGTAGGAATTGAAGCAAACGAAACGCGGATGAAAGAATATGTAGAAAAAAGCGTAGGGATTATTACAGCTGTTAACCCTCACTTAGGCTATGAAGTCGTATCGCGTATTGCGCGTGAAGCGATTTTAACAGGAAAACCAATTCGTGAGCTTTGCCTTCAATACGATGTGTTAACAGAAGAGGAATTAGATCTCATTTTAAATCCATTTGAAATGACGAACCCTGGTATTGCAGGAAGTTCATTATTTGATCGTCAATAAAGAGAACGGCTTCCATAAGGAGGCCGTTTTTTTTTTATAAAGACATTTGCTGAATGACGCGGCGCATTTTCTGAGCTGTTGCAGCCAAGACGTCATCATTTTCAGCATATTCGGGAATTTGCGTATAAAAATCTCCGAAACACTCCTCTTTATATCTCGGAACGATGTGCATGTGAAAATGAGTTAACTCGTTAAACATACCCCCGTTTTGAGAGAGAGTAACTCCGTCTGGAATAAAAAGCGTCTTAACTGCTTTTGTCATTAGCTTCGCTGCATTCATCACGGCTAGTATGTGTTCAGTATCAAATTCGTCGATTTCCACTACATGTGCTTTAGGAAGAATTAAGAGGTGTCCTTCTTTAAACGGCTTGTGGTCTAGCAGGCATGTCACAAACGAATCTTCAAATATCATATGCGATTTTTCTTGGTTATTTGCTAATCGACACCCTAAGCAATCTATACTTGGATTCCCCATCATATGTTCTCTCCTTTTTTAAGATAACTAAAGTGTAGCACGAGAAGTGTCAGGAGGAATAGATTGAAATATACACAGTTGTTTTTTCGCTTAGTAAAGAGAGCCCGGGTATATGACCTGGGCTCTTTGGTTCGTTCTTTTTATTTATAGGCTTCGCTTCTTTATCTAAAATTTACCATGGTTTTAATTGTAAAATAAATATCTTTACAGTATAATGACAGTGTAACAGTTAACTGTAACTGAAAAGGGGGGATTGTTTGAAAACATATACAGGCAAGCAAATTACGGAATTATTAAACAATGAAGGTGCGGACTTGAACCTGCGTACGGTGCGGTATTACACGCAAATAGAAATTGTTCCTCCGCTGGAGCTAGTGGGAAATAAGCGCGTCTATACAGATCAGCATGTTCATTACTTTCGAGCCGCTTTAACATTATCAAAAGCAGGGGAGTCACTAGCTTCCATTCAAGAAACGCTGCGTTCAATGAGTGTGGAAGAAGTGAAAAGTATAGGTGCGCAGCTCCCTCTTTACCAAAGCAAACAAATTCAAAATCAAGAAATGCATCAAGTCAATGAAGATGTGTTTGTCGCTATGAATCGGAATTTATCAGCAGACGTACGGCAAAAAGTAATTGAGTCTGTTACTCAGATTTTAAAGGATCATTCATCGCATGATTAAATTAGCCATAGCAAAATCAGTAATGGAAAAAGAAGAAGGAATGAACCACCTATGTATTACATTTGAACAATCGCAAATAAAAGTTAAAAACATCACGATTGATATTCAGCTGCCCGAAGGTTTGTTCAAAACAAGAAACTTAAATGGGTACTGTGAAAACCCACAAGGACAAATCGAAGTAAAACATATTGACGATGAACCTTTATTAATAGAGCTCTACACGGAAGAGACCGTTTTATATCCACAGGCAGAGATTGCAGTTGCGGTGACTTACCGCGATGAACACTTGCATATACAGCAAGAAAGACATTCTCTAATGATTAAATTTACCGATGAAGATTTGATAGGGGATTCATTTTTAAATCAAGAAGTCAGTGCAAAAGTGAAAAAATTTGCTCGTATTAATTCAGTGGAAAGAGGCGGTCACATGAACTTAACTCCCTATGTAGTAGAACAAACAAGTAAAGGAGAGCGTGCCTATGACATTTATTCAAGGCTGTTGCTCGACCGAGTGATTATGCTCACAGGTGAAGTTACGGATGAGGTGGCTACTAGCATTATCGCTCAGCTTTTATTTTTAGATGCAGAAAACCCAGAAAAAGATATTAGCATTTATATTAATTCACCGGGAGGGTCCATTACAGCGGGCATGGCTATTTTTGATACGATGCAGCTTATACGTGCAGATGTAAGTACATTGTGTATAGGGCTAGCAGCATCTATGGGTTCAGTTTTACTAGCGGGCGGTCAAAAAGGGAAACGTTTTGCTCTTCCTAACAGCGAAGTGATGATTCACCAGCCGCTAGGAGGAGCAAAAGGACAAGCAGCTGAAATTGAAATTCGAGCGAAGCGTATTTTGCGCTTAAAAGACCACCTAAATGAACTTCTGTCTGAACGAACAGGACAATCGCTGTCAACGATTAATAAAGACACTGATCGAGATACATTCTTTACAGCGGATGAAGCAAAAGAATATGGCTTGATTGATCAAATTTTAGTTCATCAATAAGGAGGATACCATGTGGAAAAGTCAAATCGTTATTCAGTAGAATATGAATGGGGAAACGTGATTTATTACCAAGAAGTAGAAGCAATGACGATACACGAAGCAAAAGAATACGTTCAACATACAAAAGTAAACGCCGCTATTCGCGCTGTTCATGTCATAGAAGATGTCGAATCGTAACGAAAAACTGGATCCTTTCGGGGATTCAGTTTTTTTGAGCAAATGAAGCAGGGATTTATAGGAAGAAAAGAGAATGCAAAAAGAGATTTAAAAACGAGCAGCTGGTAGCATCATTCAGCAAGAACATCTCATTTCAATTACAAAAAGAAAGGTAGATGTAAATGAAAAAAGTATGGTCTGGATTAGTAGTTCTCATTGCTATTTGTTGGGTGATAACAGGATGTCAGCAAAGCAGTGCTTCAAGCGGTACTGTTGAACAAAAGCTCGTAATCGAAAAATACATAGCCGATAATCAATATGGCCATGCGGTTAAAATGAAAGACCAAAATCAAGTGCAGAAAGTGCAGCAGTGGTTAAAAGATGTATCCTGGAGAGAAGAAAAAGCTGAAATGATTCGAAAACCTAACTACATTCTTCACTTTGAACCGGTAGAAACCAAAAAGGATATAAAGGTACAATCTTATCGGATGTGGGTCAACTTAGACAACGAAACCGTTGAATTAGCTACAGATACACACTACGCACAGTTAAAGGGCAAACAAGCAAGATCATTTATTGAATTAGTAGAGCCGAAATAGAAAGCAGCTATAAAACAATGTCTAATGAAAGCTAAAACTGCACCCGTTCATATTGAAGCTGTCTTCACCGATATGCTTGAAGATCTCGAAGGGACAGAGCTACTCATTACTAACGCGCTTGATATGAGGGTGTAGAAATATTAAGTGTCAGAGGTGACAAGCAGCAATTATTAAATGTAGCCATAAAGAATTACACTTACAGGTAGGTCTATTATTAAAACATTTTGCTATAAGAAGTAAGGGAAAAAGAGAAATCAAGACGCTGATTTCTCTTTTTTATTTAGGCGTGTCGATGATTATTATTTCCGCGCATTTTGCGTAAAACAAAACTCACAATTAAAACTAAAATAACAGCACCAATAATTGCAGGAACAATTGCGAATCCGCCGATCTCTGGACCGAAATCTCCAAAAATTAGAGAGCCTAACCATGCTCCAATGAACCCAGCGATGATGTTTCCGATAATTCCACCTGGAACATTTCGTCCTGTTAACACACCGGCAAGCCAGCCGATAAGTCCTCCAACAATAAGCGTCCAAATAAATGACATATACCTAACCTCCTTTTTATAGGGAATTCCTTTTCAGTCTTTCCTAAAACACATTTTGTCATGCGACATGCTTGCTGCAAACCCTTTTACATTTTTTCATCTATTTATCATATATGCTAAGATAGCCCAACATTAAATTGAAGAGTTATGTATGAGAATTCACTGTGAAAGTAACGATAAAATAAAGGAAAGAAGTTCAGCTTATGTACGTTTTAGACTCAATTTAGCTCATTCTGTTCGCAAAAGGGGACATCCGGTTCATTTTTAAAAGCTTTTTCCTTTAGTTTTACTTTTTTCAACGGTATATGTGATATCATTTTAAGTAAACAAATTCTTAACGGGAGAACAATATGGAGTCATTATTATTAGATAAAAAGCTTAAACACATTACGAATTTAATTCTAGAAAAAAAAGAAGAGTTCTCAAAACAAAAACAAGATGAAGACAAAGATATTCAACAACAGTTAGAACCGTGGCGCGTTCATTTAATTAAAATATACGCTGATTCTGTATCAACAAATGATACAAAAAACTTTGAAGTGCTTGAGGAATGGGGAAGAGAAGTAGCGAATTTACTCGTTACCCTTCAGCTTCCGTTAGATGTAGCATTAGAAGAAATTAGCTATTACCGAAATATTATCGGAGAAATTATTAAAGAAGAAGCAAAAGCTGAAACGTTTACGTTTGATGCCTTCTATCAAGTTATTTCTCGTTTCAACGTAGTAGTGGATAAGGCCGTGCACTGGGTTAGTAAATCGTATATGACCGACTTTGCAAACAAAATCCAATCCGCGCGCTATGCAATTGATGAACTATCAATTCCTGTAGTACGCATTACGAAAGAAATTGGCGTGATTCCTCTTGTTGGGGATTTAGATACAAATCGTGCTCAAATTTTAATGGAAAATGCGCTACAGCACGGCAGTGACTATAAGCTAAATTGGTTGATTATTGATTTGTACGCCGTTCCAATTATTGATACGATGGTAGCGGACCAAATTTTTAAAGTAATTGGTGCTTTAAAATTATTAGGCATTCAAGTAGTTTTAAGCGGTATCCGTGCTGAAATTGCTCAGACGATGGTGAACTTAGGGTTAGATTTGGCTGATATTACAACTTTCAGTAGCCTTCACCAAGCAGTGGAATATGTTAATCAAGCGGACTAATATAAAACAAAAGCCCATGATATGGTTACATACTCATGGGCTTCTATTGATAGAAGAAAATTTGAAGTTTATTTAATAAAGCATCTAATGATTGACTAACTTGAAGTGTGTTAGGACTTGTCATTCCTTCACGGACAGCCGTTTGAATCATTAACGTTCGTGTCTGTTCGATTTCTTCTATTAGTATTTGGTACATAGATTTGTCTTTTTGATGGGTTGAAAGCAGCATGTTGATTCCTCTTTTTTTATAGTGATTATGGTTAAATTAACATTAATAGGTTTATTTTTCAATATTATGAAATTAAAAATAGTAAATTTTAAGAATTTTTCATATAAAAAAAGAACCTCTTTTTCAACAGAGGTTCTTTTTCTAATATAATAATTCATTATGCATGTTTATGACTACCACGCATTTTTCTCATGATGAAACTTACGATTAACACTAAAATGATTGATCCGATAATAGCAGGAATAATAGCAAATCCACCTACAACTGGTCCGAAGCTTCCAAAGATAGCTGAACCTAACCAAGAACCGATGAAACCGGCAATAATGTTACCAATAATACCTCCTGGAACGTCTCTTCCCGTAATTAATCCGGCAAGCCACCCAATAATACCACCTACAATAAGTGCCCATAAAAATGACATAAATATCATCCTCCTTTTTAATGATGTATTGCTTATATAGGTTAGTACCCCACTTAAAAGAAAACTATTCATAGAATAACAAAAAAAATAAAAAAAACTTGGAAAAGGACTTAAGAACTGGGATAGAGTCATAGAAAATAGACTAACTAGTATATAATAGAAAAAGGAACATAGTTTAGAAGAGAAAGGAGACATGAAGTGAAAATAAAAAATCAAAGCGATATAGTAGAACAACACTTGATTCAGCACTGGATGTATTTTCAGCATACGAAGAAATCTGTGAAGGTGGATACACCAGAAATGAAATGGATTTCTGCATCTCCTTATAATCGCGGCATATATGCAGGAACCCGTCATATTGAGACTGCGTTAGGGATGTGCTCTTCGGAAGGGGAAGAACCTCTATGGATTGTTGGTCCATCTTCATATGATAACCTTAGGCCAGTTCTTCATAAAAATGGATTTGTTCCTTATGAAAAATGGATCGGAATGATTCAGCACATTCAAGAAAAAGAATACGTACACACAGGAGTAGAAGGGTTTCAATGTAAGCGAGTGCACACAGAAGCTGAATTGAAAGAATGGATAACGGTATACATAGACGGCTATCAAAAACCAAAAGAATATCAAGCTGACTTTCTTGAAAGGTTTAGGGAGCTTATGCAGCACACTGATCAATATCACTTATATTTGGGTCTTTACCACAACCGGCCAGCTGTAGCTGGGTCTCTCTTTTTTTATGACGGTACAGCGGGTTTGTACTGTATCACTACAGCTAGACATATGAGGAGAAAAGGCCTGGCTACCGCCTATTTGAAGGAAGTTCTTACTGAAGCAAAAAAACAGGCAGATACGTGTATTTTGCATGCTACAAGTGCAGGAAAGCCAGCCTATGAAAAACTTGGTTTTACAGCGGTTAACGAATTTGATGTATACAGATGGAGAAATAGAGATGGAAAATAATGTGCTGCAGCTTGTGAAACAAGAGACAAAATTCGACAAAATTTTAAAAAAGTGTAGCTTCCACTTCGTTTTTGGTGTATCCTAGGAAAAAGCAGCAGCATGAGCTAGTGTCGTACATAGAACACAGATAAAAGGAGTCATTATGAAACATTTTTTTAAAACGAGCACGTTTTGGATAGGTTTAGTTGTCGGAATCGCGCTCACATTTGGGGGATATTTTACTGTTACTAGTATTTATGATTATTATTTAGGACGAGAACAGCTGAAAGTATTGACTGCCTCTCAGAAAAACCTTCAAACTGCTTTTAAAGAGTATAATCAGCTTATGGCCGAAAAAAAAACCAAAAAGCAATTTATCAATGAACTCGATGATATTTCAAATACGATAAACTATGAATATAATGAATTAGCTTCCCTTGATCCTACGATGAAAACGATGTATAAGCATACGGGCGTCATCGATGATATGGAACTGATGATTGATAATATCGATAGCATTTATGAATTAACGATGAATGATCACAAAGACGCAACAAAACCGCTTCAAACCTACGTATCTGATTTAATGGAATATGTAGAAAAAGATATGAAAAAAGAAATAAGCATGCTAAGTAAATAGAAAAAAACAGCTGTCTAAACAAATAGGCAGCTGTTTTTTTGTTGATTATAAAAGGAATCTTTTGGTTTCAGGCGAAAGAGTATACTATGCACCCACTCACTTACGTGCACCACGTTCACAAAAAAGGGAGGACATAGTATGAAAAAAGTGGTGGTTATCCTATTTAGTTTATTTTCATTAACCGCATGTCAGGTTCCTACAGCTGAAACGCTTGAAGATCCTTATCCACCCGCTATAAAAATAATAGCCGAAGGCAAAGAAGCCATCATCAAGCCTTTATTTTTTTGCTGGACCGAATGTGAAGCTGATTTTGGCGAACGAAAAAATTTTAGACAAATTGTTATGAAAGATAGTATTCCCGTCTCTCAAGATGGTCAAGTGTCCATTGAAATAGATGGTAAAGAACCTAATGCGCTTTATTACAAACAAATTCGCAATCAGTCTATTTATGAAAACACAGTAGAAAAAAAAGACATCGAAAAAACATCTGCTATTACAGTAGCTTCTGCCTCTCACAGTAACAGTGATCGGTATATACTCGTAGCGGACTGGAAAGATAACAACGGTGAAAAGTTAATCGGGCGCGTCTACTATACTCCAGTAAAATTTGAAACGCCATAGATATGGCTCTCTATGTTGGAATAGAGAGCCATATGTTTAACTAATAGAATTAAGCGCCTGTGCAAGAGAAGAAGTAGTCTTGACCTGTTCAAATGAAAGCCCTAAGCGAATTGCAGTTTGAGAAATTTCCGGTCGAATTCCAGATAAAATGGTTTGCACCCCGATTAAACGAAGAGCTTTTACCAAATTAAAAATCTCTTGTGCCATCATCGTGTCAATCGTAGCTACACCGAGCAGGTCAATACATAAATGTTCAACGTCTTTTTCTGAGCATTGCTGAAGCGTGTTTTCTAAAATAAACTGACTTTTAACCGTTCCAATATCTCCTACCAGAGGCAGAAGGGCAACTTTGTTTTGCAGCATGATCACAGGAGAACTTAATTCATTAATTAACTCTTTCTGAGCGTTCAACTGTTCTTGCGTATTCTTATGATATTCTTGAATAAAGATATAAATAGATAGATCAAATGCTTTAACAATAATGTCATACCACATAAATATCTTATCCACGCTTACCTCTTCTGAATGCAAAGAGACAAACTTCTTTAAGTAATTAACGACAATTTTTTGTGAATTAAAGTATTCTCGAATAACAAAGTGAAGAGGCGTACTTAAATGCTTTGGATCACGCGCAAGTTCGACGGACCACTGCTGGAAATCGGAAAAAAAATATTCCTCATCTTTTATAAATACGTCAAATAAATGCTGGAAATAATCTTGATTTTGCTGCTTCAGTTCTTTCACAATTACTGGATTTTTACTCGAATACACGGAGAACTCGTTTTCATCGTCGAGCTGATTGTACCAGTCTTCAGTTAATTGAAGAGAATGTTCTTTTAAAAAATGATATAGGTCCTGATTTCTATGCATGAAGACTCTCCTTACATATGTATAGTCTAATTATTTTATAAATAAAGGCATAAAAGCATCCCCTGATCTAGAGTGAGGATGCTTATAAATAAATCCATTATGAAGCGCATTTATTTTCCTATACGCCTTGTTTTCCCTAACTGTATAATTTCAAACCCAATTTATTAAAAAATAAACATTTTTTAACTAGCCTATTCATACATTTTACCTATTTTTCATAAAGAACCACTTCTTGTGCTTATAGCTTTAGCTTCGGTAAGGCATCTTTAATGCTTTGATAGACTAAAATAAAGGACATATCATCTTCTATAGTGCTCATATGTATGGCCATGTTAGGAGAAATTCCTGTTAAAACGAGCTGAGTTCCCATTAGCTTCAGCCAATTGTAAATATTAAGAATATCACGGCCGAATGAATCGTTAAATCCAGCTAACCCTGAGACGTCTAAGATTAAGTAACGATCTTTGCTGCTTGTGTTACGCGAGGTGAAGCTATTAAATAGCATTTCTATACGCCGCTCATTTAAAGTTCCGATTAATGGCAGAACAGAGATTCCTTCTTCTATTGGCACAATAGGAGTGGATAGTCTTTCCACTTCTTCTAAAGCTTGCTGAAGCTGTTCCTGGGCTGTAATCTCTATTGTTACGTCTTTTTGAACACCGATAAAGTAGTATTTATCTTCTTCTTCTACATATGTCGGGTCAATCGTTAGCTGATTATGAAAGAAAGAGCCGTCTTTTCGATAATTCACAAGCGTAACAGAAACTGACTGATTGCGGCTTATAGCGCTGCGAATTTCATCAACGTGGTGCGGGCTTGTAAGAGGCCCTTGTAGAAAACGGCAATTTTCCCCTAATACTTCTTCTTCCTTATAGCCGGTCATAAGGGAAAACCCTTGGTTGAGGTAAATAATTGGATTATCAGGTAAAGAAGGATCCGTCACGATAATACCAGATTGCGAACTATGAAGGGCTTTATTTAAAATGGACCATTTTGAATCTTGAGCTTCAGGTGTAGTCAATGCATTCCCTCATTCCTTGGAATTTTTATAAAAATATTGTGACATAAACACGTTTAAAAAACAATTTTCGACGCGTTTGCTTCTAGAGAAAGAATGAAGATAAGGAAAAATATGTTATAATAGTTTTGGGGGGCAAAGGGAGTGTGAACAAATGTGATAACTATCAATTTATTTAACGTTAGTTTCTTTGTGATGGCGCTAGTAGGCTTTATTCTCATTTTTTGTTTGCGTATAAAGTTCAAGCGACCACTGTCATTCTTTAAATGGTCTTTTTTGTTCGGAACGGTGCTGCTGTCGCTAAGCGTATACTTGTTTATGGCGACCAGCCAATATATTCATTTGATATGCAATACAATCGGCTCAGTTATGACAGCGCTCTATCTTATCAGTATTATAGTGGGAGCAGAAGAGTCATAAATACATATGTTTGAAAGTCTATTAAAAGTGGAAAATAAGTAGCGATGCTTAAAAGAGAAAGAAACGAACTTACATTCTGTGAGCCGAAATAATGAAAACTGGAAAAACACCTCGGTAAAAAATGCCGAGGTATTTTTCATAAATAAAAGGGAAAGGAGAATATTTAGAGAAATACTAGTCATACTTTACTGAGTGTAGTAAAATAAAAAGTTATTATTCTATTTTTAGGTTGTTGCTATTGGCAACATGTGTTAGTCTAAAAGTGGTATACATTTTAGGCGATCTTGAAAAAGAGAGACGAGAAGCTTTTATTCAAGTTTCTTAAAAGCTTGACGTTTACTGAGGTGAAACAATGAAATCTCAAGTACAAAAATTTGTAGGCTATTTATTAGCTGGTGATCAAGACAGCGCTTGGGAAGTTGTGCTGGAAGAAATCCAACAGGGAAAGAACAGCCTAGATATTTATGAAAATTTAATTACAACCGCAATGCGAGTAACTGGAGATATGTGGGAAGAAAATATCATTTCTGTAGCTGATGAGCATGTTGCAACTACGACGTGTGATTATGTGCTAACTCGCTATCGCTTTTATAAAAAAATTCAGGGACACGCTTCAGACACCGCTCCAAGGGCACTGCTTCTATGCTTGGAACAAGAACAGCACTTCATTGGTTTAAAGATGGTGGCTTTATTGTTTGAGGAACATGGTTGGAATACTCGCTTTTTAGGGGCCAATCTACCTCTGGAATACGCTGAGAAAATGGCTATAGAATGGAAGCCGCACATGGTAGGATTATCTGTCAGCATTCCTTATCATATTGAGAGGCTTGCTGAATATACCAAAACTTTGGACAAATTAGAACCAAGACCAACAGTAATGGTAGGAGGGCGCTTAGTTTCTCAAATTGATTTCCGTTCTTACTGTTCTGAGCATACACGCCTAATTCCGGATCTTTACCAACTAAATAACTGGTTAATCAGTTATCACAAAGGAGTGGAAGTTAATGTCGATGCTTGAATATGTTCCAATTCCTTACTTTCTAGTGGATACTGAATTTAATATTTTGGAATGGTCGCAACAATCAGGTCATTTATTTAAGCCTTCAGCTAATTTTTTAGATCTTGTAGATGTATTTAGTCAAGAAAAGGCGAGAAAGTTTTTAAGCTTGCGCCAAAAAGATTCTCGAGAATTGTCTGTAGACGAACCCCATGATGAGCAAACGCTTGTCCAAAGCCGAGGCCAGGCTATTCAGAAAGTAGAGCTTGTGATGCAAACCAATGATTCGCCGTATTCACTGTTTGAATGCTTAATTCAATGGGATAGTGATATAGGTCATTTAGTTTGTATTCGCCAAGATGAACGTATACAAGAGCTAACAAATCTTGTTCAAGACCATCGGAAACGATTAGCAGATACAGATTTTGAACTGCTTGAACAAAAAGAACGTCTCGAAAAATCATTACAAAAAATTAAGCAATTGTCCGCTTCTTTTATTAAATTATCCTCTAAAGTAGGGCTTATACCTCTTTTTGGAGACTTAGACACAGCTCTTGTAGCTGAAAATACGTCCATTTTGCAAAACTTTGCACATGAAGGAAATTACACCACACTTCTATTTGACTTTGGGGGCCTAGATATATTAACAACCGAAGGAATTCAAGCTTTTGCAGGCTTTATGCAGTCCTTCTATCTTATGGGGATCACATGCTATATTATTGGCATGAAACCGCACCATACGGCTGCTTTGAAAAATAGAACGTTTGGTGAACAAATTATTTATATGAATAACCTGAGTGAAATTATTGCTGTGAATAAAAATGTGAGTTAAAAGGGTGGAGGAGAAGAAAGAATAACTTTCTTCTCCTCTTTCTGTATACACTTCTCTTCTTATAATTAAACATCTATTAAAGAATCTTTTTATATTTCAGCTGAAAGAATGACGTTAAGACGTTGAAGCCCTGTGTCGTTTTTAATTAACGGTCTTCAAATGTTTTACGGGGGAATATTTCTACTCGTGCTATCTTTATGTACAGAGCAGATTCATGTTTCGACTATTATGCCTCGAAACGCAGTATGGTCTATTGTATATTTAATTTTTGTTGGTTCAATTGCTGGACACGGCTTATATTATTGGCTAATCGCCCAAACAAATCCGGTTTTTCCATCTACTTGGTTGTATGTATCTCCTTTAATCGCCGTGTTAATCGGCTATGTAGTCTTAAATGAAGCTATCACGCCTTCTATTATTGGCGGAGGTCTTCTTATTTTAATAGGAGTATTTATGGCCAATCGTGAAGCTTTGGGAGTATATTTTAAAAAAGGTGTGCTATTCAAAAAGCAGCTGTAAAACAAGTCTCCATTCGCTAACTTGTTTTTAGTTGATCGCAAGACAAAAAAGATTGAAGAAAGATATAAAAGATGACTAAAAGCCTCTTCCTAATGAAAGAAGAGGCTTTTTTGTTAAGAGTTTGCTGACATCGTATGAGACGGCAAAATGATGTCTTGGTCTACTAGGAAGGATAAAAGTTCTCGTGTAGCATATGACATATAGCGATCTTTTTTCAAAATGATGCCGAGCTCCCACATTGGAGTAGGTGCGGCAATTGGAATACTTTTAATAAAAGGATTATTGATTTTTGGAAACACGGACTTTGGTAAAATGGCAATACCTAATTCAGAAGCGACTAGTTCAATAATCAAATCCCATTGAGAACTTTCGTACGCTATTTTTGGATGAAAACCCGCTTGAATGCACTCATGAATAATGCGATCATGAAGAGAGAAATCTTTGCTGAACAGGACAAACGGCTCTTCTCTAAGCTCGCTCAAAGCAACGATTGATTTGGCTGCCAGCGGATGCTCATGATGAATGTATAAATTAAACTCTTCTTCAATAAACGGATAGACGTGAAAAAGAGGGTTTTGAATAGGCAATACGATAATACCAAGGTCTACTTGTTCGTTTTCTACAAGTTCGACAATTCGCTTTGCGCCAAGCTCCACAAGCTCCAATTTCACCTGAGGATGTTTTGATGTAAAGTTTTTTGCGATCATTGGAAAAACAACAGTCCCTACTAAAGGAGGAATCCCTACTTTAATATCTCCTGTAGGGAGATTTCGTAAATCATCTAACAGAGCATGCAGCTCGTGAAGAGTGGATACCAGCTTTTGGCTTTGCCCATATACAATCTGTCCTGCATCGGTTAATGTCAGCTTTCGAGTAGAGCGATCAAAAAGGTCTACGCCGAGTTCTTCTTCTAGTTTTTTTACAATTTTACTTAATGCTGGCTGAGACAAGTGAATTGCAGCTGCTGCTTTCGTGAAACTTTTTTGATTAACTACTTCCATGAAATGTTGCAGTTCTCGAATATCCATAAATTCTCCTCACTAGTATTCTTAGTTTTCATACTATTTATTCTATTTATCTATTTTACTTATGATTCAAATAAATGTAAACTCTTACATAAGGAAGTGAATAGTGATTCATCCAAAAATAGCACATCAAATTCCTCTAAATACGTTAGAAACCCGCATATTTGTAAGCGTTAACAAAAAAGTACCCTCGAAGAAAATCCTAAAAAAATATTTTTTTCTCCCGTAAAACAAAGCCGCGAGCGCAGAAATAACACGTGTTGAAATGTTCATTTTGTATACTGTTCTGACAATTAAGAAAGAGGAATAAAATGGTATAGTGCACCACTAAGGTGAGTCTATTCATTCTGCAAACGAGCCGTACATAAAAAAAAGGGCCGGTTTGTTAAAAATAATTGGGGGAGTGGTTGAGATGACATATGTTAAAGGACTAGAAGGAATCGTTGCAGCTGAAACAAAAGTAGGGCATGTTGATGGAGAGAAAGGTCAGCTGATTTATCGCGGATATTGGGCAAAAGATTTGGCGATCAATTATTCTTTTGAAGAAGTTTCTTATTTAATTTGGAACGGCACGCTGCCAAATCATGATGAGTTAAAAGCATTTAAACAAAAAATGGTGACTCATCGTACGCTTCCGGCTAATATTGTTGCGTTAATGGACTGTTTGCCAAAAGATACAGAAGTGATGAGCGCGCTTCGCACGTGTATCTCAGCTTTAGGAGACCCTTCATACAGCTGGCCTCCGACAAAAGAGCAGGCGCTTGCCATTACAGCAGTCACACCTACTATTATTGCCTATTGGTATCGTAAAATGAATGATTTAGAAGTAGTAGAGCCTAACGAGCATTTGGATCATGTAGCAAACTATTTATACATGATTAACGGGGAAATTCCAGATCAAAGTTTGGTTACTGCGCTGAACGCATATTTTGTTTTGACAATTGAGCATGGAATGAACGCCTCAACCTTCTCATCACGCGTTATTTCATCTACCGAATCTGACATGGTTTCAGCTATTTGCGGAGCAATCGGCGCGATGAAAGGTCCGCTTCACGGAGGAGCTCCTTCTGGTGTTATTAACATGTTTGATGAAATTGGAAGTGAAGAGAATATTGAGCCTTGGGTTCGTAAAAAATTAGATAATAAAGAGAAAATCATGGGATTTGGTCATCGCGTTTATCGTACACATGACCCGAGAGCAGAAGCATTAAAAGAAGTATCGAAACAAATTTCAGGAGACAACGGGCTATTTGATTTAATTGTTAAAATTGAAGATAAAACAATTGAATTACTAAATGAATACAAGCCGGGAAGAGGCATTTATACCAACGTAGAATATTTCGCTGCAGCGGTTATGAAAGCGGTTGAGCTTCCGTCTGAACTATTCACTCCGACCTTCACAGCAAGCCGTGTGGTTGGTTGGACAGCTCATGTCGTAGAACAGTCAGAAAATAATCGTATTTACCGACCTCAGTCTGCTTATATTGGTTATACGCCAGTTGAGCAAAATCAATAATAAAACGGATTTCACATAAAAAACGTCGGTAGATCCGACGTTTTTTTCATATGGTTAAATATATTCTTTTTGAGAATAAAATCGCTTTAATAAATAGAATAATCCGACTGCTAGGCATAAACTTGCTGCAGCTAAGCTAGAGGTAATCATGGCGTGTTCACCTTCGGTAGGGGTATGTGAAAGTTTATAGCTGCTGTAGCATAAAAGAGCTGTGATACATAAACAGCAGGAGCTAATTAATCCATACCGCTTTTTGAAGCCAATAATAGATAGTAATACAATCAAATAAATCCCGCTCACCATCATCATAATTGGAAACTGAGGGTGGAATTTAATTGTATATAACAAATAATCGATGTGAGAATAGTGATGAACCGCCGAGGACTTTGTTAGCCCTCCGGTCAAACTAGCTGATAAAGGTCCTTCAAGCATCGAAGAGCCGTTATACCAAGTAGCGACTGAGGAAAGTAAAAAAACAAAACAACTTGCAAATAGCTGCGTCATGCATTTTATTGACACGTATAGAAAGCTCCTCTCAATAACCATCTTTTGTTAATACAAGTCCGAAAATTATTATAGCAGGTTTTGAAAGTAAAAAAAGCACTATTGGAATGGTTTCATAAAACGTTCATATTTCAAAAGGTTTGCTTTTTCAAAAGAAAGGGAAAAAAGGTGAAACGGAAGATATGAATAGAGGAGAGAGAAAGATGAAGGCAGCAGTGATTTTGAATCCAAACGCAGGAAACAAAAAATTAGTAAATGAAATTGACTTTATATGTGATCGGTTAAACACTGCATTTGAGACGGTTACGTTATATAAAACAGAGCAACCTGGAGATGGTGCCGATCTGGTAAGAAAATTGGAAGGCAAAGCGGATGTCATTATTGGAGCAGGAGGAGACGGGACGATTTATGAGTTGATCAACGCTCTTGCTCCGCTGAAGCAACGCCCTGTATTTGCTATTTTACCCGGAGGAACGTGCAACGACTTTTCGCGTGCAATCGGAATGAATCAAAATCCTTTAAAAGCAGTGGAGCAAATTATTGAAAAGCAGACGGAAGCAGTGGATGTTGGAAAACATGGCGAAGATTATTTTTTAAACTTTTGGGGAATCGGTCTCGTAGCTGATGTATCTGAAAATATTTTAGAAGAAAATAAAGAGAAATTTGGTAAGCTCTCTTACTACATGAGCGTAGGTAGAACGTTAAATCAAGCAGAGCCTTTTCAATTAAAAATGACGAGCGAAAAAGCTTCCTATGAAGGAGAAGCAGTTATGGTGTTAATTGGGAACGGTCCTTTTTTAGGAGGAACTCGCGCTATGCTAGGAAACAGCTCATTTCAAGACGGATTATTAGATGTATTCGTTATTAAAGAAATGGGAATCGAGCCGGTTATGGCATGGTTACAAACAACTCCTGATGAGGAACAGCTTGACCCTGAAAGCAACCTTATGCATTTTCGGACAAAAGAAGTCCATATTGAAACCACTCCTGAAAAAACGGTAGATTGTGATGGAGAAAAAGAAACGACAACACCTTCAACGATTACGGTTCTCCACAATCACATAAATATGATAGTAGGAAACAAATAAAAAAAACGCTGAAACTTCAAGCGTTTTTTTTTATGAAGACAGCCATCGCGGAGAAGTGAAGAGCATAATCATTATGCTGCTCATCGTAATAACAAGCATGGAGTAGCAAAAAGCTGTAAATCCGATAATATGTAAGCCCACTATCATAATCGTACTGTCTAAGATAAAAATGGTTATTCCTATATTAATTTTCCATTTTTTCGATACAATAATAGCGATTAAATCCAGACCGTCCGAACTGATGCCGTAGCGAAGCATCAGTCCTATTCCCATTCCTACGAGTGTGCCTCCAAGCAATGAGCTAAAGAGCAAAGGAAGCTCCAGCGTGCCTTCGAGAATAGACAGCCATTCTGTCATAAAAAAAGAAACAAACAAACCTATACTTCCATAAAAAAAGTTTTGGCGATGACGAAAAAAAGCATATAAATAGACAGGTACGTTCAAAAAGAAAATGGACAGTCCGATAGGAGTTCCAAACACATAATATACGATAAGCCCAAATCCTATAAGTCCACCGTCTAGTAAGTGATACGGAGCAATAAACCCGTTTAGCCCTAGTCCAATTAATAAGCTGCCACAGCAAATCGAAACCACTCTCGAAAAAATATTCCTCACCCTATACGTTAAATTTTAATAGGAGTACTCGTCCATCTATGTATATGGCAAGCTTAGGTGATTTAGAAGTGGAGAAGACAAAAAAAGAAAATTATGTAAAAAGTATTGATTCTATAACTCTGATATTCTATAGTTAATCTAACTTCGTTTTCACGACAATTTCTTGATTTTTTACGATACTGTTTAACTGTTTGTATTTTTTAATATATAAAAAAGTTGTGTTCTGTAAAAAGCATACGATTGTAATAAGTCGATAAAAGCAAGCCGCTATATAAAGGGGTTGATTACGTGTAGGATTCTCTTTCTTTTCAGTCATACTAAAAAGAAAGAGGGATTGTCGTGAAAAATCGTTCCGTACTTTTTTTATGGTTTGGTCAAAGCCAAGCTAATTTAGCAGATGTATTATATATTGTTGCGTTAATCAGCATTCTTTACGCTCAAAATAGTTCTCCTGTGCTGCTTTCATGCATTCCGTTTACCATTACGGCTGCTAAGTTTTTGAGCAGTTTTACGGTGCCTTTTCTTATAGATCGCTACAGAGCTAAGCGTATTCTTGTGGTGTCTCAGCTGTTAAAAACCAGTGTTTTGTCTATGTTTTTCTTGTGGCATATGTCGCTTATCAGCATGCTGTGCTGCGTGGCGCTTATTGCTTTTTTCGATGGGTGGGCAGCTCCGGTTCAAAGCTCTATGCTTCCTCATTTAGTAGATAAAGAGAAGCTGTTAAAATGGAACAGTATGTTTAATGTCACGGATCAAACGATTCAAATTGCAGCCTATCCGCTTGGAAGCTTTCTGATTATTAGCTGGGATGCTACCGGCCTTTTATGGCTGTCATTTTCGTTATTTAGTTTGTCACTCGTATTCATGCAGGCCATTCGCATGAACGTTCATTCTTCTAAAACGAAGCAAAAACAAGGGTTAAAAGAGGGATGGAAGCTAATTTGGCATTATCCGCGCCTGCGGGTTTTATTAGTCATGGAGGTTTTAGAAGGGATGGCTGCCGGCGTTTGGGCATCAGCTATTGTCTACGTGTTTGTGAAAGAAATATTAAATAAAAATGAAGCTTGGTGGGGATATATTAACAGCAGTTTTTTTGTTGGAACGGTTCTTGGTGGTTTCGTTTTGCTGAAGATTTCAGTTGAGCAAGAGAGAAGTCTTTATCATATCGTAATACTAGGCAGTCTTTTTTCAGGTTTCTTTACATTATTGTTCGGAGTGATATCTGTGCCGTTTCTTTCCCTTTTACTTAGTTTTACTATTGGCATTGCCCTTCAAATAAGCGCTACGTGTTCTTACACGCTTACACAAACGGCCGTTCCTTTAGAAAAGCTTCCTAAGGTGCTTTCCGCTACGCTGAGCGTTTCATATGTGACGTTTGGACTTTCGGTGCTGCTGCTTGGCGCTGTTGCTTCGCTAAATGTGACGGCGGCGTTTCTAACGGCAGGAGGACTGATTGTAATCAGCGGCTGCGTAGGTTTATTCTTACGAAATTATGCGCTTGCTAACTAAAAAAGGTTGCTGCTTGCAACCTTTTTTAAAACAGCGTATTTTCTCTCCTCAACCATAAGCCGTATAAGGTTGTTTGCTTTAAATATCCCCTTGTGTAAAAGTAGGGAGCTTTTCACGAAAACGAAAGGAAAAAAAGTATAGCTATCGAATTATGTTAAGAGCGTTGAGCTAAAAGGAGTGATTAAATGGTTGTCATTCGACAGGCGGTTGAAACTGATCGAGAGCGACTGGCTACGTTAATGCAAGAATATATAGTGAAATTCTGCGAGCAGCCTGACCCTTCCCGGAAAGCTTTAACTTTACATATTAAGCGTCTATTGAATAATCCTTCCTACGGTATCCAGTTTGTTGCTGAATTGGAAGGGAAACTAGTAGGTTTTGCGACGGTGTACGTATCGTGGAGCACCCATTATTTTAAAGAAACAGGCGTCTTAAAAGATTTGTACGTATCTCCTTTAAACAGAGGAAATAAAATTGGTGAACGTTTGTTTAAGATTTGCCTTGCCTATTCTCAAAAGTATGAGTTTGCAGGAATGACCGCTGAGTGCAGCAGTGAAAATAAAGTTGTTCAAAACCTTTATCAAAAAATGAATGGTAAAGAAAATGCAGGGGTTCAATACCGTTTTTTTTAAGAGAAGTACAGCTTTTACTTTTAAGACTTCTACTAAATGGCAAAAATATGTTATAGTATGAAAAGTGAAATTGATGAAAATGTCGGTGGGCTATATGTTAGATGATGGTATGAATAGTAGGGGGAAGTTGGACTAGCTGTTTGAAAGGCGGCCATCCTATTTTTAGTATAGCCGCAAGGAAGGAGCAGGACCTTGAAAAAAAATCCAATCTTAAACGCGTGGAAAATAGTAACTGCGACGAGCGGTTTTTTACTTGCGCTGTTTATCTTTAAAGTCCGAAAAGGAAGATAACCATATAAAAAAAGCTCCTCGATTGAGGAGCTTTTTATTATTTAGTAATAGGAAACGTCAAGGGAGTCACTGTTGATAAAGAATCTCGGTAAGAATGATAGGTGAAATAATGACGTGTTGGACTATAAATAGTCATGTAAAGTAAATAATCATATTTCGTTTCCATATAGAAAAAAACGCCGTCTTCGTGGAGTGCATAGAAAGAGTACGAAATCCCGAGCAGCGTTTGCTTTTGTACGCTTGCGCTTGGATTTTCTTTAATCCATTCATACAGTTCAAAAACACTCACTCCTGGTGAAGATTGCAGCGTATGTACTTTGTCATATAACTTATCAGATACATCCGAAACCGACTGTTTTAATTGGTTAAATAAGTTGGACATTTGTTCTTTCATTGTGGTGATCTCCTTTACGGGTAGTCAGCTATTAGCATGCTCAGAGAAATTCACGCTTATGTATAGTTAGTGAATGGCTGATTTGAATTTGCCGCCCTGCGCTTCTTGGGTATCCATAATGGTTGTAAATGCCTGTGGATCAATTTCAGAAATAATGGTTTTAAGCTTGGTAATTTCTAAACGCGTCACAACTACGTATATGACTTCTTTTTCTGTACCTTCAAATCCGCCTTTACCATACAGTTTCGTCACGCCGCGGCCTAGACGATGCGTAATAGCGTCTGATAGCTCTTCATAGTGATTTGACACAATAAAAGCTGCTTTTGTTTCATCAAGCCCTTGAATGATCGCATCGATTGTCTTAGACGCAATATAGTACGTAAGGATCGAGTACATGGCCTGTTCCCAACCTAGCACGAACCCTGCCCAAGCGAAAATGAAGATATTTAAAAACATCACAAATTCACCCACAGAAAACGGGATTTTTTTTGTTAATAAAATACCTAAAATCTCAGTTCCATCTAACGCTCCACCGTGACGAATGACCGTTCCTACACCTGCTCCTAAAAGGAGCCCGCCAAATACGGTAGCAAGAAGCGGTTCAGATGTTACAGCTGGAACATGGTGCAATTGAGATTCTACAATGGATAAAGCAACAACTGCAAACATAGATGAAAAGCAGAAGCTACGACCAATTTGTTTGTATCCACTATATAAAAAAGGGAGATTAAAGATGATGATAAGTAGACTGAACGGCAATTTCGTTAAGTAAACTAAAATTAGAGAAATACCGATAATACCGCCGTCAATTACGGAATTTGGGACTAAAAATAATTCGATAGAAACGGCAGCCAAGGAAGCTCCAATTAACATCATAATGTAGCGATAAATGAGCCGACCTGCCTTTTCCTTTTTGTGCTGTTTCGTTGTCATAAAATCTTTCCTTTCAACATACTGCCTATACGCAACTCTTACTAGTATAACTAAGTCTTGGGAACTCTATCCAATTATCTACTTTAAAAAAGACTAGCCAGAATAAACAAAATCCTGTTAAATTAAACGGTAGACATTTGCTGAAACAAAGGAGCTGTACATATGATAAACGTTTATATTCCACCGCTTCAAACAAGCGCTGGCGAAAAAGCGGCACGCTATATTGATACATTAACCAAACCGATAGGAAGCCTTGGAAGGCTCGAAGAAATAGCAGTTGAATTAGCGGCCATGACCGGAGAAGCTTTTCCGACAGTCACGCCGCCAGGAGTCCTCGTTTTTGCAGGCGATCATGGAATTGTAAAAGAAGGAGTTTCAGCTTACCCTCAAGACGTAACGGCACAAATGGCGCTGAATTTTTTGCATGGAGGAGCAGCTATTAACGTGTTTAGTGGGCAAATAGATGCCCAGTTCAAACTGATTGACATCGGCATTGCTTCTGACCTTTCCCACAAGGACCTTGTACAACGCAAAGTGAAGCTGGGCACAGCAAGTTTTTATAAAGAAGACGCGATGACGCGCAGTGAGGCAGAATTGGCTGTTCAAGTCGGATATGAAGAAGCTGAAGAGCTTATTGCCCAAGGAATTAAATGTTTGATTGTGGGAGAAATGGGCATCGGAAACACTACGTCAAGCACGGCTATTTTAGCTGTATTGACAGGAGAAAAAGTCTCTAAGCTTGCAGGAATGGGCACAGGGATTTCTGACGAACAACTGCGCCACAAAGTGAAGGTAATTGAAGAAGCGCTGCAAAACAGGCACATCAACCCTCAGGATCCAATTGATATTATCAGTAAAATAGGGGGGCTTGAAATTGCAGGGATGACAGGTGCTATGCTGGCGGCAGCTGCTCACCGTATTCCTATTTTAGTAGATGGTTTTATTTGTACAGTCGCAGCTCTTCTGGCGACAGAAATAAATACACAAGCAAGAGACTATATGTTTGCTAGTCACGAATCTGTTGAACAAGGTCATGCGTGTGCAATGAAGCTCCTTGGCAAGAAACCGCTTCTCAACCTCAATCTTCGGTTAGGTGAAGGAAGTGGAGCTGCTGTTACATTTCCGCTGCTGCACTCGGCTTCGCTGATGATTGCTAATATGGCTACGTTTCAATCTGCGGGAGTGTCTGAGAAAGAATAAACTTAGAAAAAAATAAACCTAAAAAAGACATGGGAACAAAACCATGTCTTTTTTCTTTATTTTATAAAAAAATCTTATATTTTTAACATCATAAACCAATAAACGCTAAAGCTAGCACCTGTTAAAATAAATGATCCAATAATTAACAATACCAGTGCAACGCGTCGTTTAATCGCTTGAATTTCTCTATCTTTTGGCAAACGTCCCATTGGTCTTCCTCCATTATGTAAATATTTCACGTATTTTCCTATTTTACTCCGCTTTAAAAAGAGAGAACATATGTCAAAGTTACTAAAAAACAAATTATTTTACAAAAAAATTGTATCCACGTTACAGCAGGGCAAAGAATACGTATTTTTTCAGTTAGAAAAGGACTGCTCTAAAGGTTTACTTACATGGCAACAACCTTTATCATATAACTGACTATACTATGATGTTATCCAAAGTTGGAAGAAATCTCAATAAATGTGAGTGTTATAATTACATGATAAGAGTCAGAAAATTTTAAAAAAGAGTGTGAGCAAACAATGAACGGTATGTTGATTATTCGGAACGGTGCTCCTTTTTATGAAGGAGCTTCCGTGCCTATTCCAAAAGATAAAGCTTGTATTATCGGACGAAGCAGTGAAGAATGGGAGCCTTATCTGGCCTTTCAAAGTGCTTACATTTCACGCAAGCATTTTGAAGTAACGTACGAAAGCAATGCATTTTTCATTACAGACTTGTTTAGTAAACACGGGACAAAAGTAAACGGAGAAGAGTTACAGCCTGGAACCCCTCGTTTCTTGAAAGAGCAGGATGTCATTACCTTAGCAAATGAGGAGGCAGCTTTAGTATTTAGAAATGATGATATGGATGCAACCCTCGATTTAGGACCTTTGCTAAAACAAATAAATAAGCCATTTTACACATTAGATTCAATTTTGCAGAAAGTAAAAGTAAAAGAGGAAACGTATATTCTGTCAGATAAAGAATACGCGTGCTTAGCTTACCTTCTAGAATATAACAATCAATTTGTTTCAAAAGAAGCATTAAAAAAAAGCGTTTGGCCTGAACGAGTAGAGTCAAATGGAGAAATTCTGGTAGCAGCGGAAGAGCTGAATGCGCTGATTTACCGGGTTCGCAAAAAAATAGGAACATATTTAGAAATCGAAGTGATTCGGGGAAAAGGATATTGGCTGCACTTTAACGAAAATGGACGTGAATAGAATCACGTCCATTTTTTAATCTCGTTTTACAGCATGTACACGTATATGTTTAGCTTCTGCTAGCCAAGATCCGTTTTGAAATAGTTTGTCTTGCATTCGATTTTCTAAGCGCGTAATGAGGACATTTTTAGTTTCTGTCGTCACGTGAGCAAAAAGAGGGGCTGCATTTGTTTCGAGCCAATTACGCAAGCCGTTTTCCCCTTTTAACAAGAGGGGCCGGCTGTAGTGTATGGCCGTGGTGACTTGAAAATTCTGTGATTCCAAAAGAGAAGAATATTCAGCTACAGAAGGGAAGTACCATGGGAAATCTACATCGTTATAAGGGATATCAAACGTTTTAAATTGACGAATGATTTCTGTGAAAATTTCGTCCATGTTTCCTTTTCCCCAAAATTCTGCTACAAATCGGCCATTTGGTTTTAAAGCATTGTAAATATTTTTAATGACAAGGTGAGGGGGACGGATGTCGTGTAAAGTTGCATTGGAAAAAACTGCGTCAAATTGTTCGTAATAAGGAAGGTTAAGGGCGTTTAACTGTTCAAAGGATAGAGTCGGGTACTGATGACGAGCCTGTTCAATCATATTTTCAGAGCAATCGATGCCCGTTGCACGGACATGAAGCTTATTGAGCTGCGAAATAAATTCGCCAGTGCCACAGCCAATATCTAAAATATGTTCGCCAGCTTGAGGAGAAAGAAGGTTCATAGCACTTCCTCCAAATGAAGAAACAAACGGAAGATGATACACTTGAGCAATTTTTTGTTGATTAACAGTTTGACTCATGAAGTGATTCCTCCTTTGTAAAAGATGATAACGATCGTTTTATAAGAAGAAACAAGCTTTGAATAGTAGATATGAAGTTATTGATAGAATTATACCATATATCTTACTTATTATGCCGAAAACTCCAAAGAAAAAGCGCACCAAACTTCTAGCTTGGGCGCTTACAAGCACGAACTATTTTCTAACCATTAACCGAACTGAACAAATAGAGGAAGGTCTGTATGACCCATCTCACGTACGTAGACGTATAAATTTCCTTTATGATGAATTTCATGATCAATGGCCATTTGTAAAAGCTGTCTTCCGGCAAGCTTTCTTCCAAACGCTGCAGTTGCGTCGATAGTCTTGTTTAAATCATCTTCGCTAAGTGAGCGTAATACGTCTACTGTTTTTTCCGTATATTCAGCTGCAAGGTCCGATAATGACTTACCGCTAAAATCAGCTTTTTGACCAAGCGGAGATAAATCACCGGATTTTACCACTGATGCAAATGCATAAAAGGATGTTAAAATATGCGTAGATAAGTCAAAAGCGGACATAGATGTCGGGGCAGGCTTGTATTCGTAGTGACCTGCTTCAATTTTGTTGATTAATTCATTAGTTACGTTTCGATGTGCTAAAAAGTGATGAGTAATTTGTTCAACTGTCATGATAAAAGGCTCCTTTATTATGTATTCGCTTCTGAGTATATCATCTGAAAATCAGAAAGCGAAGAAAAAACTTTATCAAAAAGAAAAACAGCTGCATATGAGCAGCTGCTTTTCTTTTTATTAGAAATTACGTTGTTTTAACTCTTCAAGTAATAACTCCATACCTTCGCGGCTTAAAGTTAATTTGCCATCTGCGATTGTTACATTGTCAGAAGATACTTCGCCAGTAATCGCACAAGCACCGTTCGGCTCATATTTCTTTAAAATAATTCGATCTGTTTCGACAAAAATTTCAACAGGATCTTTTACATCTATTTCAAGAACACGTCTTAACTCTTTCGGAATTACGATACGACCTAAATCATCTACTTTTCTTACAATACCAGTCGATTTCATTTTTTAATCACCTTTACTTTTATATTTTATTGAGTACACAAAATATTATTTTTGGAATTTCTAAGATGATTATATACTAGATAACCGCTAAATTTGTCGAAGTTATTAATATGTAAATGAACTGTAATATTATTGAAATATTATCTGTAAATACAAATCCTCCTACAAAATGGAATATGTAGGGCTCTTTGTATGATATAGGAGATGAAGGAATTAATTACATTTGACATACAATTTTATTTATGTTTATACAGCAATCCGGGGGTAAGGGGAGGCTACATGTAAGCGCAGGAGTAAATAAGTTGAAAGAATAAAGAAAATATGATTAAATTTAAAAAGTAACCTTCTCAAAATAATTAAATCGTAATGATTACGTATTTCAAATAAAAAATTGATAAAGCGAAAGGATGACAAAGAGTTTGGCTAAAAAATCAAAAGTTGTAAAAGAACAAAAGCGCCAAGAGATAGTAGCGAAATATGCGCAATTGCGCCAAGAGTTGAAGGAAAAAGGAGATTACGAAGCGTTAAAAAAATTGCCTAGAGATTCTTCACCAACGCGCTTAAATAATCGCTGCCGCGTTACCGGTCGCCCTCGAGGCTATCTTAGAAAATTTGAAATGTCACGCATTGCTTTTAGGGAATTGGCCTACAAAGGACAAATCCCAGGTGTTAAAAAAGCAAGCTGGTAGTATAAAAGCCCTCATAATGAGGGCTTTTATTATTTATTAGCTGCAAAGTATCGAGCAATTCCTTGATAAATACCTGTAGATATTTGCTGCTGATACGCATTAGAAGAAACAATTTGCTCATCGTGAGCATTTGATAAAAAGCCTAATTCAAGAAGTACAGCACGCTGGTTGTTTTCTCGAGTAACATAATAATCTCCAAAACGAACCCCCATATCCTTCATAGAAGGCGCATTTTCAGCCATGCTTTCTTGAATATATTTTGCTAATTCTTTATCTTTGGATTCACTGTAATAAAATGACGCAATGCCGTTTGCAGAAGATGAAGTAGAAGCGTTATAGTGAATGCTGATAAACGCATCTGCATGCTTTGCTTCACTAACGTTCACACGTCCGCTCAGTGAAATAAAGGTATCGTTTGAACGCGTCATAAATACATTTGCTCCCGAATTAGCTAAGCGGCTTGCCACAAGTTTTGCGGTTGTTAACGCTAGTTTTTTCTCAATCGATGACTTGCCTGAAGTACCAGGATCATATCCGCCGTGTCCAGCGTCTACTACAATAATTTTATCTTTTAAAGCAGCAGATGGGGAAGGCAAACTAGCTGAAGTTGTAGAACCAGCCGCAGCTGTTAACCCTTTTGACACCCATGCTGTTTGACTTGCAGAGTACTGAATTTGCACCCAGTCATTCGTTTCGCCTACTTTTTTGAATCGTTCGCCCGCTTTTGCTACACGGATAATGCCCGCGCTTAAGCTCGGCTGGCTGCGTAAATTTGAAGCTTTTGTAATTTGAATCGACTGGGCTGTTTGTGAAGACTGTCCGGAATCAGCTTGTAAATACTGACTTGCTACCCAGCCTGTTTGACCTGATGCTGTTTTAATCTGTGACCAGGATCCGCTTTCTTTTACCACCGTTACTTTTGAATTGCGCGGTAAGTTCGCCACGACCGATGCGCTTGTGCTCGCAGAAGAGCGAACATTTAATGAGCTAGCGTTAACAACAGCTGACTTGGATGTTGTAGAACCCGAGTTACTAGTCGGTGTAGAAGAACCGGAGCCTGCTTGTAGGTACTGACTCGCTACCCAGCCTGTTTGACCCGCTGCCGTTTTAATCTGTGACCAAGATCCGCTTTCTTTTACCACCGTTACTTTCGAACCTCGGGATAAGTTCGTCACGATAGACGCGCTTGTGCTCGCAGAAGAGCGAACATTTAATGAACTGGCGTTAACAACGGCTGACTTGGATGTCGAATTTGCCGTAGACGTACTGTTTGTTTGTGTTTTGTTTATGTATTGAGATGAAATCCAAGCTTCTTTACCGTTATACGTAATTTTAGCCCATCCCTTGCTTTCATCTACTATATTAACGGTGTTTCCCTTCGTTACTTTTCCAACGATAGCGCCGCTTGTACTAGGCGTTGCACGTACATTTAACGATGTAGCAGTTACTTTGGCCGATTCAGCTGCATCTGCGTCAATCGAATGCAAAAGCAATGAAGAGCTTAAAAGAACAGAAGAAACGGCTGTGTACATGACATGTTTTTTATTCATTTTTTCCTCCTTGCAAATTACAAATTTCAACATAAGTTAATTAGTATACAAAGCATATATCGGCAAATAGCCCAAAATTTTGAGTTAAATCTACTATTATCTCATAATGCCGATATTATCCATCATACTATATGTCGAATTTCAATTGTATAATGAATTTGAACTATCTGCCATCCTTAACGATAAAATTTTACATTAATGTAAAATATAATTATATCAAAGGTGAACTGTAGGGATATTAAGGGCATTTAAAGGTCTTTAGCCCTTTGTTCACCGATGTTTTGAGGACATGTTTTATACTAGAAAAAATGTAAAATAGTATAAAGCAGCTGAATGTGAATATGATAGAGGAGAGATAGCAAATAAAAGAGTATCTATCTTTTGGAGGAGGAAACATCCACAATTATGAAACATTCAGAATAAAAATAACAAAAATATATAAAATAATATAAAGCCTGGGTATATCGATGGAAAAGCTCATAGCATAAACAAAAAGTAAATAGTTAGAAAATTCTTTCTTTTTATTTTAAAACATGGTACAGTATAAAAAAGTGAAAGGGTGGAAACTGATATGCGAAAGATTGTTCAGTATGAAACAAAGTGGTCGCTTTTGTATCAAATGGAAAAAGAAGCGTTACTTAATACACTAAAAGATTTTTCAGTAGACATCGAACATATTGGAAGCACGTCCGTTCCAGGATTGGCAGGTTCACCAATCGTTGATATTTTAATCGGCGTCAAACGCGAAGAAGACATAAATGAAGTGCGCGCTATATTAAAAAATAAATCTCACGTATACGTAGCGGAAAAGGAGATGTTCGTCTTATTAAAAGAAGGCGTTCCAGCTTCACACTACCCTCCAATTATGACAGCTAAAAATGCCCGTAAGCTCATTCCACATGATGCTAGAAGAAGTCATGTGTACGTAACGGTCAGTGAATCACCTTACTGGAATGAACGAATTAACTTCAGGGAGCAGTTACGCTCGAGCGAACGTGCTAGAAAAAAATATGAAGGTATGAAATACGAGCTTTCAAAACGATTGTGGAACGATATTTCTACCTATGAGTACAAAAAAGAAGAATTCATTCAGCGCAGTCTATAAAAAAACGTCATTTCAATTGAAATGACGTTTTTTTAATTAATTATCTTGTAAAACAATGGTCTCAAGCTTATCAGCAGTATTTACTGCGAGAACCGTATAGTTTTTACCGCTTTGAAGATTTGTTCCAGGAAGATTTAGTATTTCTTTTCCGTCTGCTGTGGAAACAGATAAATCATACGAACCCGGATTTACTACTTGATAACCTGAAATGCTTTTAAAAGACAGATTTTTAAATAAAGGAGCAGCCCCTTTAGGACCTACGTTTACCGCAGGAGCATCAGGAGATAAATGAGCAACACGTAAGCTTGCTTTTCCATCCATCCCTTGCTTATTATTCGTGAAAGCCTGCAGTTCAAGATTTTCGGCTTTATTTACAGCGGCTACTGTATACGATTTTCCACCGTCTACAACAAGGGTAGCTTCGATGATGGAATCTTTTGTTCCTTTTGTCTTCGCTTCGTATACTTCTACTTTATGAGAACCAGCTGACAAAGGCAGGGAGTTGGAGACATCTTTAAACTTTGCTCCTTCTACTAAAGCTTTGTCATCCACAAAAATGTCTACAGCTGGAGCATCCGGTGAAGCATGAACGATACGAACTTCTGCATTTTGAGCTGGTCGCTCATCTGCAGCAGGAGGTGTTTCAGCGGCAAATACTAACATGCGGCTAAGTGCCAAGAAGGCAATCACTGCTACCATTACGAATAGTCGTTTCATCAAGTATCACTCCTTTTTTAGTATACACAGCTTTATGTAAAGAGAAGGACTGTGCAGTTGTTAGCGTATACTAAATAAAATCAACTATTCGTATGTTTGTTAACTTTTAACGTGTTTACTGAGATTTCTGACGGAAAAATCGAAGAATAGCCAAAATATTGTACAAGGTTGTTAAGAGCCAGGTCAATAAGAAGCCTAGGCCAAGTCCGATATTGGCATCTATATACGTATGCGTGAAGTCATCATATACGACGTAGGCAAGAGGAGCAATTGACAGTAAAAGGAGAAGAAAAAACAAAAGTGTTTTCCATCTGCTTAAAGTGAAGGTTAGATAAAAGAAAAGGAAAGCGGAAAACAATAGAAGACCGTCTCGAATAGCCCAAGGTAAAACGCCGATATGTGGATTAGCGAGAAGAAAGGTTGGAACAATTGAAAGGAGGAAAAGGAGAGACAGCAAAGTCACATGAAGGGTGTTCTTTTTTGTAAAAGCCGGCACCAATAAAAACGCTGCCGTTGCACCTAAAAGAAAATTACAAATTAAAATAAACTCCATCCAAACACCTCATTTATCGAGTATTACTTTTAGTCTATTCAAGACGCTGTTAAAGTAGATAAAAAAAGCTGCGATGAACATCGCAGCTTTTGATCATTCGAATTTAAATCCTTGTTTTTCAAGCATCGCTCGAACTTCTGGATAATAAATGGTTTTGTAAATAGCGGATACAGTTTGTGACCAGTTCCGGTCATCTGCACCGTTTGTTCTCTTTTTCATATACTCTGCCATTTCAGCATCATAGTCTTGAATCAATGACTTTAAGTCATGATTATAGCTTTCACGATGGTGCACAGCAGCTTGTGGCAATCGAGGCTTTTTCGCAGAATGATCTGCCGGATGTCCAACGACAAGACCGCTTACTGGGAATACGTATTCCGGTAAATCTAGGAGCTCAATGACTTCTAGTGGCTTTCTGCGAATTCCGCCGATTGGTACTGTACCTAAACCGAGTGACTCTGCTGCAACTGTTGCTGCTTCTAAAGAAATTCCAGCATCGGTTGCCCCCACTAAAATTGACTCAAGTCCATCGGTTACGCCAAGAGGCGCATCGTTAAGCTCAGCTGCAATCTTAGCACGATTAAAATCTGCACAAAAGATTAAAAATAGAGGAGCTTGGTCAATCCACGCTTGGTTGCCTGCAAGCTCTGAAAGCTTTTTCTTCTTTTCTTTATCTTGGACGCTAATAATAGTTACTTGCTGTCCGTTAATAGAAGAAGCGGCTGACTGAGCAGATTGAATAATTGTATCTAAATGCTCGTCGCTTACTGCTTCGTCTGTATATTGACGGATAGAACGATGATCTTGAATTGTACGAATTGCTTCATTCATGATGCGTCATCCTTTCAAAGAAGTTATTTTTAGCCTTGTAATGTTTTTACATCTAAAGGTGCTACAAGTACGCCAGTTTGAGCAAATGCTACAAAACTTTGGAAATGAGCTGATTTATTGTGTGCTTGAATTGCTTCTTCGCTTTTCCACTCTTCAATCATCATAAATGTGTTAGGTGTAAAAGCATCTTCAAATAGTTGATAGTTGCTGTTTCCTTCTTCTTGTAAAGAATGCTTAATTAGTTCTTGTACGTTTTCTAAAAATTCTTCTCTTTTTGCTGGGTTAACTTTCATTGAAGCTTGTAAATGAATCATGGGTGATTCCTCCTTTAATAATGATGGTGCTTTATATTATTTGTTTTGTTTTTAATCTTTCATTCAATTTACGATTAAAATGAAGATAAGTTCGAATATCATCGAACAATGAAACTATAACACCGATTAAATAACAGTGCAAGGAATTTAGTTCGAAAGTTATCGAACATTGATACACAAAAGAAGCTGTGTTATATTTTAAGCATGAGAAAACCTTATCAACCACCGAAATCTGAAATTAAATTAACGCCTATTTTACATGCATTGAGTGATCCTAACCGGCTGCGAATTGTACAGTGTTTAGCGACAAGAAAGGAGCAGACCTGTTCGTATTATCAAAAATTAAATGTATCAAAATCAACGCTATCACATCATATTAAAGTACTTCGCGAAGCTGGAATTATTAAACTACGTATAGAAGGTACGCAGCACTATTATTCCTTGCGTTTAGAAGAACTTGAGGAACTGTTCCCAGGTCTGCTTCCTTCCATTATAAATATAGATGAGCAATTATTTTAAAAGCTGAACGATGTTTTGTTCAGCTTTTTTGTTCAAAATAAATGTGTCCATGCAGGCTGCATCCAGGATTAAAAGAAGAACGACAGTGAGGGCAAGTCGAGTTACAGGTTAAGTATTCATTAATTGAGAGCTCATGTTTACATACTCCGCAAAGAATAGCTTTTTCATTAAACATAGATTTTGGCCATCTTTTAATGTCGTGATCCGCATGTGCGTTATGACATTGATAGCATGGATAATATGTATGACAGCAATAAAATTTTATTGCAATAATATCTTTATCCGTATGATAGTGCGTACAGCGCGTTTCGGAATCCACTGTGTCACCTTTTACTGCAGGTACAGATTTGTTCATTATCATCACTCCTTATGAAAAGTATAGCATGCTTTTATACGCCTTATCATACATATGTAAAAAGAAAAATGCTATAATAAAACCATCGTTTTACATGTCAGATTGCATGCTAAAAAGATCAGATAAAAATTGATGTCAAAACAGATCGATTAAGTGAAGTAAAGAGAGGAAGAAAAAATGAGTAAGCAAGTTATCGTTTTTACCGGAGGCGGAACAGCTGGACACGTAACACCAAACATTGCCATCATGAAAGAATTAGACAGTGAAAAATGGGATATCCATTATGTCGGTTCTCACAATGGTATTGAGAAAGAATTAATTACAAAATTAAACGTTCCATATCATGCGATTTCAAGCGGGAAGCTGCGTCGATACGTAGATATGGAAAATGTAAAAGATGTATTTCGAGTAGCAAAAGGGGTTGGCGATGCACGTCGCGTGCTGAAAAAGTTAAAGCCTTCTCTTGTTTTTTCAAAAGGCGGTTTCGTCACAGTTCCTGTGGTAATGGCTGCTAAATCTTTAAACATTCCCGTGTTCATTCATGAAAGTGATTTAACACCGGGACTGGCAAATAAAATTGCGCAGAAATTTGCCACTAAAATTTTCACTTCTTTTGATGAAGCCGCAAACTACTTTCCAAAAGAAAAAGTGCAGGTTGTTGGTTCACCTATTCGAAAAGAGCTATTTAGCGGAAGCGCAGCGAACGGGGAAAGCTGGCTTCGCTTTTATGATAAGCGCCCCATTTTAACGATTATGGGCGGAAGTTTAGGAGCGCGCCGTATTAATGAAATCGTTCGAGAGTCTTTGCCTGAACTGCAAAAGAAATTCCAAATTGTACACCTTTGCGGAAAAGGCAATATTGATACAAGCCTTGAAAAAGAGTCAGGATACCGTCAGTTAGAATACGTAAACGAACAGCTTCCAGATGTTCTAGCGGCAACTGATTATGTGATTACACGCGGCGGATCAAATGCCATATTTGAGTTTTTAGCTCTTCATAAACCGATGATGATTATTCCTTTATCAAAAGCACAGAGTCGCGGAGATCAAATTTTAAATGCACAATCCTTTAAGAAAAAAGGCTACTGTATGGTTGTAGAAGAAGAGCAGTTAACAAAAGAACTGTTTTTGCGTGAAGTAAATGAGCTTCAGCAGCAGGCAAGTACGATGAAGCGTACAATGCGTGAAGCAACAAAAACGGATGCTATTTCAATTCTTGTAAATGAAATTGAGAAAATGAGCTAAAAAAGAGGCTGAAACAGACGTATGTTAGCCAAAGTGAAAAACGAACCATTGATCAAGGTATTTGATTAGTGGTTCGTTTTTTTTTGAATCTATTATTTTAAAATAATGAATAAACATAGAAAAATAAAGCTTTTAAAATTTCAAAAAATGTTGTTGACAGTAAATTTTAACAGGAGTAAGATTACTCTCATGAAACGTTCCACTGTGAAACGCTGAGTCTTTTCTGAAAGAGAAGGAAAGAGCGGAGGACCCAATTATCAGGGGTGAATCTCTTAATTGAGTAGGGTTACTTTCTTGACCCGAACCCGTCAGCTAACTTCGTAAGCGTTAAGAGAGAGGATGGTGTAATCGTGGTCGTTTTCTATAACAGCGGATAGTACGCTCCTTTCAAAATATAGGTGAAAGGAGCGTCAGGATGCATTTATCTAAGCAAATGATTCAAATGATTGAATATCGGGCCATGTGCGATCAGCAATCTTTTGATCTAGCAAACCGCTATTTGTCTACGTTAGTTAATCAAAGTTTTAAACGCAGCAGTAAAAACTATTATTAAGTCTAAAAATTAAATAACAAAGATACGCTTAATCAATTATGAGCGGGGGACCCAATATTTTGTACGTATGTACTAGGGGTGAATCTCTTAACTGAGTAGGGTTACTTCCATAACCCGAATCCGACAGCTAACTCCGTAAGCGTTTTGGGAGTAAAAAATTCGTGTCAATCACGGCTTATTTGTCGTGCATTAAACCGCGGAAGAGAACTCTCTTCTGCGGTTTTTTAGTGGAAAAAAATAGCATCACGTCTCGCCTTTAGCTTTCTTGGACGTGATGGTTTATGTAAAGCAATAGTTACTAAGCTTAGAAGCTATCATTTTTGTTAGGAAACAGTTAGGAGGGAGCAACTTGGATATGATCATGCTTGGAACGCTTGCCATATTAACAGCTGCTATGTACGGAATTATTTGCTGGTCGTCTCATGTAGTAGACGAAAGAGAGGAGAAGTGAACATGTCGTTCATTTTGTTAGGTATTTCAGTTCTCGTTTTAATTTATTTAGTATATGTACTGTTAAATCCAGAACAATTTTAATAAGCGGAGGAATAAAACGTGGGGATTTTTCTACTATCAGTTGCGCTGCTGCTTGTTTTTGTAGCGCTTATTGCAAAGCGCGTAGGTATTTATATAGCGAATGTGTTTTCAAACGACAAAAACACTAGCTTGGTAGGAAAGATAGAAACAGTTATGTTTAAAGCAGCAGGAATTAAAGGGCTTAATCAGACGTGGAAGCAATATGCATTTGCTCTTGTTTTGGCGAATACGTTTATGATTTTTGTGGTGTACCTTATCTTCCGGTTTCAAGGGGTACTGCCGTTTAACCCAAGCCACATCAAAGGAATGGATCCGGCACTTGCTTTTAACACGGCCATTAGTTTTATGACAAATACGAACTTGCAGCACTACAGCGGCGAATCAGGTTTGTCCTATTTCTCGCAAATGGCAGCCGTTGTATTTATGATGTTTGCAGCACCAGCAACGGCACTTGCAGTAGCAATCGCTTTTATTCGCGGGCTAGCAGGGAAGGAAATGGGAAACTTTTTTGTTGATTTTGTAAAGTCAATTACGCGTATTTTACTTCCTATCGCTTTTATAACAGGCATTTTATTTGCGTTTTTAGGTGTCCCTCAAACGTTAAGCGGGACTGTGACTGCCCATACATTAGAAGGAGCAACGCAGCAAATAGCAAGGGGACCAGTTGCTTCTTTTCTTTCAATCAAAGAGCTAGGAAACAACGGAGGGGGATTTTTTGGTGTCAATTCAGCTCATCCATTTGAAAATCCTAACGCGTTGAGCAATGTATTACAAATCGTCCTTATGCTGTTATTGCCAACAGCACTTCCTTTCACATACGGAAAAATGATCGGACAGCGTAAGCAAGGCCGCATCTTGTTTGTAGCGATGAGTATGCTGTTTATCGTTATTTTAAGCACAGCGTTTGTAACAGAGTGGGGAGGCAATCCAAGACTTGGTGCTTTTCATTTAAATGAAGCGAACGGTTATATGGAAGGGAAAGAAGTCCGTTTTGGTGTCGGCATGTCGACGCTTTACGCCATCGTGACGACAGCAAGTGAAACAGGTGCAGTCAACACCATGCACGATACCCTGACGCCTCTTACCGGGTTATTAACGCTTGGAAATATGATGTTAAATACCGTATTTGGCGGTGTCGGAGCAGGATTTATGAATGTTATGATGTACGTCATCATTGCCGTATTTTTATCAGGTTTAATGGTTGGAAGAACACCAGAATACGTAGGTAAAAAAATTGAAGGAAAAGAAATGAAGCTAATCGCCGTGACGCTTATTCTGCAGCCGCTGCTAATTTTAGGAGGAACAGCCGTAGCACTTACCACTCATTTAGGAATGGAAGGTATATCAAACCCTGGCTTTCACGGCTTAAGTCAGGCACTGTACGAATTTACGTCGTCAGCAGCAAACAATGGGTCCGGTTTTGAAGGACTCGGTGACGCAACGCCGTTTTGGAACATTTCTACGGGAATTGTTATGTATATTGGACGCTACTTCGGACTAATTACAATGCTGGCGGTATCGAGCTCACTAGCATCTAAGCAGCTTGTTCCCGAAACACCTGGAACATTTAAAACGGATACGTCTTTATTTAGCGGCATTTTAATTGGAACTACCGTTATTGTAGGAGCACTTACGTTTTTCCCAGTGCTTGTGCTTGGGCCGGTTGCTGAGTATTTAACACTGTAATCAAGAAAGCGGAGGATCATAATGAATAAACGGAATTTTGCAAATAATATTGAATTGGATCACAACAGTCATATTCAAGGTTCTGTAGATAAACAAGCTTCATCGATTTTTATTCAATCAGTAAAGCAGGCGTTTATCAAGCTCAGCCCAAGAACGATGATAAAAAACCCTATCATGTTCGTAGTAGAAATCGGGTTTGTAATTACGCTTTTTTTAGCCGTTGTTCCGGACCTTTTCGGAGAAAGTACAGTAAGCACAGGATTTAATGTTGCCGTATCTCTCGTGTTATTTTTCACCATTGTTTTTGCTAATTTTGCAGAAGCATTAGCAGAAGGACGAGGAAAAGCACAGGCAAACTCATTAAAGAAATCTAAAGGCGATATTACAGCTAATCAGCTTCAAAACGGGCAAATGATACAAGTTTCGGCCTCGCAACTAAAAAAAGGAGATATTGTCGTCGTTTCACAAGGCGAAATGATTCCTGGAGATGGAGAAATTATTAAAGGACTGGCGTCCGTTGATGAATCGGCCATTACGGGGGAATCGGCACCTGTTATGAAAGAAGCAGGCGGGGATTTTAACTCTGTAACGGGAGGTACAAGAGTTGTCAGCGATGAAATTACAATTAAAATTACGTGTGAGCAAGGTGAATCATTTTTAGATAAAATGATTTCGCTTGTTGAAGGAGCAGAGCGTCAAAAAACGCCAAATGAAATTGCGCTAAACACGGTTTTGACAAGTTTGACGATTATTTTTTTACTAGTTGTTGTGACGCTTCCTGTCTTTACAAACTATTTACATTTTCAACTCGACACGGCTATTTTAATTTCACTGCTCGTCTGCCTTATTCCTACGACGATTGGAGGATTATTATCGGCCATTGGAATTGCTGGAATGGATCGAGTCACGCAGTTTAACGTGATTGCTATGTCAGGAAAAGCAGTAGAAGCAGCTGGTGACATCAATACAATTATTTTAGATAAAACCGGCACCATTACGTTTGGAAACCGAATGGCTCATCAATTAACGACTGTAGAAGGCGTAGACGAACGTGAACTGTACAAATGGGCGTTTGTTTCTTCTCTTTACGACGAAACACCAGAAGGACGCTCAGTGGTTGATTTTATCCAAACTCGCATGGGAGTAGAAGACCTTAGAAAAACGCAGGGAACGTTTGTAGAATTCAAAGCTGAAACGCGAATGAGCGGCATTGACTTACAGAATGTATCTGTACGAAAAGGGGCAGTGGACGCCGTCACGGCATGGGTAGAGTCAAATGGCGGGATAATTCCCTCTGATTTACAGCAAAAAGCAAACGAAATTGCAGGAGCTGGTGGCACGCCGCTTGCCGTCGCCGCTGATAATAAAATTTACGGTTTGATTTATTTAAAAGACACGGTAAAACCAGGAATGAAAGAACGCTTTGATGAACTTCGTAAAATGGGTATTAAAACAGTCATGTGTACAGGAGATAATCCTTTAACCGCAGCAACCATTGCAAAAGAAGCGGGAGTAGATGAATTTATTGCGGAATGCAAGCCAGAAGACAAGATTCAAGTGATTAAATACGAACAGCAGCAAGGCAAGCTAGTTGCGATGACAGGTGACGGGACAAACGATGCCCCTGCACTTGCTCAAGCTGATGTTGGCTTAGCAATGAACAGCGGAACTTCAGCTGCCAAAGAAGCAGCAAATATGGTGGATTTAGATTCTGACCCTACTAAAATTATTGAAGTCGTTTCAATTGGAAAACAGCTATTAATGACAAGGGGTGCCTTAACTACATTCAGCATCGCAAACGATATTGCTAAGTATTTCGCGATTATTCCAGCGATGTTTACCTTGGCGATTCCGCAAATGGAGGCTCTTAACGTAATGAAGCTGAATTCACCACTATCTGCGGTGTTGTCAGCGCTCATTTTCAATGCGGTCATTATCCCGCTGTTAATTCCCTTAGCCATGAAGGGAATTGCCTATAAGCCGATGAGTTCTAACGCACTGCTGCGAAAAAATTTGTTCATTTACGGATTAGGTGGGGTATTAGTTCCATTCATTGGGATTAAAGCGATTGACTTATTACTTTCATTTGTGATGTAGAGGAGAAGAAACGATGATACAAACAGAACGAACGGGAAGCATTATTGTTCGCTTAACAATTATGATGATCATTCTTTGCGGTCTTATTTATCCTGTTGTGATGACAGGTATTGCTCAAACAGCTGTTCCAAGTAAAGCAAACGGCAGCCTAATCTATTCAAACAAGCATCAAGTTATCGGTTCTAAGCTGATTGGGCAGCAGTTTACGGGCAATGCATTTTTTCATGGCAGAGTCTCTAGTATTGATTATAACGGGGCAGGATCTGGGTCGTTGAATTTAGCACCTTCAAATAAAGATCTTACGAATCGTATCGAGAAATCCGTAGCGGCGTGGAAAAAAGAAAACGAAGTGCCCAAAGAAGGAATTCCAATTGATGCCGTCACAAATTCGGCTTCTGGACTCGATCCTGACATTACGCCACAAGCTGCATATGCACAAGTAGAGCGTGTGGCAAAAGCCACACATATTAAAGCCAACACGCTAAAACAGTTAATCAAAGAACATACTCAGCAAGGGGCTTTTAGTGAAAAACGAGTAAATGTAGTAGAGCTAAATTTAGCTGTTCAACGAGAGCGCTAATTACATGCACTCGCTTCATGTACTGAAGCGAGTGTGATAAAGGGGCACAAACAATGAAAGAAAAAGAAGCTCATCCATACTTTCGAAGAAAAACTCCGGAAGAACTATTGCGTGAACTTCATAATCAGAAGCGCGGAAAGCTTAAACTTTACATCGGTGCCGCGCCGGGAGTAGGAAAGACGTATAAAATGCTTCAAGATGCGCACGATTTAGTCAAAGAAGGCATAGATGTCGTAGTTGGATATGTAGAAACACACGGCAGGGATGAGACTAAAGAGATGATTGGAAATCTAGAAGTAATCCAAAGAGAAACCATTTTTTATAAAGGAAAAGAATTACAAGAGCTTGATTTGCTGGCGATTGTAAGAAGGCGCCCAAAAGTTGTAATTATCGATGAACTTGCTCACACAAATGTTCCGACAAGCCGCCATAAAAAACGTTTTGAAGATGTTTCTTACCTGCTCAACCAAGGTATTTCAGTCATGTCAGCAATGAATATTCAGCATATGGAAAGCGTACATGACCTTGTATATGCCATAACCCAGGTAAAAGTTCGTGAAACAGTGCCAGATTTATTTGTTCAGCAAGCAGATGAAATTCAGCTTGTCGATGTTACACCGGAACAGCTGCAAAAGCGGCTTCGTGAAGGGAAAATATACGAAGTCCATAAAATTGAACAAAGCCTGCAGTCGTTTTTTAAGCTTGCGAATCTCCATGCACTTCGTGAATTAACGCTCAGAGAAATAGCGGATGAAGTGGACGGCAAGCTGATTCATGCGCATGAAATTGGCGTAACAGGTATTTGTGAACGCATTTTAGTCTGCATTCAATACAGTGAAACAGCTGAAAAATTAATTCGGCGAGGCTGGAGAATGGCGAACCGATTGAAAGCAGATTTACTGCTGCTGCATGTTTTTACAGGCGAGCAAACTGAAAGGCAAAAAGCCCAAATCAAACACTGGCAGGCATTCGCTGACCGTTTTCACGCATCGTTAATTGTTGAAGAAGCTAAAAAGCAAAAACCAGCTGCAGTGATTGTGAATGTAGTCAAGCATTATCGCGTTACTCAAATCTTACTAGGGCAATCAGCAAGGACAAGGTGGGAAGAGATTCGAAAAGGGTCTATTGTGAATACGATTATGAGACAGACTCATAACATCGACATTCATATTGTTTCAGATTCAGCAAAGCAACAACAATAAAATGCATATATAATAAAAGGAGAATATGAGTGAATATTGCGTTCTTTTTACTCCCTAAAAAAGAAGTCGTTACACTATCGACACAGTCAACGATCCGTCAAGCATTGGAGAAAATGGAGTATCATCGCTACTCTTCTGTACCGCTCATTAACCATAAAGGAGAATATGTAGGGACTTTGGCAGAAGGAGACTTGTTATGGAAGCTAAAAAGCTTAGAACATATAGAACTCCATGAGTTAGAACACCTACGAATTGAGGAGGTTCCAAGACATCGCGATTACGAAGCTATCACCATTAACGATGAAATGGAAAGTATTTTGTCACGCGCGTCTGAACAAAATTTTGTGCCAGTTGTAGATGATCAAAACATTTTTATTGGACTCGTGCGGCGAAGAGAGATTATAGAGTATTGTATCTCCCAACTTTTTATACATGGAGAAACGCCTTTAAATGTGAAGATTTAGTTAAGTTTGCGTAAAAAACATAATTTTTACATAAAAGGTAGTCTCTTTTTATATAATTAATGTTATAATAAGAGATGTAAAGACGAAACTTGCGTAATGTAAGCCTCTAACATTTGTTAGAGGTTCTTTTTTTACATAACATAAAACATTTGATTTCAGTTCTTTCTATGGTTAAGTTAGAATAAGTGTTAAAGTAAGAGGTTTCTTGCTTTTTTACATAAGAAAAGTGAGCTGTACAAAGGAGACAAAGCATATTGACTACGGAAAAAACAAAAAGCGATCAATTACGCAGCATATTCAAAACTATTATCTTCGCTATCGCTCTAGTATTTATGATTCGCGCATTTTTATTTTCTCCGTATATTGTAGAAGGTGCTTCAATGAACCCAACGCTGCATAACGGAGAGCGGTTGTTTGTGAATAAACTGTCGTATTCGCTCCATGATATTCGCCGCGGAGATATTGTGATTATTAAAGATGAGGCTAAGAATAAGCATTATGTAAAAAGAGTAATCGGTCTGCCAGGTGAAAAAATCGAAATGAAAAAAGATCAGCTTTATATTGATGATAAAAAAGTAAGTGAACCTTATTTAAAAACGAATCGTCAAATTGCCAACAACATGGATATGGAGCTTACGGGAGATTTTGAACCCGTACAAATACCTAAAAACGAAGTATTTGTAATGGGTGACAACCGTCTGTACAGTATGGATAGCCGCAACGGTCTAGGTCTTATTGATGAAAAACGAATTGTCGGAAAAAGCGAATTTGTATTTTATCCGGTCAAAAAAATAAGAAAAACAACGTAAAAAGAAATGCCGATAAAGGTATTTCTTTTTTTATGCCTATGTCTACTCCGCTTATAGATGGGCAAGCTAAGGGAAAAAAGGTGTGAATCAATTGAAGACGGCCTATGAAAAGTTATTTAAACATTTTAAATTTGTTGATGCTCTTGAGATGAAAAACCGATTAGCAATGGGACCTATACTCACATACGCTTCACGAGAAAACGGGGAAATATCCGATATCGATCTGACTTTTTACGAAAAACGAGTAGGGGGCGTCAGTACGGTAATTATCGGCCCCGCGTTTATCACAGAAAATGGCCAAGTAGCACATGGTCAAATCGGAATTCATCGTGATCAGGTCATACGAAAGCTTCATCAACTAACCCAAATGATTCATAGAAGAGGAGCTAAAGCGATTCTTCAACTATCGCACGGGGGAAGAAAGTGCGTAGAAATGGAAAGTAAGTGGCAAGCAATTAGCCCTAGTGAAAAGCCTCACAAACGTAAAGGAAAAAAGCCTGTTCAAATGACCGAGCGCGATATAACTTATATTGTTCAAGCGTTTGGCGAAGCTACCACAAGAGCTATGGAAGCAGGATTTGATGGAGTGGAAATTGACGGAGGAAATGAATGTTTACTGCAGCAGTTTACGTCAAGGCAAGCCAATGAACGAAGTGATTCTTATGGAGGAAGCGCAGAAAACCGCTTCACTTTTGCACTTGAAGTTATTCGTGAAGTGACGCGTCGAGCAGCACATGCGGGCAAACCATTTATTGTGGGATATACATTAGCGCCCAAAGAAAAAGGCTATTTAGGAAATAAAGTGGAAGATACATTTGAGTGGATTGATCGTCTTGTTCATACAGAAATTGATTATTTACATATCAGTGCTTTGCATGAACCTACCTCAAAAAGGGAAGAAAATCCTTCACTGCTTTCTTCGATCATTAAGCATGTCAATTACCGGGTCCCTCTTGTGGGTACAGGAGGACTTACGGCAACGGAAGTCGCAGAAGCTTTTGAGCAAGGTCTGGCTTTAATTACGATTGAACAAGCGTTAGTCGTACAGCCAGATTGGGTAGAAAAAGTGATAAATAGCGATGAGCCTACTTCTATGGATGTGACGTCATTAGATAAAGATGTGAGTTTACCACCTGAAGTGCTAGCTCACTGGCAAGACATGCATAAAAATGACCGCCCTTATTAAGTGAGCGGTCGTTTTTATGTTGTTGACTTAACAAGAAGAATTTTATTTTACTGATACTATAACCAAGCAGCATACATAGACTAAAAGAAAAACTAAAAACACAGTTGACTTCTAGGAATAATTAGAATTACAATATAAACAACTTATTTATAAAACGGACAGCTGATCGGACATACCGAAGGCTTCTAGCAAACAACTGTTGGAGGCCTTTTTGTGCTCTCTAACAGAAGATTAAAGTGGAGGGACAACATGAAAAAGTTAATTACGTTTGCACTTATTGGCTTTTTAGCTCAGTTAATTGACGGATCACTTGGAATGGCGTACGGGGTGACATCAACTACCCTACTTTTAACGTTTGGAATTGCACCAGCTGTGGCTTCGGCATCTGTTCACTTGGCAGAAGTTGTAACAACAGCAGCGTCTGGTGTTTCACATATTAAATTTGGCAACGTAGATAAATCGATGGTTTTAAAACTGATTATTCCTGGTTCCATCGGGGCTTTTGTAGGAGCCTGCTTTCTAAGTAATTTACCTGGAGATGCAGTAAGACCTTACGTTTCAACATTCTTATTGCTCCTAGGAGTTTATGTGTTATTTCGCTTTTTATTTACGTTTAAAACAAACGAAGAAAAGAGCACCAAACCTTTATCGACGAAGCAGTCCATTCCGTTAGGATTAATTGCTGGATTTGCTGATGCTACAGGAGGAGGCGGCTGGGGGCCGATTGCAACGCCTGTATTGCTAGCTAAAAAAGGCACAACAGCACGGAAAGTCGTTGGAACCGTTGATACAAGTGAATTTGCTATTGCCGTCTCGGCTACACTTGGCTTTTTAATTTCTCTTGGCTGGGAGCAGGTAAACTGGTTCTGGGTAGGCGCTCTTATGATTGGCGGAATTATCGCGGCTCCGATTGCTGCATGGTTTGTTCGTATTATCCCGGCTCACTTGCTTGGTTCGCTTGTTGGTGGGTTTATCATTTTAACAAATGCTCGAACACTCTTAAATACATGGGTATCAAGCAGCTCAACGCAGATAGCTGTATACGCATTTATCCTTATTGTATGGGCAGCAGCAATCGTTTACTCATTTTTACAAGGGAAAAAATATAATCAAAATCGAAACGTAGAAGTTTCGTAATAAAAGGATGGAATAAAAATAGCTTAGTTAAAGGAAAAACTGAACGCATTTGATTCTTGATGGAGAATCAAATGCGTTCAGTTTTTTTAGGGTTAGGGTACATGTAGGTTTCATGTATGTAAGTGCTTCTAGCTGTTGACTAGAGGGCAAGGCGAAGTCTCCTGCGAGAAAAGCGGAACAGATGAGACCCGACAGGAGCGGCCGCCCTCGGAAAGCGAAGCCTTACACGGAAGTCAACAACGGTGTAACAAGGGAGCATACTAGCGTATTTATCTCATGTTCGTCTTTAGATTGGGATGATTTTGTTATGTCTCAATCTCTTTTAGTAAAATAGACGAGCGTAGATATTTTTTTTACGTCTTATGATACAATAGACGAGTTCATTCATGAGTGGGAATACTTTCTAACACATATAAAATTCATTGAATCGTCGAGGTGTGAAGAGTAAGTGGTCTATTTTATTTTAGTATTAGTAGCAACTATCGAAGTAATTGTCTTGTTGATTAATCGACCTGTATTTGCAAACATTCCGTATGTGCAAGTATATATTGTTCCTTTGTTAATAGTAATTGTCATAACGATGTTACTTTCGCGAAATCCAAAGAGGTTTATGCGGTGGTTTAAACAAGGGCTTATTACGATTTCAGTCGTTGTACTTGTATTCGTACCGGTTCTCTATGCCAAAAATCTCCCGCTGTATGGTTATAATGAAGCAAAAAAAATGCTTGCGCAAAGAGAACAGCTCTTGCTAAGTCAGTTCCAAAAAGGAAAATACGTATATCCAGCAAAAGACAGCCCTAAAAAATACAGGTATCTATTCAAAGTTCATCGTGGAAACGGCATGCTTGAATATGTATTCGACCCATACACAGGCGGTTATGAAGTTGTGACAGATGTGATAAAAAAATAAAGGTTTAGCTTATTTAAAGCTAAGCCTTTTTATATGAGAAAAAATTGAAACTTTTTGAAAATCTGTGCGTATTTACTAAAGAGCGTTCACAAAAAAGTCACAAAAGGAGTTGCACAATGGCAAAATTAGAATACCGACTGCTAAAGCCTGATGATACGTTTGTATCTATTTATCACTATCAGTCTATTGAACTTGAACAAATTTTAGCAAGAAGAGAATGCGAATTTTTTGTTAAAGAAGGAATAACGTATAAACAAACTTCATCTGCAGTCGAAGATGATATACATATTATTTATGTGAAAGAACATGAACATGGACCGAAAGAGCAAGCAGAAGGTGATCACAGAGAGATTACGTTAGAAGTCCGCGAACTGAATTCTCTTCAAGGACATCCGATTTTATTCGCCTCTTCATTTTATACGCATTTGGACGTATTAAGCTATATCGGAACTGTTTATACGTACTATAATGGATTGGAATGGGAAAGAGACTCTGCGGAAATTGATGAAGACCGCAGCGTATACAGTTTATATGTAACAAAAACAGGCGTAACGTATGAAAGGGGAAAGGCTTAATGTCAAAAACAAAAAAAATGATGGCGGGGGTTTTGACCACTGCTTTAATGACATCGCTCGTTGCCTGTGGTTCAACTGATCAGGCAAGACCAGCTAAACCGAAAGATAAATCGTGCGACAAGTGGAAATGGGATGAAGATACGAAAACGTACTACTGTTCAGATTCTTCTTCTTCACACAGCGGTTCATATTATCACGGAGGGCGCTACTACGGGTCTAAAAAACAGCTGACCTCATCATCGTCCTATAAATCATTTAAATCAAGCAGCTCGTATAAATCTGGAATCGGGAGCGGCTCTAAAGGCGGTTTTGGCGGGTAATGCATAAAGAAAAGCGAGAAATGTTTTATAAAGAAATTCAAGATTTTTGGTATGACTTATATGGAACAGAGTATGCTCTTTATGACGTCCATATGGAGTCTTCTCACATCATTCATTCTATTAAAGAAGCAGCAAATCAAATCGGGGAACTATTTTTTAAAACGGCACCTTTACTTCGTTCATTAGATGATCAGACGCTTCTTTCTTTAGGATTTCCAAAAGCCAGTTTACCGTACCTGCGACTGAAAACGATGGAAACAGAAAGTGTTATTTCACGCCTTGATTTTGCTGTTACGGCTGATCAAATCAAGCTTTTAGAACTAAACGCGGATACGCCTACATTCATCAAAGAATTATTTCATGTAAATGAGTTAGTCTGTCGGCATTTTCAGGTTCAAAACCCTAATAAGCTTGAAGAAAAAAAGCTTGCTTTAGCATTAAAACACGCCATTTTTGAAGCTTATAACGAGCTCGATAGAACGAACTATCCAAACGTCGTTTTTTCTTCTCATGATACACATGAAGAAGATAAGCTAACGACTCTTTATTTAATGAAGCTAGCCGATGTAGATGCTACATACGTTCCGTTATCGCAGCTTCGAATTGTCCCTGCCTCTACAGTTGAAGAAGGTGAACATATAGAAGCGGGCGTGTATGATCAACATGGACAAAAAATAGACGTACTCTATCGCCAAACGTATCCGCTTGAACATTTAATTGAAGATGAAGATCCGAGTACGCATGAAAAAGTCGGACACATGCTTTTAACATTGGCACAGCAAAAACAGGTAGCCATAATCAATCCGCCTTCTGCATTTTTACTGCAGTCTAAAGCCGTGCAAGCACTCATTTGGGCTTTGCATGAACAACATCATCCTTTCTTCACTAAAGAAGAGCATCACATTATTGAAACATACTTTTTACCAACGTATTTAGAAGAAGATCCATTTATTGAAAGAAAACAAGCATTTGTGAAGAAACCATCGTTTGGTCGTGAGGGAGATACCGTTGAAATTTATAATGAAGACGGAATCAAAATAGACGAAGATCAGCATAAGACATATCAAGAATACACGGCTGTATATCAACAGTTTATTCCTTTGCCAACTGCAAAAATGAAGACGCAAACGAAAACAGTAGAGGCTCATATCATGTACGGGTGCTTTTTATTAAATGGAAAAGCAAGCGCAGTAGGAATTCGAGCTGGAAATCAAATTACAGATAACGAATCGTATTATTTGCCGATTGGATTAAAATGAAAAGGGGAACTAAAAATGACACAATGGATTGATTGGGCTAGTATAGGGAGTTTTTTATCTCACGTAGCGGTAGGATTAGGGCTATTATTTATCGGAGTAATCGTATTTGAATTAACAACAAAATTTAATGATCGTGAACTTATAAAAAAAGGAAATGTCGCAGTCGCTTTGAAGTTATGGGGAAAAGGAATTGGGCTTGCTATTGTCATTTTCACTGTGTGGAGCAACAGCTTAAATTTGGTAGATGCAACTCTTTGGGGAGTAGTAGGTATCATTACTCAAGTAGTGACATATTGGATTATTGAATTTATTATGACGCCTAAAACGAGCCTAGCCAAAAAAGTAGAAGAAGGAAATGTAGCGGTTGGAGTAACTCTTTTTGCAGCATCGATAGCCGTTGGCCTTATTGTCGCTGGAAGCTTAACATATTAAAAGAAGGCGATTCCTGTTTTACGGGGAATCGCTTTTTTTATGTCCAGACTGCTCGTGTTCACTTAGTAATAATATACGTGTATTTTCACGGTCGGCACGAACAATTTTTTGCTGTGTGTAAAGCGGAATGACAAAGAGCAAAATAAATAAAAAAACATAGCTCATTTTTGTTATCCTCCCATGTAAATTGTAAACGCCTGCTAATAGTGTGTGACAAACAATACGTAAATATAGCATATTTGACTGGATAAACTGGGAAAAATTGAGGGGTGCAAAAAGAATATAATCTTACCTTCAACAAAAACTAAAAGCAGTATAGAGACACGTCTTTTATTAAGAAAGGAGTTGGGAAAAGTGAAAAGGTGGCTCATTTTGTTTTTATTGATCGTAATCGCATCTGGATGTGGACGTCCAGATGAAACGTCTCAACCGAGCATTTTCCTTATACCAGAAGGGTACAAAGGATGGGTTATGGTCGAATATGATAAAGATAACGGAAATCCTAGCAAGACAGAAGGAGACTACACTGTATTTAAAGTAAACGAGCAGGGAGTCGGGAAAACCAAAACGCTTTTAAGCGGCGGCGGCTGGGCAAGAAATAAATATTTCTATGTAAATAAAAATGGAGAGCGAAAGCAATTGAAGCAAGGGAAGATGATTCATGGCACGACTCAAGGTAACAAAAATCATACGGTAACCTACTTTTTCGTCGGCACCGCAAAAGAGTTCGACAAGGCCGGGGACTATCGAAGAAAACTTACCGAAGAAAGTTCTTCGTAAAAAAGAAACGCTGCCTCTTTGGCAACGTTTCTTTTCTATCTTCATTTGAATGTGCAAAAGACGGTGTCTTTTAAACGTTGAATTTCGTTTAGTGCTTCTTCCTGCTTATGAATTACCCAATCTGGCAATGAGTGTTCAACCGACAGCTCGTCGAAACAAGCCCCGCATGTTTTAACTTCAATATAAGATTCAATATATTGAAGGTGATCTAAGTTATAAGCCCAAAGTCGACGTTCAGGGCAGATTGTTTCCAAGTAAAGCGGAAGCTGAAAAAAAGGATCTACTGCTTCAGAAAGTTCTAACGGTCCTTGGCCCTCAGCGCTGATGACGTCTAGATAACCACAGTGAGGACATGTGCATGAGTGCGTTGACCCGCTCAATTTTTTATCCAGTTTTACAACTCGCGCACATAGTTCGCAGTTTGGACATTTTACTAAGATAAAGTCAAGGAACTTATCTAAAAATTGCTGCTGTATTACTTGTTGATTTGTCATTTTTTGTACCTCTAACTGTCAAACTTTTTTTAGTTACGAAAATAAATAATGAAACCTACATACTATTCATAACACATGATGGGGGTTAAAACAACAAAAACCCTTTTCGACAGCAGGGTTGTGTGATATAGTATGACAAATCAGAATAAATAAAGAAAAATGGTGAGAAAACATGAGTCAAAACGAACAATGGACATCAAAACTCGGCTTTATCTTGGCATCCGCCGGTTCAGCAATTGGAATCGGAGCCATTTGGAAACTTCCTTATGTAGCCGGAACAAGCGGAGGAGGGGCCTTTTTTTTACTGTTTATCTTGTTTACAGCAATTATTGGTTTGCCGCTTTTGCTTGCTGAATTTGTACTAGGTAGACATACACAAAAAGAAGCAATTCGTGCTTATGATGCAGTTGCTCCCGGTTCTCTTTGGAAAGGAATCGGGTATTTAGGCGTGATTACATGCTTCATTTTATTATCTTTCTATAGTGTAGTAGGAGGATGGATTTTACAATATATTTTTGCAAGCGTCACGGGTCAGCTGAATGGAGTAAGTAACTACGGGAGTTTATTTAACTCCACCATTGCTAATCCGACAAGTGCTGTTATCTCTCAATTTGTTTTTCTTCTTTTAACAATTGTTGTAGTAGCAAGAGGTATTCAAAATGGTATTGAAAAAGCAAACAAAATTTTAATGCCTGCTCTCTTTATTTTATTTATTATTATTATTATTCGTTCTTTAACATTAGACGGAGCGATGGAAGGCGTATCTTTCTTTTTGTATCCAGATTTTTCAAAGCTTACCTCCCAAACCATTTTGTTTGCAATGGGACAAGCATTCTTTTCGCTTAGCGTAGGCGTTTCGGTTATGGTTACGTACAGTTCGTATCTGTCTAAACAGCAAAACTTGCCAAAATCGGCTATTTCAATTTCAGCGTTAAATATTTTGATTTCTTTACTAGCAGGTTTGGCAATTTTCCCTGCAGTCTTTTCAATGGGCGTAAAGCCGACGGAAGGACCAGGTCTTTTATTTATTGTATTGCCTTCTATTTTTGAACAGCTTCCGTTCGGAATTGTGTTTCAAACTTTCTTTTTGGCGCTGTTTTTATTTGCTACTTTAACATCTGCGTTTTCAATGTTAGAAATTATTGTTGCTTCATTAACCAAAGGAGAGCAGCATAAGCGCATAAAGCTATCTTGGATTTCGGGCTTACTAATCTTTGTGGTAGGAATACCTTCAGCACTATCGTATGGTTTATTAAGTGACGTATCGATCTTTGGAAAAAGCATCTTTGACGCTTTTGATTTTCTTGTAAGTAATATCCTTATGCCTCTCGGTGCTCTTTTAATTGCCATCTTTGTTCCTTGGAAGATGAAAAAAGATGTGTTAATTGAAGAGTTTAAGCATGGTTCGACGAATGTGAAGCGCTGGTTCTCTTTATGGCTTCTTGCTATTCGATACATCGCACCTGTTTTAATTATCATTGTATTTATTAATATGCTAGGCTTTATCTAACGAAAAAACGCTGTTAAAACGCTTGGTTTTAACAGCGTTTTTTTTGGAGGAAAAGGAGGAGTATGATGCTTGATTTCTTGTACGATATGTTTGTAGGAGCAGGGGTATTTATTTTATTATTCGTTCTTTTGCTAGTAGCGAGAACGTCGGGGAAACGCAAGAAATAGGCGGGTATAATTCCCAGTGTAAAAACCCCAAAAAAGACTAACACCACAGAATTAAACTATGATAATATATTATCCTATGAGCATAACCAATGCTCACATATGTTGTGATGAAGCGTTTTTTAGAAAGAGGGATCATCTTGAGTGGAGAAGTTCTTGTCAAGATTTTATCTCAAGCGTATGAACAAAAAAAGACATTACCAATCGTCTCATTCTCGTCTTTTTTTGAACAAAAAAAGGTGGGCTTTCGTTTAAATAACGATGTGTCCGCTGATATCATCTACCATACGCTTACATGTATTCAGAGAAAAACGTGTGTCCAAGATGTGTTAGTGGAAGTACTAAAAGTTGATAGTCCAAACAATGACGGGGCATTTTCTGATTGTGTATATATTTTAGCAAATGGTACAAACCAGCAAGTGAAAGAATGGGTTCAACCCTTACGTCCTAAAAGAGTTACACAAGGATATCAGCACGGGACACCCATTGATGCGCCACAGTTAAAAAATGACTACCACGTGTTTGCCGTTACTTGGTCATAAGCGTTTAACCCAAAAAACATCCTGCTGTCGCTGCAGGATGTTTTTTGTTAATAAGGACGGGCGTCTTTTCCTTTTTCATTAGCTTCTTCTACTGCATCAGCAGCTTTGTTGCTTCCTAACGGTGAACCGCCTTCTTTTGGCAATTTCCCATATGTAGGAGTCATTTCTGCTCCCATTTCAATTTCTAAAGAACCATCATCATGCATGAGAAGACCGATACCATTAGCTACTCGATTGCCGTAGTCAAAATCACATTGAGTTAAAAGCTCAATCATCTTTGTTTGAACGGTATGGTGACAGCACTTTAAACCGTCTACTAAGTTTTGAATAAGCTCATCACGTTCCCAGTCTTCTAATAAACGATAGCGTTCACCAGCTTGCTTAAAGTCATTTGTACGGTCAATTTTTTCTTTTTTTACATTCCCTTCAACATAAGGCTGATGAGGTTTTGGATGATCATGCGCTTCTTGAAGACCTCCAAGAGAAGATGGCTCATAATTCACATGCGGGTTCTGACCAGGAGCTGCATCTACATGATAGGCCATTTGACCATCTCGTTGATTTGTTGCTACATGTTTTTTCGGTGCGTTAATAGGCAGTTGCAAGTAGTTTGTTCCCACACGGTGACGCTGCGTGTCGGAATAAGAAAACGTTCTTCCTTGCAGCATTTTATCATCAGAAAAATCTAGCCCATCCACAAGCACACCCGTACCAAAAGCGACTTGCTCCGTTTCAGCAAATACGTTGCTTGGATTTTTATCTAGGACCATTTTACCTACTGGAAGAAATGGAAACTGGTCTTCCGGCCAAATTTTCGTGTCATCAAGCGGATCGAAATCTAGTTCGGAATGCTCTCCGTCTTCCATGACTTGCATACAAAGTTCCCACTCAGGGTAGTTGCCTCTCTCGATCGCTTCATACAAGTCTTGAGTAGCGTGACTGATATTTTTAGCCTGAATTTCTTCTGCTTGTTTTTGGGTCAAATTTTTAATTCCTTGTTTTGGTTCCCAATGGTATTTAACAAGAAAGGCATCGCCATCTTTGTTTACCCACTTATATGTATTAACACCGGAACCTTGCATTTGCCGATAGTTAGCAGGTATTCCCCAAGGTGAAAATAAAAAAGTAATCATATGCATAGCCTCAGGTGTATGAGAAATAAAATCAAAAATACGCTCGGTATCTTGACGGTTTGTCACAGGATCGGGCTTAAAAGCATGAATCAAGTCAGGGAATTTAATAGCATCGCGAATAAAAAATATTTTAAGGTTATTTCCTACTAAGTCCCAGTTCCCGTCTTCTGTATAGAACTTTACAGCAAATCCCCTTGGGTCTCGCATCGTTTCTGGAGAGTCCTTTCCATGAGTTACGGTAGAAAATCTGACAAAAACGGGCGTCTGTTTGCCTGCTCCTGAAAAAACTTTTGCGCGGGTGTATTTTTCAACGGGCTCGTCACCAAGTTTTCCGTAAGTTTCAAAATATCCATGAGCTCCCGTTCCTCGGGCATGAACAACACGTTCCGGTATACGTTCACGATCAAAATGCGAAAGTTTTTCAATCAGCTGGTAATTTTCAAGAGTAGCAGGTCCTCTGTTGCCTACCGTTCGAGAATTTTGGTTATCACGAATGGGGTGACCTTGACGCGTCGTAAGCGTCTGCTCGTTCTCTCCGTTTGCATAGCGTTTGTCTTCCGAGTCACCTGATCCGCTAACATTTGTACCATGAATGCCTTTATGGCTCATAAAATAATCCTCCTTATTTAAAACATAACCAAGACTATTTTTTTCAGCACGCGCTTTTTTATTCATTAATATGGAAATAATATAAATTTTTAGAAGAAAAGCTGTTTTGCTGAAGAGGGGAACAAATCCACTAAACGAATAATTTTAAAAAAAAGTTTCACATTTCAAAAAAAAATAAATTGTTTTTTTTGAAATATAAAGATAATGTTACGGGTGATTTTTTACCTATTATTAGTGTAGGAAAAGGAATAATATTGGAATATATTAGCTTTTTTGTCGAACTTATTAAGTGTTAAACGACAATAAACTACGACAATATACACCATACGGCTGCGCTACTGTCGTTTCCTGTAACATAAATGTAATATTAGTGATGTTATTTTGTAATAATGTGTTGTTACAATGTAAACGTCTTATAGATTAGTAGATTATGGCATTGGAGGAACCTTTTTTTATGAAAAAGTTGATATATTCGTTAGCGTTATGTGGATCTTTAACAGTAGTACCTACAATTAGTGAAGCTGCTTTAGGAGATGCTACGCTGCACCCAGGAACAAGTAATTCAGATGTGAAAGAATTACAGCAAAAATTAAAAAACAAAGGTTATTTTACATACGGTACAACAACAAACTATTACGGTTCAATCACGACTAGCGCAGTAAAATCGTTTCAGCGCGCAAATGGTTTATCAGCAGATGGTATTGCAGGTCAAGCTACATTTAATAAACTGCTAGGAAGCGGAAGCTCATCAAGTTCATCAGTTAGCTCAAGCTCATTGCTGCGCGTTGGTTCAACAGGACCAAACGTACAATCTTTACAGCAACAGCTAAAGAATAAAGGCTATTTTAAAGGAACTACAACTCAATACTTCGGTTCAATTACAAAGAATGCAGTAATGGCATTTCAACGTGCAAATGGACTGTCTGTGGATGGAATTGCGGGTCCAGCTACGTTAAGTAAATTAAAAAATGGGGGTTCTAGCGCTTCAACTGGCGGTTCTAGCTCTAGCAGCTCAACTATTTTACGTCAAGGTATGAAAGGTTCAGCAGTAAGCAGCCTTCAGCAAAAACTAAAAAATAAAGGTTACTTCTCAGCTGGTGTAACAGGATACTTTGGCTCAATTACAACAAGTGCAGTAAAATCATTTCAACGTGCAAATGGTTTATTAGTAGACGGAGAAGCGGGTCCGGATACGCTAAATAAATTAAACTCAAGCAGCTCTAGCAGCTCAAAACCTTCAACATCAACAGGAAGCAGCACAAGCTCAAGCTCAGCTTCAAAAGTTATTTCATACGGTAAACGTTTTATGGGAACACCTTATGTTTGGGGCGGAGCTGCGCCTGGAGGATTTGATTGCAGTGGTTACCTTAACTATGTATATCGCAATGCAGTAGGTGTAAGTCTTCCTCGTACAGTTGCTAGTATCTATCAAACTGGTACGCGTGTAAGTTCACCTCAGCCTGGAGATATCGTTTTCTTTGAAACGTACCAACCAGGAGCTAGCCATGCTGGAATTTATATCGGAAACGGTCAATTCATGCATGCAGGTTCTTCAACAGGCGTAACAATCACATCATTAAGCAACTCTTACTGGTCAAAACGTTACTTAGGAGCAAAGCGTTACCTATAAGAGTGTAACAAAAAGGAGTAGTTGCATAACTATTCCTTTTTTCTATGCACCGTAAACGTAAAAGTAGGAAATTTTTGTGTCGTTTGGTATGATAATTGGAGAATAAACAAAAGGAGTGTATAACATGGCTATTGTAGATGTAACCATTATTCCGGTAGGTACGGAAACGCCAAGCGTGAGTCAGTACGTAGCTGATATTCAAAAAGTGCTGGCCAAGCATGAAGATGAAATTACATATCAATTAACCCCTATGAATACATTGATTGAAGGGGAATTAAGCACGCTGCTAAAAATTGTTCAAGAGATGCATGAAGTACCTTTTGAAAATGGTATTCAGCGCGTGTGTACAAATTTACGAATTGATGATCGCCGTGATAAAGAAAATCATACGATGGCTGGGAAATTACAATCAGTACAGTCTAAATTAAAAGCGAAATAAATAATATGCACTACAATAAAAAACGCTTGAGTATCTACTCAGGCGTTTTTTATTGTAGTTATACTTAATTGGCATGCACAAGAGAAAAAATTTGAAAAGCTACGCGCAGCCGAAGGGTTTCCTCTGACGTGTGAATAGGTCTTTTTAGTAACTCTTCGCATTTTTCGATTCGATAGATTACCGTGTTCCGGTGAACGAATAACTGCTTAGCAGTCTCTGAGATTTGGCAATTGGAATTTAGATATGTTTCAAGCGTGTCAAGTAAGATGGAGCGATCTTTCTTATCGTACTGCAGCAAACCTTCTAATGTTTGAGAATAGTAATCCTGTAAATCGTTTGCTGGAAGCAACCTCAGCAGCTCTTTGAACTGTTTTGGCTGATAAAATTGAATAAGCTTTGACTGATCTTTAAAATGGATGGTTTCAAGAGCTTCAACAGCTTCTTTATATGAGTCAGCGATTGTAAGTAGGGATTGGCTTTGGTTTCCAATTCCAAATGACATTCGCTTATCATAGTGACGGTAAACAGCTTCCTGCAAGCGATGCAAGCATTCTATAATCATAGGTTGAGAATGAGGTGTAAACAAGAGAATGTAAAGATTGTCATAGAAAAACAAAACGGCCTCTGTAGGACCTGCTGATAACTCATATTGAAGGAGCTCATAGATCATATCATCATCGCTGTAAGGCGTGAATGTAGAATGAATTTTCCCAACGGCGCAAATATAGCTGTTTCCTGCTGATAAGCCCATCATCTGTGCTTGAAAGGAAGCATCCTCAGGCGTTTTATAATAATTGTTAACAAGCTGATTGAAAAAATCGTTTTTTCGTCGCCGTTCAGCTTCATACAAAGCCTGCTGTCTCATCATTTCGAAGGATAAAACGTTTGTCGCTTGTTCAATCGTTAGGAGCGCTGAATCGGATAAAGAAACTTGGTGTTCAATAAATAAATAACTGTACTTTCTTGTATGAGTAGCAATCGGAAAAAGCGTAACGGTTTTTTTTGTGTTCAAAAAGGAAAAGGTTGTATATTTTGACGTTCGTAAAAACAGCTGCTTAGCGCCCGCTACCGCTTCTTCCATTGGGAGCGAAAAAGGTTCGCGTTTGTTTGTGTAAAAGAGTTCATGGCCATGGGTATCAAAAAGGGCAACGTGAGCATTGCATAACGTTTGAATGGATTGCATAATTTTCTCAATGCCTTTTCCTTGTAAGATGTAGGAGGAAAATAGCTGATGTGTGACCATCGCTTGCTGAAGCTCGGCTGTTTTTTTATCTAAAATAAAGCTGAGAGATTCATTAATAACCGCGCCTAACGTTTCGTCCGTTTGGAAATCAATGATTGGAAAGTGAAGTTCATCAGCTAGCTGACAAATAGAAACAGGCACGTGTTCGAAAAAACGCTTCGTTTTTATGGCCAATCCTGCACATTTCTTTTTAGCCATTCCTTCTACAAGTTTTGCTAAGCTTTCTTCATGTTCTTTGAAGTGATAACCCGTTGTAATTAAAAATTCTCCTTCTTTTAAAAAAGATAAAATATCGGGTGCGTCCATCATATTGACGTTATGTACTTTGCGGGTGACCCCTTTTTGTCCGGCTACTACAGATGCTTTCTCATAAATCGGGATGCGTAAAAGAGTTTGTAGTTCCATTATTCATTACTCCTTTTGTTAAAAATTCTCACATTTCCCTGCGCGTATTTTTATCTACCTTCTATTTTATAAGAAAGTTTAGTTAAAATAAATAAAATTTTCAGAAAAAAATGTATAAATTGTTAATGAAGAAGTTTAGTTAATTCTGTAAGATAAAATAAATAACATATAACGTTAGAAAAAGTAACGTATATAAGACTTTGTGTATTTAGTGATAATAGCCAAAAAAACACTAAATCATTGTAGGAAGTGTTAATGAAAACAATCAGTCATTTTCTTAAAATGAAGATAGCAGGAGGGATAGCAATGGTTGCAGATATGACGGGAAAATCTAAGCTTTGTCAGCAAATCGAAGAAAACATTAGCTGGTTGTCACAGTTTGGGTTAGATGAAAAAGAAGGTGTCACGAGGCTTTTATATACGGAACAGTGGAATGCAGCTCAAAAGGCATTGGAAGAAAAAATGAAGGGACTTCACCTCAAAACGTATTACGATGATGTAGGAAATTTATTTGGACGGTTGCAAGGAACGGGTCCAGAACAACAAGTTATTTTAACAGGATCCCATATCGACACCGTGATAAACGGAGGAAAATATGACGGGGCTTTTGGTGTTGTGGCAGGTATCATTGCTCTGCAGTACCTATATGCGCATTATGGCTCCCCTACAAAAACCTTAGAGGTCGTATCACTTTGTGAAGAAGAAGGTAGCAGATTTCCTCTTACGTATTGGGGATCAGGTAATATGAATGGATTACACAGCAAAAGTGATGCAAAACATGTTATAAATAAAGAAGGGATTAAGCTGGATGACGCAATGAAACAGCTCAATTTCGGAGAAGGCCTCCACAGCGAGCCATACCGCACAGACATCGCTTCTTTTATTGAACTGCATATCGAGCAAGGAAAGCAGCTTGAAATGTCTCATTGCGATATCGGAATTGTTTCTAGTATCGTCGGGCAGAAAAGATTTACAGTATCTGTTAAAGGTGAAAGTAACCATGCGGGCACAACCCCGATGAACATCCGAAAAGATGCATTTTATGTGAGCTGCAAACTCGCTAAGGCATTTATTGAATTGAGCGAAAAATATCATAACGCTTTATACGTAACGGTTGGAAAAATTACACTTTCTCCAAATGCACCGAATGTAATACCAGGATATGTAGAATTCACGGTCGATATAAGACATCATGAGTATAAGGTTTTACAAGAAGCAGAACGAGAAATGAAGGAAATTATCAAGCGAACAGCAGGGGATTTAGAAGTGAATCTCAACTGCTGGATGGATGAAAAACCTGTTGCCATGAGCGAACAATTATCTGAACTTTCCAAAATTATTTCCTCGGAAAAGAATATCTCCTCCCGAGAATTAGTAAGCGGTGCAGGACACGACTCGCAGGTATTCGGGCGAAGAGTTCCCACATGTTTGTTATTCGTCCCGAGCCAAGATGGAATCAGCCATTCCCCAAAGGAATTCACCAAAGGAGAACAGTTAGAAAAAGGAGTAAAGGTCTTAATAGAACTATTATATAAACTTGCCTACTAGGAGGAATTTGACATGACTATAACAAAACAGCTTCATACACCGCCGCGTACGATTATGACACCAGGCCCTGTAGAAGCAGATCCACGCGTATTAAGAGCATTAGGAACACCTATTTTAGGTCAGTTCGACCCCGCATTTACGCGCATTATGAACGAAACGATGGAAATGCTTCGTGAGCTATTTCAAACCAAAAACAAATGGGCTTTTCCCGTTGATGGAACGTCTAGAGCTGGGATTGAAGCAGTTCTTGCAAGTGTAGTTGAACCGGGCGATAAAGTATTCGTCCCGATTTTCGGCCGCTTCGGCTATTTATTAACGGAAATTGCCGAGCGCTACGGAGCTGAGGTACACAATATTGAATGCGAATGGGGAGAAGTGTTTGACCCTGAGACCGTGATCCAGGAAATAAAAAAAGTAAACCCAAAAATCGTTGCAATGGTTCATGGCGAAACGTCTACAGGGAGAATGCAGCCTCTTAAAGAAATTGGTGCTGCATGTCGCGACCAAGATGTTTTATTTATCGTCGACGCAGTAGCTACTATCGGCGGTACGGATGTAAAAGTAGACGAGTGGAACATTGACGCATTGATTGCAGGTACACAAAAGTGTTTATCTGTTCCGTCGGGTATGGCACCTATTACGTACAATGATCGTATTGAAAAAATTATCATGGAACGTAAAAAAGTTGAAAAAGGAATTGCGACAAAAGCAGATGCTCAAACTGTTCGTCTACGTCCAAATATTATCAGCAACTATTTTGATTTGAGTCAGCTTCAAGACTATTGGAGTGAGCGCAGGCTAAATCATCACACGGAAGCAACGTCCATGCTCTATGCTTTGAGAGAAGGACTGCGCGTTATTTTAGAAGAAGGGTTAGAAGAAAGATTTGCAAGGCATCGTCTCCACGAAAAAGCACTTGTAGCCGGAATTAAAGCAATGGGATTATCTTTATTTGGCGATGAGAACTCAAAAGTTCCAACCGTTACGTGCGTCTTAATTCCATTAGGAATTGACGGGGAAGCAGTTCGTTCTACGCTTCTTGAACAATTTGGAATTGAAATCGCAAGTTCTTTTGGGCCGATGCATGGAAAAATATGGCGTATCGGTACAATGGGATACAGCTGCCGTAAAGACAACGTTCTCTTTACATTAGCCGGTCTTGAAGCAGTGCTTATTCGAAACGGGGCAAGCGTAAATGCAGGTTCTGCTCTGCAAGCAGCTTTAGAAGTTTATGAGGAAGAAGTAGCGTTGTCTAGTCTGTAAAGATTCGTTATTCACCATATAAAGAAAAGAGGAGATTTTCTATGAGCGAATACTTTTTCACACACCCATATGCATCGCAGCGTACGTGCACGTTTGGAAAAAACGGAATGGTAGCAACTAGTCAGCCTCTTGCCGCTCAGGCGGGTCTTGAAATGTTGAAAAAAGGAGGCAATGCAGTAGATGCTGCTATTGCCTCCGCAGCTTGTTTAACGGTGGTAGAACCTACTTCAAATGGAATTGGCGGAGACGCATTTGCTCTTGTGTGGATAAATGAAGAACTATATGGACTCAACGCGAGCGGTCCTGCTCCTGCTTCTATCTCTATTGAGGCTCTGCGCGCCATGGGGATAAAAGAGATGCCGGCTCGCGGTTTTGTTCCTGTTACGGTCCCAGGTGCCCCGAGTGCGTGGGTGGAGCTGTCAAAACGCTTTGGCCGGCTACCGTTAAAAGAAGTGCTGCAGCCGGCTATTTCTTATGCGCAAGAAGGGTTCCCAATCTCCCCAATTTTAGGGTACAATTGGGAACGAGCGTTTGAACGATTTACACACGCGTTAAAAGGTGAAGAATATAAACACTGGTTTGAGACATTTACTAACAATGGATCTGCTCCTAAGGTAGGGGAAATGTGGCGATCACCAGACCATGCTGCTACACTGCTTGAAATTGCCGAAACGAATGGAGAATCTTTTTACAGAGGGGATTTAGCTGATAAAATAGCAGCTTTTTCAAAAAAACACGGCGGATTTTTAGCAAAAGAGGATTTAGCAGCTTTTAAAGCAGAGTGGGTAAAGCCGATTTCAACTTCTTACCGAGGATACGATGTGTGGGAAATACCGCCCAACGGCCAAGGCCTTATTGCGCTTTTAGCTCTAAATACGCTAAAAGGTTTTTCTTTTGATGCCAAAGATTCTGTCGATACATACCACAAGCAAATTGAAGCTATGAAGCTAGCGTTTGCAGATGGACAAAAATTTATTACAGATGCTGATAAAATGACAGTAGCAGTTGAAGATTTGTTGAATGATTCTTATGCAAACAAGCGCAGAGGGCTGATTGGTGAAAAAGCGCTTATTCCCGAAGCCGGACAGCCGTCTCATAGCGGCACGATCTATTTGGCTACAGCTGATGGAGAAGGAAACATGGTATCATTCATTCAAAGTAATTACATGGATTTTGGCTCAGGACTTGTCGTACCTAATACGGGCATATGCCTGCAAAACCGCGGGCACAATTTTTCGTTAGACCCACAGCACCATAACCGATTAGAGCCTGGAAAACGAACCTATCATACCATTATTCCTGGATTTTTAACAAAGAATAAAAGTGCTGTAGGTTCATTCGGTGTAATGGGTAAATTTATGCAGCCGCAAGGACATGTGCAAGTCATCATGAATATGATTGATTTTCATCTAAATCCTCAGGCAGCTTTAGATGCACCAAGATGGCAGTGGATTGAACATAAAAAGGTTCTTGTGGAAAAAGAAATGCCTTCACATATTGTAGAAGCATTAGAACGCAAAGGGCATGATATTCATGTGGCTACGAGCAGACATACGTTTGGAAGAGGGCAGATTATTTTAAGAGATGAACAAACCGGTGTATTATATGGCGGCACAGAAGCGCGAACAGACGGAGCCGTCGTTGCTTATTAGATCACAGAGAAAGGAGCGCGAGAAATGCGACAATTGGATATTTTTATAGCGTTTTTTCGCTCAGGTATGCTCGGCTACGGAGGAGGACCTTCAGCTATTCCACTTGTAAAAAAAGAAGTAGTCGATACGTACAAGTGGATGGATGACGATGAATTTGGCGATTTGTTAGCAATTGCCAATACGCTGCCTGGGCCTATTGCGACAAAGCTGGCTGGATACATCGGCTATAGAGTCGGCGGTATCTTAGGTCTCGGTACAGCTTTATTTGCAGCCGTTATTCCAACCGTTTTTTTAATGGTATTACTGTTGACCACTTTAACGCAATTTAAAGATCAGCCCTGGGTTATGGGGATGACCAAAGCAGTCGTTCCTGTAGTAGGAGTGATGCTCGCGGTTATGACATGGGATTTTTTCAAAAAATCAACGTCTGGTTTAGGCTGGACGCCAGCTATTATCTTACTCATTATTAGTTTAGGACTAATGGAATTTGCCCATATTCATCCAGCAGTTATTATTATTGTACTTATGGCAGCAGCTTGGATTCCGCTAAAACGAAAAGGAAAAAAAGGCGAAAACGATGAGCACAAGCAAAAGAGGGAATCGGTATGATTTATATTCAGCTATTTATGGCGTTTTTTGTTTCAAATATTTTAGGTTATGGAGGAGGACCTGCGTCGATTCCGCTCATTCAAAAAGAAGTTGTAGACCGCTACCATTGGCTTACCGTTAAAGAGTTTAGTGAAATGCTGGCAATTGGAAATGCGCTTCCAGGTCCAATTGCGACAAAAATGGCGGGATTTATCGGATATCAGCAGGCAGGGATTTTAGGCTCGGTGATTGCTCTTTTTGCAACGATTGCTCCGTCGGTTTTGCTTTTAGTCATTTTACTTCGAATATTATTTAAGTATAAAGATTCACCAAATGTTAAGAAAATGACCAACTACATTCGTCCCGTAATCGCTATTTTACTTGGCTTAATGGCGTATGAATTTTTTATGAATTCATACGGTGATTCAGGTATATGGCAAACTCTATTTTTAGTAGCAGCCAGCTTTCTTTTATTGGAAAAATTACGTGTGCATCCAGCGTTCGTTATTGTCGGAGCACTCGTATACGGAGCTGTTTTTCTTGCTTAAATGAAGCTCTCAAATGCTGAGAGTTTTTTTTGTAAAAGAGACGAAAAGAGGGAGAACAATGGTTGAAAAAGCACTATTAGAAGACGTGCAGGACCTGGTTAACCTGCGAATGCTGCTCATGAAAGAACTGGGAGAACTAAATGGGAGTGAGGAGCTGTTTCGAAAGGCGACAGAAGAATATTTTACTGCGAATATAAATAGCCCAAATAATTATACGGCTATTTTAAAAGTCGATGGAAAAGTTGTATCAGCAGGAAGCATCGTCTTTTTTATACGTCCGCCTTCACCGGGTAACCTTCAAGGAAAAGAAGCATATGTTATGAACATGTATACAGCTTTTGATCAACGAAAGCACGGCTATTCTTCCGCTATTTTAAAGCACTTGATGCAGTACGGCCAAAAAAGTGGTGTAAATCGAATATGGTTAAATGCTTCCGCCGCTGGAAAAAGCTTGTATCAAAAACATGGATTTATTGAATATGACTCTGAAATGGAATACGTGTTTGAAAAAAATTAAAGTGACAAAACTCTTGATAGAGAGAGGTTTGAAGGGGCGATGGTTTTTAAAAAATAAAAAAAATTAATAAAAAGTGTTGACGAAGATAAAAAAACCATTCATAATACAAATCAACATCACACAACATTACACACAACTTGGAAGCGACAAACAGTTTCAAACGATCGGAACTGATTATCCAAGTACGCATACATAGTCAATACTGAGCGTTGATAGGAGCACGAGTAGAAAAAATTTCCCTGTATCAGAGAGCTGACGGTTGCTGCGAGTCAGAACAAAAATTTTTTCGAAGTACATTCCTTGAGCATCTTTTCCGAGCAGGAAAAGACGGCCTGGCCGTTATTTTAATGAAGAGGCAAGCAAAATGCTTGCAACTAGGGTGGTACCGCGAATTTTCGTCCCTACTGACTCTTAAGAACAATCTTAAGGGTGAGTAGGGACTTTTTGTATTTCGGTCCATTATAATTTTATATCCATTACAAGCGATGAAAAGAGCATAGTAGCAAAATCTTCCCTGTATTCAGAGAGCTGATGGTTGGTGCGAATCAGTACAAAAGAGATTGCGAATTACATTCTTGGAGCTTTCTTTTGGCAATAGTCAAAAGCGGCAATAGCCGTTATCTTAATGAAGAGGCAAGCAATGCTTGCAATTAGGGTGGTACCGCGATCAATTCGTCCCTACTGATACAATCAGTAGGGACTTTTTGTATATCCGCACAAGCGGCTGTGTAGGTGTAAAACGGATTTTTAAATACAAACTAAACGAAAAGATCCGTTCAAGGTTGTAAAATCAAAGGAGGATTTTTAAAATGACAAAATCACTAGAACAATTACGAGGACAAATCGACGAAATAAATTTAGAAATTTTAGAATTATTAAATAAACGCGGTGAAATCGCACAAGAAATTGGAAAAGTAAAAGGTACACAAGGTGTGAATCGCTTTGATCCAGTTCGTGAACGTAAATCATTAGATCAAATCTTAGCTAACCATAATGGTCCATTCGAAGCTTCAACAATTCAGCATATTTTCAAAGAAATTTTCAAAGCAAGCTTAGAACTTCAAGAAGACGATCACCGTAAAGCACTTCTTGTATCTCGTAAAAAGAAATCAGAAGATACAATCGTTGACATCAACGGCACAAAAGTAGGACCTGGAAACTTAGAATTCGTAATGGGACCATGTGCAGTAGAAAGCTACGAACAAGTAAAAGAAGTGGGCTTAGCGCTTAAAGAACAAGGCATTACATTAATGCGCGGCGGAGCGTTCAAACCACGTACATCACCTTACGATTTCCAAGGTCTTGGGGTGGAAGGATTAAAAATCTTACGTCAAGTAGGAGATGAGCTAGGTCTATCAATTATCAGTGAAATTGTTTCTCCTCAAGATATTGAAACGGCTCTAGACTACGTAGATGTGATTCAAATTGGTGCACGTAACATGCAAAACTTCGAGCTATTAAAAGCTGCAGGTTCTGTAGACAAACCAATTCTTTTAAAACGTGGATTGGCAGCAACAATTGAAGAATTCATTAACGCTGCTGAATACATTATGTCTCGCGGAAATGGAAACATTATTCTTTGTGAACGCGGTATCCGCACATACGAGCGTGCAACACGCAACACATTAGATATCTCAGCTGTTCCAATCTTGAAAAAAGAAACGCATTTACCAGTTGTAGTAGACGTAACGCATTCGACAGGACGCAAAGACTTACTATTACCATGTGCAAAAGCAGCGATTGCTATCGGCGCAGATGCTGTAATGGCAGAAGTTCATCCAGACCCAGCAGTAGCACTATCAGATTCAGCACAGCAAATGAACATTCCTGAATTCCACAAATTCATGGAAGAATTAAAAGGTGCAGCAGTAAAATTATCTTAATTTCATAGTGATACAGTGATAAGAAACTAGTAGCAAACATTTCCCTGTCTCAGAGAGCTGACGGTTGGTGGAAGTCAGTACAAAAATGTGAGCGAATTACACTCTTTGAGTACTCTTTTACAGAGCGGTCAGCGGATCGTTAACAATTCGAGGTGGCAAGTAATGTTTGCAACTAGGGTGGTATCGCGAGAAAAACTCGTCCCTATGACGTAGGGGCGAGTTTTTTATTTTTTATAACAGAAAGGAATCGATAATATGAGATATTTAACAGCAGGAGAATCGCACGGACCTCAATTAACAGCGATTATTGAAGGAGTACCAGCAGGACTTGAGTTAACAGCCGAACATATTAATGAAGATTTAGCAAGAAGACAAAAGGGACATGGGCGCGGACGCCGCATGCAGATTGAAAAAGACCAAGTTCAGATTAAAGGCGGTGTTCGCCACGGTGAGACGCTTGGTTCACCAATTGCTTTAGTCGTTGAAAACAAAGATTTTACGCACTGGAGAAATATTATGGGTGCTGATCCAGTTGATCATGAGGAAGAAGTAAAGAGACAAATTACAAAACCTCGTCCAGGTCACGCGGATTTAAATGGAGCGATTAAATACGGCCACAGAGATATGCGAAACGTATTAGAACGTTCATCTGCTCGTGAAACGACGGTACGAGTAGCCACAGGCGCAGTTGCCAAACAAGTATTAAAAGCTGTAGGTGTAAATATTGCATGTCACGTACTTGAAATCGGCGGTGTGAAAGCTGAAAAAACGGCATATGAGTCGCTAACAGAACTTCAGGAAAAAACTGAAGCGTCACCTGTTCGCTGCTTAGATGAAGAAGCGGGACAGAAAATGATGAAAGCAATCGATGATGCAAAAGAAAATGGAGACAGCATTGGTGGCGTAGTGGAAGTAGTAGTAGAAGGAATGCCTACTGCAGTAGGCAGTTACGTGCACTATGATCGTAAGTTAGATTCAAAGCTAGCTGCTGCTATTATGAGCATTAACGCGTTTAAAGGCGTTGAAATCGGCGTAGGCTTTGAAGCAGCTCGCAGACCGGGAAGTGAAGTCCATGATGAAATTCTATGGGATGAACAAAACGGCTATACGCGTAAAACGAATAATGCAGGAGGTTTAGAAGGAGGCATGACAACAGGGATGCCGATTGTGGTGCGAGGCGTCATGAAACCTATTCCTACCTTATACAAGCCGCTGCAAAGTATAGATATTGATACAAAAGAGCCGTTTGCTGCAAGTATTGAACGATCAGACAGCTGTGCAGTACCGGCGGCGGCGGTTGTAGCAGAATCAGTGATTGCTTGGGAACTAGCATCTGCTATTATCGATCAATTTGGGGCAGATCGAATTCAGTTAATTCAAGAAAATGTAAAAAAACACGAAGAATACGCAAAGCAATTTTAAAGAATAGAGGAGAATGAAAGGTGAAAACACGTGTATTACTTATTGGCGTTGGCCTTATTGGAGGATCATTAGCGCTAGCTATGAAGAAGCATCGTCACGTAACAGTCGTTGGAGCTGATATCAACACAAATGAAGTACAAGTAGCCAACCAGCTAGGTATCATTGATTATGTAGCTGAAGATATAAAAACAGAAGCAGCCCAAGCAGATTATATCGTGCTTGCTACTCCAGTAGAGTATACGACAGCATGGATACACGACCTTTCTACTTGGAAGCTTAAAGAAACGGTTATCGTAACGGATGTCGGAAGTACAAAAGGTGAAATTATGAAAGCAGCCCAAGCGCTGAATAAAAAACGTATTTCATTTATTGGTGGGCATCCGATGGCTGGTTCTCATACGAGCGGTGCAGTCAATGCACGAGCGGATTTATTTTGTTCGGCGCGCTATATTTTAACGCCGTTTGAAAATGAGCAAAAAGAAAAAATAGATGCGCTTATGCATTTGCTAGAGCCTACAGGTGCACAATTTGTACCGCTTGATGCAGCTACTCATGACCAAATCACCGGAGTTGTCAGTCATTTACCACATGTGATTGCAACCAGTCTAGTAAGACAAGTCAAAGGCTATTCAGCAAATAATCATCTTGTTACAGAAATGGCGGCAGGCGGTTTTCGAGATATTACGAGAATTGCTTCAAGCAACCCTCATATGTGGAGAGACATATTAAAGCAAAACCGTTCTATGCTTTTAACATTGCTCGATGACTGGATGAAAGAAATGGAACAAGTAAAACTATTAGTAGAAAAAGGTGACGGACACGAGTTATTTGATTACTTTTCTGATGCTAAAGAATTTCGTGATTCGCTTCACGCATAAAAGGAGAGACAGATTGTGACAGTAAAAGCTTTACGAGGAACGATTCAAATTCCAGGAGATAAATCCATTTCTCACCGTTCCGTCATGTTTGGTTCAATTGCAGAAGGAACAACAACAATTAACGGATTTTTGCCGGGAGATGATTGCCTTAGCACCATTTCCTGCTTTCAAAAACTAGGTGTAGATATTCAAATGATTGATGAACAAAGCGTCGTGGTAAAAGGAAAAGGTATACAAGCGCTAAAAGAGCCATCTGATATTTTAGATGTCGGAAATTCGGGCACCACGATTCGCCTCATGATGGGGATTTTAGCAAATACACCCTTTCATTCAACGTTAATTGGAGACGAATCTATTGCCAAACGCCCTATGAAGCGTGTGACTGGTCCGCTTCGTGATATGAATATTCATTTAGACGGCCGAAAAGACGCTAATTTTACACCGCTTGTTATTCGAGGTGGGAAAGCAAAAGGTATACACTATACATCTCCTGTTGCAAGCGCACAAGTAAAATCAGCTATTTTACTTGCTGGACTGCAGGCGGAAGGAACAACTTCTGTAACGGAACCGGCGAAATCGCGTGATCATACAGAACGTATGCTAGAGGCGTTTGGAGTTAAAGTGAAAGAAGAAGGATTAACCGTTTCAATTGAAGGCGGTCAAACGTTAAGAGGAACGCATGTAGAAGTGCCTGGTGATATTTCGTCAGCTGCATTCTTTTTAGTAGCGGGGGCTATTATTGCAAACAGTCGCATTGAAATTCAAAAAGTTGGGATGAATCCGACTCGAACGGGTATTTTAGAGGTGCTTTCAAATATGGGGGCTTCGATCGAGACAGTCAAAGAAACAAAAGAAACGGCGGAACCCTATGCAGATTTAGTTGTAGAAGCTTCTCACTTAAAAGGTACGGAAGTAGGCGGAGACTTAATTCCGCGTCTAATTGACGAAATCCCAATTATTGCACTAGCTGCCACACAGGCAGAAGGGATTACCGTTATTAAAGATGCTGCAGAGTTAAAAGTCAAAGAAACAAACCGTATTGATACGGTAGTGAATGAGTTAACCAAAATGGGAGCTAACATTGAAGCAACGGAAGATGGAATGATTATTCACGGAGGTACAAAACTTCATGGAGCAAATGTAAACAGCCACGGAGATCACCGTATCGGTATGATGCTTGCTGTTGCCTCTTGTATTGCAGAAGGAGAAACAATTATTGAAAATCGTGAGGCGGTATCCGTTTCGTACCCGCAGTTTTTTGCTCACTTAGAGTCTTTACAGCAGTAAATTCCCTTATTATGTTAAAATAGCAGTTTGAAAGTTGTAAGGAATTTATAAAATTAAAACCAATGACTCTATATTTCGCCGGAGAAATCCGATATAATCATTACAACACCTCTAGTATTAAATAGAATTTGGTGAATGATTATGTTTTTGATGATTGTCTACATCGGGGCCATTTTATTTTTTATAAAAATGTTTATGGATCGAGATTTTATTTGGTTTTTGTTTCTATTGCCATTTTTGATGTTTGTTATGTTTTTTGAAACAGACTATCTTGATCATGTCCCTGAATCTGGAAGGTTAATTATCTTTACGTTTTCTTTTTTAGTCATTTATGCAATGGTTTTAGTGTATAATCGATACTTTAGAAAAGAAGGATGTAAAGAGTAAATTCAAATGTGAATCCATTGATAATGATAAAAAAAGCATGCCCTACGGCGTGCTTTTTTTATCGCTTGAATTGACATCCACTGGTGTAAGCGGCTTTTTAGCAGGGCCTTCTACCACAGATCCGTCGTAAGAAAAACGAGAACCGTGACAAGGACAGTCCCACGTGCGGTCACCGGCGTTCCAATTTACTTCACATCCTAAGTGCGTGCATGTAGTATCGACGCAGTGAAGCTTCCCTTGAGGATCTTTATACGCCCCCGTACGTTTGCTGTTTACATATACGACCGACCCTTCATCATTTTGAAGCTGATCGAGTCCTTTTTCAGGCATTGAAAACTTACCGGTAATAAAGTGTTCAGCCACATCAAGATTTTGACGAAAGAAATGCTTAAGGCTAGGGTCCGCATAAAAACGAGACGGATTATACAACTCTGCATATGGGTTGTCTTTCCCGGTTATTGCATCCCGGATAATATGTGCTGCAATGGTGCTATGAGTCATGCCCCATTTTTTAAACCCGGTAGCAATAAAGATATTTGGCTTGCTTTCTTTAAGGGGCCCGATATATGGAATTTTATCAAGCGTAAATAAATCTTGTGCAGACCATTTATAACGAAAATGTTGGACAGTAAAATTTTCTTCGGCGAACCTCTGAAGGGACTCATAGTGAAACATAGTATTAATTCCTTGTCCAGCTTTGTGGCCTTCTCCGCCAATTAAGATGAGTTCTTCTCCGTCAACTTTTGTTGAACGCAGCGAATGAGTAGGCTGATCAGCACTTAAATACATGCCTCCAGGGTAAGCTTGTTCAACTTTTGCTGCTAACACATACGAACGTTTGGCATACATACGCGTATAGTAAAAGCCCGCTCCATCATAAAATGGAAAGTGTGAACACGCCACTACATATTTGCAAGAAATGCGATGTCCGTCTCTTGTGACAACGGTGGGCGACGTGCTTTCTTCTACATCCGTTGCTACGGTGTTTTCAAAAATCAATCCGCCGCTTTCTGTGAATTTTTTTACTAAATGAAGCAGATATTTTAACGGATGAAACTGAGCTTGATCTTTCATAATAGCTGCTGCTCTAATATCAAAACTAAAAGGAATCTCTGTTGCAAATTCACATGGAATATGTAATCGCTGATAGGCTCGAAATTCTTTACGAACTCGATGGTCAAACTCCAGCGTTTCTCCGTATAAGTAAGCATCTTGTACTGAAAAATCACAGTCAATGTTTTCCGTTTGAATTAAGTTTTTCATAAACTGCAGAGCTTGTTCGTTTGCTTTATAATACAGCAGCGTTTTTTCTTCGCCAATGTGTGAAAGCAGTTCATCGTAGATAACGTCATGCTGAGCTGTAATCTTTGCTGTTGTGTGACCGGTTGTACCATTTAAAATATTATCAGCTTCAATTAACGCCACGTTCAGTCCTTCTTTTTGTAATAAATAAGCCGTTGTAATACCGCTAATACCGCCTCCTACTACTACAACATCAACTTTTCGATTTTCTGAAAGAGATGGGTATGTTGGAAACTTTAAATGATCGCGCCAGTAGGGCTCAGTATCCTTTGGGATATTTGCCAATTTATTCACCTCCATATGATAAGTCTTATTTTTACCATAGTTTTCTAAAAAATGTATGCAAAATAAAGGAATCTACTCTAATAGCACCTCTTGGCTATACCTATTTAAAGAAAAGGAGGGGAAAAGAGTGATTACAATCAGCCTTTGTATGAATGTTGCGAACAAAGAAGAGGTTAACCCAAAACATTTGCTATTCAAGATGCTTCTTTTTCAACGTGGCTTCCACACCAGGACCTTGCCATTTGCTCCTATAGAATTGGTGAATAAAAAGCAGAGCATGAAATGATAAAAGGCTACAGATTTAAACATGCAGAGCAATAAATTCATATAAATGATAGGGAGCATCATATAATAAAAGTATAGATGCTTAATTCGGCAAAAGGTATGTAAACATCAAGGTCCAAATAAAAGGGCAAACGGCATGTTTGTCCTTTTTTCATGATTATAGTGACAATTTTCATATATAGTAATAAAGTATATATATAGCAAAAAAATCCTAATTTTAAAGAATATAAAAAACGGCTTAAAACCAAAACAAGTTGTACTCTTAGAGTATGTAGAACGTGCAAAAAAACGAAATAATATGTAGTATTGTAATACAGGACGTAATTGGGAAGAAAAATGAAAACGTTGACAAAAAGAGGAGGGGTACCATGTTGGGTTCACTACCTAATGTTATAAATACGTCAACGCTCGTGTCTTCAAGTGAACAACAAGAAGCGTCATCTGAATCATTTAAAACATATACTCATAAAGGAAAAAAATTCAAGGTTTATTTACCTAAATCCTATCATATTTTGAAATCTTACCCACTAATGGTTATGCTGCATGGATGTACACAAAATGCAGATGATTTTGCGATAGGCACGCAAATGAATGAGCTCGCCGACGAAAAGGAATTTATTGTCGTATATCCACAGCAGTCTTCTAACTCAAATATGAATAAATGCTGGAACTGGTTTGAACCGCTTCATCAAATTAGAGGATTTGGCGAGCCAGCGATTATTGCAGGGATTGTAAAAAAAGTCCAAAACATGCACTTTATTCAGAAAAATAAAGTGTTTGTTGCCGGTCTGTCAGCAGGAGGAGCCATGAGCATCGTCATGGGGGTAACGTATCCAGAACTGTTTGCTGGCATAGGTGTGTCAGCAGGTATCGAATATCAGGCGGCTCTTAACGTATTTAATGCGTATTCCGTCATGGCCAGTAAAGGTCCTTCCCCCGTTAAACAAGGAAGAATTGCTTATCAGCAAATGGGAAAACGGGCAAAGCCACTGCCGCTCATTGTATTTCATGGTAACGCCGATTCGACGGTAAATGTAGCCAATGCAGATCAAGTGGTTCACCAGTGGATTACAACGAATAATCTTGCTTATAACGGAAAAATAGATGGATGGATTCAGAATAGCCCTGTTAAAACGAGAGAGGAAAAAATCCTCTTTGGACGGGATTATACAACGTATCGCTACGAAAGCAGTAAGGGAGAATTGGCTATTGATAAATATATTATCAATGGAATGGGGCATGCATGGTCAGGAGGGAATTCAGCGGGCAGCTATACGGATCCTAAAGGCCCCAATGCTAGCCGAATCATGTGGGACTTTTTCATGAGTCAAAAAGTATAAACAGAGCATATAATGAGGTTCAGTTGCGTTCTTATCGCAGAGAAGAAGAGCTGAAAGTAGCTCTTCCGGCCCTTATTAGTATAAAGCAGCAGCTGCAGGAGCAATCATTTTAACTAGACGGTTTTTTCTAAAAATTAGGATTTGATTATTTAGAAAACGGGTACTGTAATAAAGAAATATGAAGCCGAAATTACATAGCTTAGGATTGACAGCTTATAGTTGTAAATGTAAGATAACTGCGAGCTGCATTTTGTATGATTAAAACATTAAAATAAGCCGAAAACTGAACAAATAAATAGAAATTGTAAGATGAGCGGGTAAGGAAAAGGAGATTAAAAAATGAATATTGCATTTTTCTTAGTACCAAAAAGTGATGTTGTAACATTAAATATTCACTCCACATTAAGACAGGCTCTTGAAAAAATGGAGTATCATCGCTATTCTACAGTTCCACTGGTTGACGATGATGGTAAATATGTGGGCGTTCTTACTGAAGGAGATCTTCTTTGGAAGTTAAAAAGCCTAGGAGACTATCGCTTTCAAGATACGGAAAATATTAAATTAACAGAGATTGACCGCTATCAAGATTATAACCCAGTTGCTATATATGATGAAGTTCAAAACATCCTTTCAAAGGCAATTGACCAAAATTTTGTGCCTGTAACGGATGATCAAGGCGTATTCATTGGAATTGTGAGAAGAAGAGAAATTCTAGAGTTTTATGCAGAAAGCGCAAGTAAAGTGAAAAATCAAATATAAAAAAGGCCATCTTTAGATGGCTTTTTTCTTGTCTTAGCTGCCAAGCATATACTCCTAAAAACAGGCTTAGGTCATGGCCCACAGCAATGCACTTCCTTGTACTAGTTTACATAATCTATTTATATATAGGTATAAAATTGCCTATATAAATCTTATTTATAGATAAGGATGGTTTATGTGAATTACAACAACAAAAAGAACTGTTGCTGGTGTTCTAATCAGTATTATTACAAAACTTCTGGTTATGATCCAAGAAGTAGCCATGAAGGAAAATGCTGTCATAACGATTATAAGCATAACGATCATTGTCCTAAACATGATGATGATCATCGTTCAGGTCATAAAAAATGTCACCATGGTGGAGGTCACGACGGCAACCATGGCGGTTGTCATGGCGGAGGCCACGGTGGCAACCATGGCGGAGGTCACGACGGTAACCACGGCGGTTGTCATGGCGGAGGCCACGGTGGCAACCATGGCGGAGGTCACGACGGTAACCACGGCGGTTGTCATGGCGGAGGCCACGGTGGCAACCATGGCGGTAACCACGATGGAGGGCATCACGATGGTAACCACAGTGGCTGTCATCACGGCGGACATCACGGCGGTTGTAGAAAACGTCATTGCTGCAAAAGACGTAACTGCTGTTGGGGCTGGGTTTTTTAATACAGGAGCTTCAAAGCAACAGAAAGAACTCAAGAAATTGAGTTCTTTTTTTGTAAGTTGAAACTTATAAACGGTATAATTCGTATATATAGTAAGAGCATTTTGGAGGAGGAAAAAAATGTTTAAAAAAATGTTTGCTAAAATTGGAGTTGGAGCTGCCAAAGTGGATTTACGACTAAATGAAACGGCCTATACGCTCGGTCAAGTAATTGAAGGAGCTATTGTCATCCAAGGTGGAAACGTTCAGCAACATATTAATTTAATTGATGTTGAATTTTGGCTTGAAGTTCAAATGAAAAGCGGTCAAATGCATACACATCGTGTGGAAAGCCTGCGCGCAGCTTCTTCATTTACAATTAATGAAGGTGAGAAAAAGGAAATTCCGTTTACATATCATTTACCTTTGGATCTTCCAATCTCTGCGAGCAACGTTAGCTATTTTTTTAAGACACACTTAGATATTGAAGGGGGAGTTGACTCAACAGACCGGGATCCTGTGCGCATCAAAGCACCAAAAAGCTTATATCAGCTAGTAGAGGGCTTTGAAGCACTTGGGTTTAGAGAAAAACACCATTCAGGAAAATTTAACGGATACAAACAAGAATTTGCATTTTTTCCTACAGACTTCTTAAAGGGATATGTAAATGAGGTTGAGTTTGAGTTAGCCATTGAACGAGAAGGTATACGAGTGTTATTGGAGCTAGATTTACCTTCTTTCGGCCGGGAGAGGGAAATAAAAAACGAACTCTTTTTTACAAATGATGAACTAAGCCATCCATCCACTATCGCTCGTTTGCTGGAAGAAGCGATGGAAGAGATGATGGAAAATCCTCGAGACTATGAATATTATAAGCCTTCTCACTATGATCAGCATTCACATCATCCACGTATGAGCGGGTTAGGAGGAGCAATGGGAGGCTTTGCAGCCGGTATGTTAGGCGGGCTGCTCATTGAGAATTTGATCGATGATATGTTTGAAGACTCGGCGCTTGGTGAAATTGGAGAAGATATTGAAGAAGCCAGGGAGGATCTGTTGGATGGAGACTTTTTTGATGGAGGAGACGATTGGTAAAAGGGATTTTGAATAACTAAAAAGGATGATTAATGATGATCATCCTTTTTTTCTTTATCTTTCCTTTTTTTTACTTCTATATACTTAATGTGAAAATCTTCTATAATCAAAACTTTAAAGTAAAATTGCTCATGCTGAATGATATCATTTTTGGTCACATCAAACTTTTCGGTTAACACCCACCCGGCAATGGTATCTACTTCTTCGTCGCTAATATCCGTACCAAGTAGATCATTTACTTGGCTAATGAGCATTTTTCCGTCAAGAATATAGTGATCGTCTTTAATTTTTTGTACATAAGGAATTTCGTCCGTGTCAAACTCATCTCGAATTTCTCCCACAATTTCTTCAATAATGTCTTCTACTGTCACAAGCCCCGCGGTTCCACCATACTCATCAAAAAGAATAGCCATTTGAATGCGTTCTTTTTGCATCTTTACGAGCAAGTCATGAATAGGTACGGTTTCAATTACTTTAAAAATAGGCTTGACATATGATTCTAACGTATTAGTTCCGTCTTTTTCGTTAAATACAATGTCGTTATAAATTTCTTTAATATTAACGAGACCAATTATCTTATCTTTATCTCCATCTTCAACAATTGGATAGCGGGTATATTTTTCGACATTTGCAATTTGCAAAAAAACCTCTACCACGTCATCTTTAGAAGCACTTACAATTTCCGTTCGTGGGACCATTACTTCTTTAGCTAAACGGTCATCAAAATCAAAAATTTTGCTCATATATCGATATTCGGACTGATTAATTTCACCGCCTTCAAAGCTTTCAGATAACAAAATGCGAAGTTCTTCTTCACTATGAGCAGCTTCATTTTCCGAAATCATCGTTATACCAAACATCTTGGTCAACATACGAGCTGAGCCGTTTAATATTTTAATGAACGGATACATAAGTTTGTAAAACACGATAATCGGTTTTGCAAAGTTCAGCGTAATTTGTTCAGCCATTTGAATAGCAAACGTTTTAGGAGCTAATTCTCCTAAGACAACATGTAAAAAGGTAATAACAACAAATGCAATGACAAAGGATAAAATACCAGCAAGCGGCTCATTCGTATGGAAGGTAGTAAAAAGAGGATGCAGCAACCGATCTAGCGTCGGTTCACCGAGCCAACCAAGCCCGAGAGCCGTGATAGTGATACCAAGCTGACAAGCGGATAGATATTCATCTAGATGCGTAATAACGTGCTTGGCAGATACAGCTTTTTTGTTTCCTTCTTCTAGAAGCTGGTTGATTTTTGAACTCCTTACTTTTACAATAGCGAATTCTGTCGCTACAAAAAAAGCAGTTAATGCAATCAAAACTGCGACTAATAGTAATTTTACGGCGATCATCAAAGTCACCACCTTGTACGTAAATGTATATCTTAAGTGTTAGCCAAAGTGGAGAAAACATGTATTAAATCGGGAAAAGAAAAACGCACATAAAAAAACTGCTTCTATCTTTAAAAAGAAAAAGAAGCAGTTTATTATGTTACATGTTCATTTAGGGGAATTAATCTTAACTTTACCATCATGGTCTATCACATATCGGTTCTACAGTTCAACTGATTTTTAGCAAACGTATTGCGAGCGTGTTATGACACCTCCTTTAACTGTAATCCGAGTATATATGATGCATCTCTCACTCCTTTCTATTAGTTAACTGTATTATAATACATAATTAATCAAAATACTACAAATATTCAGAAAATAATTCAAAATGCATAGTTTTTTGTCATTTTCTGAAATATATACGCAAAAGAGATTGAAACACAACCATATCAATCGAATCTAAAGGGGAACAAATTGGATAAATGGTCGAGTATGGATCGCTTGTTCCACCGCTGTTGATTTTCGTGCATGACTTCACTTCCCGCAGGAGTCTTCGCCTTTCCCTCCAATCAACAGCTAGAATCAACTCTAAACATAACCTATATTCACCATACTAATGAAAAGATCCGAACGATGAATCGTTCGGATCTTCCTTTAATTAAAATACGTTTGCCCCAGCCTCTTTGTAATTAATGCAGTTTATGGTTATTAGGCATCTGAGGAGAGGCAGTAGCTTTTGCGAAACTTGTGATCATTTGCTGCATATCTTCTTTTGCAAGCTGCGGCACTTGATAATAATGATGTTTGTTTTGATAAAGAGAAATTTCATAAGCCATTTCAATCCAATTAGGAACACTGTCTCCGAATATTCGGCGAACAACAGGATTAGTTATTTCTAAAGCTGTCATAGTTAAAAGAGATGCTTGAGACTTGACTAGACCCAGCATATGACCTGAAATTCCTTTTTCATTAATTTCCTCAACGGACTGATTCGGCTTTTTAGGCTGCGAAGGCTTTAAGCCATAAACAAAGGTATGAGACTGTTTCATGTTATATACATGTGTAGAACCGGCCGGCTTTTGGCCAGTAGAAAAAGCTTCTACGATTAAATTATATTCATTTAAAATAAACTGATATTGCCGATCAATAATATCAAGCAGCTCTTGTTCTTTTACATATTGCCTAAACATCATAAACTGATCCATTACATTGATCGAGCCGGCAAGTGTTTCATGAACGTCAAATAGCTCATGCCCTCCATGGTTCAATTGAGGGGGGACAGCTCCAGTTTGCATGTTTGTAGGAAGTTCGTGATTATTCATACTAAGTCCTCCTTAAAATCGGTATCGACTATAGTCTTTAAACTTCTTCAAGTTTTATACTCAAACTTGATTTATTCATAAAATGTTGCTCTACATAACTTAATTTACCTCTAGTTAGTTAATTAAAGGGTAAAAGTGAAAGGGTTTTATAAAAAAAAAGCGAATATCAATAACAATTCACGATCTATAGATAGGGGAATCAAAAAACATGAATGAGCTGCTGTCATACTCAAGTGAATTAAAACATGAAGCAAATCAACTGGTGGTATCCAACCGTTTGTTTAATTTGTTAAGAGAATACGGTTGCCCGCTCTCAGGGGAGAGTTTTGAGTTAAATGTCATGACAAATCGCATCATTAATTTTTACGTAGGAAATGATGAAATGGATGAAGAATCTATTTTTCACATGGGGTATCAGCTTACAAAGCGTTTTCAACCTTATAAGATGATATTTGCTAATGAAAAAGGTAAGTATCAGTGGAGTGTGTATATGATTCAGAAGGGTGAAGAGTGGAAGCTTGATATTTCCGTGCTTCCAGAAAATATCGTGAAGGGCAAAGTTGAGAAACAAGTATTATTAAAATCACTTCTCACTGAAAAGAAGCGGGAATGTATTTTATTTTTCAAGCAGCAAAGCGGATATAATCGCTACTATACGAGTGATCATGTCTATAAGGCTGTGCTAGAAGATGACATTTACGATGATATGTCTTTTTTTATGTGGCTGCAAAAACAAAAAAAAGGAAATCAACAAACGTAAAAAAAGAGCCGATTGGGCTCTTTTTATGCATGTACGGATGTTTTTACAGGTAAAGCAGCTTTTAGCATCCAAATATGTTTTTCAATGTTGCCAATTGTTCCAATGAATAAGTCAGCTGTTACGTGATCATGTGCTGCTTCAGCTTTTTCAACTGCATTTTTTAGGTTTTTAACAAGTAGCGTATAGTCATTAATTAAGGTTTCTACCATTTCTTCACTCGTTTGCTCATTCCCATCTTCAGAAAGAGTAGCTGCTTGTAAAAATTGCTTCATCGTAGCAATTGGGCTTCCTCCAATGGCTAGTAATCGTTCTGCATATTCATCTATATAGTCCGCCGTCTCATTATAGAATTCTTCAAATTTTTCATGAAGCGTAAAAAATTGAGGCCCTTTTACATACCAGTGAAAGCGATGTAGCTTTGTATATAATACGTTAAAATCGGCAATTTGTTGGTTCAATACGTTTTCTAAATTCATAGTTAATAGCCTCCTAATAAGTTGCTGTTATCTTATGTTTATATTATATCAAATATCAAATTAAAATCAATACTTATTTATAATTATTATTAAATAATAATTATAATGCTTTTAAATTGCAGTTATTCTCTTTAAAAACTCTAAAGATATGATAGGATAGAGCAAGAGTATTGAAAGGAAGAAGGGGTAGTCATGCATATTACACCAGAAGCAAAACAATTAATTAACAATATACTTGAAGAGCAGGAGATAACAGGAATTCGCTTATATTTCAAAGGAATTAGCTGTGAAATCCCTAACATTGGGTTAGCTTTTGAAGAGCCTTTTGAAAATGATGAAATGTATGAAGTCGACGGAGTACAAGTAGCAATGGAAGCTTCTATTGTGCCTTATACAAATGAATTAATGTTAGATGTCCATACAACGCCGTACGGCCCAGGTTTAGCATTAGTTGGAGCTAAAGAAGCTGAGTAAAAAATTTATGTAAGAGAAGCTAACAGGTTTGTTGTTTGTTTTGGTAAACCTTGGTTTACTTAATTCAAACGTTAGTGAAATGGAGGGGGACCTATGCTTCTTTCTCATCATGTAACGGTTGAACAAAGACAGCAAATCAAACGCTTTAAACAGCAAATACAAGACGCAAAAACGCTAGATGAGCGCCGTTTGTATCAAGCCCAGCTAAATAAATTTGTTGAGCGCCTATTTATTGAGAATCGCTTGCAGCGCAGCGGCGAACAATAAAAAACACCTAGAAAAGAAGCCTTCAAAGAAGGTTTCTTTTTTTTTAGTAGATTATTATACTTTTACACCTTGTAATTATTCATTTTCTTATATATCGCCCTTTATCTATTTGAAATTCGGTTTTCTGTATGAATATAGCACTAAAAACGTGTAAGTGACTGTTAAATGAAAGCGCTCTCTGATATAGTGAATGTATAGAATTGTACTTGTTCACCTACAATGTTCATAAGGAGTGGTTTGTATGATTGAAAGAGGAAACTTCTTAATTGGTTTAGCGTGGGGAACATCTTTGAGCATACCTTTATGGATCGCCTTCTTTGGCTGGATAAAATTAGTTTGGCGCTTGCTTTAAATAAATAAAAACAAAAAAAGTAAAAAAAACTTCAGTGAATATGCGCTGAAGTTTTTTTAAATAGTATAAATAGGTATTAAGAACTATTTAACAAATTACAATTTGTAACGATAAGTAAATAAGACTACTATAAATATTATTTTTGGATTTTTTAGGTTTCTAATGTTTTAGGTCTTATTACACAATAGGAAGAAGGAGTACAAATTGAAAAGCTATCGTTTAGTAAGTTTCTCTACCTTATTTATCTGTCTATTCGTTTTATTCATTTCACCTTTTCAAGACACATCTAGTGCATCAACTGATAAATATCAAAGTTTCAAGCAGCTCTCACAGCACGAGTCTTCAGCTAGCTATAAAGTGACGACTAAAGAAGCGAAAAGCCCTGTCCTTATCTTTGCTCCACACGGTGGAGGAATTGAAGGCGGGACAAGCGAAATTGCCAAAGAGCTTAGCAAACAAAATGCTCTTTACCTATTCGAATCGTTAAAATCGAAAGGCTCGCGAGATCTGCACCTCACAAGCACTCATTTTGATGAGCCCACAGCGCGTAAGATGGTAAGCATGTATGATAATGTTTTATCTCTTCACGGGTATTCTGGGAATGAAAAACATATTTTTGTGGGGGGAACTGATCGGGAACGTGCAAAAAAATTAACGCAATTATTAAATCAAAATGGATTTCCCGCGGAACTGATTACAAAAGGGCACGATGAGATTGCAGGCATTAACCCTAAAAATATTGCAAATAAAAATCGTACCGGCAAAAGTATTCAATTAGAGATTAGCCAACCGCTGCGAAGTGCTATGTTTCATTCATTCACTTCACAAGGAAGAGCTTCGTCTAAAACTCAAACTTTTTATAAGTTTACAAATGTGCTTTCTACGTTTGTTTCCACTTCTTACTGATTTAAAAAAAGAATGCTTTCACAAGCATTCTTTTTTTATAAACTAGTTTTCCTATTCGTGACTTATAATAGGTTTCCAGTTAAAATCTTTTACATCTTGAACAGAAGGCTTTCTCACGTGCTGTAAGCTTTCCTTATTACATGCTCCATAAACTATAAAATTTTGCTGAGCTTCTATTAAAGAAATAGAGTTGGCTCCTAGTTCATTGGCATTCAGCTTTTGATACGGATCGTCTTCCCAAAAACATATCTCACAAATATCATAGTCACCATCACTGTCTAACGATTGATAACCGCAGCAAGGGCACGTATACTTTTTCATTGTTCCTATCCTTTCTGTATGGGATTTTAAGCTAGAAAAAAGTCAGCCATCTTATTTAACTATTTTACTATATTCAAAGGTGACCTGAAAGAATATTCAAAAAATTATAGAAGCATATTTCCTAGGATTTGTGAACATTTTATAACGAATTGGTGATAGTTCTTGTGAGATTGAGTGAAAAAGGAGTACACTTACTAGGAAAATAGATCGTGTTCGGAAACGTCTACATAAAAACATTTTTGGATATGATGAATGAAAAAAGAAAAAAGAGATAGGGAGTCATAAATATGAAAAAAATAATAGGTTTACTTTTAGCATGCTTTTTAGCTGTCCCGACAGTTAGTTTTGCTCATACACATGTGCAAACAACAGTACCGGAAAATGGTGCAACTGTTACAGCTCCTCTAAAAGAAATTAAATTAACCTTTGAAACACCCATCGAGAAAATCAGTACTGTGACCATTACAAAAGATGGACAAAAAATTTCACTTGCATCGCAAAAAGTAGAGGGGCATGATTTAATAGCTTCTGTTGATCAGCCTCTTGAAAACGGATCTTACGCAGTAAACTGGGAAATTGTAGGGGAAGATGGTCATGTAATGAAAGATTCGATTGCTTTTAAAGTAGATGTGAAAGATGAAGCGAAAGAAGAGAATACTCAAGCAGCCGGAAAAGATAGTGAAAAAAAGCAAGGCGCCACGCAATCCGAACAGCACCAAAAAAGTGCAGCAGCAAATGATGAGAAAACAGAGAACAATGATTCTTCATCGTTTTTTGTTATCATGATTATTGCTATTGTAGTGGTGGTTGGCGCATTACTCTTAATCTTCAGAAAGAAAAAGGCTTAAAAAGATGAGTGTTTTGTTGCCTGTTTTTGAGTGGTTCACATACGTAGCTCTTTCCTTATTATTAGGATTTGCCGTACTGCAATATGTGCCCCTTACAAAAAAGCCAACAATTTTATTATCAAAGCGATGGCTACTTGCAAGTGCAGCGGCTGTCGCTCTTTTTTCGGTTGGAAATTCGCTTGAGATTATTTTATCTTTTTCAAAAATAAGAGGGTTAGGTGAAACAGTTCGTCTTGTATTATTGGAAACAAGAACGGGACACGCCTGGATCTTTGTTGTACTGATTGCTATTTTATGTATGGTTGCTGTTTCAATAGAGAGCCACCCCCATATGTATACATTACTGACTGTAGCCTTAGTGGGAGGAATCGCCTACGCAAGTCACGCAGCATCCGCTTCTGTGCTTAGCGGCATGTTGTCTCATTCCCTTCATATTTTAGCAGTTGGACTGTGGGGAGGAGTGGTTCTGATTGTTGCCGTTTTTTCAAAAGAAACCTCCAATTGGAAAAGTTTCTTAAGCTGGTTTACTCCTTTTGCGATCGCTTGTTTTGTGCTTCTTTCATTAAGTGGGTTCATTTCGATGGTTATTATCATGGGGCTGTCCAACTATGTAAATTCATGGGCTACAGATTACGGGCAATCTCTTTTGTTAAAGCATATTACGATTATTCCGCTGCTTGCATTTGCCGTCATCAATGGCTTTCTTATGAAAAAAGCGATAAAACATCCAGAATATAAGCCCGTGATGTGGATTCGAGCAGAAAGCATTATTTTGCTTATCATTTTTTTATTTACAGCTATCATGGTAACGCAATCGCCGCCAACTAATATAAGTCATATGGCAATGGATTCATCGATTCTTCCTTTTATCTATGGGAAACAAGTGACGCTGCCTCTAACGTTTCACGTAACGATTGTAGGAATCCTATTCTTATTTGTTGCACTGCTGTTTTTTGTGTATTTACTTGTTTGTTTTTACAAAAAGACAGTATGGCTCAGCGTATTAAGTGCGGGTTTGTTTGTGTTTGCTTTTTATATTGCGATGATGACAAGTATTCAAGTCTAAAAACAGTGAGAAATATCTCACTGTTTTTTTATTAGCCATTAAAAGTAGTGTTATCTCTCGGGCCATTTCTCGGAGAAGGGGGCATCGGCATTTGGGAACTAGAACCGGAGCCGGATGTAGAGCCGCTTGGAGGCGATATATTTCCTGCGTTTCCAAAAATAACGATCCCGCCAGAAATTGTGCCAATAGAAATAGATTTAATATAAACAAACATCCTTATTCAACCTCTCATCTAGTAAAAGAATTCAGTGTACCACAGTATATGACCAGCTTGTCATTTTTGTATAGACGAGTTTAAAAAATAGGTAAAAGCTTAGAAGTTCAGGTTGAGAAAGGAAATGGTGTAAAATAAGATAGAACTTTGAAGGTAAAGTGTTGATATCACCTATTAAAAGAAGTAGAAAGGAACTAAGATGAATACGCAAAAAGGAATTCATTTTTCATTTAAAAAATTATGGTTGCTAACGAACCCTCCGACAGGAAAGCTACTCATTTCGTTCATACTGGCCTTAATTAATACCGGAGCGTCGCTTTCTATTCCTCTTGTCATTAAAGAAGTGATGGAGAAAATTGCAGTAGGCGTCTCACCGCAGCTTATAGCAGGACTCCTTGGTTTATTTGCTGCTCAAATGGCAACAAGCGCAGTATCTCTTTATCTCCTTGCTCAAGTAGGCCAAGGTGTTGTAAAAGAACTCAGACATAAAGTGTGGAACAAGCTCATAAAGCTTCCGGTTTCATTTTACGACCAAAATCGTTCCGGTGAAATGGTAAGCCGCATTACAAATGATACAACCATTGTGATGAACTTATTGTCAACAGAAATGATTGACTTTGTTAAAAATATTTTATCTATTATCGTTGCCATTGTTATTTTATTTACGCTTGATGTACCCATGACGCTCATTTTATTAGCGGTTATTCCCGTTATGTTTGTACTGGTTATGCCGCTAGCGAGAAAAATACATAAAATTTCACGTGAGCAGCAGGATAAAATGTCCAAGCTTACAGCTTTTTTAGCTCAAATGCTGAGTGAAATCCGCTTGATTAAAGTATCCGGTTCAGAGAAAAAAGAAGTTGATTCAGGCTTACAATCGTTTCAGTCACTCTACCTCTTCGGTGTAAAGAGAGCTAAAATTGAAGCTATCATTACACCGATTATTAGCACGGTGATGACCGCTGTTATGATTGCCATCGTCGGGTTTGGTGCATACCGGGTGAGTGAGGGATTTATCACTGCAGGAGAGCTGGTGGCTTTTGTTCTTTACCTTTTTCAAATTATGGTTCCGGTTGGTTCACTTACCCGATTTGTTACGAGCTTTCAGCAAACTAAAGGAGCTTCAGAAAGAATCTTTGATATATTAGCTGAGAAAGAAGAGAACTATGAAAATGGAGAAGTGCTTGAACAGGTAGGGAGTTTAAGGTTCGATAAAGTTGCTTTTCAATATGAAGATAAACCCGTATTGCAGGAAGTTTCATTTTCTGCTAAAAAAGGAGAAGTTACCGCTTTTGTTGGACCTAGCGGAGCTGGAAAATCTACTGTTTTTTCTCTTATCGAACGCTTTTATGAGCCTTCATCGGGTCACATATTCTTGGATGGAACAGACAGTCAAAACGTCAACTTACGTTCGTGGCGTCACCTATTTAGCTATGTTCAGCAAGATTCTCCGATTTTAGCAGGAACAATTCGAGAAAATCTCATTTACGGATTAGAGCGGCATGTGACGGATGAAGAAATAGAAGAAGCAGCAAAGTTAGCGAATGCTCATCATTTCATTCAGTCCTTTGAAGCTCAATATGAAACAATGATTGGAGAAAGAGGTATTAATCTCTCAGGAGGACAGCGACAGCGTATTGCAATTGCCCGAGCGCTGTTACGAAATCCTCAGTTTTTATTACTGGACGAAGCGACAGCTAGCTTGGACTCCGAGTCAGAAAAGCTTGTGCAAGAGTCATTGGAGACAGTAATGAAAGAACGCACATCACTCGTCATTGCCCATCGTCTATCTACGGTCATTAATGCGGACCAAATTGTTGTAATAGAAGAAGGGCAAGTTACAGGAAGCGGAACGCATAAAGAGCTGTTAGCCTCTCATTCTTTTTACCGGCGTTTAGTAGAGCAGCAGTTTCAAACATCCCTATAGAACAAACAAAAAAAGACTGCTTTCGAGCAGTCTTTTTTTAGTTTATTTATTTAGCTTTTTAACTAATTCATCACCCATTAACTCAGAAGAAAAAGGATCTCGACTTGTGACAATTTGATCATTTGCCCAAACAGCATATGCTTTTTTATCCATCTCAGGGATGTAATTAGCCACTTCACGAAGTTCTTGTTCTAAACTGTATGGTAAAAAGGGAAGTACTTCTTCCGGTTCAATTTCATCAGGATAACCGGTTACGTCTAGTCCTTTAATTAACAGTTCATCATCGGATCCTTTCAAGAAAGCAAACACAGAAGGTCCGTGACACTCAGCTGCTAAAATACCTCCGTTGTCGTACACTTTGTTCATAAGTGCATGCAAGTCCACATTTTTTGCTAAGTCAAACATAGCGCCGTGGCCGCCTACTACTAAGATAACGTCATAGTTCTCAGCATCTACTTCTTCAAGTTTCATTGTCTGATCCGCTCTTCCTGACTCATATAATTTCTTATACGTTCCGTCTGGATCAAAGTCTTCTGAAATACTTCGAACGTCTAGTTCCGGCTTACCTCCAAAAGGTGAGGCTAAGTCAACGGTGTGTCCTGCGTTCTCAAGCTTTTGCAGCGGAGCAAATAATTCTTCTGCCCACCAACCTGTGTGATAATCTTTCTCTTCGTATCCGCTTGATAATACAGCTAACACTCTTGCCATGTTTATACCTCCTAAATGATGTAAAACGTATAGTGATACATATCATGTATTCATTGTGAACTGTACCCTATATAAAAAAACTTTAAACAATGGCAAGTTATGAAAAGGTAGCGTGAATCATAAACAAAACCAAAAAAGAGATAGCAAATTTAAGATGCCACTTTTTATCTGTACGCTTATAGCGCTTCACGCCCATCACGAGCAGACAAGCTAGAACAGCCATCGTGATAATTCCTGAAAAGTACGTAAAATTTGCTTGAAATCCTTTTATCAAAGCCATATAACCATGTAAAATAATCAAAGCAGTTGATATAAGGGCAACGGGAACGTGCCACTGACGAACGTACTTGGCTAAAAACTGAATAAGCGGTTTTAACTCAAACTTTCCTTTTTTAATTTGCGATATCGGTTTCCATTTTAATAATAAAAAGATAGGATAAATAGCTAAAGCTGCAAAGAAACCAATTCGTGCGATAGAACCAAGCTCTTTAAAATTCCCTTCGTATATTTTAGAATCAAGCGGAAGGGAATGTTTATAAATAGGGACGTAAATAAGCCCTGCTACAACTAGTAAAAAAGAGATAGTAAAGATAAAGATCACTTTTTTACGCTCACTTTTATTTTTGATTAACGTCTGTAGCCATGATTTTTTAGCTGGAGATTTAGCGGAATTCATTTTCTTCCTCCTTGGAAAAATCTAGTTAGTATCAGTATGAACTTTTTTTCTTAAAAAATCTTTAAAAATCCTTCTTTTTTTAAAAAATTCATTTTTTTCTTTGCAATACGCGTTATAGTTAAACAAAGGGTTTAAAAAGGAGATGAATACATGAAAAAAAGAATAAGTATATCTATAATCAGTCTTTGTTTACTTTTAACAGCCTGTGGTCAGGAACCTGCTCAAAGCACAAATGCTGAGAAGCCAAAACCGTTGGACGTAAACCTTCAAGGCCCAGAGAAGTTACAGAAAAATGAAAACGGTATCTACAAAGCCGAAGTTACATATGGAGACGAAAAAGTAAAAAATGATGACGTTGAAATGATTGAATTTGAAATAGAGAAAAAAGATGGCGAAGGGAAAGGGAAGATGTTAAAGCCTAAACAAATAGGAAAAGGTGTATATGAGATACAAACATCTTTCTCTGAGCCTGGCACATATACCGTGCAGTCACATGTTTCTGCAAAAGGGACGCATAACATGCCTCTTATAACCGTTACGGTTAAATAAAAGAAGTCAAGGATGCTAATTCCTTGGCTTCTTTTCGTTTAGTATGTCCGTTAAATTCCCATTCTACAAGGGGAAAAGGTTATTTGGAATAGGATGATGTTTTCTATCATCAATTAAAGTAATGCACTGAGCCAGCTGTTCAATCCCTCGTTTGATCGTATTCTTATTTACTTGTGAGATGCTTAATCGGAGAAGCGTGTCTCGTTTATATTCTGGTAAAAAAAATCTAGAAGCATCATCAACATATATGTGCTGCTCGTTTAGCATGTGGACGATCTGTTTTGCTTTCACATGCTCAGGTAAACTAATGGATAAATAGAATCCTGAAGGTGGCTTAGAAAAATGTGTATGAGCGGGCAGCAGTGAATCACATGCTTCTACAAGAGTTTGCATTTTGGTATGGTATACCTCTTTTATCTTTTTAAGATGACTAGTAAACATGCCGCTTTTTAAATAAATTTCAAGAGCGCCTTGGGAAAGCGCTGAACTATTAAAATCTGAACTGAATTTATATCGTAAAAAGTTGCTATTCATTAACGAAGGAAGCACGATAGCAGCAATGCGTAACCCAGGAAGAAAAATTTTCGAAAAGCTTTTAATATAAATGACTCGTCCAGAAGGATTAAAAGAAAATAAAGGATCTGATTTTGCATCGGGATCAAGGTCGCCCAAAAAGTCATCCTCGACTATATATACATCGTATTTTTCGGCCAGCTCCACGATTTTTTTCTTCTCGAAATTTGTATAACAATGTCCAAGAGGATTATGGAATCTTGGAATAATATAGAAAAATTTTATGTCATTATTTCGAAAAATGTACTCCAAACGATCAAGATCAATCCCTTCCATCGATAGCTCGATCCCAAAAGTAGTAGTTTGGTGCAGGGTAAGAGACTCGATAAAACCGAAATAAGTGGGCTGTTCAATCAGGATATTATTTTTTCCATTTGGAAATGGCATAGAAACTAATAAGTGAAGAGCTTGCTGAGACCCAGATACAACAACTAACCTTTCAGCTTGAGTGAACACCTGTAGGCTCTGCAAGTGTTTCACTAACTGTACCCGCAATGAGTAAGAGCCTTGTTGATCAGAGTATGTAAAAAGCTCTTCTTTGTAGTGTTCAATTGCTTGGTTTATACAATGCTGAAATTCAAGATAAGGCATAACGTTTTTATCTGGACCAGCAGACAAGAAATCAATCACTTCATTTTCATTCGTCCTATGTTGAAATTCTGCCACAACGTAGTAGCCGCTTTTAGGAACAGAATAAATTAAATGCTCTTTTTCTAATTCGCTGTACGCTTTAATAACGGTATTCTTGCTGCACGAAAAATGGTGGGAGAGTCGGCGAACAGAAGGGAGTTTACCACCTGCAATAAGCGATCCATTTGCTAGGCCAAGCTTAATTTCTTCCATGATTTTTAGATATTTCAAACTCATAGGTCCTACTCCTTTAATTTGTACCCGTACAGTTAGGTAAAAGAATGATTTATTTTACTAGTTGTCCTGCGCTATCCTTTTAATTATATCAGAACTTTTTTTAGAAAAATGGTACAGTTCTGAAAAATAAAAAGACAGGGGTAGGGTAAGATGCAAAAAGAAACGAGAGAGAAAATCGGCTTATTGTTAGGGGTAGTAGGCGTTATCTGTTTTAGCTTAACCCTTCCTTCTACAAGCATTGCAGTCGAGTATTTCGGAACGACAGTCGCCGGTTTAGGAAGAACAGCTGTAGCTGCTATCTTAGTAGCTGTGATATTGATTGTACGAAAAGAAAAATTTCCTTCTCTTCGCCAATTTAAAAGTCTGCTGATCGTTGCTTTAGGCGCAGTTTTAGGGTTTCCTCTGCTCACTTCCTGGGCAATGAAATCATTGCCTGTTTCTCACGGAGCGGTTGAACTCGCTCTTTTACCATTAGCCACAGCCGGTTTTGCGATGTTTAGAGGAGGGGAACGTCCTTCTTTCAAATTCTGGATATCAAGCATGATTGGTTCTGCGGCTGTTATCGTGTATGCTCTTCACCTCGGATTTGGTCAACTGCAGTTTGCCGATGCCGCTTTACTAGCAGCGGTGCTGATACTTGGACTGAGCTACGCAGAAGGAGGGGTGTTGGCAAGAGAATTAGGCAGCTGGCAGGTAATTGCTTGGGCCATTATCATCGGTGCGCCATTTTTTATGATTCCAGTGGGACTAAGCATTACAGCTGAGATGCTTCATGCGCCTTTAAAAGCGTGGGTTAGTTTGATTTATCTATCAGTTGTGAGTCAATTTTTAGCATACGTTGCTTGGTACAGCGGGATGGCTATGGGGGGAATAGCGAGAGTTAGCCAGGTTCAATATTTGCAGCCATTTTTAATGATTCTGTTTGCAGCTCTATTTCTAGGCGAATCAATTACACTTTTTACTCTTGCTATAGCAATAATTGTTGTCTTTTCGGTTGTGCTAGGCAAAAACGCCTCGGTATCAAAAAAAGAAGTGCATCCCCAGAAAATGATGAATAAAGACGCTTAACTAATATGTAAATTTGTTACATTAAAACAGCATGCTCTATTTCCGTTAGCAATCGGCAGGTTCATTCAGTCTCCTGTTTTTCTATGTAAGTTTCAAGAGCCAAAGTATAAGAAATGAATGAATTTCCTATGTAAAAAAGGTATATAACGGTTTTTTTTCACATAGGTTGAACATTATACAAGAACTTGTACACCGAAAAAATACAATTAGACAAATAATTCGTATGGGGCTTGTCATATACATAGAGAGAAGAGGTAGTGATGAAAAAGGACGGGAGATAGAGGAGATAACGAGATGAACACTTTTTTGAAAGGAACGTTTATTCTAGCAGGTGCTGCCTTTGCAGGAGAGTTAATTGAATTTCTTGTAAATATGGTACTTGCTAGAGAATTAGGAAGGGAAGGCATGGGCATGTACATGACTGTTCTTCCTATCATTTTTCTTATTGCCACCGTAGCCAACTTAGAACTGCCTATTTCTATTTCTAAATTTCTTGCTGAACATCATCGCAAAGAACATCAGCATATGATGAAGCATGCCACCATTTTTGCGACTGCTGTGAGCTTGGGGATTTTTTTTATTACACTGGCCGTATTAGCAGCCTTTCCATTTTTCAGTCACTATCATCCTTACTTGAAATGGGTTGTACTATGTTTCATTCCGGTTGTTTCATTTTCAGCGGTGCTTCGTGGATATTTTACGGGTAAAAATAATATGACGACCATCGCTGTGTCTAATTTTATTCGCAAAGCCTTTCAGCTAACTATTTTATTTGTTGTTTTTCAAATGTTCGCTTTCACAGATGTTAAAATGTCTCTGTTTATTGCGATTTGTACACTGATTGGAACCGAAGCTGTTATTTTGCTTTATTTTTTTATCACGTATGTTACTCAGTTAAGTGTTTTATCAAGAGGGCACAGGCCTCTGCTTTCTCCAAGTGAGATTCGGAAAAAGCTGTTAGGCGTCTCACTTCCGACCACGGGACTGCGTTTATTTAATGCGGTATGTAATGCTATTCAGCCGTTTTTAATCAAACACGCGCTCGTTTTATCGGGCATGACGTTAACCGGGGCAACGCAGCATTTTGGTATGCTAACAGGGGTAGCGATGTCGATCGGCTTTTTTCCGGCTTTCTTTGCTCACTCTCTTTTAGTAGCACTCATACCTGCTGTATCTGAAGCTCATGCGAAAAATCAGGAAGAACAGCTTCAAAGACTTTTGACTCAAAGTATGCAAATGACATTTTTATATGGGATTCCGTCTATAGTGGCGATGTATTTCTTTGCTGAGCCGCTTACTAACTTGTTTTTTCATTCTACAGAAGCCGTGTACTATCTAAAGGCTTTATGGCCATATTTTCTTTTTCACTTCTTTGCCGTCCCGCTTCAAGCTTATTTAATTGGACTCGGCTATGTAAAAGATGCTTTTTATCATACGATTTGGTCTCATATTGTCTCTTTTTCCCTGATGTTTTTCTTAGGATCACAAACAAATATTGGCATGCAGGGAATTATTATCGGGATGAACTGTGGCGTGGTTGTTTTGACCGTTCTGCATTATGTAACGATTTGCAAAGTCATTAACGTTTCCTTTTTTTCACTTAAGCATAAAACGCATTTATCTTAAAAAAACCTCCAACAGTGAAGTTGGAGGTTTTTTGGTTACCAGTTATTCATAATTGAGCTAAACAGTGTAGCAGGGTCTTGTCCGCCGCCGCCTGATAAGTATTTCGTTGTTTGCGTAGAATTAGCATTATCAAAGCCAGCGTGGATAGAAACGACTGCATCATCGGTATACCCGACAAACCAAGCATCTTTGACGTCGTTGGTTGTACCGGTTTTACCTGCAGCATCTCGTGAAGAACGAGCGTTAACACCTGTTCCATAGCTTTTTTCAATTACGTCTTGCAGCATGGATGTCATTGTATCCGCATTTTCTTCACTCATTACTCGCTCTGTCTGAATGTCTGGCTTTTTCACTTCACCGTCGCGCATCTCAATTTTTCGAATTGCGTACGGCTTAGTCATCACGCCTTTGTTAGCGAAGGTTGTATATCCTTGTGCTAACTGAAGGGGAGAGAACGTTGTCGTCGTTCCTCCAAGAGCAAGTCCTAATTTTGACTTATCGTCATCTTCAAGAGGAAGTCCAGCTTTTTCCATGAATTTTACGCTTGTATCAATACCAATTTGTTTTAAAAGCCAAACAGCTGGAACGTTAAGTGAACGAGTAAGTGCTTCACGCATTGTCACATGCTTTTGATATTCACCTTCTGCGTTTTTAGGGCTATATCCACCGCCAAAGTCTTGTCGTTCGTCACTTAAGAGTGAAGTTGGTGTATAATCTCCAGTTTCTAGTGCTGGACCGTATACGGCTAAAGGCTTAATAGCTGAACCAAGCTGATAGCCGCTTGTAGCACGGTTTAAGCCGTTTCGTTCATAGCTGCGTCCTCCATACATCGCTGAAATCCCGCCTGTTTTAGGGTTGACAGCTGAAATCCCAACCTCTACTTTGCTGTTGATGTCATCATCTCGGAACGTATGATTTGCTACAGAGTTATTAATCGATTCCTGTAAATTAGGATCTAAATCTGTATAGATGGCATAACCACCCTTATAAAGGTCATCAGCAGATACGCCATATTGTTGAGCAGCTTCTTTAATTACATAATCAATAAATGCTTGATTCGAGTTCGGTTTTTTAACCGGAATACTAGGCTCGACTACGCGTTCGTTTAACGCTTGCTGATACTGAGTATCGCTAATAACGTTTTGGTCATGCATCAGTTTCAATACAACGTTTCGTCGGGCTGTTGCTTTTTCTGTACTATTGCTTGGTGAATACGTACTCGGCGCTTTTGGGAGTCCTGCTAAAAGCGCAGCTTCGCCTACGGTTAAATCTGATACAGGCTTATTAAAATAAATCTGAGAAGCTGCACCAATACCGTATACACCGCTTCCGAAATAAATTTGATTTAAATATAATTCCAAAATTTGATCTTTTGTAAATTGTCTTTCTAAGCCTAGTGATAGAAACATTTCATCTACTTTACGTTTAATGGTCTTATCACTAGATAAGTAAAGATTTCTTGCTAACTGCTGCGTAATGGTACTTGCGCCTTCAGCTTTACTCATTGTTACAATGTTCTTAAAAAGGGCGCGGCCAATACCTTGTAAATCAATCCCAAAATGCTTGTAAAAGCGACGGTCTTCCGTTGCAACAAACGCCATTTTTACATAATCGGGAATTTCATTGCTCGAAACATTTTGACGGGGAACGGTTTTATACAATTCGTCAATCTTACGGTCATTTTTGTCATAGACTACCGTACTTTGAACCGACTGCAGTTTCGAGTAAGATAAATCAGCCGTTTGCTGAAATTGCTTTAATACATAGGTAACTCCTAGCATTACAATTAAAACAACGACTAAAAAGGCTAAAATAAATTTCCTCATGTTGGTTCACTCCACTAAGTAATAATTCCATGTTCACACATAGCTACATTCTTCGTCTTTACAAGGTCGTTATGTAAAGAATGCTGAAGTTTGTTGACCCATTCAATCTTTTAACAAAGAGATGGGTGATAAAGTATTAACGTTTACAAGCTGACGCGCTAAGTTTAATAAAGGCTATTATTCAAGTGCAGGTAAGTTTTTAGGGTATAAGACGATTGACATAAATAGCTCTTTACGCAGTTATTTTTTGCTTACTCGCAGATGCTTCGTTTTTTTATTAAACTGAAACAAAGTGAAATACAATCATCTGAACTTAGTTTACCCATAAATTTGTGTTTGTCAAATAAAGTCGTATAAAGCACCATTCGGGGCTTTGTTCCCCTTTATGAAAAACCAAGGGGGTATTTTACGTTCTGTTTCTCATAGAAAAAAGTTGTTATAACACGTATAAGAAATACGATTTAGTACGCTCGGGTATAAATGCTGATATCTGTTGAAAGTAACGAAATAAAGAAAAAATTAACTAATTTATCAGACTAGGGCACTTTTTATACGAAGGAGGACGGGCGAGTTTTAATTATTATCCACCTTTTGACGGGAGCACTTAGATAAAAGTGGAATATTTCTTTACCCGCTGTAAGTCAAACGAATTAAATACCTAGCTGCATATGAGCAATGGCCATATGAAGTTATTCAGTATTATGTGATACTGCCAGCAAAACATACAGGTATTTCTTTGACAGTAGTTCCTTTACAAATGCTTCGAAAGTTCTTATAATAAAATTATCTTTAATTCGAGATATTTAAAAGGAGTGGATATACGTGAAACATATTTTTAAAAAAGGAACGGACGAGACGAAACCGACTTTATTGCTGTTGCATGGTACAGGAGGTACAGAACAAGATCTGCTCCCTGTTGCAGATATGATTGATTCCTCTTGCTCCGTATTATCTGTAAGAGGAAATGTACTAGAAAACGGAATGCCCCGTTTCTTTAGACGTTTACAAGAAGGAATATTTGATATAGAAGATTTAATTGAACGTACAAAAGAACTTCATCAATTTTTAGATGAAGCGGCTGAAACATATTCATTCGACCGACACAACATCGTAGCTGTAGGCTACTCAAATGGTGCCAATATTGCAGGAAGTTTGCTGTTTCATTATGAGAATTCTTTAAAAGGGGCGGCTCTTCTTCATCCGATGGTTCCAAGAAGAGGAATTGAAGTGCCTAAGACCGACGCCTCTATCTTTATCGGCGCAGGTACAAACGATCCTATTTGCCCAGCATCAGAAACGGAAGAACTTTCTGCTCTTTTAGAAAAAGCCGGAGCGGACGTACAGGTCCATTGGGAATCATTTGGACATCAGTTAACACGAACAGAAATTGAAGCAGCTGAAAAATGGTATCGGTCAAAATTTTAATTTCAAAACTTTCCGCACTCGTGCGGGAAGTTTTTTTATTTTCAAAAAACAAGGACAGTTATCATACAAAAGATAGATATAAATGGTAAAAAGTACTTTTTTTACTGAATGAAGGGAAATTTTATGATATCATTTTATTTCCGGTATATCCTTGCAGAACAGCTATTTTTAGGTAAAGTATCAAATTATTTTAAAATTCCTGGCTTCTATCACAAAAAAATGAAACCAAAGTCTGAGTAAACCGTTATAATAAATGCAGGATTTAAATTCAAAAGGATGGTTAAAAGCATATGACTCGTTTTTTTATTGTTTTACTTTTCGTTCTAATGGTTATATGTGTATATACCATTATTTCGCAAACCCTTTACCGTCGCTATCATTCATCAGTCATAATAAAAGGGGCAAAAAAGCATAAAATAGCTATAACATTTGACGATGGGCCTCATCCTGTTTATACGCCAAAAATTTTGGACTTGTTCAAACTGCATGAAATGAAAGCTACTTTTTTTATTGTGGGAGAACTAGGGGAAAAACACCCGTCTATTTTAAACAGGATGATTGATGAAGGACATGAAGTAGCTATACATCATCATCGTCACGTGAGTGCATGGACGCAAACACCTTGGCAATTAAAAAGACAAATTCATCATTGTGCACAGGTTATAGAGAAAGTAACAAATCAAAAGCCGCTTTTTTATCGTCCGCCGTGGGGACATTTAAATATGAGCAGTTTATTAATGGCCAAGCCATATCACCTCGTAATCTGGACAGGAATCTTTCAGGATTGGACACTAAAAACAACGAAAACGGCATTAGTTCAAAAACTAATGCGTAAAGTAGAAGATGGAGCCATTTTTGTTTTACACGATAATGGAGATACCCCGGGAGCAGATGAAAAAGCACCTGAAATGACGATTGCGGCGTTAGAAGAATTTTTACCTTACTTAAAACAGCAAGGGTATGAAAGTATAACCATGCAGCAATTGATGAATCAATCGTAAATAGAGGAGCGAGCAGTGGACTTAACAATTATTTCTCAGTATATACATTCCTATGGTTATATTGTTATTTTACTTGTACTTTTTTGTGGGATTGTTGGAATTCCAGCGCCTGAAGAATCATTTTTAATATTATTAGGCATGTTTATTGCCAAACATCAGCTGAACTTATACGAATCATCTCTTTTTGCTTTTTTAGGTGTTATAACTGGAATGCTTACTGCTTACGGGCTAGGAAGGTATGCGGGAACCCCATTTTTTGATAAATACGGAAAATACGTAGGGTTAACCAAAGAGAAAATTGAAGCGGCAAGCGGCAGCTACCATAAATATGGGATATGGACCATTTTATTTGGTTTATATATTCCAGGCTTACGTCAAATTAGCCCATATATGGCAGGAATAAGTCGCTATCCGTTTTTGCTTTATTTGCTGTTATCGGTGGTAGGCAGTCTAGTATGGGTCCTTTCTTTTCTCGTTCTAGGTTACTATGTAGGAGACCGGATTCATATTTCGTATATCATTATCGGAGCTGTAGCTTTTTTTGTTATTTATTTACTTATAAAAAGAAAAAGAAACCGAAAACGTCTTGAGAGGAGGGATGGTCAATGAGGAAGGTTCTGTTCTTGCCGCTTTTTCAGATGCCATCTGGTCATCACCAAGTAGCAGACGCCGTTATGGATGCCATCATGGAACGTTTTTCCCACGTTATTTGTCAAAAAATTGATTGTTTAAGCTATTGGAGCAAACCGCTTGAACAAATGATTTCATCGATATACATGAAATGGATTTCTGTTTTTCCAAAGCAGTTTGAAAAATTTTATTACGGGCATGTATACAAAAAAAACGACCATACGATGGATGATTTTGTCGTGAAAAAGTGGCCGATTATCGAATATCATATGAAGAAATTAATTGATGCAGAGCAGCCCGACGTCATTGTTTGCACACACAGCTTTCCTTCCTGTGTATTAAGCGGCTTAAAAGAAAAAGGAATCATTGATCTTCCTATTATAAACGTATACACCGACTTCTTAGTAAGCGACGTATGGGGTAAAAATGGAATCGAACTTCACTGCGTGCCTGATCAGGATACGAAAGCATTTCTACAAAACGTTCACGGTGTAAAAGAGTCTTCTATTTATGTAACGGGCATTCCCGTTCATAAAGCGTTTTTAAAAAGACGGATTGACCATCTCATGCCCCAGAAGCATATCCTGATTGCCGGAGGAAATTCGGGCCTTGGGAATGTACGCAAAATGCTTCAGCAGCTTCCGCAAAACTGTACGTATATGTATTATGTGCTGTGTGGAAAAAATAAAAAGTTGTATCAAGAACTAGTGAAACTAAACCACCCGAAAGTTAAAGCGGTCCCGTATGTAAAATCAAGAGAGAAAATGAATGATTTATATGAAGGAGCAGATGCCATTGTCACAAAAGCAGGAGGCGTTACAATTAGCGAAGCCCTTCATAAGAGACTACCTATTTTTATTCATTCATCTCTTCCCGGTCAAGAACAAATTAACATTGAATATCTAAAAGAAAAAGAGCTGCTGATACCGCTTAATGATGCTGAAGCCTTTGAACAGCAGCTTAAGAACATTTTAGAAAATGATGTGAAACGAAACCGGTTGATAAAACGAATGGACGAATATGTAGACAGCTTAGAAGTAAAAGTAGATCGCGTGCTTGCAGATCACTTTAAGCTGTATCGATATGAGACAAGTCAAAATCAATTTTAAGCAGAACATTGGTTATTTCTTTTTACATTCGATAAACTAACTGTAGATATAACATCTGTAGAAGGTTAAATGAAGTAAAAGGAGATTATAATATGAACTCAGTTATTGAAACGATTTTAAATCATCGTTCTATTCGCAAATATGAAGACAAACCATTGTCGGAAGAGCAAATTCAGACGATTGTAGAAAGCGCACAGGCAGCTTCCACATCAAGCTATATTCAAGCGTATTCCATTATTGGAGTAAAAGATAAAGAAACGAAGCGAAAGCTTGCCCAATTAGCAGGAAATCAGCCTTACGTAGAAACAAATGGACACTTCTTTGTATTTTGCGCTGACTTTCATCGTCATGATGTCATTGCAGAAATGGAGAAAAAAGATTTATCGACAGCGCTCGAAAGCACAGAGCAGTTCATGGTAGCTATTATTGACGTTGCCCTTGCTGCGCAAAATGCAACGCTTGCTGCTGAATCAATGGGACTTGGAGCTTGTTATATTGGCGGTTTGCGTAACGAATTAGAAGAAGTAAGCAAATTGTTAAAACTGCCTCATCATGTAATCCCGTTATTTGGTCTAACGGTTGGACATCCAGCGGGTATGACGGATAAAAAGCCGCGCTTACCATTTAAACATGTGTATCATGAAGAAACATATGAGCCAAACCATGAGCAGACGAAAAAAGAATTAACGACGTATAACGAAGAAATTTCTGCTTATTACAACGAACGAACAAATGGCAAACGCCAAGACACATGGACTGGTCAAATGGCTGAAATGCTTTCCAATCCTAAGCGTATGTATATGAAAGAATTTGTTGAAAAGCAAGGATTTAATAAGAAATAAAAAGGCTGGGACAAAAGTAGTTTAGCCGAATTGAAAAGCGAACCACTCATCAGAATCTTTGATGAGCGGTTCGCTTTTTTTGTTATGGTGAACATAGGTTTCATTTATGTAGTTCCTTCTAGCAGTTGACTGGATTCATTTCCAACCTCTTTTTTGTTACGAAAAAAAACTTAATATACCCGTTAAAGGGTCAATAAAAAAGAAGAGGCATAGCCAGCAATGATAGAGAAATTTAACTATTTTGGTTAAAACAACAATAAAAAGCAGTAAAAAGTAGAAACGTTTCATCATATAGCCAAATTATCAGAAATATTACGTTTAAACGTTCCTTTTTGTTAAGTTTTGTAATAAAAGTAGCATGGCTCTGTAACGGCTGTGAAATGTGAGGATGATATCATTCAATCATTGAGTAAATAAGGAGGTATTCGTAATGAAAAAATTTATATTTACTCTAGGAACAACAGCAATCCTTTCAGCGGGATTTGTAGGTGCAGCTTCTGCTTCTACAAGCGGAACGTATCACGTAGAAAAAGGTGATACGTTATGGAAAGTCGCTCAAAAGCACAGCGTGAGCGTAGACGAGCTAAAAGATGCAAATAACTTAACATCTAATATTATTTATCCAAATCAAGAATTAAACGTAGCTACTATAAAAGAAATGACGCACAAAGTTCAGCAAGGAAATACATTATGGTCCATCAGTCAGCAATACGGCGTGACGGTAGATCAAATTAAAGAATGGAACGGACTGAAGTCAGATTTAATTTATCCTGGCGAACAACTAAAAATTCAGTCTCCAAACGGCCAAGCTCAGCAATCAAGCCCTTCAGTAGCCCAAGCTGCTCCAGAAACTCAGCAAGCTCAAGCGCCGGCTGAACAATCTCAAGAAGAACAGCAGCAAGCTCAAACTGAACAAGCTCAAAAAGAGCAGCAGCAAGCTCAAGCTGAACAAGCTCAAAAACAACAACAACCTGCTGAATCGTCACAACAAGCCAGCGGCAAATCAATGACAGTTGAAGCAACTGCCTATACGGCTAATTGTGCTGGATGTAGCGGTACAACTGCTACAGGAGTGGATTTAAAAGCAAATCCAAACCAAAAAGTAATCGCTGTTGATCCTAGTGTTATTCCGTTAGGTTCGAAAGTTTATGTAGAAGGCTATGGTGAAGCTGTAGCTGCCGATACAGGTGGAGCAATTAAAGGCAATCGAATCGATGTATTCGTTCCTTCTGAAGGTGATGCTCAACAGTTCGGAAGAAAATCTGTTAAAATCACGGTTATGAACTAAGAAGTTCTTTATAAAATTGCTAGTCTAGTATAGAAATACATAGCTAGTAAAACAAAAGAGGTGCCTTATGGCACCTCTTTTTACTTTATAATACGCTTTGCGCCCGCATAGCTGTTTTTCCAGTACGCTGTTGAAAGTGATTGCGTTTTAACGCCTTTGCTGCTGACATAAATGAATTCTTGTTTGTCTAGGTAAATTCCTACGACTGAAACGGATTTGCCGTTTTTAAAGAAAACTAAATCTCCAGCCTGCAGGCTGTTTTGCTTTACGTCCGTGCCGCTTTTATACTGATCTGCTACTGTACGGGGGATAGAAATATTCGAGCCCGCGTTTTTATATACATACTGTGTGTACCCCGATACATCAAAACCTTTTGGTGTTGTGCCTCCATATTTATATGGCTTTCCGATCAGTGTTTTGGCATACGATACAATTTGCTGCTGTTTTGCACTAACAGAAGTTTGGGGTGCTGGAGACGGCGCAGGTGCGCTTGTACTTTTCACTTTCAGCACTTGTCCAACTTTTAGCGCATCTGTTTTTAAATTGTTTAATTTTTTTAATTCAGCTACCGTCATGCCGTACTTTTTAGCGACTGCTGTCAGCGTGTCTCCCTTTTTCACCGTGTAGGTGCCATTGTTATCAGCCGGTGTAGATGGAGCTGTTGGTGAAGGTTGAATATCTTCATCAAGCAAATAACTCATATTTGCGCTAAACGTTACTTTTCGCTTCGTTTTATAGCTCTTCGCTTTTTGCTGAAATTGCGTATTGTATGCGTTGATTTCTTTTTCAAAATTTGCAGAGATCTTATTAAATTCCGCGTCACTTACATCTCCATACGCATAGTCTTCAAGATCTACAATGTAATTGTAAAGAGCAATTAAGCTGTCATATAAATACCCTTGAAGCTGATCAGCTTCTGAATTAAGATGATTCATCGCGTAATTTTTATCGGTCTTTGTTAGAAACTGGTCAATTTGATCCGCAAGCTGATCATATGCCGCTAACGCTTTTTCGTCATCTTTTATTCCTTCAATTTCTTTTAGCTTTTTTTCTACGGTTTTATAAAATGGTGCGTAATAATCTGCTAGCGAATTAACGTCTTTTTGATAAACGCTCACAGAAGAAGCAGCATAAGCAGAGTGGCTAAAAACAGGCGTTGTCACCGATGCTCCTACTAAAACGGATGCTGCTATAAATGGTACAAGTAGTTTCTCTTTTTTCATTTGTAAAGTCCCCCAAATATCCAAATAATAGTATAGCAGATAGATTATACTATATTAGGTTATAAAAGAACTAGTACTTTTCCTTTAATTTCATATTTTTTAGCAGTTTGCGTACCTGATAGAAGATAATCTAAGGATCAAAGGAAATATGTGATACAATGTACAAATATTCAGTTAAAAAGGAAGTGTACGATATGCAACAATTTATCAAAGAAATAGCGCGCGGAAAAAGAGGATCAACTGACTTAACGTATGAACAAGCAAAAGAAGCAGCTCGCTTAATCGCTTCTGGACAAGCTACGGATGCTCAGATTGCTGCTTTTTTTATTGCGGAACGTATTAAAACCGAAAATGCAGATGAACTATTGGGATTCGTTCATGCTTTTCGTGAAAAAACAAAAGAGATACCGCTGTCTCAGCCGTTAAAAGATAAATCAATTGATTTTGCAAGCCCTTATGCAGGGAGAAATTCATTTTTTGCGACCATTCCTGTATCGATTTTATTAGCTGAAAGAGGTGTGCCAGCTTTTTTACACTGTACAGAAGCGCTTCCTCCAAAGTTTGGAACAACGATTGAAGATGTACTTCATTCATTACAGATCCCTCAAGCTCAAACGATTGAAGACATCGGTCATACGTTTGAAACATTAAAAATTGGCTTTGTAAATGCTGAAACAATCTCTTATCCTCTTAGTCGCATCAAACAAATTCGTCATGAAATTGGCGTAAGAACACTAATTAATACGGTTGAAAAACTATTAAATTTATCAAATGCTTCTTCTTTAATGATGGGCGCTTTTCACCGCACGGCCATTAACAAAATTGTGCCCATTTTTGCTTCGCTCCCGTTTAAACATGTATACGTGGTGCAAGGTATAGAAGGATCTGAAGATGTACCTGTACATAGAAGCAGCTTTGTTTTTACTATCTCAGAAGGAGAGATGGAGTCGTTTATTGTCAATCCAAAAGAATACGGACTGTTTGTGGAAGAAGAACACTTTGAAAAGAAAATAAGTGTTGAAAAACAAGCGGCATATGTGACGCGCATTTTGGAGGGTGAATCTTCTTCCGAACTGACTTATGTCTATAATCAAGTAGTATTAAACGCCGGCTTGCGCTATTATTTATTTGGCTATGAAACTTCTATTGAAAAAGGAGTAGACTATGCAAAACGTCAGCTAGCTGAAGGTCTGGGTTGGAAACACCTGCAGAAATGGAAAACACAAGTGATTTCAGAAGAGTAAAAGGTGAGCAAATATGCTCATCTTTTTTTATCGAAAGATATAAATCCTTTGTTTTTTATCAGAAAATTTAATATAATTAGTTGTGTATTTGCGTTAGAAAATATCACATTTGATGTTAATAAGAAAATAGATTAGCAGAAAGGAAGCTTTCATTGAAACTTACGTCGAGAGAACAAGAGAAATTAATGATTGTCGTAGCTGCAGACTTAGCAAGACGCCGTCAGACAAGAGGATTAAAACTTAACTATCCCGAGGCAGTAGCGATTATTACATACGAAATTATGGAAGGAGCTCGCGATGGCAAGACGGTAGCACAGCTAATGCGAGAAGGTACCAAGATTTTAAAACGAGAAGATGTAATGGAAGGTATTCCGGAAATGATTCATGATATTCAAGTAGAAGCTACCTTTCCAGACGGAACCAAGCTCGTCACTGTTCACGATCCAATTCGTTAAGAGGAGGGAAAAATATGATTCCAGGGGAATACGTCTTAAAAAAAGAACCGATCACATGTAATAACAGAAAGCAATCGATTAGCGTGACTGTAATCAATAGAGGCGACCGCCCCGTTCAAGTAGGTTCACATTTTCATTTTTTTGAAGTGAATGCCGCGCTCGAATTCCCCCGCGAAGCTGCGCTTGGCTATCATTTAAATATTCCAGCCGGTACAGCCGTTCGCTTTGAGCCAGGTGATGCAAAAGAAGTAGAGCTGGTTGCTTTCTCCGGAACAAGAGAAATTTACGGTCTGAACAATAAAACAAACAGATCGCTTTCTGATAGAAAGGAAGATGCATAAGATGAGTTTTCAAATGTCGCGACGTCAGTATGCAGATATGTTTGGACCAACCGTTGGAGATGCTGTTCGTTTAGCAGACACAGAGCTATTTATTGAAATTGAAAAAGATTTCACAACCTACGGAGATGAAGTGAAGTTTGGCGGAGGAAAAGTGATTCGTGACGGAATGGGGCAGCACCCTCTTGCAACGCGAAGTGAAGCAGCGGACTTAGTGTTGACAAATGCCATTATCGTTGATTATACAGGCATATATAAAGCAGATATTGGAATAAAAGATGGACTCATTCAAACTATTGGAAAAGCGGGTAATCCGCTGTTGATGGATGAAGTAGACATCATCATTGGTGCGAGTACGGAAGTAATTGCAGCTGAAGGGAAAATTGTAACCGCCGGCGGTATTGATGCGCATATTCATTTCATTTGTCCGCAGCAAATTGAAACCGCCCTTGCCTCTGGCGTGACAACGATGATTGGAGGAGGAACAGGACCTGCTACAGGAACAAAGGCTACCACTTGTACACCCGGAGCGTGGCATATCGAACGAATGCTTGAAGCCGCTGAAGCATTTCCGATGAATATTGGCTTTTTAGGAAAAGGAAATGCAAGTGCGAAAGAGCCTTTAATTGAACAAATTAAAGCAGGAGCAATTGGACTAAAGCTTCACGAAGACTGGGGAACCACGGCATCTGCCATTGACACAAGCCTGCAAGTAGCAGACGAGTACGATGTTCAAATTGCGATTCATACAGATACTTTAAATGAAGGCGGCTTTGTTGAAGATACGATTGCAGCAATTGGTGATCGAGTCATTCATACCTACCATACTGAAGGAGCTGGAGGCGGGCATGCACCTGATATTATGGAAATGGCAAGCTTTCCAAACGTGCTTCCATCATCAACTAATCCAACAAGACCCTATACGGTCAACACGCTTGAAGAGCATTTAGATATGCTCATGGTATGTCATCATCTTGATCCTGCTGTACCAGAAGACATCGCTTTTGCTGATTCCCGCATTCGCAAAGAAACGATTGCAGCTGAAGATATTTTACACGATTTAGGTGTATTCAGTATGATTTCTTCAGATTCTCAAGCAATGGGACGTGTAGGAGAAGTGATTACACGAACGTGGCAAACAGCTGATAAGATGAAAAAGCAGCGAGGAAAAATTGATGGTGACAGCGAAGTCGGCGATAACGCACGTGTCAAACGCTATGTAGCTAAATATACGATTAATCCAGCTATCGCTCATGGAATTTCCGAATACGTAGGATCTGTAGAAACAGGGAAAATAGCTGACTTAGTCCTATGGGAGCCAGCGTTTTTTGGAATAAAGCCTGACTTGATTGTAAAAGGCGGTTTAATTGCTCACAGCTTAATGGGAGACCCTAACGCTTCAATTCCAACCCCACAGCCGGTCTTATATCGTCCGATGTTTGCTTCTTATGGAAAAGCAAGAGCTAAAACCTCCGTTACGTTTGTGTCAAAAGCAGCGTATGAGAACAAAGTGGGCGAAAAACTAGGGTTACAAAAGCTGCTTAAACCAGTAAAAGATATTCGTCAGTTAAAAAAAACAGATATGAAGTTAAATGGAGAAATGCCTAAGATTGAAGTTGATCCCCAAACGTACGAAGTAAAAATAGATGGACAAATGATTACATGTGAAGCGGCAGAAGTTGTGCCTATGGCGCAGCGATACTTTTTATTTTGAGGTGAAAAAATGGTAATCGAAAAAATTATCGGAAATATAGCAACATTAGAAAAACGAGCTCCACATATAGAAAAGGTATATATCGAAAGTGATCACTTAGTAAAACGCGTTCAGCGCGTTGTAACAGATCACGGTAAGGAACTCGGAATTCGTCTGAAAGAAAACCGCGAGTTAGTTGATGGCGATGTACTATTTATGGATGAAAGCAATATGATTGTTGTGCAAGTTCTGGCAGACGATATTTTGACCATTCAGCCGATTGATATTCAGCAGATGGGAGAAATTGCTCATCAGCTTGGGAACCGCCATTTGCCGGCGCAGTTTGAAGGTGGAGACATGCTTGTACAGTACGATTATTTAGTCGAAGAACTACTTCAGCAGCTCGATATTCCCTATAAGCGCGAAAAAAGAAAAGTAAAACAAGCTTTTAAGCATATCGGACATAGTCATGACTAATTCATTGCTTTCGCTGATTCAACTATGTGATTCGAATTTCCCATCGGGTGCATTTTCGCATTCGTTTGGTTTTGAAACGTATATTCAGCGAAATCAAATTTACGACACAGAAACCTTTCAAGAAGCGCTTCGTACATACCTTGATGTTCAGCTGACGTATACGGACGGCTTAGCATGCAGGCTGGCTTATGAGTATGCTGTTCGTGACCAGTTTAACGAAATTATGAGAATTGATCATGAACTATACGCTCTTGCTTTGTCAAAAGAAACAAGAGAAGGGACAAGACGGGTGGGCCAGCGCATGTTAAAGCTTTGCTTAGAGTTATTTCAAGGCTCTTATTTAGAAAAGTATATGAGTGAAGTAAAAGCAAAGAAGGCGTACGGACATCCTGCTGTTGTATTTGCATTAGCCAGCCTGCAGTTAAACATTACAAAAGAAGAGGCAATTTTAAGTCATTTGTACGCTAGCACCTCTTCATTAATTCAAAATGCTGTTCGCGGCATACCAATCGGCCAAACCGACGGGCAAAAAACGCTCGTTCTTTTTCAGCCGCTGCTGCAGCAAGCGCTTCAGCATATTTTGCAAGCAGATCAAGAGGAATTTGGTGCCGTGACACCAGGGTTAGAAATTGCTCAAATGCAGCATGAACAACTGCATGTTCGATTGTTCATGTCATAAAAAAGGAGGGAAGGCCTTCGAATGATGAAGGCATAAAAAATGGATGCAATTAAAATTGGAATTGGTGGACCTGTTGGTGCAGGAAAAACAATGTTAGTAGAACGATTAACGCGTGCGCTAGAAGGGCAGCTCAGTATGGCAGTCATTACAAACGATATTTACACAAAAGAAGATGCACAGTTTCTAGTAAAAAACAGTATTTTGCCAGAAAATCGTATCGTAGGAGTAGAAACAGGAGGATGTCCTCATACAGCTATTCGAGAAGATGCATCCATGAACTTTGCTGCAATTGATGAGTTAGTGGAACGTCACCCCGATGTTGAACTTATTTTTGTAGAAAGCGGAGGAGATAATTTAGCCGCAACGTTTAGCCCAGAGCTCGTTGATTTTTCAATTTATATCATCGATGTAGCACAAGGAGAAAAAATCCCGCGTAAAGGCGGTCAAGGAATGATTAAATCTGATTTATTCATTATCAACAAAACAGATTTAGCCCCATATGTAGGAGCCAGTTTAGAAGTAATGGAAAAAGATACAATCCAAGCGAGAGGGCACAAGCCTTTTGTTTTCACCAATTTAAAAGAAGATAAAGGGCTCAATCAAGTGATAGAATGGATCAAAAAAGAGGCCTTTTTAATCGGCCTTGAATCATGAGCTACACGGGTTATTTAGAGCTTCGTGCAGAAAGAAACAGTGAGCGAACGGTTATTAAAGATACTTATCATTACGGGGCTTTCAAAGTTGCCAGACCTATTTACATGACTCCTGAATCACCTTTTGTTTATATGCTTCACGTAGGCGGGGGATACGTGAGCGGAGACAAATACAAAACGATGATAACGGTCGAGAAAAATGCTCAGCTGACTGCTACTACTCAATCTGCGACAAAGGTGTACAAAACACCGAACGCAGCTGTTTTACAAGAAACGTGCATAACCCTTGAAGAACAATCCATCATGGAATATATACCAGACCCGCTTATTTTGTATGAAAATGCTGCATTTGTCCAAGAAATAACGGTTCATATGGCAGAAAACGCTGCTTTGTTTATGTGTGACAGCATCACCCCGGGGTGGTCGCCGGATGGGCAGCTGTTTCAATATACCTCTATGCGTTCCAAGCTGAAACTGTATGTAAACAAGCAGCTGAAGGTATACGATCACTTATACTTGAAGCCAGAAAACCATCTGCGCGGCATGATGAAAATGGAAGGGTATACTCATTTTGGATCGATTATTATTGTTCATCCAAACGCCGACGACGCATTTATAGCGAAAGTACATCAGCTGTGCGAAGAGGCAGGCTGTAAAGCAGGAGCTTCCGCACTTCCGATTTCTGGATGTGCTATTCGAATACTAGCTGCTAGTACACAAGAAGTGGAAGAGATAATCGTCAAAGTATACGGATTGTTCCGGCAGGAGTTATTAAAAGCTGAAGTATCACTTTTGCGTAAGTATTAAAGTGCCTGTACAAAAGTATAGTAGTTAAAGAAAAATCCGAACGAGCTGAACTCTTGATAGAGAATCAAATTCGTTCGGATTTTTTTATTGGTAGGGTGAACGTAGGTTTCCCGTATGTAGTTCGTTCTAGCCGTTGATTAGAGGACAAAGCGAAGTCTTGCACAGAAATCAACAGCTGTGGAACAAGCAGTCCAGATCATTTATCCTACTTATTCGTCTTTAGATTGAATTATTTTCATTATGTTTCATTCTCTGTTAGAACCACAGACTAAATAATCCGTCGCTTACACCTAAATTATACATATAATAGAGGCCAAATATAATGCTGACAGCACCTGTTACCTGCATCAAACAGCGGTTTAACGTCACTTGCTTTTTAGTTGTAACGAATGGAATTCCAATAACCGTCGTAAATAACAGCATGCCAAGACAAGTGCCGATTCCAAAAATGATAATGTACAGCGCACCTTGCCATACGTGAGTAACGGTGCCCATCGTTACTACAACCATCGCTGCGCTTCCGGCCAGTCCATGAACAAAGCCAATGCCTAATGACTTTAAGTAAGACGTTTTTTCGTGATGCGTATGCACTTGTTTTTTGTAAGACAGAAACGATGTAAAACCGAGATAAACGAGCATAATGCCCACTAAAAATTCAAGTGACATGCTCATACGTTCAGAAATACTGCTTTTTAACACTATTAAAATCATGCCAAAAATAAACAGCGTAAGCGTATGACCAATCCCCCAGTATACTCCTGCAAGCGAAGAGCGCCACAGCTTTTTACTTTTTGAAGCAATGGTTGATACAGCGATAATGTGATCTGGTTCTAGAGCATGCTTAATTCCTAAAAAAAATCCTAGTATTAAAATTGAAAAAAAACTTGTTTCCATGTCAGCTTTCTCATCCTTTCGTACGTATAAAACTAGTATATCGCACGCTTTTGTTTTAATAAACAGAAAATTCTAAACGAAAATGTCTGGTTGAATAGCTAAAACATTTATCAATTTACAATAAGTTACAAATATTAAAGGAGATGTAGTATAAAAATTTTACATTTACAAAAACTATAAGTAAATTATTGTGAGGTTGATAACTATGGACAAAATTTCTACTGATATCATGCTGTGGAGTTCTTTTATACGTCAAAATGTTGGGATAGAACGTGACTAGACTAGAAGCTCTTTTATGGAGCATTGCGTTGCCAGGCTTTGGACAATTACTAAACAAAAAACATATAAAAGGAATTTTGTTTATTGTACTTGAATTTCTCATTAATATGGGCGCAAATTTTAATGAAGGCATTCGCTTAAGCTTTTTGGGGGAAACAAAGCAATCCCTCGAGGTAATGAACATGCAGTGGTTAATGTTTTATCCATGTTTATATTTTTTTGCAATTTGGGATGCTGTTAAAGAAGCAGAAAACGGCGCATCGAGATTTACATTTATTCCTTTTGTCTCCTGTGCTTATTTTGTTACAGTAGGCATTATGTATTCCTCAGTGACAACCATCAACGGTGTTTTTATAGGCCCAATTTGGCTCCCTATGCTGTCTGTTGTACCGGGACTGGTTATTGGACTCATTGCCAAAAAGCTATTAGAAGTGTATATACATAAGAAAAAATAAACGTCATTTCAATCTATACATCCGTAGATTTTAATGGACGTTTATTTTATTTTTGTTTATAAATAAGTAATAAAGTCTCTTATTTAGGGAACGTACTAACAGTGGCTATTTTCACATAATCTTAAGAGAGTGTGTTCTACTCATAGAAAAGAGCACATTGAAAATGGAGGGAATGTGTACAAGCTTATATAATAGCAATTTGATAAAAAGAAGCTGGAGAGAAGGTGAATCAATGATCACAAATGGTATTTATCGTTTTTTTCTTATTTGGTACGTATGCGGAGTCGTTTTGCTTTCATTTGATTTGCTGCCTTCATGGTTAGAATGGGCAAATGCTGTTTTTTTACACTTGAGCAGTCTTCTTGCTCTTATTTATCTAGCTAAAGCCTATGGAGTAAGGCGGGCACTGGTCGTTGCCGTATTTGTGACAGGCGCATCTATTTATGTCGAAAGTCTAGGTGTTAAACATGGGTTTTTGTTTGGATCCTACGATTATGAAAAAGATTTTGGCGCTAAAATCTTAGGAGTTCCTCTGACCATTGGATCGGCTTGGTTTATGGTCGTAATCACAAGCAGAATATTAGCTCTCGGAATTATGAAGCGCATGGAGCTGCCGTTTATTGTCCATGGAATTGCCTATGCGGTCATTAGTTCGCTATTTGCTGTTATTATGGATTTGGCTATTGATCCCGTTGCCTATGTTGTTAAACAATATTGGGTGTGGGAAGGGGACAGCTTTTATTATAATATTCCTTTATCCAATTTCTCCGGCTGGTTTTTACTGTCTTTCTTCATTCAGCTGGTCGTATATTTCTTTTTAGCTAAGGTTCCTAAAGAAGAAGAGCCGATATGGGAAAGAAGAATGGTGTTTTTGTATAGTGCAGTCGTCATGATGTTTGTAATTGTAGCATTAGTAAATGGCCTGTGGCTTGTGGTATGGCTGACGATGATTCCTTTTCTTATTCTTTATATTGTGTATAAAAAGGAGACTCGCTTATGATTTATCCGAAGAAAAACTCAATATTTGAGCGCTTTTTTCAACTGTTTGTCACATATCAGCTCAAAAAACAGTTTTATCGTATTCATTTACATATAGAAGAGCTCCCAAAAGATAAAAAAATATTATTAATTGCTAATCATTCCAGCTGGTGGGACGGTTTAGTGACATTTTATTTAAATAACGCGGTATTAAAAACAGATCTATACGCTATGATGTCTGAACAAGGAATGAAGGATTTTCCTTTTTTTCAACGAATTGGGGCTTTTTCAGTAAATGCAGCGTCTCCGAAGCATACGGTGGAATCGTTAAGGTTTGCCAGTAGGCTGTTAGAAGATAAAAAAGCGGTGCTTGTTTTTCCTCAAGGAAAAGAAGAGCATCTTGAGAAAAGACCGTTAGCTTTTTCTGAAGGACCTGCTTTTCTTCTAAAAAAGCAATCTGACGTTGAAGTTATTCCCATTACATATTATTATACGTTTCGCCATGATCAGCGACCTGAGCTTTTTATCTGGGTAGGGCAAGCTGTTTTTTACGACTTAGCCAATGCAAGAGAAGATATAACCAAAACGCTAGCCGCTGCAGTCACTGCTCAGCTCGATCATCAAAAACAAAAAATCATTCAAGAAAACGATGAGGAATTTACGGTTTTATTAACAGGACGAAAGACGCTTAGCGAGTGGTTAACGTGGTGGAAAGCGAAGGTGAAAGAATGATTTACTATATGCTTTTATTTATTTTGATGCTGCTTCTGACCATTGTAAATATTCAAGCAATGCCTAAATTAAATAGATACAAGTTGAATTCAAAAACACCTCAGCCTCTCATTTCTATTTTGATTCCAATGCGAAACGAAGAACGAAATGTAAAGCGAATCATTTCTTCTGTTAAAGGATTAACGTACAGCAATCTAGAATGTGTCATACTAGACGATCAGTCCACAGATGAAACACGAACACAGCTGTGGAAAGAAATTCACGGGGATTCAAGGTTTACCATCATAGAAGGAAAAGAGCTGAAAGAAGGGTGGGTAGGAAAAGTTCATGCCTGTCACCAGCTGTCACAAGCTGCAAATGGAGACTATTTATTGTTTGTAGATGCCGATGTACAGCTCAAAGAACGCACGCTAGAACATACTTTAGCCACCGCACAAGCGACAAAAGCAGCTCTTTTAACAGGATTTCCTCGTTTTCCCGTAAAAACGTGGTTAGAAGCATTGGTTGTTCCGCTTCAGCATGTTGTTGTTTTTAGCTATTTACCGGTTGTGGTAGCGAACCGTAACAAGGTGAGCAAAGCTTCAGCAGCTCACGGTGCTTTTATGTTTATAAAAAAAGAAGCTTATGAGATCGCAGGAGGACATGAAGCTGTTAAAACTTCACTAGTAGAAGATGTGCATCTAGCTCAGCTTTTTAAGAAAAAGAAACAGCGCGTTATTTTAGCCAATATTACGTCTCACGTTAGCTGTTATATGTATGAAACAACTGAAGAAGTATGGAATGGGTTTGCTAAAAATATCTTTGTTGGTCTAGGCCGATCCGCTAAAGCAGTTTGGATACTGAGCGTTTTTTTTACCTGTTACTATGTGCTGCCGCTTCCTTTGTTTATAGCAGGAATATTCACAGGCAACATACTTTGGATTCTTCCTTTTTGCATTATGCTTTTTCAGCGGTTTTTAATTGACCGGTCGGCTCAGCAAAAAGGGCTTTTGTTTCTTACTATGCCGGCGTCGGCAATTGTGCTGATGCTGCTCATGAACCATTCTATGAAGCGTGAACGAAAAAAGCAGGGATATGAATGGAAAGGAAGGCATTATCAATGAAAAAAGTACTAATTGTCGGGGCAGGATTAGGCGGATTAGCTGCAGGAGTTCTTCTTCAAACAAAAGGGTTCGATGTCACAATCGTTGAAAAAAACGAGCACGTAGGCGGAAAAATGATGCCTGTGCAGCTAGGAGAATATTCTTTTGATTTTGGGCCTAATACCATTACAATGCCAGAAGTTTTTCAGTGGTTATTTGAGCAAGCGGGCGAACGTGCAGAAGACTATATGCCTCTTGTTAAACTAACGCATCATACAAATAATTTCTTCACCGACGGTTCACAATTTTCCATGTCTATCGAAGAACGAAAAATGATTGAGCAGCTTGAACGTCTTGACCCCTTTGCTGCTAAACAATACCCGGCCTATTTAAAAGAAGTAAAAAGAATATATGACATTGCAAAAAGTCAATTTTTCTACCGGACATTTTCGTCATGGAAAGATTACACAAACCCTTCTCTATTAAAAGCACTGCTGCAAGTAAGGCCGTTTGAAACAGTAGATACGTTTCATCAGCGCTTTTTTCGAAATGAAAACATTCGAAATGCATTTAATCGATACGCAACCTATATTGGATCTTCACCTTATACATCGCCCGCTACCTTTTCACTGATTGGACACTTAGAAATGAATGACGGGGTGTACTATGTAAAAGGAGGAAATACTAGAATTGCAAAAGGGCTGGGGCATGTGTTCCAAAAAGCCGGCGGAAAGCTGTACACAAACTGCAGCGTGACTGAAATAGTAGTAAAAAATAAGCGGGCTGTCGGAGTGGAAGTGAATGGAGAAGAAAAGATAGACGCGGATATCGTTATTGTAAACGGGGACTTGCTAAAAGCCTATCCGGCACTCGTAAAAGAGCAGGATAGACCTCATTTTAAAAACAAAAAAGCAGCTGAGTTTGAGCCTTCCATATCAGCCTATGTAATTATGGCAGCAGTTAAAAAGCGCTTTTCTCAGCTGATTCATCATCAAGTGTACTTTTCTCAGGGTTACAAGCAGGAATTCTATGAACTATTTCAGCAAAAAACGCTTCCAACCGACCCTACCATTTACGTTTGTAATTCTTCGTATACCGATAACACGGTAGCTCCGGGTGATAATTTATTTATTTTAGTGAATGCCCCTGCTGTAAAAAAAGAGAATCAAGAAAAAATGAAAGCTTACAGAGAGGTTGTCTATCGCAAGCTTTCTCAGTTTGGTTTAGATATTGAGCCCTCGCTTGTACATGAACGAATTGTTACTCCATGTGAAATTGAACAAACCTTTGGTGCATTTAAAGGCGCTTTGTATGGAGTGAGTTCAAATCGGAAAATGGATAGTTTTCTTCGTCCAAGTAACGTCTCAAAAGATGTTAAAAACTTATATTTTGTAGGAGGAACGACTCACCCAGGCGGGGGATCTCCTATGGTCACAATTAGCGGTATCAATGTAGCTACGCTTATTTCATCTTCCTAATTGATAAATCAGGATTGTCAAAAAGTTTAGTTTTTTGGTACTATAAGAAAGGACAGAGGCTGTTAACCACCTGTTCTCGCGGATGGAAAAAAATGTTACATAATGAAGTTGAAAAGGTGATTACATAACTATATGATTGTATTTACGTGTCTTATTATTATCATAAGCATTATTCGTCCGTACTTGGAGAGCGTGACTGTTAAGCGAATTGCTTCAGAAGGCAAAAAAATTCGCTACTACAAAGAACAGTTCTTTTTTTATGTGCTAATTTTACTATTTTATATTGCGGTGATGGTATACCATGCGGTTCCATTTTCTATGTTGGGGTTGCAGGGAGTATATCTAGATACGATTCACCGGACGGCTCCGTATCCAGCATGGATTGAATATTTGCTGCTTTTAATCTTTGCAGGCTTTATCATTCTTTCCATTATGCTTCAATGGATGAAAGATCATGGAGAAACGGTTTTTGTGGAACAGGAGATGCCCACGTCAATTGAGGCAACCGTTCCTAAAACGGAAAGAGAGCAAAAGTGGTGGCTTGCATACAGCGGTATTTCCAGCTTCGTAGAAAGCACCGTCTATTTTCCTAGCTTTTATTTATATAGTCACTATGTATTAGCCATTCAAAATACATGGGTGTTGGCTATTTTAATTGGTATTGGTTATTTCCTATCACAGCTAGCTTTTCAGCGTGACCGTTTGAGTGTCCAGACGCTGTTGGTTGGTATCGGGCTAGGCGCTTTATTTATCATGACAAAGTCAGTTGTAATCATGGTCTTGTACTATGGTTTTAGTTTCTTAATCTATGATATTTATCAACAAGATCGCAATTTAGTAAAAAGCACAGAAGATCACTAAGAAACAACACGGCATAACGCCGTGTTGTTTCTTTTTTTTATAATTTATAAAAAAAGCTTGAAAAGCGCTTTCAATAGTCTTATAATTTAGATAAATCGATTTACTAAACCGGTTTAGTAAGTGGTTAGCTAGTATAATAAGAAAGGTAGGTCGATTTATGAATCATATCATTATTCCTTTAAATGCATTTGAAACGACAAGCTCTCAGCACACCATGATTGGGAAAATATATGAACAGCAAGTACATGGAGTGGAAATTCGAAGAGAGTTAATGAAAAAAGTAGATCAAGAGATTGAGCTTATTGCCGAAGAATTAAAAAGATATCCGCTTTTTACAGTATATTCGGCTCCAATCGAACTGTGGAAAGAAAGTGGAGAGTTAAACAAACAAGAATTAAAATCTATTCTTGAAGAAGCCGTATCACTTGGCGCTCAGTGGGTAAAAGTTTCTCTTGGTTTTTATCAGCCACAATCACCTATAGGGGAATTGCAGGAGCTATTGCAGGCATTTCCAGCTTTACATCTATTTGTGGAAAACGATCAAACCAGTTATGGAGGCAACATAGCATCTTTGCACGCATTTTTTGATAACGCTTACGAAATTCCTGTTTCCATGACGTTTGATATTGGTAACTGGCTTTATGTACAGGAACGACCCCAGGAAGCAATCAAAAAGCTAAGGTCATTTGTAGGCTATATTCATATTAAACACGTAATAAAGAATAGCGGAAAGCTAGTAACAACCTCTATATCAAACGATTCAAATGAAATGTGGAAAGATATTTTGAAAGGGTTTTCTCATTCGATTTTTAAAGCTTTAGAGTTTCCAATCGATGAATCGGAACAAATCCCCCGCTTCATTTCATTGGTGCAAGCAGCAGAACAGGAGGAAGTGCAATGAATTCATTAGACGTTATTACCTTCGGAGAAGCAATGGCGATGTTCATGGCAGAACAACCAGGACCGCTGTATGAGATTAAGCATTATACAAAAGAGCTAGCCGGAGCAGAAACAAATGTAGCAATTGGTCTCGCTCGTCTCGGTCTGCGCGCAGGGTGGGTGAGCAAAGTCGGCAATGATCCTTTCGGTACGTTTATTATGAAACGGCTACAAGAGGAGTCGGTCAACACCGATTGTGTACTAGTAGATAGCGAACATTCAACAGGCTTTCAAATTAAATCAAAAGTGGAAGTGGGAGATCCGGAAGTTTGTTACTTCCGAAAAAATTCGGCAGCCAGTCACTTGCACCCACGCGATTTTAATCGAAACTATTTTTTAGCGGCAAAACACATGCATATGACAGGAATACCGCTTGCTGTGTCAGCAAGCATGCGTGAATTTGCTCTACACGCGCTTACCTCGATGAAAGCAGCTGGCAAAACGGTTTCCTTTGACCCGAACCTGCGACCGACTCTTTGGACATCGAAGGAAGAAATGATTTTTACAATCAACGAAGCTGCTAAACAAGCAAACTACGTTCTGCCAGGCATTGAAGAAGGGAAAATTTTAACCGGATACGAAAACCCAGAAGACATCGCTTCTTACTATTTAGATGCAGGCGTAGAGCTTGTCGTTATTAAACTAGGTGAACAAGGAGCCTTTTTTAAGACGGCTAAAGAGCAAGGAATGGTTGAAGGAATAAAAGTCAAACAAATAGTGGATACAGTCGGTGCAGGAGACGGCTTTGCAGTAGGGCTGTTAAGCGGACTTCTTCAACATGATTCTCTTACTCAATCTGTCATGAGAGCAAATGCTATTGGGTCATTAGCTGTACAAAGCCCTGGAGATAACGACGGATATCCAACTGAACAGCAGTTGCAAAAATATATGGAATCCCAAAAACAAGGAGTGAAGTGATAATGAAACAGCAGCTAGCAAAAAAAAGATGGCTTCGGTTAATTCCTATCGTATTTATTACGTATAGCCTTGCATATTTAGACCGTGCAAACTACGGGTTTGGAGCAGCAGCAGGGCTGGCAGAAGATCTTCATATTACGCCAGGTATTTCGTCTTTATTAGGATCGCTCTTTTTCTTAGGTTATTTCTTTTTCCAAATTCCTGGCGCTCACTATGCTGAAAATAAAAGCGCCAAAAAGCTGATTTTTTGGTCTCTGATTTTATGGGGAGCACTTGCTACAGCTACAGGTATGGTAAGCCACGTCGGATTTTTGTTTGTTATTCGATTTGCTTTAGGAGTAGTGGAAAGTGCCGTTATGCCTGCTATGCTCGTTTTTTTAAGCCACTGGTTTACAAAAGCAGAACGTTCTAGAGCCAACACGTTCTTAATTTTAGGAAACCCGGCAACCGTCCTTTGGATGTCAATTGTTTCTGGATATTTGCTAGAATCATTTGGCTGGAGATGGATGTTTATTTTAGAAGGTTTTCCAGCTGTTATTTGGGCGTTTTTATGGTGGAAACTAGTAAACGATGAGCCAAAAGATGCAGGCTGGCTGTCGAAAAAAGAAAAAGCAGACTTACACGATGCGCTGCAAAAAGAACAAGAAGGAATTAAACCTGTTAAAGGCTATAAAGAAGCTTTCAAAAATCGTACTGTCATTTTATTAAGCATTCAATATGCTTTATGGAGTATTGGCGTCTACGGATTTGTTATGTGGCTGCCGTCTATTATTAAAGCAGCGCCTAACATGAGTATAGTGAAGACAGGGTGGTTAGCGTCCGTTCCTTACGTATTAGCAGTCGTATTAATGTTAACGGTTTCATATCTGTCAGATAAGTTTTTAAAACGAAGCGCATTTGTATGGCCGTTCTTACTAGTAGGAGCTCTTGCCTTTTACGGATCTTATTTAGTTGGCACAAGCAACTTCTGGCTTTCTTTTACTTTACTCGTTATCGCCGGAGGAACGATGTATGCTCCGTACGGACCGTTCTTTGCGATTATTCCTGAAATTTTACCGCGTAATGTTGCCGGAGGAGCGATGGCTTTAATTAATAGCATGGGGGCACTTGGTTCATTTGCCGGTTCTTATATTGTAGGATTTTTAAATGGATCAACAGGAGGGTTTGGCGCTTCCTATATCTTTATGGCTGGATCATTATTCCTTGCGGCAGTTTTAACCATTGTCGCAACGAAAAAGCCAAGAGAAGTTCAGAGTGTGAAGCCAGTTGAAACAACGGCTTAATGTAACGATAGAAAAGGAGAATTGAGATGCATATTGAGAAAATTACAAGTAGCGGTATTGTAGCGGTCATTCGAGGAGCAAGCGCTGAGCGAATTATTCCGCTTGCCTACGCGTTAAAAGAAGGTGGAGTAACAAATCTAGAAATCACAATGGAAAACCCTGCTGCCGTAGAGGTTATTAAAGAATTGAAAAATGAATTTGACGATTCGATGTTTATTGGAGCAGGAACTGTTCTAGACGAAGAAACAGCACGAATTGCCATTATGGCAGGAGCGTCATTTATTTTTTCCCCTACGGTGAACGAACGAACAATTAAAACGGCTAAAAGATACGGAGTCATTAGCGTTCCGGGTGCTTTTACACCTACTGAAATTTTAACAGCCTATGAATGCGGCGCAGATATGATTAAAGTCTTCCCGGCAAGCGTAGTAGGCCCCGCTTATTTTAAAAATATAGCAGGACCGCTTCCTCATATTCCGTTAATGCCAACAGGCGGCGTTACGGCTGAGAATGCGGGAGCTTATATTAAAGCCGGAGCAGCTGCTATTGGAGCAGGAAGCACATTAGTGGATGGAAAGCAGCTTCCAACTCCTGAATACTTACTTCAAGTAACAAGGGAAGCGAAACGTTTTACTCATGAAATTCAAGAAGCTAGGCTTGCGTACGCTTAATAAATAAAGCCTTCTGCTAGCAAGAAGGCTTTTCCTTTTTCGTTTTTTTCGTTTACACTAGGAGTAGCATAATTTTAGGGATTGAATGAAAAGGACGGATCATGATGCAAAAAGTTACTATGCTGGACGTTGCAAAAGCAGCAAATGTCTCCAAAAGCACCGTATCACAATACATTAACAAGCGATACGAATATATGGGCGAAGAAACGCGAAAGAAAATTAAAGAAGCGATTGATACACTGGGCTATCAGCCCAACTATCTAGCACGGAGCTTAAAACAAAAGCGAACGTCGATGATTGGGATTATTGTTGCCAATATTATGCACAGATTTTCTACGGAAGTCATTCGTGCCATTGAAGACTATTGCCATTCGCAAGATATACATGCCATCATTTGCAACGCAGATGATGACCCTGATAAAGAAAAGAAATATATTAATATGTTAAAAGCAAAGCAAGTAGATGGCCTTATTTTATTTCCAACGGGTGCCAATACTTCTCTTTATGAGCAGATGATCAAAGAAGAATATCCGGTTGTTATTATGGATCGTAAAATTCATGATGTAAAAGGAAAAATTCCATCCGTAGTGGCGAACAACCAAGAAGCCACAAAACAGGCTATTTTGCATCTGCTCGAGCTTGGACATAAGCATATAGCGATCATTACAGAACCCTTAACTATTACACCCCGGATTGAACGTGTAGAAGGGTACAAAGAAGCGTTAACATCAGCCAATATGCCTGTAAATGAATCCATGATTATTAACTGCAAAAAAGCGGACATGCAAAAAGCGCTGGAGAAGCTATTTGCAGCCGATAATCCGCCGACAGCGCTGCTGGCTGGAAACGATTTAGTGTTCATTGAAGTGCAGAAATTTATTAAACAACACGGATTTAATATCCCCAATGATTTATCTTTAATTGTTTATGATAATATTCCTTACGCAGATGTAGCAACGCCTGCCGTTACCACGATTTCGCAGCCTGCTTTTGACATGGGAACAAAAGCAGCAGATTTACTTATTAAACAAATTTTGAAAGAAAAGATAGCTTATGAAGAGTACCAGTATGAATGTGAATTAATTATTCGAGAAACAACGTTGTCGTATTAAGCTAAAAAGAGCGCCTATGGCGTGCTCTTTTTAGCTCATCAAAATATTCGTTTTTTTTACGTTGTTACTAAACCGGTTTAGTAGAAAGTGAGGAGAAGAAAGATGAAGATACAATTAGCATTAGATCGCGTCACAATTGAAGAAGCTATTATCCTTGCCAAGCTGGCAGAACCCTATGTTGATTGGATTGAAGTAGGTACATCTCTTATAAAAGAGTATGGAATTGAAAGCATTTATAAAATCAAACAGGCATTTCCGCACAAGATGATTGTAGCAGATATCAAAACGATTGATAACGCAGAGTATGAATTTACCATGTGCTATCAAGCAGGAGCAGATATAGCAACAGTAATGGGCGTATCACCTTTACCCACGATAGAGACGTGTGCAAATGTCAGCGAAAAATGGAATAAAAAAATGATGGTTGATTTATTAAACACGTCAAGCAGCTCGCAAAAGCAAGTAAGTATTTATAGAAGCGCTATTTTCTGCCATCATATCAGCAAAGATGAGCAAGAAAAAGAAGGAAAATCGCTGAGTCAAATAAATTTGCGGCAGTATTTTCATTCAGATGCGCAAATAGCAGTAGCAGGAGGAATTAATCCAGCCTCAGCAACGTCATTACTTCAAATGAAGGCGGACGTTGCGATTATTGGATCAGCGATTACAAAAAGTGCGGATGTGGTAAAGGCATCTGCTGAATTTCAAGACTTATTTATGAGCAGGGGGAACGTATAATGACAAAAACACAAACGATTTTACATGAAATTACGACCGTAATGAATCACATAAAAGAGCCTCAAATAGAAGAAGTAGCGTTTTCACTTTACCAAGCAAAACGAATTTTTGTTATAGGCGAAGGTCGCTCCGGGTTAATGGGCAAATCATTTGCGATGAGACTGATGCATTTAGGTGCAACAGTATACGTTGTAGGAGAGACCATTACTCCTTCGATTGCAGCGGGTGACGTATTGGTGGCTGTATCTGGTTCAGGAAAAACACAGCAAGTGGTGAGCGTAGCTAAAAAAGCCAAAGAAGTAGGATGTTCAGTTATCGGCATTTCAGCTAGTACAGAATCACCATTAACTGCTCATACTGATGAGCTGCTGCACATTCCCGCTGCAACCAAATACCGAAGCGAAAATGAAGCCGCTTCTATTCAGCCGCTTGGTTCATTGTTTGATCAATGTGCTCATGTTGTGTTTGATACGATTTGCTTAGAATACGGGAATTTGAACCAAACGGATCATGAACAGGCGTTTAAGCAGCACAGCAATTTAGAGTAAGTGGAAATAGGCTGAAACAAAAGTAGGTTGGTTAAAAGAAAATCCGAACGATGAGTCGAGATTCTTGATGGAGAATCACATTCGTTCGGATTTTTTTATTGGTATTGGTGAGCGTAGGTTTCATGTGTGTAGTTGCTTCTAGCTGTTGATTGGATCGATGTAGTTATGTCTCACTCTCTTTTGATACAGGTAAGTCTAAACGTTTACTTCACTTTTGTTTATTGCGAAGATATTCCTTCTCTTCAAAGTAAATAACAGCATTTTTATGTTGAAATTGCTATAATATACAAGCCGGTACATATACTAAGGCGACTGAAAATAAAGGAGTTTTGATTGATGACAAAAATAAAATTAATTTCACATAACGATTTAGACGGGGTAAGTCCAGCACTGTTGGGTCGGTTAGCGTTTGGCGACGACAACTTTGATTACAGCACGGTAAGCATTGGCCGCATCAATGACACAGTGACGCATTTTATTGAAGAAGAAAACGATGGAGACACAGCTTTATACATAACGGATATTAGCGTAAACGATGAAGTAGCGGAAAAATTAAATGAACTGGTAAAAAAAGGCCAGAAAATAACTCTTATTGACCATCATATCTCTGCTCTTCCACTAGCTGAGAAATACGATTGGGTTCATGTTATTGCAGAAGACGAAAACGGTAAAAAGACAGCAGCTACATCTCTTTTCTACGACTACTTAGTGCGCAACAACATGCTTCAAAAAACGGAGTTGCTTGATGAATATGTAGAACTTGTGCGCTTATTTGATACATGGGACTGGTTTCATGAAAATAATGTGAAAGCAAAGCGCCTCAATCACCTATATTATCTAATCCCGCATGAAGAATTTAAAGAGACCATTCTAGAAACGCTTCGTGAATCGTACCATACTGAAAATCAAGAATTTACGTTTACGGACAAACACGAAATTTTACTAGAAGCAGAAGAAAAAAAGATTGAAAAATATATTTACGACAAGCAAAAACAAATCATAAAAGAAAGTGTTGAAATTGCTAAAACAGCGTACAACGTAGGCATTGTATTTGCAGATACATATCAGTCTGAGCTAGGAAATGCACTGTGTCTAGAAAACGAAGATATCGACTTTTCCGTTATGGTGGACATGGGACGCCAAAAGATTGGCTTCCGTGCAGTAAAAGACGAAATCAACTTAGCCGAAATTGTTGGGCACCTTGGAGGAGGAGGTCATCCAAAAGCTTCTGGATGCAAGTTAACGGCTGAAACGTTTGCTCTTTTCGTCACGGATCACTTGTTTAAAGACGAAGAAAAAAGTGAATAAAGCGTATAAGGAGGAGATGCTATGTCATTTAAAGATTTAGTTGTTGTTGTTACGGGAGCTGCGAATGGAATAGGAAAAGATGTATCACGCGCATACGCAAAACAAGGAGCAAAAGTGGTATTGGCAGATGTGGACGAAACCGAAGGAGAGCGTCACGCAGAAGCTATTCAAAGACAAGGCGGAGAAGCCATTTTTGTGAAAACAGACGTCCGAAAAGAAGACGACATTTTAAATCTCGTTGAGAAAACGGTCGGTACGTATGGAACGATACATATTTTGATTAATAATGCAGGCGTTTCCCACTGGAAATCACCGTATGAGCTAACCATTGATGAATGGGATGACATTATCAATACGAACCTGCGCAGCGTGTTTCTATGTTCTCGCGAAGCAGCTAAAGTGATGAGGAAAAACGAAAGCGGAGGCTCCATTGTAAACTTAGCTTCTACAAGAGCTTCAATGTCTGAACCAGATACAGAAGCCTATGCTGCTACAAAAGGAGGAATCGTTGCTTTAACTCATGCACTTGCCGTTTCGCTTGGTGATGACAACATCACGGTAAATGCTATTTCTCCAGGATGGATTGAGACATCTGACTACGATGGCCTTCGTGAAATCGATCATACGCAGCATCCGTCTAATCGGGTAGGAACGCCAGCCGATATCTCAAGAGCGTGTATGTACTTAACAAACGTCGAAAATGATTTTGTAACAGGAGCTAACCTCGTAGTAGACGGGGGAATGACGCGAAAGATGATTTATGAACATTAAGTATCTATAAAAAAGGCTGAGATAAAAATATTTTAGACGAAGTGAAAAAATGAACCCTTGATCAAAATTTTTGATTAGCGGTTCGTTTTTTTATTACGGTGAACGTAGGTTTCACCTGTTTCGTTCCTTCTAGCAGTTGATTGAAGGGCACGACGAAGACTCCTGCGGAAAAAGCGGAACAGATGAGACCCCGCAGGAACGCAAGTGACGAGGAGGTTCAGCGGCCGCCCGCGGAAAGCGAAGTCGTGCACGGAAATCAACTGCGGTATCAAAAGCGGTTCAGCTCATATATCCCATTTGTTTATTTTAGATTGGATTCATTTCGTTATGTCTCAACCTCTTTTGATGATCAACAAAAAAAAATAATTTTTCTGTTGACAGGTAATAATAATCATTGTAAAGTAAGTTACATAAAGTAATTAAATTTCAATTAATATTTTTTTAGTTTAATATCTCGAATTAGAGATATAAGAATTCATTATATCTTGTTTATCTCCTTTTATCAGGGGGAAGGGTATAAACATGCAATTTAAGCTTAAAAAAACAAACAATTAGGAGTGTGGAAAATGGGTTTTTTAGATAAATTATTTGATAAATCAAGTGATCAACAACAGGTTGGAAAAGATTTTTATGAAGCAATTAAAAACCGACGTTCTATTTATGCAATTGATAAAAATGTAAAAATGTCAGAAGAAAAAATTGAAGAAATTATTAACTTTGCGGTGAAACATACTCCTTCAGCATTTAATTCCCAAAGCGCACGCGTAGTCGTTTTATTTGGCGAACAGCATGATAAAGTGTGGAATATTACGAGAGAAGCGCTTCGTAAAATTGTTCCAGCTGAAAATTTTTCAGATACGGATCAAAAAATGAACTTATTCGGAAGCGGCTATGGAACAGTTCTTTTCTTTGAAGATCAAGAAGTAGTTGAAGGACTGCAAAAGCAGTTCGCATCTTACAGCGAAAATTTCCCGGTTTGGTCTAACCAATCATCAGGCATGCTGCAGCATGTGATCTGGACAGCTCTTGAGCTCGAAGGCCTAGGAGCAACTTTACAGCATTACAATCCATTGATTGACGATGAAGTAAAAGCAGCTTGGAATGTTCCAAGTTCATGGAAGCTGATTGCTCAAATGCCATTTGGTAATCCCGTGTCACCGGCGGGTGAAAAAGAATTTCAACCACTAAGTGAACGTGTAAAAGTATTTAAATAAGCAAAAAAAGGCACGGACAACATTATTTTAATTAAAGCAAAATCCGAACGATTCATCGTTCGGATTTTTTTATTGGTATGGCAAGCGTAGGTGTTGCGTATGTAGCTGCTTCTAGCGGTTGATTTCGTTATATCTCAGACCCTTTTTTACGGTAAATAGTTTGAATATTCTTTTATGTTTAACCTAAGAAAAATGCGGTTAAATAGGAGGAGTAGTCCTCAAATCTTCTGTGGAATTTATGCGCTATACATAAGCAATTCAACGATGTTTTACAAAAAAATAAAGTTTTTAACTTGGTTTTTTAGAGAATATTTGTTAACATATCCACTTGTGAGGTCTTAGTAAGAGGAGGATGATGTAAAGAATCCCATATCGGACGCAAGGGCGTAGATATGTGGAGTGGAAATTTTAAAGGAGGATATTATGTCTGATCAAGGAAATCAAGGAAAGTTTAAAAAATCAATATCGTTACTTGACCTAACGTTAATTGGGATGGGAGCTATTTTTGGTTCCGCCTGGTTATTTGCGGTTAGTAACGTAGCGTCAAAGGCTGGTCCAGCCGGAAGTTTTTCGTGGCTGATTGGCGGAGTCATTATTTTACTTATCGGTTTAGTGTATGCTGAACTTGGAGCAGCGCTGCCGCGTACCGGTGGAATTATCCGTTATCCGGTTTACTCACATGGTCATTTAGTGGGTTACTTAATTTCATTCATTACCATTATTGCTTACACAAGTTTGATTGCCATCGAGGTAACGGCTGTACGTCAGTATGTTGCGTTTTGGCTTCCTGGTCTAACTAAACATGGTTCTGAATCGCCTACTACAATCGGCTGGTTATTTCAGTTCGCGTTATTAACGCTATTTTTTATCATTAACTACGTAAGTGTAAAAGCATTTGCTAAGTCAAATGTTATTATATCTGTGTTCAAATATGCGGTTCCTCTTACAATTATCGTCGTGTTAGCTTATCACTTTAAATCAGCTAACTTTACAACTGGCGATTTTACTCCGTTTGGTTTTAATGGTATTCAAGCAGCCATTTCAACAGGTGGCGTTATGTTTGCTTACCTAGGACTTCACCCTATTGTTTCTGTAGCCAGTGAAGTTAAAAACCCGCAGCGTAATATTCCAATCGCGCTCATTATCTGTATTGTACTTTCAGCGATTATTTACACAGCACTGCAAGTATTGTTCATTGGTAACATTCCGGCTGATATGCTATCAGGAGGATGGGGAACAATTCAAGAGCAATTCTCTTTACCATTTAAAGATATTGCACTTATTTTAGGCCTTGGCTGGTTAGTAACGCTTGTTATTTTTGATGCTATTTTATCACCAGGCGGTAACGGGAACATCTTCATGAATACAACTTCTCGTTTAGTTTATGCTTGGTCTCGTAATGGAACACTATTTAAACGTTTCTCAAAAGTAGATAAGAAAACAGGAATTCCACGTGCGTCACTATGGCTATCGTTTGGAATGTCCGTATTCTGGACACTGCCATTTCCTTCTTGGGAAGCGCTAGTAAACGTATGTTCAGTAGCACTTATTCTGTCTTATGCGATTGCGCCAATTTCAGCTGCTGCATTCAGAGTAAATGCAAAAGACCTTAAAAAGCCTTTCAAATTAAAAGGCATGAGCGTTATTGCTCCCGTGTCATTTATCTTCTGTTCATACATCGTATATTGGTCAGGATGGACGACAATTTCTTGGCTTCTAGGATCACAGCTTCTAATGGTTGTTATCTACGTAGCATTTAAGAAATACGTACCAACTGACGTTGTAAAATTTGCACAGCAGCTTAAATCTGCTTGGTGGCTAGTTGCTTATTATATTATTATGCTTGTTATCTCTTACCTAGGCTCATTTGGTGGAGGACAAGGTGTGCTAAGCAACCCGCTTGACTTAATTTTAATTGCTCTTGTTTCAATCGGTATTTTCTACTGGGCGAAATACACGGGTTTACCAAAAGCAGTTATCGATACGGATGATTAATAAAAAACACGGCATGAATTCATGCCGTGTTTTTCGTTTGTATAGGGGTGTACTCTATTTATTTATCAAACAGCCACGTTTTTAAGATAGCAGCATACTCACGAAAGTAGGCTTGAAGTTTAATTGAATTTGGTGTCTTTGCACCTAAAGGATAAACGTCAAAACCTTGACGCTTGGCAATAATAGAGGCGCGAAATAAATGAAAATCACTGCTAACAAGCACGACTTTTTTGTGTTGAATATCAACTTTCTTTTTAGTGAAAGTGAAATTCTCAAAAGTAGAAGTTGACTGATCCTCTTTTATCATTCGATTCTTTTTAATTCCTTCTTTTCGTAGAAAACGATAGGCTGCTTCTGCTTCAGAAATTTCTTCATCGGATCCTTTTCCACCCGTTACGATAACTTTTGTTTGTTTATGAGTCTTTAAATAAGATAAAGCCGTTTTTGCTCGTTCTTTTAAACTAGGAGACATTTGATCTCCGTCTACTTTGGAACCTAAAATGAGCACATAATCTGCTTTTTGCGGAACAGGCTGATGAGCGGTTTGATACATACAAAAAGACATGATTGCTATGTAAAGAACAAGCAAACTAATAAAGATATAAATGATTTTTTTCTTCAACTACGAGCACCTTCCTAGCTATTTCATAAGATGTTTGGAAAATAATTGTTATTATAGCATACGAGACCCAAATAAGTATAAACACAGTAATATATAATAATAGAAGAAAATCGTTATTGTGAATGGTTATAAAATTCGTTACAATAAAGAATAAATGATTTTAAAAGTGCCTCTAAGGAGGATAATAGGGAAATCGGTGTAAATCCGGTGCAGCCCCCGCTACTGTAAATGTGGATGAACCTGCAAAGACCCACTAGTCAAACTAGGAAGGATGCAGAAGTAAAATGAAGCATAAGCCAGGAGACCTGCTTTTAAAAACCCCTTATTTTTCGGTGGGAGAAATAAGTCAAGACAATGTGTTAATGAGCGCATGACCAAACCTTGACTTTTACAGTTAAGGTTTTTTTATGTGATAGGGAGTGGAAAAAGTGAAAAAAGGAAAACCTCTTATGATTCAAGGAACGCACTCAGACGCTGGAAAAAGCATGATTGCTACAGCGTTTTGCCGTATTTTTAAAGAAGACGGCTATCAAACTGCACCGTTTAAATCGCAAAATATGGCGCTTAATTCATACATTACAATGGATGGAAAAGAAATTGGAAGAGCGCAAGGAATTCAAGCTGAAGCGGCTGGAGTAGAAGCAACAACCAATATGAATCCTATTTTAATTAAACCAACTCGTGATCATGAATCTCAAATTGTCGTTCATGGAAAGCCGCTTCGTAATATGTTTGCTTTTCAGTATCGGCAAGAATTTTTTAATGAAGGTTTGAACGTTATCACGGAGTCTTATAAAGAGCTTGCCAATCATTATGATCGAATTGTGATTGAAGGTGCTGGAAGTCCTGCTGAAGTGAATTTGAACGATCGGGAACTGGTAAATATGCGCGTAGCAAAGATAGCCCAAGCCCCTGTTGTGTTAGTAGGAGACATTGATAAAGGAGGGGTTTTTGCGAGTCTGGTGGGTACTCTTCAATTGCTTCCAGATGAACATAAACCTAGAGTAATTGGAGTGTTAATCAATAAATTCCGAGGAGACTTAGAGCTTTTAAAACCGGGGTTGAAGTGGTTTGAAGAATACACGGGAGTTCCGGTACTAGGAGTGATTCCTTATATGCACGACGTGGAAATTGACGCTGAAGATTCGCTATCACTCAGAAATTACTCAACGCTTGTGAATCCGTTAAAAGAAATCGATATTGCGGTTATCTCGTATCCTCGCATCTCAAATTTTACAGACATTGATCCTCTAAGCTTAGAAGAAGACTGTCATGTGAGACTTGTAACCAAGCCATCACAACTAGGTACGCCTGATTTAATTGTTTTACCAGGAAGCAAAAATACGATTGAAGATGCGCAGTTTTTACAAGAAAGCGGCCTGGCTCTAGCCATTAATCAAGTCTTGAACGCAACGAACGCTCACGTTATTGGCATCTGCGGGGGATATCAAATGTTAGGCGAGACAATTACGGACCCCGATGCAGTAGAGTCCCGGATTGAATCTATTAAAGGGCTGGGTTTGCTTCCAGTGGAAACCGTTATGACAACCAGCAAAAAAACAGAAAGAGTTTCTGGATATGTTCAGTTAGAGAGTGAGAAGGTTTCGATTGAAGGCTATGAAATTCATATGGGAAAGACGGTTTCTAAAAGCATAACGGAAGCCTTTGCGGTGGTAGATGATCAAAAAGAAGGAACGGTTAAAGACAACATCATTGGCACGTATGTTCATGATGTGTTTCATAACGATGCTTTGCGCAGAGCTTTGCTTAATCAAATTCGTAAACATAAAAAATTGCCGCCTATTACGGATACATTCAACAGTCGCCTGCAAAAAGAGGAGTCTTTTTCAAAAGCAGCAGCATATGTGAGAGAAGCTGTAGATATGGAAAAGCTGTATCATTTAATAGACAACTATAAAAGCCCGGAGCAAGCACAAAAAGTGTAGCTTGTAGAGGTTTTCGCTTGTTTTTTCACCGAGAACTTTAGTACGCTATTCTACGTTGCCTAGTTCAACAGTCTAGCACTCGTAACAAATAAAAGATGATTGTTTCCAATACTATGTAGGATGGAAACATGGTTTATGGACAGGAAAATGAATGGTTAATGTAATGTAAAACATCACGCCTCGTTTCCTAGAGGAGCTGAAAGTATTGATTTTTAAACGTATTTTTTTAAACAAAGCATCTATTTTATACATAGTCAGTTTATTTATTGTATGTACTTCGGTGATTATGGGAGTATTTATTGGTACAGTTTCGTTAACCGTAGGAGATACAATCAAAATTATTATTGGCCACCTTACCGGACTATCCTTATATCACGGTCCGGAAAACATGGATTTAATCATTTGGCAAATTCGTTTTCCAAGAGTACTGGTGGCATTTTTAGTAGGAGCTTCGCTTTCAATAGCAGGAGCTGCCTTTCAAGGGCTATTAAGAAACTCTCTTGCAGATCCTTACACGATCGGAGTTTCCTCAGGTGCAACCCTTGGCTCTGTCATGGCAATTTATTTTCACTGGAGTATTTTTGGTTTGTCTATCTTCACGCTGCCTGTAGTCGGCATCGTATCTGGTTTTATTACTCTTCTTTTAGTTTTTGGTATTACGAAACTCGCAAGCGGCAATTTGGCCAATGAAACTATCATCTTAGCGGGGATTATTTTATCATCCTTTATGAGCGCGCTTATTTCATTAATTGTAGCTCTTTCTCCTGAAGAAGATGTAAGGCAGGTTTTATATTGGCTAATGGGAAGCGTATCAATGAGAGGATGGTCGCATATTCAAATTTTAGGGCCGTTCTTTTTAGTCGGTACGATTATGCTGCTGTTACATGTGAAAGAGCTGAACGGCTTAGCATTTGGCGATCAATCCGCTCAATTTATGGGGATAGACGTAAAGAAGAAAAAAAGAATGATTTTAATAGGTGCATCCGTATTAACCGGGGCTGCGGTATCAGTATCTGGGGCAATTGGATTTGTTGGCTTAGTTATTCCCCACGTAGTGCGTCTCGTAGCGGGAGCTAATCATAAGCATGTACTGCCGCTTTCTATTTTAATCGGAGGAAGTTATTTGGTTTTAGCCGATTTATTAGCAAGAACGATATTAGAACCTCGTGAACTGCCGATTGGAGTCGTAACCGCCTTAATTGGTTCGCCAATTTTTACGCTGCTGCTTGTAAAAGAACGTATGCGGAAAAGAGGAATATCATGATTGAACTATATAATGTGACGGGAGGATACGATAAACAGAAACCGACCGTTCGTGACATCACGTTCACCGTAGACAAAGGTTCTTTTGTTGCTTTACTAGGACCAAATGGAAGCGGAAAAACAACGCTTATTCGCTTAATTATGAATGTATTAACCACTCAATCAGGAGAAGTAAAGGTAGAAGGGAAGTCAGTGAAGGCTTATTCACCAAAACAACTGGCGCAAAAAGTTGCAGTCATGACGCAAGAAAATCAAATTGGATTAGAATTTACGGTTCAAGAAATTGTTTCACTGGGACGTTATCCTTATCAGGCAAAAGGTTTGTTTAGCACTGTATCAGCACAGGATGAAGAAGTGGTAGAAAGCGTGATGAAATTAACAAACGTCTGGCACTATCGAAATCATACCTTTCAATCGCTGAGCGGTGGAGAAAAACAGCGGGTTTTACTTGCTAAAGCACTGGCGCAAGAACCTGACTACTTACTTCTTGATGAACCAACGAATCACTTAGATGTAAAACATACGATGGAACTGCTTCAGCTGTTAAAAACGTTACAGCAGGAAATGAGCTTGACGGTTCTGGCCATTTTGCATGATCTCAACATTGCCTCGCTGTTTGCAGATAATGCCGTATTATTGAAAGATGGAAGAGTAGAAGAAACAGGGATGGATGCCATTTTTCAGGATGCAGCTACGTTAAAAAGAGTATATGGCGTTGATTTGCATGTATTTCACCATCCCGCTGTGAACAAGCGGCAAATTGCTTTTGTGCCGCCGTATCAATATCCAGAGACGGACTTCCATGAGTTGTATCAGTTGCAAAAGGAACCGGGCAAGCTATGTTTATCCTTTGCTCGTCCTTTGAGAACTCTTTCACTGGGTTCCAATGAAACAGGTCTAGACTGGTGTCAAGAAATTGTTCAACAGCAAAGCAGTTCTAACACGGCGTGGAAATCTGCGTCTTTATCTAGTCATGAAGTTCGCTTAAAAGACGATAAAGGTTACTCGTGGCTGACTGTACTGACACATGGACAAAAAGAGAATGAAATGAATATTGTTCTACTAACAAATACACCGCTTTCGGACGCGAACTTACTTCATGCTGCGATGAAGGTAATTGAATACCGGGCTTTCTTAGGAAAAACAGGCCGTATTGTTGTAGCATCATCTCATCATAAAGAAGAAAATCAAGAAGAAATTTCAGCGTTCTTAATGGAACGCCTACAGAAAGAATTACAACTATTTATGGAAACAAAAATGACCGACAATTGCTTTAAATAAGCAGTAGCGGTCATTTTTTATTCTTCGGAGTGATCAGGCTTTTCTGTTTCACCTCCTGAACTCATCGTTGTCTCAGTTGTATGTTCATCAATCTTTTTTTCTTTTAGCTTAACAGAGAATAAGTCTTTGACTTCTTCATCCACTTGATCAGAGTCAGCGCTGTAAGTTGTACCAATGTTTAAGTGGCCGGTCAAATCTTTAATTCCTAGCTGGCCAAAATTATTACTAAGGTCAATTTTGTCTAACAATACTTTTTCCACCATAATTTTTTCAACAACAATGGACTGCTTTGGCTGAGTTACTTCATCAATCTTTTTGTCAAGAGTTTTCACCATCTCATATAAAGCTGTATTGGACGATTCTTCCTTTAACGCAGAGAGCTGATTTTGAATGTCTTCGAAATTAGGAGCTGACTGCATAGTCGAAAGTAAATGAGCTGTTTGCTCGTGCAGTTGAGACAATGATTGAATAAGATGAGCTGATTCATGTAATTGCTGATGAAGCTCTTCTATTTTAGGAATCGCGTCGGTTAAACGCGTCACTTGATCAATAATTCCCTGCAGATTCAGCGCTGAATCTGACGAATGAACAGGTTTTGTGAATTCAACTTCATCAGATGTCTTAGGCTCCGTTTGGCTCGGCAACTTCTTTGGCTGCTGAGGGGGTTTCTTTAGATTAGACTGTTTTTTAGTTTTCATCTTTTCGGGTAATTCTTTCCGCTTTTGATTAGAGCTTTGGTCTATGGGACTTACTTTTTTTTTGGTTGGAAGGGAAGACGGATTTATTTTGCGGACTGTTTCAATTTTAGGCGATTGTTTAAACCACTTAGAAAACATGAAATTCCCTGCCTTTCATGCTACGTATAGTTCTGCACAATAAATTACAAATCAAATTTCACGTGCAATAGACCATCTTTAAATGATGCGTGACACGGCGCTTCCCCTACAGCAGGTGGAAGGATGATTGATCGTTGAAACGTTCCTTCACGTCTTTCTTTGTGAAGAACATTTGCATCCTTCATCGTTAAAAGAGATGAACCGGATATGTGTAAAGTATTTTCATGCATGGTCAATTCGACGTCTGTTCGTTTAGCACCGGGTATTTCAATCACAACTAACAGTTGATTTGCCCATTCGTATACATCAATTAAAGGATAATCTCGATACTCATTTACAATTTGAGGAGAAGCATCTGCTTCCGTATCATTCTTTTCTTCAGGATCATCGTCAAAAATCTTTTCCCAAAATTTTGTATGGTTTTCTTCTTGTAACGTTTCTGCCCACTTTTTAAACTTTCCATCATTCATATTTGTCACCTTCTTTAAAAAAATAAAACAAGGCCTTTTGCCGCTTTCTATTTTATATGTATGCATGAAAACAGAAAAAAACGTCCACTTTAATCTAAATCGTGGACGTCTATTTGAGACATAGGAATATTAACATGTTTAGGCATCCGGATTTCCAACACCCCGGAACGATATACGGCGCGTGTACCTTTTTTGCGAACCGAACAAGGAAGCTGAATTTCTTCTTTGAAGGATTCTTCTCCATCTATTCCTTCAATCGTACACACGTATGGAGTATGATAGACTTTAATGCTTGATACAATATCGCGGTTAGGAATTTTTAACTGAACAATGCATTCGTCTAATGTATTAATGACGTTTGAATCAAATCTTCTTAGCTGTTGTCCATGACCTTCATTTCCCACATCCTGCTGTTCTTTCATCATGTCTTGGGCCTGCTTAAAGAATTCATTTCCTTGCATAAAATCCGGAAAAGAATGGGACATCGTAGAAGAAATCATTTGCTGAATATATTTATTCATGTCTTTAGATGCCATTCCTTTTGGGATATTTTCCATCATTCCTTTAAACGGAGACTTTCCAAATGGAAACATATTTACACACCTCCTTGTAATGTGCCAAGTAAAACGACAAAATCGTTAAATCTAAATTTGATTTCCAATTGGAGCTGAAGGGTTTGCAATTTGATCTTGATCGCTTACGTCAGGATCTAACACGCCCGTATTCATTTGAGAGCAAGTAGGAGAGAAGTTACCTAAAGAGAAATTTGCGCCGTTAAACTTTGAGTTCGCCGTGTGACTGTTTTGAATGGTGGAACCGAAATCAATATTTGCGTTTTGTGTGACACCGTTTGTTACGATATTAAAAACGTTAATTTGAAGAGGCATAAAGAGACTCCTTACTGTTTTTATTCATTCTACTCCAACGGCCTATTGCGTTCAGAGAGAATGTATTCACCGTTTGTCGTCATGCTGTTGACAAGCATTGCCCTATATCACTGCTGATAACCATTGACATGATCAACGTTTGCAATATCTGTTTGGTCATTTGTATCAGGATCGATATAAATGTTTCGCATTTTCGAGGAAGCAGGTGAGACATCGCCATAAGAAGAGTTCGTACCAGTGGATTTTGAATGAGCCGTGTGACTGTTGTGGAGTGCTTCGCCAATGTTGACAGAACCGTTGCTTGAGATACTGTTGATCTTTAAATTATAAATGTTAATAACACTTGGCATACGCTCTCACCCTTTTCTATGGTTGATTAATGTATCCTATGATGATAAGTGCCTAAACGTTCACAATTCCTCATAACTAAAATCGCCTTTTCCGATTGAAGGAAAAAGCGATTGAGAGAGGATTACTTAATGATATGATGGGCTTATGAAATGGGTGCAATACGACAATTCTTTTTTTCTAAAATGTAAGAGATGCTTTGTTGGACAGTGGAAAATGTTCGCCAATTAAACTGAGAATCAACAAGCGACAGAGCCATTTTTGAAGAAAGACCAACAATAAGGCAAGTGGTACCAATCAAACGCAAAGCATCGTGGAGCGTGTTAATATAATAACCGTGTTCTTCATCTAATGAATGAAGGGAAGATAAATCAATAAGTAAATAGCGCGCCTGTTCTTTTACAACTGCCTCCAATACCGTTTCAGTTAGCTTCTTTCCACGTTCTATATCCATCTTACCGGTAATGGGCACAGCTAAAACCTCGTCCCATATCTTTAATAAAGGAGTGGACAAATCCTCAATTAACCGCTCTTTTTCAAGCTCTGCTTCGGCTTGATCTGTAAAGTCTAATAGCATAAGCAAGTAGCCATAGCGCTCGTCGTCTTTTGTATCAATGGGGTGAATCACAGCTTCTGCTACGTATTGACTGCCAATCGTTATACGCGTTCTGTAGGTTGTATGAAGAGAGGTGAGTAAATTTTCCGTTTCTTCAGAATTGGAATGAAAGAAGTCCATATGCTTTCCAATTAACTCTTCGATATGAGATAACTGGTAGATTGGGAGTACTGGCTGAAGTGTTTCAATTGCTCTTGCATTCATCCACTGCACACGATAGTCTTGATCTGCAATGATCATGGTTTCTTGAATATTTTCTAAAATCAAATGTCCATTAAGCTTTTGTGGAAGTCGTCCAATTCCATTCATTCTCCATCTCTCCTTATGCGTGTAGTAAGTTTATGTACATCTACTTTATATTTTACAGTGAAAAGAATGAAGAAGGCTATAAAAAATTTATTAACGTATGTAGGGATCATGGTATGTAAAAAAACGTAGGAGTAAGCACTCGCTTCAATCAAAAAACTCCCCTGGGTAAAGGGGAGTTCACTTTATTCATATGATTTAATAAAATCAACGTTATATTTTTCAACGCTTGATAAGTAGGAGTCTCTAAATGATGAATCAGGCGTATACCATGACTTTTCATAAAAATAGGTTTGAAGATCTTTCGATTTAAATACATACCCATGCCGCGCATAGATTTCATTTCGAGCTAGCCTTCGTTCACTCGAGCTCAAACTGCTAATATCACTATAGCTTAATTTGTAAGAATCCGAATCCGGAAGAATATAAGAGCTTGAAGTAGCATAAGAGCGCGGCCCAGGCACGATTACTTCTCGTTCTTTTATGACGGTTTTTTCCTTTTCAAGGGGCGGCGTTTGTATATTTAATATAATACTTTCTTCACTTTGAATGGTGTAAGGACTGCTTTTGAACGTGGTGCCGCCTTTTTGCACTTCTGCATGAACAGTGACGCTTCCATCCGTGGCAACAGGCCCTATTTGTGATGAGCTATTCACCTGAAGCCCCGTGCTTTTTCCGTTTACGAATAAAATAGCGTCATCTCTATTCGATGAGATTGTAACATAAGCCCCTTTAAATACAACAGATATATTTTCTTCTTTTTGACGGTGAAAGTTTACAGTGGTTTGGTCTGTAAGCTTTCCGTAAGAGCTTTCATAAGAAGCTGTAAGCGGGTAATTTCCAATCATAAAAGGACCTATTTTTTGCGTTTGATTTTTGGATATGGATTGTTTTGTATCATTGACTGTAACTGTTGCATCCTCTGGCGTGGTGAGGGAGATATAATATGAGGACGGCACAACCACGTACTGTTTTTTGAAGAGTGGTGAATGTTTCTGTTCTTTTATTGTAAAGTAGATACTCGATTTATTTTTCAAATCATTTTCAACGTCTCGTAAAATAGAACCATCGGAAGTTGCATCCAACAGAGCTTGAATAGATGTGTCATTAATAACTAGAGTAGACTGCGAAGAGTCTACTAACTCTCTTAACACAGCTGTATCTTTCGATTCCAATGCCTCAATAAAGCGGTCAGCCGTTTTTTCTTCTGAACCAGAGAAAAAGAAATAAAATACAAAAGTTAAAAGAAGTATAAGCACAATACCCCCGCCAATATACCAGCTCTTTTTATGCTTAGCTGCAGCTGGCGACACGGTGAAAGAAAAGCCGCAGTTATTGCAAAATAATTGATCTGTGCTTGCACTGGCACCGCATTTTGGACATTGATTCATTCACACCATTCCCTTCTTTTTATTCCATTAAATGTATGGAACGTGTAGGTAAAACAGACCATTAAATTGGAAAAAGAATAGATTTAACGAGAAAGATAAACACACCAAACATGCACAGAAAAGATGAGGTATGCTATGATAAGAACTATATATTAATCCGATAGGGACACTCTGTCATATAAAAAGGAGATGAAGCAAATGAGTGTTTCATTTGTAAATAAAAATCAAAAGTCTACGTACGAAAAACTGCTACCTCTAGTCGAAAAATTTAAGAAACGAGCTTTTAAAATAGATGAAGAAGGTACGTTTCCGTTTGAAAATATTCAAGAGTTAAAAGAAGCTGGCTATACACGTCTTTCTCTAGAAAGCAACTATGGAGGAGATGAATTACGCCTTTATGATTTTTTATTATTTCAAGAATTAATTGCTCAAGGGGACGCTTCTACGGCTCTTAGTATTGGATGGCATATGGGGATTACAATGGACTTGCGTGAAAAACAGCCTTGGAGTCAGCAAATGCTCGATTTTATTTTTAAAGAAATAGAAAAAGGTGCACTTATTAATACCGCTGCTACTGAACCGAAGACAGGAAGTCCTACTCGAGGAGGCAAACCGGAAACGACAGCTGTAAAAACAAAAGAAGGCTGGCGAATCAATGGCCGAAAAACATTCACTACGATGTCTCCAGTGTTAAATTACTTTTTGGTAAAAGCAAGCATTGAAGGTGAAGAAGAGATCGGCTTGTTTTTAATTCCTCGTGAAACAAGCGGACTTTCAATAGAAGAAACATGGGATATGATTGCAATGCGCGGGACAGGAAGTCACGATCTTGTGCTAGAAAATGTCGATATTGAACAAGACTTTCTTGTTGAACGCCTAGGTGGCTTTAAAAAGAATGAGCCAAGCGGCTGGTTGCTTCATATACCAGCTTGCTACATGGGTACAGCCATCGCAGCAAGAGATTATGCTGTCGCATTTGCTACAGAATATTCGCCTAATAGTATTGAAGGAACGATTAGCGAGTTGCCAAATGTGCAGCGTTTAGTCGGAGAGATGGAACTTGAACTCATGCAGGCGCGTCACTTTATGTACAGCGTGGCAAATAAATGGGATGAAACAAGCGACCGAGCAGCATTAGCGGGAGAATTAGCAGCTGTCAAACACGTAGTGACCAATAGTGCCTGTACGGTTGTTGACAAAGCCATGCGCATAGTAGGAGCGCGTAGCTTGCAGCGCAGTAATCCGCTGCAGCGCTATTATAGAGACGTGCGTGCTGGGCTCCACAACCCTCCAATGGATGATATGACGGTTGTTAATTTAGCGAAGCAGGCGTTTGCTAGATAAAACTTAATAACATGTTAAATGATGAAAAACTGCTTATTATAGGCTATTCTATAGTAAGCAGTTTTTTCGTTACAAAAGGAGGAATTGAAGATGAAGTCCGTAAGAGAAATTCAGCTGACACCTCATAATATCGCGTGGGAAAAGGAATTTTCAAAAGAAGCTGCCACCTTAACAACTATAATGTCAGCTCAAGTTTTAGAGGTTCATCATATCGGAAGCACTGCTGTTCCCGGCTTAAGCGCAAAACCGATTATTGATTTACTTATTGAAGTGAAAGATATAAAAAAAGTAGATACATATAATCAAAAGATGGAACAGCTTGGATATGAAGCAAAAGGTGAAAACGGCATAAAAGGAAGACGATACTTCCAAAAAGGTGGAAATGAAAGAACCCACCACGTTCATATTTATGAAAAAGGCCACCCAGAAATTAATCGGCATATATGGTTTCGAGATTATCTGCGTACTCACCCTGATGCAGCAAAAGAATACGAAACGTTGAAAACAGAACTAGCGCATCGCTATCGCTTTGAACCGGAAAAATATGTGGAAAATAAAACGAATTTTATTCATAAAATAGATGGGCTAGCTTTAAAATGGAAAAAGGGAAGCAGCAATAAGAATAGGAAAGATGATCTTAGATAAAAAGGAGGAACGAGCTTGACTCCAGTTCTAAATCGACAGACAAATACAGGTAAAAAGAAAAAAACAATATGGATCAGCCTGATATCCTTTGTTATTCTTTGTTTTGTACTTTGTACGGCCATTTCTCTTTATGTAGGCATAAGCCTGACAAAACTAGATAAAAATCCTGCTGTGAAAAATCCTAGTGATTACGGCATGCACTATAGCAATCAAGTATTTTTGAGCAAAGACGGAATAACCCATTTAAAAGGATGGATGATTGAACCAACGGAACAGCCAAAAGCGACCATTATTATGTCACATGGATACGGAAATAACCGTGAAGCACAAGGAGCGGGCTTTCTGCCGCTGAGTAAAGAATTTGTAAAAGCGGGATATCGAGTAGTCATGTTTGACTTTAGAGATTCAGGAGACTCAGAAGGAAATCAAACGACGATTGGTGTAAAAGAACAGCTCGATTTATTAGGCGTTATTCAGAAAATGAAAGAAACAAAAAAAGAGCCAATTGTGCTCTACGGCATTTCAATGGGAGCAGCCACTTCTTTATTAGCAGCCTATCAAGATGACGACGTAAAAGCAGTGGTAGCCGATAGTCCTTTTAGTGATTTAACCTCTTATTTAAAAGAAAATCTATCTGTATGGTCTCATTTACCAAATTTTCCATTTACACCGCTAACCATTGCTATTCTTCCTGTTATTGCAGATGTAAATCCTGCTGAAGCTAGTCCTATTAAAGCAGTCGAGCATATTTACCCTCGACCAATTTTATTTATACACAGCACAGGAGATACAAAAATCCCTTACACTGAAAGTGAAAAAATGGCTAAAACACACCCGGATGCTTTTTCCTTCTGGAAAACTGATAAAGCAGAACACGTTCAAAATTATCATGTATACAAAAAAGAATATGTAAAGCGGGTATTATCTTTTATTGAGCAATCGCTGTAAAAAAAGTGGATGGGACAAAAATATGTTAGACGAAATGTAAAACGAACCATTGATCAAAACTTTTGATTAGTGGTTCGTTTTTTTGTTAAGACAAACGTAGATTTCATTTGTGTAAATCTTTAGATGGGATTCATTTCGTTATGTCTCAAACTCTTTTAGCCGTTGATTTTACCTTGTTCTATAAGCTCAGCATGTAAATTACGAAGAATGTAGGTTTTATAACTTTCTAGCTTTCTTCCATCGATTTTAGAGATATTGGCCGCTTTTAACTGCTGAACAAACCAGCCCTTTGAATAGATATGAGCCATTGTTAATCACTCCTTCAAAAAAATCCACTCTAAATAATTAACTATATTCATAAAAGGAACTAAAAAGAAGTGAACGAAGCAAATGAATTGACGTTCATTTTTTACAGCGTTATACTGCTCTACAGCTACATAAAAGGAGGAAATGAACAATGAGCAAACAGTATATAAACGTAAATGGCGTTAATTTGCACTACATAAGCAAGGGACAAGGAGAGCTTATGCTATTTCTTCATGGGTTTCCTGACTTTTCGCATATTTGGCGACACCAGATAGATGAATTTTCTAATGATTTTCACACAATTGCTCTGGACTTAAGAGGATATAACTTATCTGAAAAGCCAAGCGGACTAAAATCATACGAGATTGATGTATTAGTAGAAGATATTCGCCAAGTGATTGAAGGCCTAGGATATAGCTCCTGCACGCTAGTTGTACACGACTGGGGAGCAGGAATCGGATGGACATTTGCTTATCGCTACCCGGAATATGTACAAAAATTAATTGCTTTTAACGGTCCGCACCCTTATACATTTATGCGTGAGCTTAGAACAAATAAAAATCAGCAAAAAGCAAGTGAGTATATGAAATGGTTTCAAAAACAAGAAGCACAGGACTATATGGAACGAGACAACTTCTCAGGTTTGCGTAAGCTTGTGATCGACCCAGGTGTAAAAAAAGGATACCTAACAGCTGATGATGTACAAGCATACATGAACTCTTGGGAAAATGGCTCTGTACTGTCCATGCTAAGTTATTACCGCAATTTAAAGATTTTCACGGAAGAAGACCTTCGAAGAAAATCTTTGTTTCCGTTAGAAGAAGAAGTGTTAAACATCCCGGTACAAATTATTTGGGGAAATCAAGATCCTACTTTTATGCCTGAAAACTTAGATGGTATTGAAGAATATGTGCCAAACATATTTGTTCACCGATTAGCTGAAGCATCTCATGCCCCTCAGCATGAAAAGCCTCAAGAAGTAAACAACGTGATGTGGAATTTTTTAAATAAGTAAAGAGAAAAAGAAAGGTTTCCTTTAGAAACCTTTCTTTTTCTTTTGAATTTAAAATAATTTTTAAAAAAGTGATCCAACAGAATAAGGTGATCGTTAGGTAAGTAGAAAAGGAAGGAATTCTTGAAAAAAAGCGGTTAAAAACTTTTTCAAAAAAAGTGATCTAGCTGAACAAAGCGTTCGTTAGATAAGTAGAAAGGGAAGGAATTCTTGATGAAAATGACATCTTAAAAAAGTTTTAAAAAAGTGATCCAAGGTCGTTCGCCAATCGTTTAGTAGATAGAAAGAGAATACTTCCTAAAAAGAGTCATTAAATACGGGAGAACATGAAGGTAAAATATAAAGAACATTCAAAATGTTCAATCTATTTAATGATTTAAGATGTAGTAAGAATGAAAAAAGTAGCGTACATCAACTAAAAATGAGGAGAGTGGAAAATGATGAAATTAAGCAAAAAGTTAATGATCCCTGTACTAGGAGCTTCACTATTGATGCCCACAATTGCAAACGCTGAGGAAGCACAACCAACGGCAGTAACAAAAGCTGCAGATTTACGAGCGAACTTAGACTACTTATTATCTGAACACTTTACGCTTGCCGTTGCCGCTATGACAACAGCCTATGACGGTTCTAAAGACGCTGACGCTGCGTTTAAAGCATTGGACCAAAATGCCGTTGACATGGAGCCTGCTATTGCGTCTGTCTATGGTGATAAAGGAGCAGCTGAATTCGAAAGAATTTTCAGAGAACATAACAATTACACAGATGATTTTGTAAAAGCAACAAAAGAAAATGACAAAGAAGCCATGGCTGAAGTAGATAAAGAAGTAAATCAATTCGTAAATGAATTTGCTAAGTTCTTAAGTACTGCTACGGAAGGCAAACTACCTGAAGATGCAGCAAAAGAAGCGCTTCGCGTACATGAAGACCAAGTAAAAGAAACATTTGAAGATTATGTAGCAGGTGACTACGAAGCGGCCGCTAAAACATACCGCGAAGGATATCAGCAAATGTTTGCCATTAGTAAAGCGTTATCAAATGCAATCGTAACGCAAATGCCTGATAAATTCGACAATACCAAAGTAGGTACACCAGCAGCAGATTTACGTTCTTCATTAAACAGCTTAGCAGCAGAACATTTTGCTTTAGCAACAATGGGAATGGAAAAAGGGTTCAACGGTTCAAAAGATTACGACTATGTTAGCTGGTTAGAAAATGCTAACACAGCAGATTTTAAAGCTGCAATCGGTTCAGTATATGGCGATGAAGGGGCTGCACAATTCGAAAAAATTTGGCAAGGAGATCACATCAATGCCCAAGCTGAACTAGTAAGTGCACAAGTAAAAGGCGATGAAGCAGGAGAAAAAGCTGCTAAAGACAAGCTCCATAAATTCGCGCAAGAATTTGGTACATTCTTAGGAACAGCAACAGATGGAAACCTTCCAACTGCAGACGCACAGGCAGCTATAAAAGCACATGAAGATACGGTTATTAAAACATTTGAGCAATATGCATCCGGCGACTACGCTGGAAGTTATGATACGTACCGTGAAGGGTATAAATTAATGTTTGGTGTCGGCCAAGCTTTAGGTGAAGCGATTGTAAAACAAAATCCCGATAAGTTTGCTGAGACAGCTATGCCAACAGATATGCCGAAAACAGGTATGGGCGGGGCATCTGAATCAACGATGAACCCACTAACAGCGATCTATATTGCACTAGGTTCGTTAGCTGTATTAACAGCTGGAGTTATTTTACGCAAGAAACCAGTAAGCAAATAATATTTTTTCTCCTTTTCCTTATGAATTACAAGTCAAGAGTCCTAAAAAAAGAAGAGAGGTTGTTCTCTCTTCTTTTTTATAAACAGCTGTGAAACGAGGTGACGATGTGAAAAAAGCGATTGTTCTCGCCTACTGTATATTAAGTTTGGTCCTGCTTGTTAGCGGCGGACTATATTTTAAAGAACAAATGGTAGAAGCAAAAGAAATGAAGCAACAGAATGCAGCTAAGCAAAAAGAAAAAGAAGCACAATCAAAGGATTTAAAAAGCCGGGTAACGCTTGAAGAGGAATTTGCTGTATTAAAAAAGCATAAAACAGAAGCCAAACAGTTAAACAAAGAATTCAAAGGAATTATTCCTGCAAAAGTGTCCATTCCAGCTATTCATGTGGAGGCTTCAATTGAACAAGTAGGGTTATTAGACAGCGGTGAAATGGCAGCGCCATCTACAGAAAATGGAGTTGCTTGGTTTGAACCAGGAGCTAAACCTGGCGTAAAAGGAAATGCTGTACTAGCAGGACACGTAGACAGTAAAACCGGCCCTGCCGTCTTTTACAATCTAAAAAACTTAAAAAAAGATGATGAAATTACCGTAAGAGATGCACAGGGGACCACGCTTACCTTTGTTGTTAAACGTACAAAAAGCTATCCGCGAGATAAGGCACCTTTAAACGAAATTTTTGGGTACAGCAACAAACGTAATTTAAATCTAATTACGTGTACAGGCACGTTTGACCGTGCAGAAGGAACCCATCAAGAGAGGTTAGTTGTATATACAGAACTAAAAGCTGACCAAGCAAAAGAATTGGAGCGTGAAGCAACTGCACCACAACCTCCCACACATGTAAAGATGAGCGGTAATTTGCTTACGTGGTACGCGGTACGAGAAGGCAATATTATCGGTTACCGAATTTATAAAAAGAACCCAGGCGGAACATTTGTCCATATTGGCAGCGTTTCGGAATTTGAGCGAAAAAGCTTTGCCGACTCCGACGCATCTCAGTCTCGTTATTATGTAACAGCTGTTAACGAGTCAGGAAAAGAGTCTGCCCCATCTAGTATAGCGAAATAACAAAAAGCTCTCTTCAAACGGAGAGCTTTTTGTTATTTTTGATTGTCGATTCAAAAGATATCTTCTGGCTTTCTATTTATCTAAATGCTATTAGTTTTAATAGATAAATAAAAATTCCTTAAAAATAATACTTGAATAATATAAATATTCAGATTATTATGTACTAATAGTCTTTTTGGTAATTAAAAGGAAAAAAACAAAAAGAATCTAAAAGAAAAGGGAGAGAAAGTATGGCACAACCTAATTTGCAAACAGAGCAAAAATCACATCCAACAACCTTTCTAGACAAACTATTAGGAAGAGTAGAAGCATTCGGAAACAAACTACCTGATCCTTTTATTTTGTTTGTATGCTTAGCGCTTATTATCGTATTAGCGTCTGTTGCTATTAATAGTATGGGAGTAACAGTGGTCCATCCTGGTACTAATAAGACTCTTCCAATTAAAAGTTTGTTGTCGCATGAAGGCATTCAGTATATCTTAACATCGATGCTGACCAATTTCACTGAATTTAAGCCCCTAGGACTTGTACTTGCTATGATGCTTGGAGTCGGACTTGCAGAAAAAGTAGGTCTGCTTGAAGTGGCCATAAAGAAAACGATTTTAAATGCTCCAAAAGCTCTTATTACATACGCCATCATTTTTACAGGGATTATGGCCAACTTAGCCGCAGATGCTGCTTTTGTCATCGTGCCTCCGCTTGCCGCAATGATATTTTATACAGTAGGAAGACACCCGCTTGCTGGATTAGCAGCAGGATTTGCTGGGGTGGGATCAGGCTTTACAGCGAATCTTATTATATCCGGAACCGACGGATTGTTATCAGGCATTTCTACTGAAGCTGCTAAAACAATCGACCCAAGCGCTGCTGTCAGTCCTGCAGCGAACTGGTACTTCATGGCGGCTTCTGTATTCGTTTTAACTATTATAGGAGCGATCGTCACTGAAAAGATTGTAGAACCTAGACTGGGTAATTATAAAGGGAGAAAACGCAATGATTTTGGTGAAATCAGTGAGGTAGAAGCAAAAGGATTAAAAAACAGTATCGTTGCTACATGTATTTATGTCGTTGTACTAGCTGTTTTCTTATTTTGGCCCAACTCTCCTCTACGAAATGAAGACGGCGGAATTGTTCCATCTCCTTTTTTAGATGGTATCATTCCGATTACGCTGCTGTTTTTTGTGGTAGTTGGCTCTGTTTATGGAATAACAGTAGGGAAAATCAAAAGTTCTAGAGATATACCTGCTTATATGACTGATTCGATGAAAGATATGGCTAGCTATATTGTCCTGATTTTTGCCGCCGCTCAATTTATCGCTTACTTTAATTGGACTAATATTGGAACGTGGATTGCAGTAGAAGGAGCGGATGCATTAAAAGCACTAAATCTAACTGGACTTCCAGTTGTGGTTGGTTTTGTATTTTTAACTGTGGTTCTAAGCCTTCTTATTTTTAGCGGCTCTGCTCAATGGGCACTAGAAGCACCTATTTTTATTCCATTATTCATGCTGTTAGGATACAATCCTGGATTTATTCAAGCAGCTTACCGAATAGCGGATTCGTCTACGAATGTAATCACTCCTTTAAATCCATACATGATTGTCATTTTAGCCTTTATGAAAGAATACGAGCCGAAAGCAGGACTTGGAACCATCATTTCACTTATGCTTCCTTATACTTTAGCCTTCTTAGGAATTTGGATTGTAATGTTGATTGTTTTTGCTGTATTCGGTATTCCTTTAGGACCAGGTGTATATATGTATTTGTAAAAAAAATCCTCTTCTTGGAGTAGAAGAGGATTTTTTATGTCAGAAATTCTAACACATACAAATAATATTGCAGCTTCTGTGTACATAGAAGAATAAATAACAAAAAGAAAAGAGTTTTAAAAACAAAAGTTTTCTGAATAAATTTGCAAAAAGTAGTTGCTAAATACATATAAATCAAATATGATAGTAAACATAACAAGATATGTTATATAATCTAACATTTAATTTAGGGGTTATTTATTCGTACTTAAGGGGGAAATCATCATGCAAATGGGCGATTCAGTATTTATGTTTTTTTCGGCATTATTGGTTTGGATTATGACACCAGCTATTGCATTGTTTTACGGAGGCATGGTTCGAAGTAAAAACATGTTAAGTACCGCGATGTATAGCGTAGGTTCATTAGCTGTCATATCTGTTCTTTGGATAGTAGCTGGCTATTCTCTAGCATTTTCGACCGGTGGCAATGCTTTTATTGGAAACTTGGACTGGGTGGGATTAAAAGGCGTTGGATTCACTCCAAACGGGGACTACAGCGCAACGATCCCGCATAACATGTTTATGATGTTTCAACTAACATTTGCTGTGTTAACAGTAGCTATTATCTCTGGGGCTTTTGCAGAGCGCATGAAGTTTTCAGCATTTATCTTATTTGCTATCCTATGGTCATTATTTGTATATGCACCCGTTGCACACTGGGTTTGGGGAGTTGGCGGATGGCTTCGTGAACTAGGAGCTATTGACTTTGCTGGCGGAAACGTCGTTCACATTTCATCAGGTGTAGCAGGATTAATTCTAGCTCTTGTTGTTGGAAAACGAAAAAATGCCGATGCTGCAGCACCTCACAATTTACCACTAACTCTTTTAGGCGGAATGCTGATTTGGTTCGGGTGGTTTGGATTTAACGTTGGAAGTTCCTTAACTATTAACAGCGTTGCAATGACGGCTTTCATTAACACGAATACAGCGGCAGCAACAGGAATTATCGGCTGGCTTGTAGTAGAGTGGATTATTAATAAAAAGCCTACGCTGCTTGGAGCCGTTTCGGGAGCGATTGCTGGACTTGTAGCTATTACACCAGCTTGTGGATTCGTTACACCGTTTGCTTCTATTGTAATTGGTTTTATCGGCGGAGCAGTTTGTTTCTGGGGTATCTTCTCACTTAAAAAGAAAATCGGTTACGACGATGCGTTAGATGCATTTGGTCTTCACGGTATTGGGGGAACATGGGGAGGTATCGCAACGGGTTTATTTGCCACAACTTCTGTAAATGATGCCGGCGCGAATGGTTTATTCTACGGAGACCCAAGTCTACTATGGAAACAGCTGGTGGCTATCGTAGCAACGTATCTATTTGTCGGCATCGCTACCTTCATTATTGTTAAAGTGGTTGGGTTGGTAGTATCTCTACGCGCAACACAAGAAGAAGAAACGCTCGGGCTTGATATTACGCTGCACGGTGAAAGAGCGTATCACGAATCGAATATGTAAAAGGGGTGGGCACAGTGAGTGATGTTTTAACAAAAATTGAAATTATTACGCGCCCTTCAAAGTTTGAAGAGCTTAAGCAAGAACTAGCAAAAATTGGCGTGAGCGGTATTACGGTTACAGATGCGTTAGGATGCGGATTGCAAAAAGGCATTACGGAACTTTACAGGGGGGTCAAAAAACAAGACAATATGCACGCCCGAATTAAAGTAGAAATTGTTGTGTGCGAAGTTCCCGTATCCGACGTTGTTGATAAAGCAAGAAAAGTACTAAATACAGGTCAGCCTGGGGATGGGAAAATATTTATCTATGAATTAAAGAATGCGATTAAGATCCGAACAGGGGAAGAGGGATCACAGGCATTACGAAACAATAGTTAAACTCGGGGAGAAGCGGAAAACAAAGGGTCATAAAAAGAGGCTGGGACAAAAGTAGTTTAGCCCAAGTGAAAAACGAACCACTCATCAACATATTTAATGAGTGGTTCGTTTTTTTGTTTTTTGTGATGATGCCTATCGTTTTATTTGTTTCTGTCCTTCTAGCAGTTGATTGGAGGGCAAGGCGGAGACTCCTGCGGGAAAAGCGGGACAGGTGAGACCCAGCAGGAGCACAAGCGCCGAGGAGGCTCAGCGGCCGCCCGCGGAAAGCGAAGCCCTGCACGGAAATCAACTGCGGTGTCATAAGCCGGCCAGCCCATGTATCTCATTTGTCCGTCTTTCGGTTAGATTCATTTCGTTATGTCTCAACCTTTTTTTAGGTTGAATAGTTACAAGGCATGTTTCCTTATGGTGACATGCTTTTTTGTTATATATACGGTCAAGGAGTATATCGCAAAAAACAAGGGAATATAATTAAAATTATTTTTATAAAATTGAGAAAATTATAAAAATATGTGTCATTATTACTGACAAGTTTGGTGAAATAGTGCTGTTTATCCTTTTATAATAGTAAAAAATGACTATAATTTTACTTTTATTAGTTTCTCTCTGTATAGGAGAGTGAATCTATTATGAAAGGATGTGACAATCAGTGTACATAAACAGCAAGCTTTTTTACCGTTTTCAGAAATGACATTTGCCGAAAAGATAAAAAGCGTTCTAGACGCGAACAAAGGGAGGGAAAATCGTTATAAAAGACTAGCCGCTATTACGCGTTTTATAACGATTACTACATGCTAAGTAAAAAAATGTTATCTATTTTAGCAACAACGGTCTTATCAGTAGGATTTGTAGCTGGCTGTGGCAGCAACAGTACATCAGGAGAAGATAAAGGCAGCAATGTTATTAAAATTGCTACGCAAAGCCCTTTGTCAGGAGGTAGTGCAACGTTAGGTGAAGCGATCAAACTGGGAGCTCAGCTAGCTCTTGATGAAGAAAAAGACACGTTTAAAAAATTAGGATATAAACTTCAGCTTGTGCCGTATGACGACCAAGGCGATCCTAAAAAAGGCGTAGCAAACGCTCAGTTAATCGGATCAGACAAAGCTGTCTATGGCGTAATAGGACATTTAAATTCAGGAGTTACCATTCCTTCATCTGAAACGTATGAGAAATACTCAATTCCAATGATTTCTCCTGCAAGTACAGCAACGGATGTAACAGACCGAAAGTTAAAAACAGTTAACCGCATTGTAGCCCGTGATGACTTCCAAGGGCCTGCAGGAGCGAAATATGCTGTTAAAGAGTTGAAAGCAAAAAATATTTTTGTCATTCAAGATAAAACAGCCTACGGACAAGGGCTTGCAGACGCTTTTAAAACAGCGGCTGAAAAAGAAGGGGCAAAAATTGTTGGATTTGAAGGAATTACAGTTGGAGAAAAAGATTTTAACGGTGTGTTAAATCAAGTCTCTAAAGAAAAGCCAGATCTCGTTTATTTTGGAGGGCTCTACGCAGAAGGCGGACTCTTAATTAAGCAAGCTCGTGACAAAGGAATTACCGCTAAATTTATGGGAGGAGATGGCTTAGACTCCTCAACTTTAGTTGATATTGCTGGAGATGCTGTAAAAGATACGTACCTTACGTCAGTAGCAGGAGATGCTTCCAAAACACAATTTGCTAAAGATTATGAGAAGAAATTCAATAAAAAAGTAGAGTCATATTCTGTATACGGGTATGATTCCATGAAGGTTATGCTTCAAGGTATTCAAAAAGCAATTGAAGACAATGATAAAAAGCTTCCTTCTCATGAAGCAGTGCGTGATGCTGTACGAGGTATTAAAGAATACAAAGGAGAACTTACGCAGGTAGGATTTGATGAGAAAGGAGACAATAAATACGCTAAAATCTTTATCTATAAGTTTGACGCTCCTTCATATCCAGCTAAATTAGAAGGGGAAATTTCACAGTAAACCTTAGAAAAGAAAGGTATGGATGTTCCGTACCTTTCTTTTCTTAAAATTGATTTTATAGGACGAAAGGGACGAGGTTATATGTTTGCTCATATTATACAAACGCTGCCGCAAGTGTTAATCGACGGACTAACATTAGGAGCTGTATATGCAATTATTGCCCTAGGTTATACGATGGTATATGGCATTTTAGAACTCATCAATTTTGCACACGGCGAAATTTTTATGTCAGGGGCCTTTATCGGAACCGCTATTTTAATAGGATTAACAGGCGTAGGTTGGATTGCAGCTTTTCCAGCTGTTGTGACGTTAATTTTAGTTCTTCTTATTACGAGTGTTGCGACTGGGTTTCTTGGTATGGGAATTGAAAGAGTGGCTTATCGCCCCCTGCGCAAGTCTTCTAAACTGATTACACTTATTACAGCTATCGGAATGTCGTTTCTATTACAGGATTTTGTGCGCTTCATTACGGAACTTAAGAATGGTAATTATATTGTTAATACCCCTGCTTTATTTTCAGGAAAAGTATCGGTTAACGCTTCTTCTCTTTCATCATCATTTGATGATGCTACATTTAAAGTAACGTTTATCGTAGTGTTAATTGTTGCTCTTTGCTTAATGATCGGACTCGAAATTTTCGTCAATCGAACCAAATGGGGAATGGCAATGAGAGCCGTAGCTCAAGATCCCGATACGGCTTCACTCATGTCCATTAATGTAAACAAAGTTATTTCTCTTACTTTTTTTATTGGTTCAGCTTTAGGGGGAGCAACCGGCGTGTTATTTGCGCTTCATTACGGAACAATTGACCCTTACATTGGTTTCATATTAGGATTAAAGGCTTTTACAGCAGCAGTTTTAGGAGGAATAGGCAATATACGAGGCGCAATGTTTGGAGGGCTAATGCTTGGCATTCTTGAAATGTTTGCAGCTGCGAATTTATCAACAATTACCGGCAATGTTTTAGGAGCAGAGTATAAAGATGTATTTGCATTTGCTATTTTGATTTTGGTGTTAATTTTTAAACCAGAAGGCTTATTTGGAAAAGCCGTTACAGAAAAAGTGTAGGTGATGACGATGAAAAAATTAATGAGTAGGCTTGAAGGAAACAAAAAGGCGCAAATCATTTTATTTTTTATATATGTAATTGCAACAAGCGGTAGTTTAATGCTTGCCCAAAATTCCGTCGTCGCATTTTTACTTCTTTTATTTTCATTATTACTTCTGTACTTTATGTCTCTTTCTACTAAATTAAAATGGCTAATAGCAGGGGTCATTTTAATTGTGTTGCTTCCTTTTTCAGCTAGCCAAGGCCCTGCTTATGAATCATATATGGAAGTATCTACGCTAGTAGGCATTTATGTTGCTATGGCACTTGGGTTGAACATTGTAGTCGGATTGGCCGGATTATTGGATTTGGGATTTGTTGCTTTCTTTGCAGTTGGGGCTTACACGTATGGAATTTTCGCGACTAATCAAGCTGCTAATTTTATGCCTTTTGGTACGTACCCATTATCAGGAGAAAGCTTTTGGTTTTTTATCATTGCAGGGTGCCTAATAGCCGCTTTATTTGGAGTTTTGCTTGGTATACCTGTGCTGCGCGTAAAAGGAGACTATCTAGCTATCGTTACGCTTGGATTCGGGGAAATTATTCGAATTGTGTTTAACAATTTGGATAAACCGATCAATATTACAAACGGGGCAATGGGGCTGTCCTCCGTGACGCCGCCTTCTATTTTTGGGATTAATTTAGTATATCCAAGTCAGTTCTATTATGTAGTATTAGTCATCTTAGCTGCGGTTATTTTTATTGTACGGCGATTTGAATATTCTAAAGTAGGACGATCGTGGAAAGCGGTTCGTGAAAATGAAATTGCCGCTCAAGCGATGGGAATTCACCTTGTTAGAACAAAGCTGCTTGCATTTGCTATTGGTGCATCATTTTCAGGCATGATGGGAGTTGTTTTTGCCGCGAAGCAAACGTTTGTCGATCCAACCAGCTTTACGCTGTTAGAATCTATTACGATTTTAGTGATGGTTATTTTAGGAGGAATGGGGAGCGTTCCGGGCGTCATACTTGGAGCAGCGGTTGTAACCATTCTTAATCTTCAAGTATTAACGGAGCTCACGGATTGGTTTAATCAGCTGAGCTTAAACGGAGTTATCTCTATACCGGATGCACTTTCGCCAGCTAAAATGCAGCGATTTATCTTTGGCGGACTTCTTATTTTATTTGCTCTATACAGGTCTCAGGGATTGCTTCCTGCTAAACAGCCTACGTTCGATTTGAAAGAGCTGAAAGAAGAAGCTGAAGAAGAAATACAGCCTGTGATTTCAACGGCTAAGAAAAACGTCAATCTATAGAGGTGAAAGAAATTGTCTATTTTAGAAGTGAAAAATGTAACCAAGACCTTTGGCGGTTTAGTTGCCAATCAAGACGTAACAATGGATATTCAAAAAAATTCAATAACAGCTGTAATAGGACCAAACGGCGCTGGAAAGACCACGTTTTTTAATATGGTGACAGGTGTTTATCAGCCAACCTCAGGTGATATTATGTTAAATGGTCAATCCATAACAGGGCTAAAACCTCACAGCGTATCAAAACAAGGGATTTCTCGGACATTTCAAAACATCAGGTTGTTTAGTAATATAACGGTTTTAGAAAATGTGTTAGTTGGGATGCACAACCATTTGAAAGCAACTACTTTTGAAACGCTGTTGAATTTACCTCGAGCAAGAAGAGCGGAAAAAGCAGCTAAAAAAGAAGCGTATAAGCTGTTGGAATACGTTGGGCTAGAAGCTTTATATAACGAAGTAGCCACTAACTTATCATATGGAGCGCAGCGCCGACTCGAAATTGCGAGAGCGTTAGCTACTAGACCCTCACTGTTATTATTAGACGAACCGGCTGCTGGTATGAATCCGCGTGAAACAAAAGAGCTGACGGATCTTATTCACACGATACGAAGAGACCGGGAAATAACCATTTTATTAATTGAGCATGACATGAAGCTCGTCATGGGAATTTCTGATCATATTATTGTATTAGATCATGGAATAAAAATTGCAGAAGGAAATGCTGAACATATCCGTACGCACCCGAAAGTGATCGAAGCCTATTTAGGAAAAGGAGCGGCAGAGGAGATAGAAAGGAAGGAGAAAAGCACATGACTCTACTAAAGTTAACTGAAGTTGACACCTTTTACGGAGGAATTCAAGCGCTTAAAGGAATATCGATTGATGTAGAAGAAGGAGAAATTGTGACTCTTATTGGAAGCAATGGAGCCGGTAAATCTACCACATTAAAGTCCATTAGCGGTCAAGCTCCTGTCAAAGCAGGTAGTATCGTGTATAAAGGCACCCACATCACGAAATTCCCTCCTCACCAAACGGCCCGGCTAGGAATAGCTCACGTACCAGAAGGAAGAAAAATTTTCCCTAAGATGACGGTAAAAGAAAATTTAACGATTGGAGCCTTCTCACTTTCTAATAAAAAAATAATAGAAGAAAATATGGCTAGAGTACTCACATATTTTCCGAGATTAAAAGAAAGGCTGACTCAAAAAGGAGGAACGATGAGCGGCGGTGAACAGCAAATGCTAGCTATCGGGCGAGCGCTTATGATGAACCCTTCTATGCTTATGCTAGATGAACCTTCTATGGGGCTTGCTCCCATCATTGTAGAACAAATATTTGAAATCATTATGGAATTAAATAAAAGCGGAATGACCATTTTGCTCGTTGAACAAAACGCTTATCAAGCACTGCAAATCGCGCACCGAGGCTACGTGATTCAAACGGGAGAAATTATTTTGCAAGGAAAAGGACCGGAATTAATTCACAATGAAAAAATAAAAGAAGCTTATTTAGCTTAAAAAATAAACCGCATCGCGTTTTAACGCTGCGGTTTATTTTTGTTCACAGGGGATGATTTGGATAAAGCAGGTAAGCATTGCTATTATCTGGTTTAGTTTCTTAATTAAGTAGGGAACGTTTAAAATAAGATTATTGAATAAGTGAGTAATTAGATAACCTCCTAGATGAAAGGAATGCTTCCATTTAAAGCTTTTTCATAAAAAACAAAAAAAGTTGAAACTTTTTTCATCAAAAAACGTTTATAAAGTAATAGAAAAAAATGGGTACGGTTATTTACACTCAAAAAGGAAGTGAGAGCGTGGCGACGCTGAAAACTAATTATTTGACTGACTTATGCTTAATCTATAGAGAAAGTCAATTTTATGTAATGCAAATACCTAGTTTCTACAAAAAAATGGCTAGCAAATACTTTCAGTTTCAGCCCCAAGAAAAAATAATTGCGTATTTACACAGCTCTTTTATAGCGGGCCTAGATAAAAGGGGAATTTGCTTTACAAATAAGGGGATTTACTGGAAAAGCAGAGGGATGAAAAAAGGAAAAATGTTATGGGAAGATTTCGCTAACATTCAATCCATTACCATTCGAAAAGAAGAAATGATTTGTTTTAATGACGTGGAGAAATTTCAAGTCAATCAAAACGATTACTCAGCTAGAAAGCTAGTATCTCTATTAAAAAAAATCAAGAAATTTATTCGCACTCATTCCCATGAATATATGTGTCAAGACTATATATATCCATGTGTATCCTCAAAAGAATTAACTTCTATTTGTTCATCTTTTCAAATTCATCAAACACCTGATCCAAAAGATGTGTTGTCGGTAGCAGGACAACTATGTGAAGAAGTTGAAAAAGAGATGCGAAACAGGCTCTATTTACCTGCAAAAGAAAAAATTGTAGCTCATTTAAATACATATCCTCTTCAAAAAACCGAGGGCATTACCGTTTGTTCTAAAGGAATTTATTTCTCAAAATCTTTTAAAACAGTTTATTACCCTTGGCACTTATTTCGCCACGTGAGTATTTCAGTGGAAACAGAGGAATTAAAAATTGCTAAAAAACATTCGTTATCTCTCAACTCAGCTGCCGTATCAAGCGGAGAAGTAATGCTGTTTCTCAAACAAATTAAACAGCATGTGCAGGCTTTGCATGAAAAAGAAATCGATATTAAACAAGATAATAAGTTTGCATGGAAAATGTTAATTTAAAAAACAGGTTACCGATAATCTGTTTTTTGTTTTGTAGTTCTTTAGAATCATTTATTTGGAATATTGAAAGACATCATACAAGTAAACAAGACTAGAATATTGGAAGTTAAGAAATTTTTTCCATGACTATAAGGTTAATTTTACCAAAATGTCTTTTTCGTTTGGATAATTATGCTAAAATAGAGCTCGAGTTTATTTTAAGGAGCTGACAACAAGATGGAACGTAATTATTCAATTGATTTTATTAAGTTTTTTGCTACAGTGTTTGTGGTTTGTATTCATGTTAATCCATCACATAACGATTTCTTTTTAGGGAACCAGGAAAATGTGCTAGATGTCATTGTTGACACATTTGCACGATTCGCGGTTCCTTTTTTCTTTATTGTATCAGGGTATTTGTTTATGAATAAAATTCAAAAACATCCAAAACCTTCTGCATACTTAAAAAAATACACGTGGAATATTTCAAAGCTTTATGCATGTTGGTTCATCTTTTATTTATTGTTTGGTGTAGTTCTGCGCTTATTTCAAAACCACGGAACATTAGCAGAGCGAAAAGATGCAGTAGCTGATTATTTAACATCATCCATCACATTCAAAGATATCTTTTATTATGGAAGTGACACAAGCGGATTTCAGCTTTGGTACTTAATTGCGTTAATTTGGGCTGTTGTCATCGTTTTCTTATTTCAAAGATGGAAAAAGATCGGTTTATTAATGCTTATCAGCACCGTATTATATGTAACTGGGTTATTTGGACAGTCTTATTCTTTATTTTTTCCACTTTCTTTTCAAACGAGAGATGCCCTGTTCTTTGGTTTGTTCTATACAGTATTAGGAGCTATGTTTGCCCTATACGGCCAGCGAATTCTATCAGTATTAAACGTAAGGCCAATGATTTATTTAGCCAGCTTTTTTGTGTTTTCAGCGTTAGAGATCGCCGAGCGCTACTGGTTGGTTAATATCCAGCACAGCAAGCCCGGAGACTATTTTATTTCTACGATTTTTTTATCAGCATCATTGTTTTTATTCGTATTAAGCAGTCCAAGTCTTGGCAAAAACTCGTTTTTTTCAAAGGTTGGGAAAAATTCAGTTGGCATTTATGTCGTGCATATATGTATATTAAATGAGACCTATCGATTGCTTCGTTCCATAGATTCTTCTTTCTTTACAAATAGTATCGTCGCATATGTACTTATCGTCCCAGCAGTTTTTTGGTGCTCGTACTATTTATACAGAGGGATTCAATGGACAAAGGGAAAATTACATGCAAAGCCGCACAAACATTCGTTTACAAAGCTACAGCATAAATAAGAAAAGCACCGGAGCAAGGGACTGACCCCAAAGCTTCCGGTGTTTTTTTGATAAAAAATAAGTAATTTAAAACCTAATTGGCTTGAGCTTCGTCTAATGTATTGAAAAAGAGGTGAGTGAAGTGAACGATTTGCTATTTGCATTAGTAGAGCAAGAAGAGTATGAAATTCTTTTAGAAGAGGCTATGAATGAATATGGTCAATCCATCTTGCAGCTTGTATATTCTTACGTGCGAAATTCTACTGTTAGTGAGGATTTGACACAAGAAATTTTTGTGAAGTTTTATAATTCTCTTTCTACGTATTCTAAGCAATCTAGTTTGAAAACTTGGTTATGGCGCATTGCTATTAATCACTGCAAAGATTATTTAAAAAGTTGGTACGTGCGAAAAATGCAATTTACAGAACATATACATACGATTTTTGAATCAAGCAAAGAAATGATCGAAGAAGAAATGGTAAAAAAAGAGGAGTCTGAAGAATTGGTTCAAACTGTAATGAGTCTTCCATTAAAGTATAGAGAACTCATTTATCTACATTATTTCGAAGAATACACAATTAAAGAAATAGCTGAGCTTTTATCTATTAATTCTAATACGATTAAAACACGATTACGGCGCGGAAAAGAATTGTTAAAACAAATGATAGAGGAGGGCTAATATGGATGAAAGATTACGTCATCTAAAAGGCTCAATGAAGCAATCTGTATTCCAAAACCTGCAGTTTACTGACAAGCACAAGCAAGCTATTAAGCGACAAATAAAACAAGAAAACATTTTACTGCCAGCGCTACAGCTTCTGTCAGTTGAAAAAAATGGAATAGAACTTGTTCAAAAATTACGGAGTAGAGGAATTCAAGAGTTTGATGAACAAGAAGGGTTTGTGTACATTCTGCTGCATCAGCTTGAGCAAAAATCATACGTAACAAGCCGCTGGAAAGAAGATCAGAAGAAATACTATCAGCTGAATAGTAAAGGTAAAAAGGTAATGAAAAGCTTAGAAAATGGAAGTCAACGATCAGCTTTTGTCCTTCAAGGGTTATTAGGAGGAGGACAATGAAAAAAGAAGAATTTTTACAGTCAATTACTCAAGAAATAAAACATAAAGAAGCAAAAGAAGCAGTGCATCAAGAGCTTGATGCCCATATTAAAAACTTAGAACGAGAATCTATTCAGCGCGGTGTTTCTCAAGAGGAAGCTGAAAAAAAAGCTGTTGAACAAATGGGCAGTTCAGCGGAACTAAGCAGACGCTTTCAAAAGCTATACCGCACAAAGATTGATTGGATCTTAGTTTCATTATTTGTTGCAGCGTTAGGCTTAGGAATGTTGACAATTAAGCTAGGTTCATCTATATCAATGGAAACCAAACTTATTACTGCATTAATTGGACTAGCCCTGACAGCAGTATGTGCTTTTCAAAACTACCGCAAGTGGAGAGAGTGGGGGTGGGTAGCATTTATAGCTCCTACACTCCTCCTTGTAGTATTTAATCTGCATATATTGCCAGAAAGGATTCAACCAAACGTTCAAGGTACAACCGTAGTAAACCTATCTTTTTTTAGCCTAGATTTAAATTTCATTTTAATATTTTATTTAATAGGTTGGGGATATATTTTACAACGTAGGTCATGTAACGTTCCCATTATAGCAGTACTATTTATTTTAACCATAGTCTTATACGGGCGTTTAACTAGTATTCCTAATGTGATGATGTACATCATCATGATCGCTTCTATGTTTATATTTAGTGCTCGTAAACATGCTAAAAAGATCACTTTGTTGTTTCTACTCACACTGTTTATAATTATAGCCGTTATGCTGCTCCTTTCAGGAAGCTCTTATTACTTAAGTCGTCTATCAATTGTGTTGCATCCAGGGAAAGATCCAGCAGGGGCAGGCTACGTCCCTGTACATCTTTCTCGCCTGTTCCATCAGGCTGAGTGGCTTCCTCAAGCTAATCCATCAGAGGGATACCGAATAGGTGGAATCGACACAGAATTTGTATATGCAGGTTTGACCTATGCCTACGGCTGGGGAATTTCAATTTTTATTATGCTAGTGTTGAGTGCTTTATTAGTAAAAATGATACTGTTAATTAAACAGATTCGCGGTCCGTTTGGAAAAATGCTTGTTTCCGGAAGCGTAAGCGTGTATGCATTTCAGTTGCTTTATAATTTAGGTATGTCGTTTAATCTCCTCCCAATTATGGGTGTATGGTTGCCATTTATAAGTTATGGTATGGGTCCCACAATTGCAAATGCGGTGTTCATTGGCATTGTGCTTAGTATATATAAAACAAAAGATATACCGATAAAAGAGCTGGCTAACTAAGCCAGCTCTTTTATGATGCAATAGCATACAAAAGCTGCTTTTGCATTCTAGGAGATAAAGGAATATTTTGATACAATTCGTAAATATGATGTTCGTTCCGGTGATAACAAATCCAATCCTTGTACGTTCCTTTTAAGAAGATGCGAAAAAACACGATTCGCTTATTCGTGCCGCCTGTTTTTAATTCAATTTTCAAATCATCTGTTTCTAATGTATACTGTACTGTAGAAGAGGAGAGAGCAAGTTTAGTTGTTTTTTTACTTGTTTTAATGAATTCGGCAAGTTCAATGATCTTCATTTTTTTACCTCACTCTATTGTAAATTAGGGGTATCTTATACGTATGATGTGTACAAAGAAAATAGAATCGTTTTTTTTATAGTTTAGAAGAATGATCTTCAGCCCCTTCGTTAAGGGATTTGCATAAAAGGTTGACGTTTTCTTTGAATACAAATAAAATGCATATTAAGAAGTATTTCCCTCATTGTAACTACAGAAAAAGAAGAATTAAGGGGGCTCAATATGTTGACTGACTTAGTCGTAAGTCAAAAAGTAGTCAAGGTAAATGAATTTACTGTTGTAGGAGTGCCTATTCGAACAGATGAACCTGTGGAAGAAACGGGCACAGGTCTTATTCCTGAGCACTGGCAGACTTTTTATAAACAACAGTTAGCTAATAAAATCGCCAATAAAGTAAATGGTAATACATTTGCTCTTTATACAGAATTTGAATATAATCAAAAAATGGATTTTACATTTGCTCTAGGATATGAAGTTTTACCTGGCGGCGAACTCAAAGATGATATGAGAGAGTTCATCATCCCAGAAGGTGAATATATGGTGTTTACAACAGCTGTTGGGCCAGCTAGACAGGTAGTAGTAGAGGCTTGGGCTTATATTCGCGAGTGGGCTAAAAAAAATCATCGTGCCTATAAAATAGACTTTGAATTATATGATGAACGCTGTATTGATCCTGAGTGCAGTCAAGTTGATATTTATGTTTCGATTTAATAGCTAGTTTTGCTAAGTAGTTAAGATGCAGATAAGCGTTTTTTGCTGCGTTCTTACTTTTGACGATAGGAATACAAAAGGGGTTTAGCGAGAGTGATCAGCAACGATTTATTACAAGCTTTAAAAGACGGATATAAACAGAGAATTAAATGGGTACTTATAAGTCAAATGGCACTGTTCATCACCGTAGCAGTCATACTTGTATCAAATTTTGTCACTAAATTTTCGTTTAACCAATTAAGCTTTATTTTTGTTTTGGTTAGTATAAGTTCGCTGTTATCAGGGGTAGAGCACGTATTGTTAAAACGTGAGAAGTGGCAATGGATTTTTGATTTTATTTTAGCTGCTTTTTTTATTGGTTTATCTATTTTTTTACACCGTTAAAGCGCCTGATTCAGCGCTTTTTTATTTTGGGCAGCACCGCACGCAATGTTCGAATCTTTCTAGTATAAACAAAAAATAGGTATTTATGACGAAAACAGTCAGAAAATTCAGTAAAAAAGTCTTGTATCTTGTCTTTATTTCGATTATGATAAGTTTACACCCTTCGTATTCACTTCTTTGGATGTCAGTACCTCTATTTTTACACTACAGAAAAGAGGTGAAGCCATTTCTTCAGTTTTCCTGCTAGCCTGCATATTAACCCTTTTAGCTATTTTATTTAGTAGCAACTACCCTCAAAATTAAAGGAGAGATCCGCGCTTATGTCAAAAGCTCCTGTAAAAAACGATATTGAACTTCAACTATCTGAAACGCACTTTTTTCAACTGCTTGATTTAATTTATTTAGGTAACTGGATGGTCACAGCATGTTCTGGAGTGGAAGATGAGCATGCACAGGAATATACGGATGTAGAAAAACAAATGTTTTCACATGCAGAGCCTTTCCTTGAAAAAGGACCTTTTCACACGCTAAACAGTGAGGTTATGTTTACAGAAGAACATGAAGATTCTCTTCAAGATATTATTGGAGAATACGATAACGAAGTGTTTTGGGAAGCGCTAGCCTATCGCATGGCTAAACGAGATGTGATAGAGCAAATAGGACCCACTAAAGAAATAAAAAATGAAGTTTTTATGCAAATTTTTCATCGAGAAATGGATTATATACGAGAGTTTGAGACAAATGGAATTAAACGAATAACTATACCGCCTTTGCAGTAAAGGAGACAAATCGGCTTTCAACCTTGAAGGCCGATTTGCTGTTAAGCTGAAGCTTTTCTATTCCGCCTGAGAGGCGGGAGAGATCGGTATGTAAAGCTCCGCCATAACCATTCACACGGACCGTAATAGAAATAATAAAGCCACCACTTATTAAGAAAAAGCTGGAGTGTATAGATGATGAGACAAATAACCGTGCTTTCCGTTAAGGTAAGAGTTCCGTATAAACCAAAGACTCGAACCATCCACAGGCAAATTAAAGTTTGGCTAAGGTAAGTTGTTAATGCCATTGTTCCACTATACTTAAAAAGACCCAGCATTGAAGCGTAAGGAGAAAATTGCAGGAATAACAGTAAGGTGGTAAGATAAAAAAAACATAGAAAAATGCCGCTCAAACTTGTAAAAAGGTGAATGGCCGCCTGCTGATAGAGTTCGTATCTTAAAATCTCTGTTTTTAGCATGGCCAGAATAATAGTTAAAGTGAAACCTGCTGCGCCTGTTATTGACTGAATTTTCTTGAAAAAAGAACGATTTTGTTCGATATTATGTACCAATCCTTTTTTAGCCGTATATAAGCCAAATAACAACATAGAAAATACGGGAAAGATAGAAAACGGTAGATTTAATAGCATAGGCACCACTTCAACATTCAAACGATAAAACAGCCAAGATAAATAGTCTGCTTGCCTGTAGGTGGATAAATATTGGGTTAAGACATGTTCATGTAAAGCTTTATACTCCCACTGAGCCTCCTGCAAGACGTGTGCTGGAGTAAAAAACTGCATACAAGCCAAAAGATAAAAAAAGCATAGCAAGCCTATTGCCCACAGCAAAATCGTCTTAGCTTTTCGATTGTAAAAAAAGAATAATAAAAGACCGCCAATAGCATACACATGCAAAATGTCTCCATACCAGAAAAAGACAAGATGAAAAAGCCCGATTAATAGCAAAGCAGCCATTCTTCTTGACCATAAAGCAGCGGCAAAGTACTGCTTTTCTTCAGCTCTATGCAAAAAAATTCCGCATCCAAGTCCAAACAAAAAAGAAAAGATGGTAAAAAACTTCCCTTGGACAAACAGCTGCAAGAATAAATCAATATAAGCATCTATTCCTTCATACTTATAAGAAACATTGTACAGCTGAAAAATAAATATCGGAGAAGTAAAAGCCGGTATATTCACTAAAAAAATGCCCAGCAAAGCAATGCCCCGAATAATATCAAGAATAACAAGACGTTCGTTAAGGGGAAGTGGAGAAGGATTCATCGCTGTCGCTCCTTTTGGTTAGATATGTACATCTTAACACGGCAGTGGCGAAAAAATAGGTGGAAGTACAAAAAAATAAGCGGAAAGATTCATAGCTTTATGGATGAAAAAGTTGGATAATAATGGTATGGTCACCCATATCAAATATGAAAGGTGGAGAAAAAGATGAAAACAGCACTTGTGTTAGGTGGAACGCGTTTTTTCGGAAAAAATTTAGTTCAGACATTGCTTTCTAAAGGAGTACAGGTTACGTTAGCAACGCGAGGTAAAACACCGGATGATTTCGGCGACCGAGTTGAGCGAATTTTTCTTGATCGTGTAGAAAAAGATTCTGTAATCGAAACAACAAGAGGAAGAAAATGGGATGTTATCTTCGATCAAATATGCTATTCTTCACACGGCGCAGCTGTTGCTGTTGAAGCTTTTCGTCATAGTACGAGTCACTATGTACTTACCTCGACTCTTTCAGTATATGGTTCTTTAGAAAAAACGTGTTATGAAGAAGATTTTGATCCATACAAGTATCCTATTTCATATACACGCCGTGAAAATATTTCCTATCAAGAAGGAAAACGCCAAGCCGAGGCAGTATTCTTTCAAAAAGCACCGTTTTCGGTAACAGCTGTCCGTTTTCCAATTGTCATGGGAAAAGATGATTATACGGACCGCTTGCGTTTTCACATAGAAAAAATTATGCATGGAGAAGAAATTGGTGTACCGGCTATTGAAGCAGAAATGAACTTCATTTCACAGGAAGAAGCAGGTGAATTTTTAGTTTGGTGTGCAGAACAGAAGCTAAAAGGGCCGATTAACGCTTGTTCAAATGGTACCATTTCACTCAAAAATTTATTTTCATATATTGAACAAGCAGCGGATAAAACAGCAAGAACAACCTCTCGTTTAACGGATGAAAATAGTTCTCCGTACGGAGTAGATCATTCTTGGACGATGAGCAATGAAAAAGCTAGCTTTTGGGGATATTCATTTACGAACCTGCAGGACTGGCTGCCTTCATTAATCAAAACTGTCGTTGAAAGCGAAAAGAAAGTACCTTTAAGTTAGAGAACAACAAAGACTGCACGTTTAGCAGTCTTTTTGCTGTTACAAGCAGAACATTTTTATTTTATGAGCAAAAAAGGTACGCTAAGTATACATCATTATATAGAAGAAAGAAGGATACACTATGGCAAAACATCACTTTCATTTGCAAGCAAATTGGCCAGGAGGCCGAAATGAAGTGGGAACAATTGAAGCAGGGCAATTAAAAACAAACATTTCTATTCCACCAGAAATGGACGGGCCAGGAGCCGGGACAAATCCAGATGAAATGCTGCTAGGAGCAGCAGCCACCTGCTACATTATCACGCTTGCAGCGATGCTAGAAAGAAGTGGAATCCATCAGGAGGCTTTAACGATGGAATCAGAAGCTATCGTGGACGTAATGAATGGTGTGTTTACGTACGAAAAAATCATTCATAAACCTCACGTGATCGTCACACCTGAATTCGCGGCCCAAGAAGAGAAAATCAATCGACTTATAAAAAAAGCAGAAACGTCCTGTATGATTTCAAGAGCCATTCAAGGAAATGTAGAGATCGAATTAGAACCTCAGTTCACAGTAAAAGCGTAATGAATCCATTACGCTTTTGTTATGTTTATTTCTAAAAATAGCACATTTAAGATTGTAAAATACTCAAATTTGAATATAATAATTTAAGTAGCTATCATTTCTGTTCATCAAAAAGATGACGCGAAAGGAGGAACTGAAATGGTTTCATCAGAAAAACATATTCGTTTTATCGTAGCAGGATTGCTGCTCGGTATTTTTATGTCAGCCATGGATAATACCATCGTAGCGACGGCTATGGGGAAAATCATTTCTGATCTAGGCGGATTAGATAAGTTTGTTTGGGTTACGTCCGCTTATATGGTTGCCGTGATGGCAGGTATGCCGATATTTGGTAAACTATCTGATATGTACGGCCGTAAACGGTTTTTTATTTTTGGGTTAACCGTATTCTTACTTGGATCCGCGTTGTGTGGTTTAGCACAAAGCATTGTGCAGCTAAGTATTTACCGAGCGATTCAAGGAATTGGAGGAGGAGCGCTTCTTCCGATTGCTTTTACCATCGTATTTGATATTTTCCCTCCTGAAAAACGCGGGAAAATGACGGGATTATTAGGTGCCGTTTTTGGCTCAGCAAGCGTATTTGGTCCACTTCTCGGTGCTTACATTACGGAATACATCAGCTGGCACTGGGTGTTTTACGTGAACGTGCCAATTGGACTTTTATCGTTATTTTTTATTATGCGCTTTTATAAAGAGTCAAAAAGTCATAAAAAGCAAAAAATTGACTGGGCTGGTGCAGCCACTCTTGTCATTTCAGTAGTAAGTTTAATGTTTGCTCTTGAACTTGGAGGAAAAGAGTATGAGTGGTCTTCTCCGCAAATTTTATCTCTTTTTGCTATCTTTGCTGTGGCGCTGTCACTCTTCTTTTTTGTGGAAAAGCGCGCGCAAGAGCCGATTATTTCATTTTGGATGTTCAAGCGCCGTTTATTTGCAACATCACAAATTCTCGCTTTCTTATACGGAGCAACGTTTATTATTTTAACGGTATTTATTCCTATTTTCGTTCAAGCTGTCTACGGAGGTTCTGCTACAAATGCAGGTTTAATTTTAACTCCGATGATGTTAGGCTCAGTAGCAGGAAGTGCGATCGGCGGGATTTTTCTCACAAAAACAAGCTTCCGAAACTTGATGATTATGTCCGTTTTTTCATTTGCAGTAGGAATGTTCTTGTTAGGAACAATGGAACCTGATACACCTCGTTGGATGCTCACGGTATTTATGATTTTGACTGGATTTGGCGTAGGATTTAGCTTTTCTCTTTTACCAACGTCGTCAACTCATAAGCTAGATCCACAGTTTAGAGGTTCTGCCAACTCAACAAACTCATTTGCTCGTTCTTTAGGAATGACGCTGGGAGTTACGATTTTTGGAACGATTCAAAGCAATACATTTACAAATGAGCTGCAGCGCAATTTTCAAGGTATGGGAAATGGATCACAAGGAGCATTTTCTCAAATAGGAGATCCGAGTGCAGTTTTTCAATCAAGTGCCCGAAAGAGCATTCCGCCTCAAATATTAGATAAGATTGTTGATGCTATGTCTACATCGATCACGTATGCATTTATGCTTGCTCTTATTCCAATTGCAGTAGCTATTATTACTGTCTTTTTAATGGGAAATGAACGAGTGGAAGTTCCCCCTAAAAAGCGGGTAGAAGCTAAGGAACCGGCAGCTCAAAAATAGAAAAGGCACGAATTTATTCGTGCTTTTTTTACTAAATAAGATGCATATCAAGAGGTGAAAGGTGTTATGAGTGTTAAATTAGTCATACTGGGCTTATTAATGGAAGGAAATAAGCACCCTTATGAAATTCAGCAAACCATTAATGAAAGACAAATGAAGCACTATATTAAACTTGCAAGCGGTTCTTTATATTACGCTTTTGATACGCTCGAAAAAGATCAGCTGGTGAAAGTAGTCGATGTGATTCGAGAGACGAACAGACCTGAAAAGACCGTTTATTCTATCACGGATGCAGGAAGAGAAGAATTTGAACGCCTTTATTTTGAACAGCTGTTAAAAAAAGAGCATATGCATAGACCTGTTTATGCTGCTCTTTCATTTACTTCTTACGTGGATCAAAAAAAAGTGGCTTCTGCTTTAGAAAAAAAGATTGAGGAAACGGCAGCTTATTTAGAAAAAATGCAAAATTTGTACCAAGTTAAAAAGGTGGATCATTCCATTGCAAATCTGTCGATCATTATGCGCACGATTATGCATTTGAAAGTAGAACTAACTTGGTTCACTCATTTACTCGAAGCGGCGAAAAGCAGCAAGCTTACAGAAGTAGATGATGGTTATTTTAAAGACGTTGAAAAAATCGTAGATGAGTTTTAAAAAAAGAAGCAAAACACTGCTTCTTTTTTTAAATAGTCATAAAATATATTTCAAGCAATTTAATTTTGCCAAAAGCTAGGTCAATAACAATTAATTAACACCTGATTCGACCTTTAATCAGCTTTACTTATAAAACGCTTTCAAAAAGTAGTAAGACTATTAAAAAAGTAAAAAAAATTAAAGAAATATAGCGATTTCATTTTGATTGACGAGTAAAAGAGTGGTAAAATATAAGCAGATATCAGATACACACGCAGTGAGATTTATCACTCGTTGTAAAGATGTCAGACGATAAGGTAATCGACATTCAAAATGGAAAGATTGTTGAGTACGACAATTATTATAACTCGTTGGGGGTTTTATCATGGGTAACGAAACGTCGAATAGAGGGGAGCCTTGGCAAGGATTTTTGGGTCCGAACTATGGCTATGTATTAGAACAGTATGAGTTATACGAAGAGCAGTCAGATCTAGTAGATCCAGACTTAAAAGAATTATTTGATTATTGGGGTGCTCCTCCATTAAACGAAAGTGAGCAGGTTCAGCAAGCTGAATACGCACAGGCTGCACCTTCAGCTAACACATCTAAAATTGCATCGGCTATTAAGCTAGCGGAAAACATCCGTGCTTATGGTCATCTATACGCGTCAATTAAGCCTCTTGAAAGCGAGAAGAAAGATCCTGTCTTGCTTCACTTGGAAGATTACAATTTAACGCAAGAAGATTTAAAATCAATTCCGGTTGATATTTTATGTACGAATGCGCCATCACACGTCAAAAATGGTTTAGACGCAATTAACTATTTAACAGATGTCTACACAAAAACCATTGCGTTTGAATTCCATCACGTACATAACATGGAAGAGAATAAGTGGCTGACTGATATGGTCGAGTCAGGTGCTATTTTCCAACCTCTTTCAAATGAGAAAAGAACTTCTGTATTAAAGCGTTTAACAGAAGTAGAAGGCTTTGAACAATTTTTACACCGTACATTTGTCGGACAAAAACGCTTTTCTATTGAAGGCGTAGATATGCTAATTCCACTTGTAGATGAACTGATTGCACGCTCAGTGGAAACAAGCCCAAAAACGGTTAATATCGGTATGGCTCACCGTGGACGTTTAAATGTATTAGCACACGTATTAGGCAAGCCGTATGAAATGATTTTTGCGGAATTCCAGCATGCGCCTAACAAGGAATTAGTTCCTTCAGAAGGTTCAATCGGTATCAACTATGGCTGGACGGGAGACGTAAAATATCACCTGGGTGCCGACAAACAAATTAAAGCAGAGAACACAGTTCGAGCTCGTTTGACATTGGCTAGTAACCCTAGTCACTTGGAGTTTGTTAATCCGGTTGTGGAAGGGTTTACAAGAGCGGCTCAAGATGAGCGTGATGTGAATGGATACCCGAAACAAGATGTAAAAAAATCGTTCGCGATTTTAATTCACGGAGATGCTGCGTTCCCTGGTGAAGGTATTGTACAAGAAACGCTGAACTTAAATCAATTGACTGGTTATCAAACAGGTGGAACAATCCACATTATTGCTAACAACATGATTGGATTTACAACAGAAAGCGTCGATTCTCGTTCAACAAAATATGCAAGTGACTTAGCAAAAGGGTTTGAAATTCCAATTGTTCACGTAAACGCGGATGATCCGGAAGCCTGTTTAGCGGCTGCTTATTTTGCTTATGAGTATCGCAGACGTTTTAACAAAGATTTCTTGATTGATTTAATTGGATACCGTCGATTTGGCCACAATGAAATGGATGAACCGTCTGTAACGCAGCCGAAGATGTATGAAATTGTGACAAAACGTCCAACCGTTCGTGCTATGTATGCAAAGCAGCTCGAAGAACAAAACGTTATTCAAAGCGGTCAAGCAGATCAAATTAATGAAGAGTTACAAGCGAAGTTAAAAGCAGCTTATGAGAAAGTACCGCCAAAAGCTGAAAAACAACATAGAATTATGGAAATGCCACAAGCAGTCTTCAAAGGAATTTCAGATATTGATACATCTGTTACAAAAGAAGAGCTGTTTGAAGTGAATCAAGAGCTAGTGAAATACCCTGAAGGATTTAACGTATTTCCAAAACTTGATCGTATCTTATCTAAACGTGCCAAAGCGTTTGAAGAAAATGAAAGCGTGGATTGGTCATTGGGTGAGGCATTTGCATTTGCTACGATTTTAAGAGACGGCACGCCAATTCGTATTACAGGCCAAGATTCTGAACGTGGTACGTTTGCACATAGACATCTTGTTCTTCATGATCATAAGACAGGGGATGTTTACTCACCACTACACGCAATGAAGAACGTAAGCGCTTCCTTTGATATTCGTAACAGTCCATTATCTGAAGGTTCAGTGCTTGGATTTGAATACGGCTATAATGTATTTGCTCCTGAAACGCTTGTTCTTTGGGAAGCACAATTCGGTGATTTTGCCAATGCAGGTCAAGTTATTATTGACCAGTTTATTGCAGCAGGTCGTGCTAAGTGGGGACAAAAATCTGGAATGGTCTTATTGCTGCCACATGGCCATGAAGGTCAAGGGCCAGAACACTCAAGCGCTCGTCTAGAACGTTATTTACAGCTAGCTGGAGAAAACAACTGGACAATCGCAAACGTAACAAGCGCTGCGCAATATTTCCACTTACTTCGACGACAAGCTGCCATTTTACAGCGCGAAGAAGTAAGACCGCTAGTAGTTATGACACCAAAAAGTTTGCTTCGTAATGCTTTTAGTGTGTCAAACCTTGAAGAGTTTACAAAAGGCTCTTTCCGCTTAGTAGTAGAACAGCCTGGATTAGGCAAAAAAGAAGATGCAGTTGAACGAATCGTTCTGTGCAGCGGAAAAATCAGCAGTGAGTTAACGGAACGCTTAAACAAAGCAGAAGATGATAAAGATTGGCTACACGTTCTTCGTCTAGAACAAATTTATCCGTTCCCAAGACGCGTAATTGCTGAAATCTTTGCTCGCTATAAAAATTTAAAAGAGATTGTCTGGTTACAAGAAGAGCCTGAAAACATGGGCGCATGGAACTATGTAGAAGATCGACTGCGTGAAGTAGCACCAGAAGGAGCTACTGTTGACTACATCGGCCGCACAAGACGCTCAAGTCCAGCTGAAGGAGATCCAACAGTTCACAGACAAGAACAAGAACGTATTTTACAAGATGCATTAACTAAAAATGAAATTGCTAACGACGTTGTTACACGATAAGGAAGGGGAATGAACCATGGGAGAGATTAAAGTACCGGAATTAGCAGAATCAATTTCTGAAGGAACAGTTGCACAGTGGCTAAAACAAGTAGGAGATTTCGTTGAAAAAGGCGATTATATCGTTGAACTTGAAACAGATAAAGTTAACGTTGAAATTACAGCTGAAGACTCTGGTGTGCTAACAGAACTTCTTGCTGGCGAAGGCGACACAGTACAAGTTGGTGAAACAATTGCACGTCTTGAAGCGAAAGAAGGAGCTTCAGCACCAGCAGCACCAAAAGCTGAAGAAAAACCAGCAGAAGAAGCATCAAAACAAGAAGCTGCTCCAGCTCAGCAAAAAACAGTTGAAGAAGTAGCGCCAGCAGCTGAAGCGCCTCAACAAGGAAATCAAAAACAATGGCTGATTGCTTCTCCTGCAGCTCGCAAAGCAGCAAGAGAACGCGGAATCAAGCTAGATCAAGTACCAACTACTGATCCTCTTGGCCGTGTGCGTAAACATGATATTGATTCATATGCAGATCAAAAATCAAATGAGCAAAAACAGCAGGCACAAGCAAGTAAGCCAGCTAACCCGGTATCTCCGTCTCCAGCGGCAAGTGAAAATAGCGACAAACCTGTTGAACGCGAACGTATGTCACGTCGTCGTCAAACAATTGCCAAACGTCTCGTTGAAGTTCAGCAAACAGCGGCTATGTTGACAACGTTTAACGAAGTAGACATGACGGCTGTTATGGCTCTTCGCAAACGACGCAAAGACAAATTCTTTGAACAGCACGACGTAAGACTTGGCTTTATGTCATTCTTCACAAAAGCAGTAGTAGCAGCACTTAAAAAATACCCATTATTAAATGCTGAAATTCAAGGCAACGAGTTATTAATTAAAAAATTCTACGATATTGGTATTGCTGTGTCAGCTCCAGACGGTCTTGTTGTTCCAGTTGTACGTGATGCTGACCGTAAAACATTCGCTGGTATCGAAGGATCTATCGTTGATTTAGCGAAAAAAGCGCGCGACAACAAATTAGCATTAAAAGATTTACAAGGTGGAACGTTCACAATTACAAACGGCGGTGTATTCGGTTCATTAATGTCTACACCAATTTTAAACGGGCCTCAAGTTGGTATTTTAGGAATGCACAAAGTTCAGCTTCGTCCGGTAGCAATTGATGAAGAGCGTATCGAAAATCGTCCGATGATGTACATTGCACTTTCTTACGATCACCGTATCGTTGACGGCAAAGAAGCCGTAAGCTTCCTAGCTACTGTTAAAGAACTATTAGAAGATCCAGAATCTTTATTACTAGAAGGTTAATAAAAAGAACCTGCTATTCTCCGAGAGAATAGCAGGTTCTTTTATGTTCGCTTAATGCCTGCAACATAAGCAGGACCCAAAAAAGTCATGCTAGCGAGTGTCAGAGCCATTTCTCTAGGTGACTGCTTCATATCTTGTTCTAGCCAGTGCTGAATGACGCCAAGATGCGCTGACGTTACATAAGACATTAAATGTTCAAGTGGAACAAGCGGAGGCGTTTTATTATCCATGAGCTCTAATTTTTCCAGCATATTGGTTTTCATAACTTCTTTAATTTTAAGATGAAAGCCAGGGTTGCCTTTTGGACCGAGCATAACCTGCATAAAACGCGCATTCTCTTGAATATATTCAAAAAGCGCAATAATAAACGGCAAAGGCTGTTCTTTCAAATTAGCAGATACAATCTCATTTGGATTTGCTTTTTTGATAAATTCTTTTATTTCTTGAATGACTTCATTTTCACTTTTTTCAAGCAAATCGTATTTGTCTTGGTAGTGTAAATAAAAAGTTCCTCGATTAATATCGGCTTTTTTCGTCAGATCTCTGACCGTTACGCCTTCAAATCCTTTCTCTTCCATTAATTCTGTTAAAGCATCTCGGATAAATTTCTTCGTTCGAATAATTCTACGATCTGTTTTTGAATTCCCCACAGTTTTTAAACACCTACTTTTTTCTTTAATAATGAACAGTTATGTGTTTTGTGTTAAGTAAGCGACATTCCCATGATTATTGCATATTGAGAATGCAGGTAAATTTATTATAATTTACATAGTGATCACTAATCAACAGCATGTACATTATCTTTCCATCAACGTGTATATGCTTAAAGAAGGGGATATCTATATGAAATTAAGTAACCAAAAGCTTATATATCTTTCACCAATTATAGTGGTAGCAGTTATTTTCATTTTTACCCTAACGTTAATTCCTTCAGTAAGCCAAGCACCTAAGAATTTGCCAATCGCATTTGTAAATGCCGACGAAGGAATGACAGTTCCAGCAAAGGGTAAGGTAAATATAGGAGATCATATAAAACAAAATATGAAGAGTTCAAGCGCTGAACAGGCTTCGGTTAAATGGATTTTTGTATCAACTACTAAAGAAGTTGAAACAGGGTTAAATAATCAAAAATACTACGGAGCGCTTATCATTCCAAAAGATTTCACCAAAAAACAGGCGACTCTTCAGACGGCTCAGCCTGAGGCACCTGCTATTAGATTGTTAGTGAATCAAGGAATGAATACAGCTGCTTCAACACTAGCCAGTCAGGTGCTAAACGGAGCAGTTGATCAGATGAATGAAAATATGCGCTTGCAGCTAGTGAAAAGATTTGAACAAAGCGGAACGCAACTAAGTGCAAACCAAGCATTAGCACTCGCTGCACCGATTCAAAAGACAGTGATAAACGTCAATAAAACAGGGACTCATAGTGTCAACGGAAATGCCCCCGTTTCATTATTTCAGCCGCTGTGGATGGCAAGCATAGCAGGGGCAGCAGTTGTCTTCCTCAGCATCCACAAAATCACGTTTTCTTCTCGCAAAGAGAAAATTGTTAACCAAGTAGGGTTCGTAATCATTGGTGCTACACTTGCTTTAGCTGCAGGTTTCGGGCTAGCGTGGCTAGCTGAAGTAGTTGGAATAAGCGTTCCTTCATTTTTGGATACAGCACTATTCTTAGCTATTGCTTACTTCAGTTTTTTCACCTTGATATCAGCCGTACTTTCATGGCTAGGACTAAAGGGACTTCCAATTTTCGTTATTATTCTATTTTTTGGCGCACCTTTGCTTTCAATGGCCCCAGAAATTATGCCTGATTTTTATAGAGAGTGGATTTATCCATGGCTGCCAATGAGATTTATGGTAGATGGCGTAAGAGAATTATTTTTCTTTGGAGAACATCTGACATGGAATTCTTCTGTATCTGCTCTAGCTCTTATCTCTTTAATAAGTTTGTGTGCTCTGTTTGCTTCTGCTTTACCTGCATCTTCTGTGAAAAAAGAGAAGTCTCGCTCAATATAAAAAATACTGCAACTGAATGAGAAGGAGAGATAATGATGAAGCCACAAATCCTAATCGTTGGTGCCGGACCTACTGGCCTTGTGATGGCCTATAATTTAGCCAGACATACCATTCCTTTTCGAATTATTGATAGAAACGAAGGGCCTGGGCAAGCCTCCCGGGCAATGGCTATTTTACCGCGAACCCTTGAATTTTATCAGCAGTTCGGTTTTGCAGATGAAGTCATAGACCGCGGGATTAAGATGGAAGATGTATACGTCCGAGTAAAGAATAAAATAAAAGCAAAAGTTCATCTAGGATCTTTAGGAGAAGGATTAAGTCCTTTTCCTTTTGTTCTTACATTTCCACAGGACGACCACGAGCGGTTTCTGCTTGAAAAATTAAAAAATCTTGGGATTGAAGTAGAATGGAAGACGGAGTTACTATCTCTAGCTGAACACGGAGAAGGGATAAAAACTTTATTAAAAGCCCAGCAAGAGGAAACCGCTTATTTTAAGTATATTTGTGGATGTGACGGAGCACACAGTACAGTTCGTAAACAAATGAATATAGAGTTTAAAGGAGAAAAATATAAACAGCATTTTTATGTGATGGATGTTCACGGCTCTGGTGAAGTGATGAAGAATCAAAAAATCAGTATTTCATTTAGCAATGAAGAATTTTTGATTTGTATGCCTGTTAGAAGTAAAGGAACGTATCGAATGATCGGCATTATTCCTTCAGCTCTTTTGGATCAAAACGATATAAAAGCTGAAAATATTCAAACTTTTCTTCAACAAACATTTGGTGCTGAGATTGAAAATATAAATTGGTTCTCAACATACAATATCCATCACAGAGTAGCAAGTCGTTTCCGACAAGGGCGTATTTTTCTAAGTGGAGATGCAGCCCATATTCATAGTCCTGCAGGCGGCCAAGGAATGAACACAGGAATTGGAGATGCAATCAACCTTTCATGGAAATTAGCAGCTGTCCTTCAACACAAAGCGGCACTTTCCATATTAGATACATACGAAGAAGAAAGGTTACCTTTTGCAGAGCTGCTTGTAAATACAACTGATCGCGCTTTTAAGCGAATGGTGGCAAGAGATAAAACGAGTCAATTTTTTAGAAAGCATATCTTTCCGCCTGTACTGTCCTTTTTATTTCGCTTTCCTTATCTCCGTCACAAAGCATTTACAATTTTATCTCAAATCCGCATTAAATATCGAAATAGTAACCTAAGCAGCGGACAAGGGACAAATGTGCAAAGTGGTGATCGGTTACCTTATGTGGAAGGGAATTTTGAATCTTTACAGTCCTTAAACTGGCAAATACACGTCTATGGAACAGCAGCACAGAAGCTAAAAAAGAGCATGAGAGAAAAAGGCTTCTCTTTGCATGAGTTTTCTTGGAACCCCTATATGAAGAAAGCAGGGCTTCAAAAAGATGCACTGTATGTTATTAGACCGGACGGGTATATCGGTTTTATTAGCAGCGAACAGCGTATAGAGCTTCTTTATCAATATTTGAATACTCATAAAATCCGTCCTTTTACAAATGAATAATAACGCTAATAAAAAGCTAAGACAACATGATTTTAGCTAAAAGAAAATTGGATCGATGAATCGAGACTCTTCAAGGAAAATCAACTTTATTCGGATTTTTTTATGGTCATGTAAACGTAGATTTCATCTATTTAGTTTACTCAAGCGGTTGATTGGAGGGCAAGGCGCAGACTCCTGCAGGAAAAGCAGAACAGGTGAGACCCCGCAGGAGCGCAAGCGACGAGAAGGCTCAGCGGCCGCCCGCGGAAAGCGAAGCCTTGCACGGAAATCAACCGCGGTGTCAAAAGCGCTCCATACTAAGCCTCTTTTATCTCATTTGTGCGTCTTTAGATTGAATTGATTTTGTTATGTCTCAATCTCTTTATTTTTGTTTACAATTTCGAAACAACTTGGAGATGTTTTTGCTAAAGCTGTTTGATAAGATAGACGAAGAGAAATATCAAATGAAAGTACGTGATACATTGAATAAAAGGATTTTAGTAGTAGATGATGAAAAAAGTATTGCCACAGCGGTATCTTATGCTTTCAAGCGCGAAGGATATATTGTAGACACAGCATCTGACGGTGAAGAAGCACTTGAAAAAGTAAAAAGCTTTCGACCTGACGTGATGATATTAGATGTGATGATGCCAAAACTAACCGGCTATGAAGTATGCCGAAAACTTGAGAATCGAAGAGGAATGGGGATTATCTTGTTGACGGTTAAAAATGATATCGTCGATAAAGTTCTAGGTTTAGAGTTAGGCGCTGATGATTACATGACCAAGCCATTTGATGTAAGAGAACTTGTAGCTAGAGCTAAAGCACTTGTTCGGCGAATAGAAAAAAATGAAGCTCCTGAAGCTGTGGGAGAAATCACGGTGGGAAAAGTGAAAGTGAACTTAATTCAGCGCACGTTACATGTTGATAATGAGTTAGTTAAGCTTACACCAAAGGAGTTTGATCTTATTGCTTTATTGCTTGCCAATTTAGAGAGAGTGTACACACGAGAAGATTTACTAGATCTTGTCTGGGGAATGGATTATGCAGGCGGTACACGTACGGTAGATATTCACATGCAGCGCCTTCGAAAAAAAGTAGGAGAAGCAGAGCCTTATTTGCTTCAAACGGTATACGGGGTTGGATATAAAGCGACTGCAGGAACCAATGAATGAAAATCAGCCTAAAAGCTAAGATGGGACTCGTTCTTGCTTTTTTAATTATTTTAACAGTAACCGTACTGAGCGTACTCGTATTAAAAGGAATTGAGACCAATCAGCGTGATCAGCTAGAAAGTGAACTTATTCAAAAAAGCAAAGCAGCGGAGCAAACGATTCATCAAAGTTATGTAACAGGTGACCCGTCTCTGAATACAGATTCCTTTCTTCAGCAAAAAGGACAGCGCCTTGCATCTTCAATTGCATCACAAAGCGGAATGCAAACAGTCCTATATAATCAAAAAGGACAGGAAGCAGGAAGCTCTATTCCCATCGGCCAAAAAGATGTGGATGTTTCTGATACGCTTAGCTATGCTTTGAAAGGAAAAATAGCCTATCAAATCTCGGGTTCTTCCCTTATTTACTTTGCACCTGTGTCAATCGAGAATCAATTTATTGGAGTCCTTCGTTTTGACCATTCCCTAAAAAATAATCAGCAGTTTATAGCTGACATTAGGCACTTATTTCGTATGGGGGGAACGATTGCAGCGGCAGCAGCTTTTTTAATTGGCTATGCTTATTTTTATCGCATTGCTTCTCTCATCGCTACGCTTCAAAAAACTTCACAGCAGATTCGAAAAGGCCATTATTTAACTGATGTGCCCTTCAAACGGCGCGATGAACTCGGAGAGCTCAGTCAAGGCTTGTTTTTTATGAGTACGTCGATTGAAAAAAACATCGATCAAATGAATAAAGAAAAAAGAAAGCTTGAGTTCGCCATTTCGAAACTGCAGTCTCTCGAACAGCAGCAAAAGCAGTTTATCGGTAACATTAGCCACGAATTTAAGACGCCTTTAACATCGATCAAAGCTTATGTTGACTTACTTGATATGTATCGAGATGATCCTCAGCTTATGGAAGACGGTGTGCAGAACATTCGTAAAGAAACGAATCGCCTCCATGAAATGGTGGATAAAATCTTAAAGCTTTCAGCACTTGAGAAATATGATTTCGAGCAGCGACCAGAGCAAGTTGAATTGAAACGGCTTCTAGAAGACATATGCGATCGTATGAAAGGAAAAGCTGCTAAATTTGATTTGACTCTTCATACAAATATAAAAGAAGCGGTTGTTTGGGCTGATCGCGAAAGCTTAATACACATTTTCATTAATTTAATTGACAATGCTATTAAATATAATGAACCCGGAGGAAAAGTGGAAGTAGCATCTTATACTTTAGAGAATTCTATCATTGTAGATGTAGCCAACACCGGAATAGGAATTCCACCCGAAGCAGAAGAGAAATTATTCCAACCATTTTTCACCGTAAATAAAGATCGGTCGCGTTTATCCGGAGGAACAGGTCTTGGCTTAGCATTAGCCAAAGATTTAACTGAAAAACAAAACGGTGTTATCAAGCTGCATCATTCTGACTCTACATGGACAACTTTTAAAGTGTCGTTTCCTTTAAAAAACGAGAACTGAGTTAGCTAAAAGGAGTGAACCGTTATTGAAACGGTATAGATTAATGATATATATCGCAAGCACTTTTCTTATTTTAGCATCATGCGGCCAAGGAGAAGGTCATAGAGAAACGGTTGAAAAACCAGACAAGAAAATTACTGTATTGGACCACGTAAATCAAGATGGAAAAATAGAAGTGAAAGACGTTCAAGATATTAACGGAGTAAGAGCGTTTCAATTTTTGAATGAAAACACAGTGATTGTTAGTCAAGAAAATAAACAATTTCGGTCGCACGATTTCGGTCCCAAAGAGGTATATGCGCAGAATTTAGCTACTTATAATCTAAAAAACAAGTCTACTTTTGTGTTGCATCCAAGCAATGAAATTCAACATGCGGCGAAGCTTTCTCCAAATGGCAAATATCTTTTTTATAAAGTTGCAAAAGGCGAAGATACATTTGGTTATATAATGAACGTTCAAACAAAAAAAACAGTTGAAATCAAGAATGTTCTTCTCTACCCATCAAGCGGAGAGTGGCTTAATAATTCAGAAGTAATGTTTATTACAATGGAAGGAAAGCTTTCTAAAGCAAATGTAAAAGGAAAAGCAGAACCTCTATTGCACAGAGACGATCGAATCTTAGATGCAGTTAAAGGGATAGGTGGCATTTATTATATTGGTGTAAACAACCAGCTTTTTTTTCTTCATAACGAACAGACGGACCCTGAAAAAATCCGAGATAATGTGGTTTCTATTATCCCGTCTCCAAATGGAAAGCAATTAGCGCTCGTTCAGCAAAAAGATGCCCAAACGAGAACGCTGTCTATCACAGATTTAAAAGGATCAGAGGCCTTTCAGCTTGCTCTGTCCACTCAAATTTTTGGTGTCAGCTGGTCTCCCGACGGTTCGAAATTAGCTTATAATTTTATTTCTGAAAAAGAGGGAGATAAAGGGATATTCATAGCAGATGGATTAACAGGAGATGTTACACACTTAAACGTAAATTTAGACTATGCCGCTGATCAGCTTGCCTGGAGTCAATCAGGAAATAAACTAGTTGCATCGAGCTTTACGCAAAATCAAGTTCATACGTATATTATCTTTTTGAAATAGACTGCTTAGGCAGTCTTTTTTTTACGCATACTAAACTTCTTTAAGAGTGTTTACAAGTTTGAAACAACTGAATAAAAGACAGAAACATTTATGTTTTATTCTTTCTTTACAGGCTTTTATAGCGTATCAAAAGCCATGTGAAAGGAGTAAGACATCATGAAATACTTTTTATTTATTTGTTCTTTAGCTTTTGCGCTGATGATAGCAGGGTGCGGCACAAGCAATTCTTCATCAAAGTCTGCCGGAGAATTCACAAAAAATGGACAGGCTCAAAAACTAGAAAGCTCATCAGCTTCTTCATCTTTAATGAAATCTAATGTAGACGAAACAGTGGTAATAGCCAATCCAGAATCGGTTACGGCTTTAGTTAATAAGAAGCATCAGCTTCCTGAATCTTACCAGCCTTCCGATTTAGTCTATGCCGACGTTCCGTTTATCTTTAACGAAAAAATAGAAAAACGAATGCTTAGAAAGCCTGCGGCACAAGCTCTTGAAGAACTTTTTCGAGACGCGGAAAAAGAGGGGATCAGCTTACTTGGCGTATCTGGTTATCGATCTCACGAGCGGCAAAAAGAGCTTTTTGCATTTTACGCAAAGCGAGACGGTGAAGAACAAGCACGCACCTATAGCGCCTACCCAGGAACGAGTGAACACGAAACGGGACTAGCAATCGATGTCACCGGAGGAAAGGGAATATGTGCTGCGACAGACTGCTTTGCTGATACACTAGAAGCTCATTGGCTTTCAAAACATGCGTATCAATACGGATTCGTTATTCGATATCCTCAAGGTGAAGAACAAGTTACCGGTTATAAATACGAACCATGGCACCTTAGATATGTAGGAAAAAAGGCAGCCTCATCCATTTTTAATCAATATATAACGTTAGAAACCTATGCAAGTAAGAAAAAAGCTTAATCAAAAGTTCTATAGCTGGAAAACGAAGGAAAGAAAAATGAAAAGGGAGGTTTATTACTCTCACATATGATACAAACTGATACTATAACATGCTTGCTATAGAGGAAGGGTATCGATGTATAAAGATATTGCGATTGAACTGATATGTGGATTTTTAGCGCTATTTATTATGCTGAAGCTTTTAGGTAAGACGCAGTTTGCTCAAATCACTCCGTTTGACTTTATTACAACGCTTGTCCTGGGAAATATTGTAGGGGATGCAGCTCTTGAAAAAGGAGTAGAGTTAACTGAAATTCTTTATAGCGTTTTGATTTGGGGGCTTCTGATCTACGCAGTGACAAAGCTATCTCAAACCTTTACAGGGTTTAGAGGAATTCTTGAAGGAAAACCTTCAATGATTATTTATAAAGGGAAAATCCTTTATAAAGAGCTTAAGAAAAACAACTTGGACTTGAATCAGCTTCAGCATCTAATGAGACAGCAAGGGTATTTTTCACTGTATGAAGCAGAATACGTCATTTTAGAAACAAATGGAGAGGTGAGCGTCGCTCCTAAACACGAATTCGGCCCTCCGACGAAAAATGATTTAAACATCCCTTATTCTCAAACTAATTTACCTATTGCTTTAATCATGGATGGAAAAGTAGTGCCTGGTAATTTGAAAGAAGCAAACGTAGATGAAAAATGGTTAAAAAAACAGCTTGCAATCAAGAAAATTAAAAAATACAGCGAAGTTTTTTATGCTGAATGGCAGCAAGAGCGGGGACTGGAAATAACAAAATTCTAAAAACCCTTTTCTTTTAAGGAAAGGGTTTTAGTTTTCTTTTAATAGCTTAGCAAAATCCTCAATCGTTGTAGAATACGTGACGTACAGACGAGGAATAAGATAGTTTTCATTCTTTTGTCCGCTTTCAGTAAAAAATTTTGGAATCGTTGAAAGCCCAAATGTATAATTCTTTTTTGTTTCTTCGACTACGCGGCTATTGACCTTTCCGTAAGGGTAAGCAACAGCAATAACGGGCTGGCTCGTGATGGATTCAATTTTCAGCTTTGATTCAGCTAGCTCATAGGATAAATTTTTCGTCTTAGTTAAATCCGGATGGGTAGCGGTATGAGACTGAATAGAAAAAAATCCTGAATCAACAAATTTTTTTAAATCGGCTGGCGACAAACGGTTGGGACGGCCAATAAAATCTGAAATCACAAAAATTGTAGCCGCTGGATGAAACTGAGGGCTGGCTGCTCTTTGAAAAATAGGCAAGATAGTAAGATTATTTTTATATCCATCGTCAAATGTAATAAATATAGGCTTTTTTACGCGCTTCAGCTCCTGCCATTTTTCAAATGTTAGCGGCGTATACCCTTGCTTTTTGAGATAAAGAAGCTGTTTCTCAAAATTTTCAGGTGTCACATAAAGTTCTTTTTCCCCGTGGCCTGTGTAGGAATCAATAGAGTGGTAAATCAGTATAGGTACTTTCACTTGGCTAAAAGCGGGGGAAGGGAAAATAACAGTTAGCAATAAGATAACAAAAACCGAAATTTTTCTCATAACAATCCTTTCTAACGCGCAGTGATGACGAGACTATCTTAGTATGTCAAAAGAAAAGGAATGTATAAGCCAAGCTTTCTTTTTTACAAGTATAAGCCTTCTTTTTTAAATATTTTATGCAGAACCAAGTGCTCAGCAGAGTTCACAACCGCAAACTGTTTTTTAGAAAGAGAATGAGGAGAAAAACGCATTAGCTTAGTAAAGTCTGATGGCAGCGTAGTAGATGAAACATCAGTAGAGAGTATAGGGGCAGACAAAGATGTTTTCGAGCCGATGTGAAAACCCCAATCTCCAAAAGAGGGAATAATGGTGTGGTAGCTCAACGTATAAAACTGAGAAGCTTTCATCGTCTTATTAATGCTCCAAAAAACGATAGGTGTGTCTCTAGGAGAATTTGACTGACATACGACTAAGCCTCTGTGTGATAGTGAACGTTGGAGAAGTGTGTAAAATTCTTTTGTATAAAGAGCACTTATTTTTTTGTTAGTAGGATCAGGAAAGTCAATAATGATGATATCATAACACGCTGAATTCAAAGAGAGGTAGTCAACAGCATCTTGAATATGAACAGTGACACGAGAATCTTCAAACGAGTGTTGATTTAATTTCTTTAATTCTTCTACATTTATCGCAGCATTTACAACGTCAGCATCTATTTCCACAAGGTCTATTTCTTTAACTTCCTTATATTTAAGAACTTCTCGCAAAGCTAAACCATCTCCTCCGCCTAGAATAAGAATGCGGCGAGGACTTAAGGAAGCTGCAAAGATAGGGTGCACAAGAGCTTCATGGTACGCATGTTCATCCAATGAACTAAATTGCAGCTGTTCATCCAAATACATTCGAATATCAGATGCTTTAATCAGCTGAATATCTTGAATACTGTTTTTCTGATGAAACAAAATGTCATGCTGACCTGATAAGATCTGCTGTAGACTAACGTGATCTGAGTCATCTCCACGATTGAGAAGACGAGTGCTTGCAGCATGCTGACGATTTTTTGTTAGAGTTTCGGCGTGTTGAATTCCGCGAGAAATTGAATATACAACAGCTTTTTTTGAAGCTAATTGCTTCAGCAACGCATAACCAATTTCAATTATTTCTTTGTCTCCGCACGTATAAAAATCTAATGAAGCGTAGTTTTCCTCCGGCCAAGTATGAATAGACAAGTGAGAGGTAGCTAATACGAGAATACCTGTAATGCCTTGGGGCGTAAACTGGTGAAAATAACAGTGCAAAACTTCCATCTCTGCATCTAGTGCAGCTTCAATAAGAATTTGCCTTAAAAGTGAGGGATCATTTAATATCACTTCATCGCATTCGAACGCATCCATTAGCAAGTGTTCGCCTTTAATATCCACTACTTCAGCCTCCTTTCTGAGCATTATTTTCACTATCTTATGAAATTTTTCAGAAAAAGGAAACGCAAGCACGTTAGTTTATAAATATTTTCGGGAAATAACTAGTTATCATCACATAGAAAGGCGGTTGAAGCAAACATATTTTCGTTGAAGGAAGAGCCGAACAATCAATCCATACTCTTAGTAGAAATCGAAACCTTTCGAATTTTTTCATTGATAGGATGAACGTAGGATTCATGTATTTAGGATTTCTAGCGGTTGATGGGAGAGCAAGGCGAAGACTCCTGCAGGAAAAGCGAAACAGGGGAGACCCCGCAGGAGCGTAAGCGACGAGGAGACTCATCGGCCGCCCGCGGAAATTGATAGCACTAGCTCACTTATCCAATTTATTCATCTTTACATTGGATTGATTTCGGTATGTCTCAATCTTTCTACTCTTTATCAGCATTAAACCAGCCTTTTCGCTTGAACCATAGAATTAAACCAAGCGTTATCAATCCCATGAATCCAAGCACAAAGAAATAGCCATAGTGCCACTTTAGCTCAGGCATATTTTCAAAATTCATTCCGTATACGCCAACGATAAAGGTAAGGGGAATAAAGATAGATGAAATAACAGTCAGCGTCATCATAATTGAATTCATCCGGTTTGAATTAAGAGAAAGATAATTATCGCGCATATCAGACGTCATTTCCCGGTTTGATTCAATCATATCGGCTAATTTTAATAAGTGGTCATAGACATCTTTAAAATACCTTTTTTGTTCAGGATGAACATCTAAGCGTTCAGAATTTATAACACGGTACAATAAATCGCGCATGGGCAAAATGGTTCTTCTGATTTTTAGCAAATCACTTCGAAGTTTGAATACATCTTCCATTAAAACAGAAATGGATTTCTTTGCATCTATGTTTTCTATATCATTCAGCTCATCTTCAATCTGATATACAGTGGGGAAATATTCATCTACCACTTTATCCATCACAGAATATGCAAGATAGCTTATCCCTTTTTCTTGAATCGAAGGTGTATGAAGCAACTTTTCCCATACTTTATCAATTGCAGCTGACGGGTGAAAATGAAAAGTAACGATGTAATTTTCGCCGATAAAAAGGTCAACTTCTTCAGCTTCTAACGTTTGACGATTTAACGAATGAAGGACAAAAAAACTGTATCCTTCATAATAATCGAGTTTTGGACGCTGCAGAAAATGAAAGCAATCTTCAATCGCTAACGGATGAAAGTGAAAAGATGATTGAAGCAGCAGCGCTTCTTCTTCAGAAGGGCAGTTAAAGTCAATCCAATAGTACTGAATAGAGGGATCGTGAATCTGATCTAATTGTATATGTTTCACAAGTTTGTTATCGTTCGTAAGAGCTAACGTTCGTATCATTTGAAAACTCCTTTGTGTTTTTATAGCTATTTTCAATGTAGCATAAAATCATAAATTGCACGTATTTAAAAAAATAATTTTCTTTTTTCTCTTTTTATAAAACTAGTAAGGGTGAAAAAGTTGAATTATAATGATAGTAGTAGCTCGTATGGAAAGGGGAATTGTTTTGAATAAAAATGAAGCACTTCAAATGTTTTTCTTAAAACATGCAGATCAACTGACGGAAGAATGGTATGAGAGCCTTGAAGACAATGACCCAGAATCGGTTTATGCATCTACTCATCCGGAAGTCATTTCAGTATTAAAAGGTCAAAATAATGAATTTCATTTATACATAGCCGATGTATTTATAAAAAGTGAAAAAGAATTTTTTGATTCCTTTGAAACTTGGATTTTAAAGATTGCCGAGGACGGAGAGCATGTAAGAACGCCTATTCATTATATTATTCGAGAATTTTTCCGAGTTAGAAAACAGTATTTAACGTATTTAAATCAATTTGTAGAAGAGTATGACCAAGATATTACGCAAGAAGAACTAGACGAATGGAACGAATTGATTGTACGCGTGTTTGATATCACCGTTTATAAATTTGTTGAAGAGCACCATCAGCATTCAAAGCGGTTGCTTGAGGCACACAAAGAGCTGATTAATGAGCTGAGTTCGCCAGTTATTCCATTGAGCGATCATATCGCGATTCTTCCGCTTGTTGGGGATATCGACACGGCAAGAGCGCGACGAATTTTAGAGAATACGTTAACTCGCTGCGCTGAACAGCAAGTGAATCACCTTTATATTGATATTTCAGGAGTAGTTATTGTTGATACGATGGTTGCTCATCAGATTTTCCAGCTGATCGATGCCTTAAAATTAATAGGCGTAGAATCAACTATCTCTGGGGTACGTCCTGAAATCGCGATTACCGCTTCTCATTTAGGTTTATCGTTTGAAAATATATCAACAAAATCAACTCTTGCTAATGCGATGGCTTCACGTATGAGGAAATAAAAAAACAAGAATTATTTTTAATTCTTGTTTTTTTATTTCAATTCATACTTGACATATAGGTGAAACAGGTATTATGATTTTACTAATTTAATAAATAAAAAGAGTAGTATTACATACGCTAATATAAAAATGCACCTCTATAATTAGCGAACAAGAATTGAACAAATAATATGAAAACGCTTTATATAGAATGCGAGGATATTTAGGAGGAAATGGAAATGAACATCTTATGGTTTTTCCCTACAGCAGGCGACGGACATTATCTAGGCACAACCGAAGGAAGTAGAACAAGTGATATTCACTACTTAAAGCAAATCGCACACGGGCTGGATTATCTAGGATATGACGGTGCTTTGTTGCCTACTGGTTCAAATTGTGAAGATTCATGGGTGATTGCATCGGCACTTGCTTCCGTTACGAATCGACTGAAGTTTTTAATTGCACTTCGCCCCGGTGTCATGTCTCCCACACTTTCAGCACGGATGGCTTCGACATTTGATCAAATGTCAAACGGCCGACTTATGTTAAATATTGTGACGGGAGGAGATCCCGTGGAGCAAGCAACGTACGGTAACTATTTAAGCCATGATAAACGCTACGAGTTAACAGATGAATTTTTAACGATTTGGCGAGATGTAATGGAAGGAAAAAAAGTGGACTATAAAGGAGAACATCTTGATGTAACAGGTGCGTACATTCCGTCGCCTCCTGTCCAAAAACCGTATCCTCCGCTGTACTTTGGCGGGTCTTCTCCAGCAGGAAAAGAAGTAGGAGCAAAGCATGCAGACGTATATTTGCTGTGGGGAGAGCCTCCTGCAGTGATCAAGACGAAAATTGATGAGATGAAAGAAAAAGCTGCAAGCGAAGGCAGGGACATTCGCTTTGGTATTCGCCTGCACGTTATTGTAAGAGAATCAGAAGACGAGGCGTGGGAATCTGCAGATAAATTAATTAAACATGTTAATGATGATACGATCAAAGCGTTTCAAGATAAGTTTGCGTCATTTGACTCCACTGCCCAAAAAACACAGTCAAGTTTGCACAGCGGCACAAAAGATCGAGGTGCACTGGAGATTGCTCCGAATCTATGGGCAGGAATCGGCTTAGCACGAGAAGGAGCCGGAACCGCTCTTGTTGGAAGTCCTGAAATTGTAGCGGATCGGTTAAAAGAGTACAAAGAGCTAGGAATTGATACGTTTATTTTATCAGGATACCCGCATCTAGAAGAAGCATATACGTTTGCTGAGCTAGTATTTCCACATATTCAAAAAGAACGAAGCAAGAGATAATTCTTGCTTCGTTCTTTTTGAACCGTAAAAAAATAAATAACCCAGTTGACTTATAGGAATTATAGGTGTATTATAAAGGTAGTTCATTTAGTCAGAAAATTTGTGGTAAAGGGTGAAGAAAATGGAACGTTATGACGTAATTCAAGGCGCAGAATCTTTTTATTATAAAGGCAACGACATTGGTATACTTGTTTCTCATGGATTTATGGGGACTCCTCAAAGTATGGAATATATCGGAAAAGAATTAGCTAAAAAAGGTTTTACTGTGTACGGTTTGCGACTAACGGGACATGGTACTCACTACTATGATATTGAACAAACAACGTACGAGGAATGGAAGCAGGACTTTTTAAATGGGTATCAGCGTTTGAAGCAAGAATGCCGTCATGTATTTATCTTAGGTCAGTCCATGGGAGGCACTCTCACCTTTCATACAGCAAGCCAAGGATTAGATCTTGACGGAGTTATTGCAATCAATCCGGCTATGACGTCCATTCCTTCAATGGAACCTTACCGCTCTCGTCATACGCCTCGTTATTTAAAAGAAGATCATCCTGATATTAAGGATCCAAACGTACATGAAATTACGTACGACAAAGTACCAGTGCGCTCTATGCGTGAGCTGCTTTCTTTAATGGACGAAACAAAAGAACGCTTATCTTATGTAACATGCCCGGCTTTAGTACTAACATCAACCGTTGATAACGTAGTACCGCCTGAGAATTCAGCTTATATCTTAAACCATATTCAATCAGCAGAAAAAAGACAGTACATGCTTCGAAACTCTTACCATGTTGCGTCGATGGATTTTGATAAAGACACAATTGTTGCACAAACGGCACAGTTTGTACAAGCAACAGTTGCCAAAAAAAAAGTGCATGAGCGAATTTTTTAATTTTTAAATTCGCTCCGTTTCTTTTTTACTTCAAGTAAGATAAAATGAATCTTGAATGAAAACAAAGGAGTGTACATACATGATTCATTTAGAATGGAACGATCGTCCAACAATTAAACAAGTAAAATGCATACATACAGATGCAAAAAAATTCGTGGTTGAAAATGTTTTAACAGCAGGAAAAACATATGATGTAAAAAACGAAACAGAAGAATTTTATTTTGTTGTTGATAACACTGGCCAAGTCGGCGGCTTTTATAAAGAATACTTTGAAGGCTAAACAAAAAAATCATCGTCTCGGCGATGATTTTTTTATTGCAATAATTAAATGGAGCTTTTCTTAATGAAAACGAATGAACATACTTTTAAAGAGAAATTCCATATATCTCATCATTTCGAAAAAAAGCTTTATGATAAAAATAGGATGTAAGACCTAAATTCTTCCGTTTCTTGTTCTGATTAAAAGGGTAACTGACTATAAATACCCATGACAACAATTATTTTACAATGTAAAATGAAAGCGACGCTTAACAGAAAAAGGAAAAGAGGAGGTCATACGATGAAAAAGCGTAATACAGCAGCTTTTACATTTTTAGCATGGACAGCTTTTATTACAGCACTATTAGCTATGTTTATAGGAATTTATACCTTAGATGCATCATTACCGATAAAAGGTTATTATGCTGTTGGAACATTATACTTAACGATGTCCGCTTTTGTGCTTCAAAAAACCATTCGTGATAACGAAGAAGATACGGCGCACGAACGCAAATATGACAAAGCAGAAGAAGAATTGTAGAGCTAAAAAAAGCATTTTTCTAGCTCTTTGAAAAACATCCCCATTTTTGGGAGATGTTTTTTTATATAAAAAAACAGGGAACTTGTCACTCCATGTCGTATTAATAAAGAAGGAGGCGATTGAATTGACACAACTAATGATTAATAACGTAAATTTTCACGTTGATATGTTTGAAGAAAAAATGATTACTGATGCGAATACAGGTGAAGAGTTGAAAAGGCTAAACTTTTCTTTTTCGGTTGTAGGCAAAGCAGCTTATGATAAATATGATGCATTTTTTGAGGATCCGTACTTTGAAGTAACAAATATGGAGACAAAAGAAACGCTAACACTAAAAAACATTTCGCATAGCACATTTTATCAGTCACCTGAAATTACAGATCATACAAATATTGTTTTCAGAGTGAAGCTGCAGCAAGAACCTGTTAAAGAAAAACAACAAGTGAAAAATGAACGTCCAACAGAGAGCACGGTCAACGAAATGCTTTTATCTAGAATAAAGTTTAAGGCTCTTGTCGAAATACTTGAAGAAAAAGGACTTCTAACAGAGAATGAGTTGTATACTAAAATTGAAGAAGTAGCAGAACGAGATTTTGATATTCTTCGAGATGAATTAAGTCATTCTAAAAAAGAGGTAAAAGCGTAAAAATACCCCACTCTGCAGGGGGATTTTTTATTTATATCCATTAATTTATAACCCTTTTGATAAATCATTCATATATTACATCACGATGAAAATAAAAAGGGTGAGGATAATGCCGATTGTTATTAATCATGTAGTGATTCCAAATGTTACAGGAGGAGTCGTTACATTTGGCGACACGTACTATGTTTCTCCAAAAAGTAACAGTAAAACTGCGCAAGGTTCAGGGTCTTCAAATACAGGAATTTGTGTAAATACAAATTCGGGACTTTCTAATACAAATACGCTCGATCCGGATGGTTCTGACCAAAACGGCTTCGGAAACGGATAAGGAAAGAGATGTTTTACTCTTCTTTCTACACGCCTTTTCAGTATTCGTTTTATCCGTATTTTATGCCTTCTTTTGCACGTCCAATTGGATTTGTCGTGTCACCTGATGGAGCGATGGATAACTGGTGGGGCAAAAAACCATCTTGGTGGGGGAAAATCACGCCTTCAGCCGGCGTTTTCCCTCCTGTTACCCAGTATTATACGGGCAGTTTAGTTCCTTATAGTTTAAGGGGCTATTACTAATATAAAAAAGAAGTTCAGATTAAGCCAACTTGTTAGCGCCTATTTCCTAAAAATAGGCGTTTTTTTCCGTTTTACTTGATTCAAAGTTATTTTTGCTGAATAATAAGGAAAAGAGAATTTTTAGAAGTAAGCTGTAAGTAAGGAGATGTTCAATCATGACAGATAAATGGAGAGTTCATAAAATAAAAAGTGATTGTGAACCTTGGCTTTTTTTAGAAGGCTGGGAAAAAGATATTATTGAAACCATTGAATTTGAAAAAAAAGAAGAAGCGCTTCGCTACTACGCGATGATGATTTATGAATTTCATCAAAAATACGCAAGCGTGCGAAGTGATGAACTAGCGCTCTTTAGCTTTTGGAACGAAGGCGAAAAGGAATTTTGCGAGGCCTGTGATGATGACCTTCAAATCTTCCACGGTGTTTTATTCGCTAAAAACGATGAAGTCTATTCATTAGAAGAAGATGAAGAAGGATTAAAAATGCTTCGTACTAAATAAAAACGTCCTGCGGGGCGTTTTTTTTATATAAAAAATGAACGATTTCAATCGCTCAAGCGTCATATAGGTGATGAAACAAAAAGGAGGGGTGACCGCTTTGGAACAAGATGATTTCATCCTTGTCCAAAAAGCATTACAAGGTGATGATGATGCCTTTTCATTATTATTTCAGCGCTATCATTCATTTTTATATAAATACCTTTTAAAGCTGACATTAGATGAGGACTTATGCAGTGAATTGTGTCAGGAAGCAATGATGAAGTGTTACGTGAATCTTTCTTCATACAAAAATGAAGCAAAGTTTTCGACTTGGATGATATCTATTGCTTCAAGACTGTACATGGACTATTTGCGCAAGCAAAAACGTGAAAAAAGCAGTCTTCAGCGAATAAAGCAGTCTTTATCGCATCAGCTTCAGTGGAAAGCTAAATACAAAGGAGTGGAATGGAGTGAGATGTTTTCCGATTTTAATGAACTCGATTCACGCTTTCGAATTCCTGTCTTGCTTCGACATTATTACGGATATACATACGATGAGATTGCCCATATGCTGAATATGCGAGCAGGAACGGTCAAATCAAGAGTAAACAAAGGAGTAAACATACTGAGAAAGGAGTGGAAAGAATGAGAAAAGAAAATGACAATCAGCCCTTGCATTCTTTAAAAAAAGATTGGGAGCAGCTAGAGAGTTTAGCAAGTCATGAACATATTTCTCTTCATGTAATTAAAGAACAACTTCTTATTGAAAAACAAAAGCAGAAAAAAGCTTTCCGGAAAGAATTATGCTTATTTACATTAACAGCACTTGTTATTTTAACAGTAATGGCAACGGCTATTTTACAAATACCTGCCTTATTTATCGCCATTGAAGTGATCGGGATCATTGTTGCGCCTCTTTCTTTTATCGTCTTTCACTATAAACGGAAAAAGGAGATGTTTTTATAATGAATGAAAAATGGATTTTGGTTCTGTTTATTTCGCCATTTCTTCTTCTTCAAAGCTTTCTCCTTTTTATCAATGCAAAAAAACGCGGCGCCCATCCATGGTTTTGGGGAATATGGGGGCTGATTCAAATTCCAATGCCAACGCTGTTTTATTGGTTTTTTATTATTTGGCTTCCAGCACGAAGAAAAAGGGGGATGTAAATGAAGGACATTAACTGGTTGTTAATTGCTCCAATTCTATTCTTACAATTGCTTTTAATGATTCCAGCGTTAATAAGCTGCATAAAGCAAGAAGAGACAAACGGACCAAAATGGTTATGGGGACTCATCATTTTATGTGTAAGTACAGTCGGTCCCGTTTTATATTTTGTTTTAGGACGTAAAAAACAGTGAGGTGGAGCGAAGATGTTTATGCAAGTAGAAGGACTGACAAAAACGTACCGTAATATAACCGTTGTAGATAACCTTTCATTTAATCTCGATAAAGGAAAATGTGCAGCATTGTTAGGCCCTAATGGTGCAGGTAAGACGACTACTTTGCATATGATTGCAGGTCTTACTGCACCTAATAAAGGGAAAATTTCTTTTGAAGATAAACAGCATCAAGACGTACGATCATTTATTGGCTTTCTGCCGCAGCATCCTACGTTTTTTAATTGGATGACGCCTCAGCAGTATTTAACTTTTTTAGGTCTTTTATCTAACATTTCAAAGAATGTGCTTTCCCAACGAATAGATGAAGTACTTGAAACGGTAGGTTTAAAAGGAAAGGAAAAGCAGAAAATTGCTGGCTTTTCTGGAGGAATGAAACAACGTTTGGGCTTAGCGCAAGCCTTGTTACATAAACCTGAACTGCTAATTTTAGATGAACCCGTTTCGGCTTTGGATCCTGAAGGCAGAAAAGATGTCCTAATGATTATCGAAACATTAAAAAAAGATACGACCATCCTTTTTTCAACTCACATTTTGCATGATGCAGAACAAATATGCGATAACATGATTATGATTAAAAACGGACGCATGAAATGGAATGGAACAAAGAGTTCGCTGCACCAAGAGTTTGCGGATCCTGCTTTTACGATTGAAACAGAAGAAAGGCTCCCTGCATCATTTGGCAGTCTGCCAAGTGAACAGGTGCTGTTTCATTCTCCTTATAAAGCCACTGTAAGTGTAAAAGATACATCTCAGCAGCAGCTGCTGCTTCAACTGCTTGTTGATCAACAAGCAAATCTTGTTTTATTTGAACGAAAACAGCATTCTCTCGAAGATGTGTATCTAGAGGTGATGAACAAATGAACACATTTGGAGTCTTATTTAAAAAGGAACTGCATGAATTATTTGCGAACGGCAAAGGAATTTGGCTGCCTGTCTCTCTAATTTTGCTAGGCATCACACAGCCTTTAACGAATTATTATATGCCACAAATCATTGATATGGCAGGAAATTTACCAAAAGGAGCCATTATTCAACTTCCTACTCCCACCGGTCAAGAAGTATTGCAAGGTGTCCTTTCACAATATAGCACAATAGGAATCTTATTGATTGTACTAGCAAGCATGAATATGATTTCAAATGAACGACAAAATCATGCGGCTGTACTTGTTATGATGAGACCGGTGAGCGTCATTCAATACATTATGAGTAAATGGGCTGCGCAAATCGTACTGGTCATTGGCTCAACGTTTATAAGCTATATAGCAGCGTGGTATTATACAAATCTTTTATTTTCACATGTGGATTGGACTCATATGCTAGTTAGCTTTCTTTTATACAGTCTGTGGCTGATTTTTATTCTGTCCGTTTTAGTGACAGCTGGAACCTTTCTTTTACAAAGCGGAGGAATTGCTGGAGTAAGCATATTGATCATTGCGTCACTTTCATTTTTGAGTACTTTGTTTACGAATCAATTAAAGTGGAGTCCTGCAGCGCTGTCACAATACGCCGGTCATATACTTGAACAATTGCACTGGTCACAAAGTGTCACCAATACCGTAGTTGTTACATTAGTGAGCTGCTTTCTTCTTTTAATTGCTGCTGTTTATAGATATAAAAAAGTAGAATATGTATAAAAAGACTTCTGAAACGAAGTCTTTTTTCTAAGGAATTAATTTGCAAATCCACGCAATATAAAGAGCAGCGGGGACTAAGAGAATCTGGGCACATACTGTCCCGCATAAACGAGAGATGACGAGTGTACCAACCATTTTATTCATAGATTGCTTAGTCGATTCACCTTTCATTACCTTTTCAGTTAAAATGGCTACTTGCGGATCTACAAACACAGCAAGGGTAATCATCGCTAGTCCGTTAATAAGACCAGAAGACATCAGAATTGATTTAGAAAGGGTAGGCTCGAGCGTAGAAGCATAAAGAGTGGAAAGAACACCTACTGTATAAATGGTCGTAGCCATTAAATTCAAAAGAAGCAACCGCTTGGGCACTCCGCCTATTCGAAGCTGAGACAGCATAATCCACCTAGGACGCTTCACGTGTTTTTTTGCTTTTTCCAGCGTATGTATAGAAGTAATGTTTTTCATCATTTTGGGTACAGATCCTGCTACTTCTAAGTGTGAAATCATGCGAGAGAAGATTGATACAAAGCTAGGAATTAAAAGAGCACCTGCGATTGTCCCAATAGAGGCCGCGAGCAAGATAGTTTGAAGCTGATGAAGTAGAAGGGGCAAATCTTCTTTAGACTGGACCGCATCTCCTAATTTGCCGGTCAGCGGAGCTTGCACCATATTAGCTGTTCTTGAAACGATGACAATAATATTAAAAAGAGATAGGGCCACGACTAGTTTTCCAGTTTTCAAGCCCGCGAGTCTCACAGAGTAGGCTAGTGTTTCAATCATGTGAATAATTCCTACAAATACACAAATAATCAGTAATTTTTCCATCATAATAAGTAAGTTCCTTTCTTTGATACACGCACTTCCTTATTATGTATAATTTTGGTTCATTTGTAAATAAAAAGCCGCTTGCTACTCTTGGTAGCAAGCGGCTTTTTATTATCGATGCTGGTTAATATCACGAAGTATATCTTTGCTAGCCTGATAATCTTTTTCCCGTTCTTTTTCCACCTGTAGACGTTTGTCTAGTTTACGGCTATATTCAGCATACCCCACGCCGTGAGAAAGCTGCATGGCCTTTTCCATTTCTGACGTGTACGTTAGGTGAAGTGCGATAATGAATCAATCCTTTCAGCATTTTTCACTTGTGGCACATGTATTGCTGCTCAAGTGTTTCGATGTTTATAATTCTTGAAGTCTTTCTAGAAATCGTTTTCCCTGTCGCTTTGGATCTAAACATAAATGATTAAAATTTCATAACATTCCAGGTAAAAGCCTTTTTTTCTTGCGTAGTATCCCATATAATAGCAGGAACAACGTTTTTAAAGGAGTTATATATGAACAATACAAAACGAGTATGGTTTGATTTACTTTTTTATATCGCTATTCCTTACCTAATATGGAATCAGGGAAAAGACATTATTGGTGATTACTATGCCATTTTGCTTTCAACAGCACCAGCGTTTGTGTATACCATTTATACATTTATTAAAGATCGCCAGTTTAACGTAACAGGATTGTTTATTGTCATTACGCTGCTGGCACGTACCATTATTGATTTAATTTCAGGAAACGCAGCGACGATGTTAAACAATCAAGTATACTTTATGATTGGACTGGCTGTAGTTGTCCTTTTTACCATTGTGATAAAAAAGCCAATTGGTTTGTACTTTTTTGTAGATACGGCGTACTTAATGGGCTATAAGCGAGAAGATTCTCTTAAGCTCTTCCACCAGCCTGATTTATTCAAAATGATGAACTGGCTTACAGTACTGTTCGCAGGTCGCTATGTATTTTTAGCAATTGTAAAATACGTATTGATTCAAAAGTACGGAGTAGAAGGGTACGGGAACATGATTGTATTCCGTCAGGCCGTTACGTGGGCATTCTCCATTTTAATTGCCGTCTACACGTATTTTATCTATAAAAAAATTCAAGATAAAACAGGGATGGATAATCCAATGAATCCAAATGTAAATGAATAAAAGGAGAAGCGTGCGTTTAGCTAACGTACGCTTTTTTTGTTACAAAACAGTGAACAGTGCCCGAAACACTAACATCTCATTTAAAATTAATAGTAAAATAACGCTATTAGAAACGGAATGAAAGTAGGTCAAGAAATGAAACTATTATTAGCATGTCAAAAGCAGCCTTATCGGATCTTAGAAATGATTATGGTGTTTTTCACTTTAATTTTTGTCGTACTGTCGTTTTTTGATTACCGTCAGCTGTTTTTTCTCGTGTTTACCCTTGGAATTGTATTTGCTATTCGAGCGTTTGAAATGCAAGAAGGAGAGAAAAAGACGCAAGGAAACATCTGGCTGCTTGTCGGTGTTGTCATGATTTTGCTAGACATAGTTTTATTTGTTGTATATGCCATTAATCGATCTTAACTAAAAGAAAAAGGCTTCCGTGCAGAGGTTCACCTCTAGCTGCGGAAGCTTTTTTGATTAAGGAATCATCCACGATAATACATTGGATTGTAAAAATGTTAGTAGGCAGACAATCAGCAGTAAAAATAAGCTGTGCTTCACCGTAAAACGAAGCAAATCGGATTCTTTTCCTGCTAGCCCAACCGCAGCACAGGCGACGGCGATGGACTGCGGTGAAATCATTTTACCGGTTACTCCGCCCGAAGAGTTTGCTGCAAGCGCAAGAAGCGGATCCATTCCAATAGACGTGGCCGTGATTTTTTGCAAATTGCCGAACAATAAGTTGGCTGATGTATCTGATCCTGTAATAAAAACACCAAGCCAGCCGAGTACAGGAGAGAAAAAGGGAAATAACGCGCCTGTTTTAGCTAATAGCAGTCCTAATGTTGTACTCATTCCAGAAGCATTTGTCACGTAAGCAAATGCCACAACGGACATAATCGTAAGCAGCGGCAGCGCTAATTCTTTGCACGTCTCGTTAAACGTAATAAACCATTCTTTCCAAGAGATGTTGACGATAAATTTTGTGACAACAGCAGACAACAGGATAGCTGTGCCCGCAGCGCCTAGTAATTCTAACTTATACACTGCCGCAATTGGTTCTCCATTTCCATTTAAAATTAAATTATTTAACCAAGGTACTTCTGGCATAAACGTTAAATAATGTCCGACGGAATTGATAGCGCTCAAAAAAGCGTTAGCTCCTTCATAATGTCCCGTCAGAGCGGTTTTAATTTGAGGAATTCCCCATATGGAAATAAAGATCGTTAAAATTAAAAAAGGTGACCACGCCTTTGCAATTTGAGCCCCCGTGAATGCGGGCTGACCTTGAGTTTCTCTTGGCTCAGCCGAAGCGGAAGCTACTTCATGTGCTGCTTTTTCAGACTGAAAGCGAAACGTTGTTTTCGGTTTCCAGAATTTTAAGAAAATAGCGAGCGCAAAAAGTGAAACGAGTGCCGATAAAATATCGGGAAGTTCAGGTCCTAAAAAGTTAGAGCTTACAAACTGTGTAAGAGCAAAAGAGACCCCCGATACTAGAATAGCAGGGAGTACTTCTACTGTTTTCTTAAATCCAGCCATTACAAAAACCAAATATAGCGGAATAAATACAGAAATAAAAGGAAGCTGGCGGCCTACCATTTTAGAGATTTCCATTGCCGCTACTCCAGTAGGACCCTCCATAGCCGTGATAGGAATACCGATTGCACCAAAAGCAACGGGTGCTGTATTTGCTAATAAACATAAGCCCGCGGCATACAGCGGATTAAAACCTAGGCCTACCAGCAAAGCTGCTGAAATCGCAACAGGTGCGCCAAAACCAGCAGCACCTTCAAGAAAAGCCCCAAACGAAAAAGCAACCAACAAAGCTTGAAGTCTGCGATCTTCTGTAATAGATACGACAGAGGTACGAATAATATCAAACTGACCGGTTTTTACAGTTAGTTTGTAAAGAAAAACGGATGTAATGATAATCCATCCAATCGGCAGTATACCGTATACAGCTCCTTGACTAGCTGACATAAAAGCCATGCTAGCCGGCATTTTATAGGCAAGCATCGCAACGGCAAGTGCGACCAGTAAGGTTGTAATCCCAGCCATATAACCTTTCATTCGTTTAATAGCCAGAGCCCAAAAGAAGTAAAGAATAGGAATCAAAGCGATTAATGAAGACCAAATGACGCTGTTTCCTACAGGAGTGAACTGCTGTGTCCATGTCATAACTAACACCTCATTTTCAAATTAGTGAACTACGAATTTAGTAAAACGAAACCATTAAAACTACGATGATAAGGTCATCTGATGACTTATGTAAAAATGAATTCGCTTACATTATATTCTAATCCTTTCGTGATAGGCAAGTACTAAAAGAAACTTTTTTCTAAAGAACGGACATTTTTTTGTTGATAAGAAGAAAATACTGGTTGAAAATCCCAAGAATAGGTGATTAAATGATTGTAAGCGCTTAAAATATATCTTTTCATCTATTCTACTAATTATTCTTCTTATTAATCTACTACTTTCAGTCGTATTATACATGGCACTTCTGTATGTTATTAGTGAAACGTTGTTTGCTATTACAAAACGAGAGGAGTCAATTTATTGAGTACGTTAGAACTTCCAGGTCATTTAAAATCCATTTTATCTCATCCTTCCACACTTGAAGAACAGCATATGAATCACTTCCTTGGAAATAACGGGTCCGTGCATGTTAAGCCAACTTCAGAACAAGAAATAGCAGCCGTTTTAAGGTATGCGGCGGAACACGGAAAAAAAGTCATCATTGAAGGGAACGGTACCAAAAAAGGCTTTGGCGGGCTTATAGACACAGCAGATCTTTTGCTTTCGCTGACTGAATACAGCGGAATTGTTGAACATACAGTAGGCGATATGACGGTTACTGTAAAAGCTGGTACGCCGTTTGGAGAGCTGCAAACGTATTTAAAAACGTACAATCAGCAAGTTTCACTTGATCCAGCTCTAGGAGACTACGCTACAATCGGCGGAGTTATTGCAGCGAATGAAAGTGGCCCAAAGCGCTTGTCTTATGGATCAGCTCGAGATGCAGTAATCGGTATGAGAGTCGTATATTCAGATGGAACCATTGTTCGTTCAGGGGGAAAAGTCGTCAAGAACGTGGCTGGCTATGATATGAATAAGCTGTTTATTGGTTCAATGGGAACGCTCGGCGTTATATCCGAAATAACGTTAAAGCTGCGTCCGCTGCCCAAGTATCAAAGCGTTCTTTTTCTTTCTTTTTCAACAGGCAATATCGAAGAAATTCATGCGTTTGTTAGCAAAGTCTTAGACTCCATGATAGAGCCCGTTTCCTTGGAATTATTAAATCCTTCTCTAGCTGAAGATGTAATAGGGCAGCATCTGTTTACGCTTGTAATCAGCTTTGAAGATGTGGAAAGTTCCGTTCATTATCAAGAGAATTACATCAAAAGCATCCAGCCGTCTGATACGATTTTAAAAGTGCTTCATGAAAAAGAAGCCGAGGTATTTTGGGGATTTTTTAGTAACATTAGTCCAAATGGTGCATGCTGTTCTTTCGAAGAGGAAACGGAAGCCACTTTAAAAGTCGGTGTACCAAATATGAATGTACTTGACGTGATAAACAAAAGTACTGCTTTAAAAACATCCCTTCCCATGCTGGTAAAAGCACATGGAGGAGTTGGACACGGTCTTTGCTCAGTCTACATAAAGGGCTCAGAAGAAGCCATTCTTTCCGTTATCACTTCATTTACTGAAACAGCTAAAACGTACGGAGGATATGTGGTCGTTAAACATTTGCCTTTTATACTGCGTCAAAAAGTCAATGTATGGGGAGAAAAACCTTCTCATTTTCCGTTACTAGCAGGAATTAAAGCAAAGGTGGACGCTAAAAATGTGCTTAACTATAAACGATTTATAGGAGGAATCTAAGTGAATTCAGCGAAAGTGGATATCAAAGATGCTCCATGTCAAAGCGTTAGCAATTATTTGTGGAAAGACGCGCCAGACGAAAAAAAATGGGCGGATTGTGTACACTGCGGAATGTGCTTGGAGTCTTGTCCTACCTACGAAATAACGGGGCAAGAACAGCATTCACCAAGAGGACGCGTGCACCTTATCAAATCGGTAGCAGAAGGAAAGATAAGCGTGAATGAACAGTTTACAGATCCTGTATTTGCTTGTTTGGACTGCCGTGCCTGTACAACTGCTTGTCCTGCAAATGTAGACGTTGGCGGACTCATTGAAGAAGCTCGCGGCCAAATTCGTCAGGCGATGCCTTTGACGGGATGGAAAGGAATGATCAGCAAGTTTTTTCTAAAAGAACTTTTTCCTCATTCTCATCGCTTAGAAGCTGCAGGAAGTCTATTGAAGCTGTATCAAAAAAGCGGGATGCAAAAAATGGTTCGCACAACAGGCATGTTAAATATGATGCCAACACATCTAGCAGAAATGGAACATGTAATGCCTAAAATTACCCGTTCTGTTCGAAAAAAATATAAAAAAGAACGCGTTCTAAAAGCAAAAGCCGAAAGAAAAGCCGAAGTTGCTTTTTTAACGGGCTGCATTATGGACGTCATGTTCAGTGATATTAACGAAGCGACTCTTAATGTATTAAGAAGAAACGGCAACGACGTTGTTATTCCTCAGTCTCAGACGTGCTGTGGTGCTTTGCACGTTCATGCAGGAGACCGAGACATGGGAAGGCAGCTTGCCAAAAAAAATATAGAGGCGTTTCAACATGCCGATACTATTATTGTAAACGCTGCAGGATGCGGCTGCATGTTAAAAGAGTATCCTGAACTATTTAGAGAAGAAGAGCAAGAGTGGCTTGAAAAAGCCGAAGTCTTTGCTGAAAAAGTCCAAGATATTTCAAAATACCTTCACGATACGGGATATCGCCCTCCGCAGGCGAAGCTGCATACGCGCATTACGTACCACGATGCTTGTCATTTAGCTCATGGTCAAGGAGTCAGAGAAGAACCAAGAGATATTTTGCTTTCTATTCCAGGAGTGGAAATGGTTCATATGGCTAACGCAGACAGATGCTGTGGAAGCGCAGGAATTTATAATTTAACAAACCCTGAAATGGCGGGAGCCGTACTCCAAAATAAAATGGAACATATCCCTGATGATGTAGAAATGATTTCAATGGGAAACCCAGGATGTATGCTGCAGATGGCAGTAGGAGTAAAAAAATATGGACGAAGTCAGCAAATTGTTCACACGGTACAGCTTTTGGAGTGGGCCTATCAAAAAGAAGAGGAGGAAGCGCATCGTGTTGAAGAAAAATAGAATAAAAGATCTTCACGTAAAAAACCTTTCTCAACTAGTAGATGCTCATTCTATTTTGTATCATAAAGAAGATTTACTTGCGTACGACTGCGATGGGTTTACCATTCATAGACATTTGCCTAAAGCAGTGGTATTTCCTCAAAATACGAAAGAAGTTTCTAGCATTGTTAAATACTGCAATGAACATGACTTGCCTTTTCTTGCAAGAGGAGCAGGCACAGGACTGAGCGGAGGAGCGATTCCGCTTAATAACGAAGTGGTTATTAGTTTAGTGAAAATGAAGCGGCTGCTTAGCGTCGACTATGAAAACAGACGTGCCGTTGTAGAGCCCGGATTTATTAATCTTAAGTTAACTAATTCAATCTCTGAAAAAGGATATTATTATGCACCCGATCCTTCGAGTCAGTATTGCTGCACCATTGGTGGAAATGTAGCGGAAAACGCGGGAGGGGCACACTGTCTAAAATATGGCGTAACTACCAACCATATTTTAGGGCTAGAGGTGGTGCTTCCAAATGGAGATGTGATTGAACTTGGCAAGCAAGGTATTCCAGATGAACCGGGATATGATTTATTAGGACTTTTAACAGGATCAGAAGGGACGTTAGGAATCGTTACAAAAATTACGGTGCGCATTTTGAAAAACCCCGAAGCCAAACAAACGGTACTTGCCTATTTCGACCGCGTAGAAGACGGCAGTCAAGCGGTATCCGACATTATATCAGCCGGCATTGTGCCCGCTGCGCTTGAAATGATGGATAAAACCGCCATTGAAGGAGTGGAAGCTGCTGCGTTTCCAGTCGGACACCCTAGAGATATTGAAGCTCTTTTATTAATTGAAGTAGACGGCATTTCAGCCGGTATCGAAGAGCAAATCATACGTATTTTAGACGTATGCAAAAAACAAAACGTACGGGAAGTGAAAGTAGCTGAAAGTGAAGAAGAGCGCGCCAGGTGGTGGGCAAATCGCAAAACAGGATTTGGAGCGATGGGAGCTATATCCCCTGACTACCTCGTACAAGACGGCGTTATTCCAAGAAGTAAACTGCCTCAAGTGCTGAAGCGAATCAACAAAATTAGCGAAGAATCTGGCCTTCGCATTGCCAATATTTTTCACGCTGGAGACGGGAACTTGCATCCGCTTGTATTATTTGATGCTAGAAAGCCGGGGGAAACTGAAAAAGCACTCGAAGCCGGAAGCGCATGTTTGCAAGTATGTGCAGAAGTAGGAGGAACGATTACCGGGGAACACGGTGTGGGCATTGAAAAAAAAGAAGAAATGCGATTTGTTTTTAATGAAGATGAAATTCAAGCACAAACGAATATACGAGAAGTATTTAATCCTAAAAATCTATTAAATGCAGGAAAGCTTTTTCCAAGTCCGAGCCGCTGCGCTGAAGTCAAAAAAGAAAAGAAAAAAGTGGGTTATTTTTAGAAAATTCTTGAAAATACATTCGCTCGATGATATGATTTTTTTAACAAAAATAAAACGCTGTTTTGTAATAAGAAACAGTACCGCATATGTTCGTCTTAACCATTTTGGCAAAAAGAATTGAAAGCGCGTCCAAATTTAAAAATGTAAAGAAGTAAGAGGAGGAAACAGACGGTGACAAATTACAAACAAGTTGGAAATCTGAAAGTAGCTCCAGTTCTCTATCAATTTATTAATGAGGAAGCTCTCCCGGGCAGCGGCCTAAGTACAGAAAATTTTTGGTCTGATTTTGAAGCGTTAGTAACTGAGTTAACACCCGTAAATAAACGTTTGTTAGAAAAGCGTGATCAGCTTCAAGCTCAAATTAATGCATGGCATCAAGAAAATCCTGACGGTGACTTTAACGAATACAAATCGTTTTTAACGAGAATTGGCTATTTAGAAGACAAGGCAGAAGATTTTCTTATTGGTACAGAAGGAGTAGACAGCGAAATTGCCTATCAAGCGGGACCACAGCTTGTGGTACCAGTGAATAACGCTCGGTATGCTATTAACGCTGCTAATGCACGCTGGGGTAGTCTCTACGATGCACTTTACGGCACTGATGCAATCAGTGAAGAAAATGGAGCTTCGCGCACGAGTTCTTATAATCCAATTCGAGGAGAAAAAGTTATTGCGTTTGCAAAGAATTTTCTTGATGAAGTTATTCCGCTCGTTCAGTCTTCTCATGCAGAAGTGGTTCAGTACAGTCTTGAAAATGGAAAGCTTGTTGCTCAATTAAACGATGGCAGTTTAACAGAGTTACAGGAAGAAGATAAATTTGTAGGGTATCAAGGAGAAGAAGAAAGCCCTGATGCTCTTTTATTCAAAAACAACGGCCTGCATTTTGAAGTTCAAATTGATCGTACGGATTCGATTGGTAAAACAGACGATGCGGGTGTAAAAGATATTTTAATGGAAGCAGCTCTTACGACGATTATGGACTGTGAAGATTCAGTAGCGGCAGTAGACGCAGAAGACAAAGTAGACGTTTACCGCAACTGGCTGGGATTAATGAAAGGTGATTTGACGTCTACTTTTAAAAAAGGAAGTCAAAACATGACAAGGCGTTTAAATCCAGACCGTACCTATATTTCTCCCCACAAGGAAAAGATTTCACTGTCTGGCCGTTCGCTTATGTTTGTTCGAAACGTTGGGCATTTAATGACAAACAGCGCTGTTTTAGATCGAAATGGCAACGAAATCTATGAAGGTATTTTAGACAGCGTGATTACTAGTTTAATTGCCAAACACACCTTGCTTAAAAACGGTACGTATCAAAATTCTAAAAAGAGCTCTATCTATATCGTTAAACCGAAAATGCACGGCTCCAAAGAAGTGGCTTTTGCCAACACGTTATTTAATTCAATTGAAGATATGCTAGGGCTTGAGCGTCATACGATTAAAATTGGCGTAATGGACGAAGAGCGCCGCACAACGCTTAATTTAAAAGCGTGCATCAAAGAAGTAAAAGACCGAGTGGCGTTTATTAATACTGGATTTTTGGATCGAACAGGTGACGAAATTCACACTTCTATGGAAGCAGGCGCTGTTATTCGTAAAAATGATATGAAGGCGTCTAAATGGCTTCAAGGCTACGAGCAGTCTAATGTAAATGTAGGGTTAGCAAGCGGGTTCCAAGGCCGCGCTCAAATCGGAAAAGGAATGTGGGCAATGCCGGATATGATGGCCGAAATGCTGAAACAAAAAGTGGGGCATTTAAAAGCAGGAGCGAATACGGCATGGGTGCCTTCACCAACCGCAGCAACGCTTCATGCTCTTCACTATCATCAAATTGATGTAAGAGATGTTCAAAACGAATTGCTTACTAAGTCCACTGATTTACAAGATGACATTTTGCAAATTCCTGTGGCCGAAAAACCAAATTGGAGCAAAGATGAAATCCAGCAGGAGCTAGACAACAACGCTCAAGGAATACTCGGCTATGTAGTAAGATGGGTCGACCAAGGAGTAGGGTGCTCAAAAGTACCGGATATTAATAATGTAGGGCTAATGGAAGACCGGGCAACGCTTCGTATTTCCAGTCAGCACGTAGCCAACTGGCTTCATCATGGGATTTGTACAAAAGAACAAGTAACGGAAACGCTAAAGCGAATGGCAAAAGTAGTGGATCAACAAAATGAAAATGATCCTCTGTATCAGCCAATGTCATCGAACTACAGCGCATCCATTGCTTTTCAGGCAGCCTGCGATTTAGTATTTCAAGGCTATGATCAGCCAAACGGCTATACGGAGCCCATTTTACACCGCCGTCGTATCGAAGCAAAGGCAAAAGCAGCTATAAAACAGTAAAAAAACGGCCTGTCAGCATAGAGATGGCAGGCTGTACTTACATCTTAAGAACCTGACTACCTACGATCCTTATTAAAACAAAGCAAATGGGAAAAGGAGTTATGTCATGAAATTTGTAAGGTTTGCTATACAAGATAGCCGTCATACAGGTGTACTAAAAGAGGATACGATCAGCGTTATTGAAGGAAATATATTTGAGAAGTGGGACTATACAGGGCAGACTTTTTCACCGAGTGAAGTAAGGCTTTTGGCTCCTTTAGAGCCGAATCAAATTATTGGAATAGGCGCTAATTATGCAGCTGCAAAGTCGGAGCTGCCAAAAGAAATGCCTTCTATTCCTGTCTTCTTTTTTAAGCCCACATCCTCTGTGATTGGTCCAAACGAAGACATTGTTATTCCAACTGCTATTAAGCACGTTAAGTTTGAATCTGAGCTTGCAGTTGTTATTGGAAAAGAAGCGAAGAACATCGCAGTAGAAGACGTACAGGACTATATATTTGGGTATACAATTGGAAACGATGTAACGGCTCCGGATTATTTTCATAAAGACGGGCACTGGACCATTGGAAAATCCTTTGATTCATTTACGCCTCTTGGCCCCGTAATCGAAACAGAGCTTGATTTTAAGTCGATTCATGTAAAAGCGTTTTTAAATGGCGTTGAAAAACAAAACAGCTCGACAGATTTAATGATTATTTCGGTTGGAGAAATGATTGCTTACCTATCTACTGTTATGACCCTTAAGCCGGGAGATGTGGTTTTAACAGGAAGTCCGGTCGGCGCGGAACTGGTGAGCGCAAACGATGTTATTGCATGCACCATCCGAGAAATTGGGACCCTCCAAAATCCGTTTGTTGCAGAAAAAGAACGTGTAAACGTATAAAAGTGATAAAAAATGCCCGGCAGTAAAATGACACATAGAGGAGAGAGGAAAAATGGAGCGAGAAAATATGGTTAAGTCTGTAAGCCGGGCATTGGACATTGTCACAATTGTCAGCATGGAAAGAGAAGGGGTAGGCGTCACAGAAATTGCAAAGCAAATGGACATTAATAAAAGCTCCGTATACCGTATTCTAACTACTCTTGCTCAGTATGGCTATATTGAACAAGATCAAGAAAGCGGGCGGTACAAGCTTGGGTATAAGTTTTTAGAAGTAAGTTCAAAGCTTTTAGATTCTATTGATCTACGAACGGAAGCAAAGCCGTTTTTGCAAGAACTTGAAAGTGAGACAAATGAAGTTATTCATCTTGTTGTCTACGATCAAGGTGAAGTAGTGTATATTGAAAAGCTAGAAGGAAATCAGACGCTGCGCATGCACTCAAAAGTGGGGAAAAGAGCGCCTATGCACTGTACGTCTGTCGGTAAAGCTATCCTAGCTTTTTTACCGCTTAACACGGTAACAAGCATTCTTGAAAGAAAAGGCTTACCAGCTCATACCGATCACACCATTACAGATGAAGAAAGCTTTCTCCGGGAACTTTCAGAAGTGAAGCAAAAGGGATATGCGCTGGATTTAGAAGAAAATGAATACGGAATTACTTGCATCGCAGCCCCTATTTTTGATCACCTTGGTCAAGTCGTTGCTGCAGTCAGCATTTCCGGTGCTACGATGCGTATGACCAATGAGCGATTAACGTACCTTCAAGAACGCATGGTTGATATAGGCAAGAACATTTCGGAGCGGCTCGGCTACAAAACGGAATCTGTGAAAGACAAAAGTTTGTTCTGATTCTTAGAGAACAAACTTTTTCTATATAATAATCTGTAAAATAACGTAATTGTATTATGTAAACTATAGGCTAGGATTTTTAATTGATGTTTTATTCGTGATACAATAAAGTTGTTAGAATATATACGTAAAGGAGATAAATTATGGAACAGTTTGAGCGCAATATTGAAAAGTACGCCGAGCTAGCTGTAAAAGTCGGTGTAAACATTCAAAAAGGGCAAGTATTAAACATTAATGCTGATATTTCTTCCGCTGATTTTGTTCGTGAGATTGCGAAAAAAGCGTACGAAGCCGGAGCAAAGTCTGTTGATGTAGACTGGCATGACGATCATTTAGTTCGTTTGAAATATGAAAAAGCGGATGAATCTGTATTTAATGAATTTCCTGCTTGGAAAGCTCAGGCAAGAGAAGAGCTTGTGAAAAACGGAGGCGCTGTTTTATCTGTAATTTCAAGCGGTCCTGACTTACTAAAAGGAGTAGACGGCAAACGTATTGCTGCGTTCCAAAAAGTAAGTGGAAAAGCAATGAAAAAATTCCGTGAAGCGATCCAATCTGATAAAATCAGCTGGTCCATCGTAGCTGTTCCTTCGAAAGACTGGGCAGCTAAAGTATTTCCTGACGTTCCAGAAGAACAGCAGCAAGAAAAACTATGGGAAGCTATTTTTAAATCTGTGCGCGTAGACCAAGAAGATCCAGTGGCCGCATGGGAAGAGCATAATGCTTCATTACATACAAAAGTAGACATTTTAAATGAAAAGAGATTTTCTAAGCTTCACTATAAAGCGCCAGGAACAGATTTAACAATTGAACTTCCTGACAAACATATTTGGGTGGGCGCAGGCAGTGTTAATGAAGAGGGTAACTCGTTCATGGCCAATATGCCAACAGAAGAAGTATTTACACTTCCAAAAAAAGACGGCGTAAATGGTCAAGTAACAAGCACAAAACCGCTTAGCTACGCAGGAAACTTAATTGAAAACTTCACGCTAACATTTGAAAACGGAAAAATTGTGGATGTAAAAGCAGAAGAAGGCGAAGAAACGTTAAAGCACCTAATTGAAACAGATGAAGGTGCCAAATACTTAGGAGAAGTAGCCTTAGTACCGCATCAATCGCCAATTTCTCAGTCAAACATCATTTTCTACAACACGCTATTTGACGAAAATGCATCCAACCATTTAGCCATCGGCAGCTCGTATTCCTTCTGTTTAGAAGGCGGAAAAACGATGTCTAAAGAAGAGCTATCACAAAACGGAGCAAACGACAGCATCACCCACGTTGACTTCATGATTGGCTCAGCTGAAATGGACATCGACGGCATCAAAGCTGACGGTACAAGCGAGCCTGTGTTTAGAAAAGGGAACTGGGCGTTTTGAATTAAACCTTGATGTAATAGGGTTTTAACCACCTTAACCTTTTGGTCGGTCACAAGCTGGTCACATATTAACGAATAAAGTGTTTAATTTATCAGCCACTTCTTGTTGCATACTCGGCAAGACGTGGCTGTATTGGTTTAATGTGATTTGAATGGAAGAGTGTCCAACACGTTCGGAGATAACCTTCACATTCACATTTTGCTGAATCAACATGGTTACATGCGTATGACGTAAATCATGAAATCGTATCACAGGTAGTCCAAGTTTTTTAGCATGGTTTTTAAATCTCTTAGATAAAGTAGATGAATCTAAAGGGTTGCCAAACTTTGTGCAGTTCACTAAGTCATAATCGTTATAAGCTATACCTTGTTTAAGTTTATTAGCTAATACTTTCTTACGCTCTTTTTTCAATTGATTAATAAGCACATCAGGAATATGAATAGAACGTACACCAGACGCTGTTTTAGCCCCCACCTTAAGTTCTTTTGCATACCCGTCATAGATTTGTCTAATGTAGATAACTTGTTTTTCAAAATCAATATCTCTCCATCGTAGCCCTAGGATTTCTCCTTTTCGCATACCAGTAAGCAGAGCCATAAGAACAATTGTATAATATCTATTTTGTTTAGCATGAGCAATGTAGTAATTTACCTGCTTCAAGTCCCAAATGCTCATTTCAGATTTTACTTCTCTTGGTATATTCACATGTATTAATGGATTCTCAGAGATGAGTTTTAAACCATGTGCCTTCTTCATAAGCTGATTCATTAAGAATAAAAGCTTCCGAATAGAATTGTGACTAAGAGAAGAATCTGCTACCAAACTGTTAGTGAACTTTTGAAGAACGATTGGATTCAAATCTTGTAGCTTATAATGACCTAACTTAGGTTTAAGGTGATTTCTATATAAGCACTGATGGTTCTTTAATGTACTTTTAGCTAACTGTGTCTGTCTTTCTATAAACCATTCCTTTATAAAACTATCTAAATCAATTAGCTGTGGTTCTATAAAAGTACCTAAGTTTAACTCATTTAGTACAACTGCTAAAGCTTTTTCCGCTTCTTTCTTCGTTGTAAAGCCACGTTTCTTCTTTTGTCTTCGTTTACCTGTTAGTTCGTCTCTACCAATATCTACTATGAAATAATATTTACCTGTTGTTTTATCTTTTTTTACACTTCCTTGCATCTTAAGAGCCTCCTGTATTGCTCTTAAGCTAGTAGTAATTAAAGGCTTCCTTAGGTAATTTTAACATACAGGGATTAAAGAAAATATGTAAAGGTTTAATGAATCTTATTTAGCTAATGTTTTACCCTGACTTGAGAAAGTTTTAAATGTTGATATGAGCCTAATTTCTGTAGGATAAGCAACGATGAAAGAGAGTCCAATATGGATGCTCTTCTTCCTTTCAAAGTGAAGAATAAGCAGAGGGGCGGTAGTTTCCACATATTACAGCCTTCTTTCTGTAAGCATAACCTATAGTAGGGATGCATACACGTCACAAACCTTCCGAAACGATAGCTGACTAATAAAATATTGCTTTTATTAGTTTGGTTATTAAGAATTTATTTTGTGTAGGTCTCCACATAGCTTTAAAATTATATTATTACCAACTTTATATTTTTGTAAAAGAAGGGTTCAATAGAGTGAAATAGTTAGGTATAAATTCCACCTGTAGAAAAGGATTCTTAAACAGGGCTAAAATTATGTGTACTATAGACTATTACAGCGTAGTTGGTGAGAACTATGATTCAAATATTCAATAGTATTTCAACTCATGTAATGCTAATAGTAACCGCTTAAGTTTTAGAATTATCAAAAAAGAAAAGCCATTCTACTATAAGACCGTTAAGAGAATTTGAGCTAGATATGGTCATAATAAGATAAGAAAATAAATTTAGGAGTTCTAGTCGAACGACATTTGACGACGAGGTAATATAACAAACACATCTGTCTACTTTAAAGAGATAGCGACCAGAACCAGTATTCCTATAAGGTAGGAGGTTTTTCAATATTTATGAACTTTAATCTAGAAAAATAATATTTAATGTACTGGGTTGCATAGTAGAATTATTGAAATTTCTTAATTAACTACGAAAAATGAAAGTTAACCTAGTATAATTATCTATAGAAAAGATATCATTAAGCTTTGTAGAAAGGTTTTATGGAATTAAATTCTATTAATTTAAGGGCGGAATAGAAAATGAAAAGTTATTCTAGTTTTATGGATGAATTCAATAAAGATAATATTTTAGAAGGATTACTAGCTTATGGAATGTTTAGTGAAAAATTACCTCCTATTTTTGATGGGTACAAATTTTATAAATATTGTAAAGATAATTCCCCGACCTTTAGCAACTTTGAGAAAGACAGCAATTATATAAAGTATGAATCGATGAGAAATATCAATGTACCAAGATATCTTGGTATTCCTAATCCGATAAATTATTACAAATTATGTAATTTCATTTCAGGCAAATGGGATTCAATTAAAGAACATTTTGAGGAGAAAACTAATAATCAAAGCCAAAAAGTCAGTAGAATTCATATTAGGAAAATGAAAGATGAGAAAACAATTTTTCAGATGAATTATAAAGATTACCGAACCGATGGAGATGGAGAATTAGAGTTTTTACTAGGTGCAAAGTACTTAGTGAATGTAGATATTTCTACATGTTTTCCAAGTATGTATACCCATTCATTACCTTGGGCTTTGGTTGGAAAGGGCTATGCTAAAAAGAACAGAGGTTCAGAACATTGGTTTAATAAATTGGACTTTTATGTTAGAGGAACTACAAATGGAGAAACTCACGGTATATTAATTGGACCTCACGCTTCCAATTTATTATCAGAAATTATATTAGTATGTATAGACAATGAGTTAGTGGAAAAGGGATGGAAATACATTAGAAATATAGATGATTATACTTGTTATGTAAACTCGTATGAAGATGCACAAAGATTCTTAGTAGATGTAAATGATGCACTTAGAACCTATAATTTGATGCTAAACCATAAAAAAACAAAAATATCACCTCTACCTTTAAGCTCAACTGAGCAATGGGTAAGGAAGTTAAGTATAACACCTATAAGCAATGAGTCGTATTTAGACTACAAGAGTTTAAAGCTATCAATAGATGTAGCCATAGAATTGTTGCATTCTAATAATAATAATGCAGCTATATTAAACTATTTAATAAAAGTTGTAGGGAAGAAGCAACTTTCAAGAAGCGCTAAAGATTATTACATAAAAAACATCTTACACTTATCCATAATATTTCCATATTTAATACCACTATTAGATACTCATGTATTTGAGAGTCAAGCTGTTAAAGAGGAAGTCATTGAAAAATTTTCACAGTTGATATATCAAGAAGGTTTTAAAACTAATAATTATGAGATGTTGTGCTACTCGTTATTTTTTGCATTAAAATATAAATTTACAATTCCTGATGTTAACTTTGAAGATATTAGAGCCTCTAGGCATTGTATATTAATGCTATTAGGATACTTGTATAGTAAAGATATTAAAAAGGATAAAGATGAAGTAAAAGTCTTTAAAGACTTAGCCAAAGAATTAATAAATGACAAAGATGATTTTGACGAAAACTGGATTTTTGTATATGAAGTTTTAACTGTTGGATTCTTCAAAAGTGAGTGGAGAATTCTAAAGAAAAACAAGATTAGCTTCTTGAGAACTTTGTAAACTTAACAATCTACGCGTGTAGATTGTTAAGTTTGAAAATATGTTTCTATTCGTAGCTAATAAAAAAGCCATCTCAATCAGATGGCTTTTTTATTTCAGTATTAAGATAGGTCCATTTAATCGTAACCATTCTTTGCGCAATATAGCTCTAAACGTGATTTTAACTTCATTGTCACTGTGCCATGTTCAAGATACCAATTAATCCTTAAACAATTGCCGCAGCTGCTGGCTTTTCCCAGCCTCATCCATCTCAGAAGGAACAGCGGCGATAAACCTTTCTCTCATAAAAGCTAAATCGGCTTTCTCTTGTATAATTCCTTCGAATTGTTTATCGGTGATACATTTAGAAGCAATGAGGCGAATACCTTCCATTCATTCAACAGTAATAGGTACGTCTTTTTTATCGTCGGCATGCTATAACACCTTTCTTCTATAATCATTATTTTAAGGAAGTATTTTGTAGCAACTAAAATTATGTTTTTTAATAGGCGGTGTGTATATATCATGTCAATTGAGAGTGTAGGAACGTAATTGTATCATATAAGGTCGAAAGCTAAGATAGGGGGGATTTCCACAAATTATCCCCTTTTTATTATGAGACCACCCTATAGTAGATTGAACCACACAATACTAAAAATTCCCAGACAATATAGATGCTGTTATAACTCTTCCCTATATTAGAAGTAATAAAATGTTGATTTTATTACTTCTAGTTTTAAAAAAGTTTGTTCATTATATGATTCTATAATTCAGAACAACCAATTTTCAGTTCACTATATTGATAATGCATTTGTTAAGGTTCTAGTTTTCTCAAAATGAATAACCAAGACCTAAAGAACCCCACTTGTATTACTTTTAAGTATGTGAAATCTACGGTTTCCCCATGCTGCTTTAACATATATAGGTTGTAATACACAGGAGTGATTGTTTAAAATTTCATTTTAAACAAAGTTTTTTCAGGATAATAACTATATTTCAATAATTTTGCTTAGTGATTTTGTTAAGCAAAATTATTGAAATTAAAGGTTTTTGTTATTTTTTCAATATCAAAAAAATTATTGCGATATTATCTAATGAGTAATATGATGTTAAATAACGGAAGGGATTGTTTGAGAGGAGGTGATTTCGAACTATGTTTATTGCATACTCGGATGCTTCAGTAAGAGAAGGAGAAACTTCGCTAGGTTTCTTTATTGTCTTTGAGGATAAAAGTGAGATAAGAAGAAGGATAGTAGTAAATGAACGTGATAACAATGTTGCTGAAGCTTTAGCATTATCGGAATTACTGGCTTTTCTCAATTATTACAGTTTAAAGAAGGGTACTATACTTCTGGATTCTAAGGCAGTGAAAAGCCAACTGAAAAAAGAGTGTAAACACAATAAAGCGAGAAAAAGAGATAGAAAAAACCGTAGGAATTTGCCAAAGGGCATATATAAAGTCCTTGAAAAATTACAGATTCGAACCCAACTAATAAGCCGAACACGTAATGTTGCTCATAAGGTATGTTGTAGAAAAGAATTTATTCTATCCACCCCCATTTCTCAAGTTAATCGCAAATACTATCAGGTATTAGGGACATATAAAGATTATTTCATGCAACAATCAGTTTTAGATGAGTATAGAAAAATACATAATAACCCTTCCGCTACCTTTCACGAAGCACAGATAGATTTAAATAAGGAAATCTGGCTAGCCGACCTTGTTGAGGATACAGAGATGACAAAGGTTTATGAGATTCGTGATAAAAGAATAAAAGTTGTCCAAGATACTATGGTAAAAGTATGCAAAGTTAATTACGAGGAACTGGTAACCATTGGAGAGTGTTAAGAAGCCAAAGAGGGTACTCGATTGTTACTTTAATAGCAAAGTTGGACGTTCACATTGCTAAAATATATTAGTTATAAATCCTTCATAAAATACTTTTATGTTAGTAGGGTGGAAGCTATGAATAAAAGGCAAAAAAAGAAGATATATTCATCGGAAGAACTTATTAGATTTCTTCAACAATTTCATTTAAAAAACAACCGTGTACCTAATACAAGGGAGCTTGATAGTACTTCTGGCTACCCTAGTGCAGGAGTTTTCAGAAGGGCTTTTGGTAGTCTTAAAAAAGCATTTGATGAAGCGGAAATCGATGTTGGTAGCCAATTTAGGCTTTATTACTCAGAATCAGATTTAATTAACTATCTAATAAAGTACGTAAGTGAGTTTAAAGAATTACCAACTGTACGAGATATGGATAATGCAGAGGAATATCCAAGTGCTACAGCTTTTCGCTTGAAATTTGGTTCTCTAAGAAAAGCACTAGAAGCTGCTAATTTGCGCATTCCAGAAAATTACAGAAAAAACTATAGTGAAGATGAACTTTTACACTCATTGCAAAAATATATTAAAGAGTTTGGGAATATTCCAACTGTAGAACAAATGGATAAGACAGTTGGTTACCCTAGTGCATCAACTTTTAGATATAGATTTGGTTCTCTTCGTAAAGCACTTATTAAATTAGATATAAATTTACCAGACAGTTATTATGTTTCTTACAAACGTGAGGAATTGTTGGAACTTCTTAGAGAATATTACCACAACTTTGGCTATCCAACATCAAAAGGTTTAGATGAGAATAAATACTATCCTTCAAGTAGAACTTATTTAAGACGTTTTGGTACATTTAGAAAAGCACTCATTGCAGCAGGTATGCAAGTACCAGAGTATACCTTTAATATTTTTACAAACAAAGAATTAATTAACCTCCTAAAAAGATATAGTAAGGAATATGGTTTACCTACATACGATGGTATCACACAAACGAAAGGTTACCCATCTGCATCGGTCTATGTTTCAAGATTCGGTAGTTGGCAGGAAACCTTAATCAAAGCAGGATTTGATTTACCAGAAGATAGGTTGCGAAGATTTAACAAGATTACTCTTAGCGATGATGAAATTTTGGAACACTTGAGATATCATACTTGGTTAAAACTTATTCAAAAAGGTAGAAAAGGATTGCACTTTTGTTCTTTACTAGTTCATCATGAAATAGATGAAATAAAGGACCTACCAGTGACACAGGTATTATTTAGAAGGTTTGGTGGGGTAAAAGAAGCGTATAAACGATTAGGGATGGATTATGATGTAATCAATAAAAAATTGGCTAAACAATATATGATTAGTCAGTTTAAAAAATTGGCTAAATATATTGCAAGAACACCAAGGTTGCCAGATTTAATTGAATATGATTGGTATACAGGGATTTCATTAATTGCCTGGAAAAATCATTTTGGAGGAATAAATGACATTCAAATCGAATGTGGTTTTGAGCCTATATATTCAAGGGTATTCCGTACCAGGGAAAAATTATTAAGTGACCTCCATTGGGTTAAAGAACAACTTGGTGGACAAACTCCCACTAAGGATGACCTTTTACAGTACAGAGAAAACATAGCACATCCTACAACCTATATAAATGAGTTTGGTAGTTACTTAAATGCTTTAAAGCTTGCAGGACTCGAACCAGCTAGGTATAAATATACAGAAAAAGGGACCTTATATCGCTCTAAATATGAATATAGGTTCTATACCATGCTTGAAAATAAGGGTATTGATTATTCCGTTGGTTACTATAGAGATTATATTCCTGAGCTTAAAGGTAGACGATTTACGTTTGATGCAGTTATTTGGATAAGAAATAGGAAGTATTTTGTTGAGTTGTTTTGTGTGATTAACAATCTTGGTAATTACGATAAAAAAACAAAGTTTAAGATAGATATTTGTAATAAGTATGACATTCCTTTAATTGAGTTCTATCCCAAGGAATTTGTATTGAATAATAGTGAAGAGAAACTGTACAAGTTACTTTTCAAAAAAATAGCACTATTAAGTTAATGCGTTACTATTATTAAATCAAATATCTAAGTTAGCAATAATTAAGTACTGTAATCTACACCAACACGACCTAAAATACTCCGACACGAGACAGATTTTCTGTGCATCTCATCCACTAAAAAGACCTTAACAATAAGCATTTTTAAAGTAAGTCTCGAAACGCTTAAAACTATTTTTTAAAAGTCTACTTATCGCAATAAACATCATCAATAATAGTTAAATCAATAAAATAGTTTATGACTATGGAAATAAACGTATTTTCTTCAAGGCGGAGCATCGAAGGTCACTCTTGTTTTGCGCTTTAATAGATTGTAGTTAAGTATCTATATCCCTATTACTAATCTTATAAGGGCTTATTTTAGCAATAGGTTGCTTGTCGGCAGCTAAATCAAACCTAAGTCAACACAATTCAACCCCTTGTAGCTTAAAGGATTGAGAAGAAATCCCCCAAAAAAGCAGAGTTCATTCTGGGATACAAGGAAAAATTCCTCGGAAAAAGGGGAGTTGTTCTAGAGTTTTGTCGCAAACTCCTTTGAAAAAGGGGAAAAGACGGGTTGCAAAATAGAAGACAAATTATAAAATAGAAGATTAATATCTAAAGTAGAATATATGATAGCCCCCCGCATAGGCGGAGACTTCGAACTATGGTGAATTCTATTTTTTCTTGAGGGGTAGAGTTCATAGATAATCAAATTGAATTTTTTAGTTGTGCTATGAAAAAAAATCCTTTGCCACTCACCACAATTTCTCATTAAAACATTTGTAATCCCCTAGTGAATCTGCTTAGATTTAATCCTATGAGATGTGTATTGACATCTTGTAACATCTATGATAGTATAAGCTTATATTAAAATAAATGTACTCGCATTGTTGTTCAAACAACATAGTGTTATTTTGCGACTTGGTTCTATTGCAGAACTAATGACTTAGGCACAGAAGAGTCTATTAATCCATTAATTTGGGTTGGTAGCTTTTCTGTGCCTTTTTGCGTTGGTGTTTTTTAGTAACGAAGCTAGATTAACAGAAGGGAAATGAAGATGAACAAGACTTACTATTGCTATTCAAAACAACTTAAGGATTTCTTAAAAATGAACAATTTAAGATATTCCACAACTGGGAAACACAAGGGTGGAAACATCTATTGGTGCTTTAAACGTGGTGAAAAATTAGACATTGCTTTAGGTAAATGGAATGAACTCAAAACATTAATAAATAAGTGAATCAAAATAAATTGCTGAAAGCGAAAAAGGCTTCTTCATACTAAGTCAACGAAGAAGATAAAAAAATCTAAGTGAAAGAAGGAGAATTACGGTGATTAAATACGTCGAAGTTAATAATGATTTTATTTGGAATATTGAAGAGTACTGCTACAAGGAGCAGTTCATTACGGTTCTATTAAGAACCTTGAGCATGAACCCTATGGGGTCAGCTAGAATAGGAGTTAACAGTTTGCTACAGATGCTTTCATTAAGTGATGATAAGAAGAATAAAGCATCTTTAAAAGAAACCCTTGTGGAAATGGAAAAGAAGGGGATGATTTTTATCTTTAAAGATTTCAGTAAGATAAATCAAATTCAAGCAGGAGATATGAAGTATGCCAATGATTACTTTATTGAGGTATCTCATGTTTCTCATGCTAAAACCATTTTCGGTAAAAATGATGAAGGCAAAACTAAGAACAACTTTACTAAGATTTCGTTTGATGTGATGATGAAGCTTGTTGCAATGAATGAGCGCAATAAGTCAATTGCATTCTCAGTCTATTTTAATATTGTGCATTGGATTTGGGAAGGTGTTTCAAATTGGAGGGTGTCAAACCCTACAATTAAAAAGCTCGTAGAAGCTACTGGGTTAGATAAGAAGACAATTACTAAGTATGTGAAAGTGCTTATGGAATATGAGTTAATTTACTTTGAGACTATCAGGGAAGAGTATGATAAAGAAAAGAACTATTACTGTAAGTGGGAGGATAAAGATTCATTTAAAGAACACGTTAAGGCTCTTCAAAATTATTATAAAGAGAAAGGTGGAAAATAGGGTGAAATATTATTATATTATGGGACAAAAAGAGTTGCGTAGTGATAGAAAAGGGAATAAGGTTTTTAATCCTATAACTGGAATGTACGCTGAGGGAAATAGTGTTGGTGAAATGCTTTATAATGCTGGGAAAGCAATTCCTAAATTTATGGATGATTTTGATTCAATTCAATGGACTGAGCTTGACGAAAGGCGTGTACAAGAAGTATTGAAAAGTGGAATAAAGTTTGCAGACGGAACAATATAAAAATGTAATAAGAATATAATTATACAAGTAATTACAACTAATATTAAAGGAGGAGCTGGAATGACACTCTAATATACAAGAAAAGGTACGAGGGTAGATAGGGACAAATGGCACGAATTTTTCATAAGAGAAGTATTTAAAAGGTACTGCTCTTTTTGTATTTACATGGTATGATTTTCCTATTGATTCATAAAAAGGAGCAGTCTATTTATGAAGATAGCATTAGTTAGTTGTACAAAAGTAAAAGCTAATTATCCTTGTGTTACTAGAGAGATGTATCAACAATCAACTTTGTTTAAGAAAGCAATTAAGTTTATTGAACAGAGGGATTATGATGATTGGTTCGTGTTATCTGCAAAATACGGAATCTTAAAACAACATGAGGTAATCGAACCGTACGATTTAACCTTAAACAATATGAAAGCATCAGAACGAAAAATATGGGCAGAGTTAGTCCTTAAGCAAATAGAAAATATGAAATTGAATCTGTCACACATAGACTTTTACATGGGGATTAAATATAGACAGTACCTAATTCCTGCTCTTGAACAAAAAGGTATTAAATGTACTGTGCCGCTTCAGGGAAGAGGAATAGGTGAACAATTGAAATTTTATACAGAGAACAGTAATTAATATATGCTTTTTAATGAGAGGTGATAATAAGGTGTCAATTCCAAAGAATATTAATAGAGAGCATGTAATAGAAGCTATAGAAAAAATCAAAAGAGAAGGAATACCATGGAGAAGACAATCAATAAAATACAATCTCCTCTATGAAAAAGAGTATTATCCACCCAAATATGTATTATCAATTGCTAACTTGTTTGCAAATGGTGAGGAATATTCATCTTACGACTTTAGTGGTGGAGACGAAACTAATATCTTCCTTGAAAGGCTAGGCTTTGAAGTAATTGACATTTCTAAAAAGGAAAAAGAGTTAACCACTTTTCAGGTTTCTATACTCGAGCCAGTCAATCGTTCTAGAGAATATCAATTATACAATGAATCTACTAGAGATTTAATCGTTTACGAATATCTTTTTCATTCAAGAACTCACCGTTGGCTCGATGAGCGTATTTTAGGCTTGAATCCAGATGAAAGTCGGGGTTATCAAGCCATGAGTATACTACATTTCATTGGGTTAAAAGAGAAACACAAAGGCATCTTTAAGGAGTTAGGTATCCAAGAAGCTATACATTTGTTAGAGCAGCAGGATACTGACTTTAGTTTAGTTATTCAATGTCTAAATAGACACGAGAAACAAGGGAATAATAGTTTAGACATAGCGATGGAGTCAGCTAAAGATGAGTATGATGAATTAGAATCATTTGTAACAGTTACGCCAGAAGTAATTAAAATATTAGAGACTGAAAGAGAACAAGTCATTAAGGCTAGAATAGGTCAATCAACCTTTAAAAGAGATTTAGTGAAAATTCAAAAGAAATGCAGTTTGTGTGGTGTATCCGATGAGCGCTTTCTAGTAGCAAGTCATATCAAACCATGGAGTCAATCTAATCACCAAGAGCGGCTAGATATCAATAACGGACTGCTCCTTTGTCCCAATCATGATTCTTTATTTGATAAAGGATATATTAGTTTTGATGATAATGGAGCAATTTTAACTTCTAGTAGCTTAGATGATAATGAAAAACTCTTTCTCAATATCAATGATAAGCTGAAAATTAAATTAGGTTATGCTCAACAGCAGTATATGAAATGGCATAGAAAGAACAAATTTAAATAGTTTAATAATGTAATTAGGCTAATATTAATGTAAAGGACTGAGTGCAATGAATACATGGATATTTCAAGGTAATCCCAAAGTTTTTGATATTGATACTTATATTAAGAAGCATAAATATATTTGGTGGTCATTAAGGCAAGAGCATTTTTTAGATACGATTGAATTAGATGATGAAGTCTTTTTGTGGAGGTCAGATGGAAATAATAGAGGCACAGGTGGAATACTAGCTAAAGCTAAAGTAATAAGTTTGCCTGAAGAAAGAACCAATGACGAAACTTCGCAAAATTACTGGTATACCGATGAGTGGGAAAATCCATATTTAGCTGTAAAATTGGAGGTTCTACAGGTACGGTTGGAGGATGGTTTTATAAGCAGATTATCTCTCCTTGAACATCCTGTTTTAAAGGAGTTACTTATCCTGAGACTTAGGCAGCAAACAAACTATCTTTTATCAAAAGAACACGCAATTGAACTTCAAGGTTTATGGAGTGCTAATAATCATTCAACTTTGTTGAGAAGTCATTCATGGGAGGTTATAGGCGAAGAAATAGCAATAAAGGAACTTGATAAATCCACATTTCTTCATCATGGTACTGGTATTCCAAAAGAAGTGAGAAGATTTTTTAGTGCTATAGATATGAAAAGAGGAGAAAGAAGAGAAATCGCACTTGAATATAAGCAAAGAGTTTATCATGCACGTTTAGAAATGGATAAGCATTCCTCTCCACGAAGCAGACTGCTTTGGAAAGCAGATTTTTCAGAGGAAATAAGAAATCAATTTCCAAATGCTTATTCTCATTTCGTAAACAAAAGTGAACAATCGTTAAGTGAAGTTACAAAACTTAGATTTAAAAAAGTAGGCAGCAGTTTAGATACATATTTAGTCGAATTTCTAAGTACTATTGATAGCAAAGTCGTAATTGAAGATATAAATTCAGAAGAAATTGAATTATATGAACCTAGAGCGGAAGGCAATCTTGTCACTTATTATGGAAGAAGGTACGAACGTGACCCTATTAATCGAAAGCGTGCCATTGAATTCCATGGTTTGTCCTGTAAGGTATGTGGTTTTAATTTTGAAGAGGTTTATGGGGAACGTGGGAAAGGTTTTATTGAGGTGCATCATATAGAGCCACTAAGTACATTAGAAAAAGAAGCAGTTACTGACCCTGAGCTAGACCTTATTCCTGTTTGTGCTAATTGTCACAGAATGATACACAGAAGGAGAGACAATACTCTGACAGTGGATGAATTGAGAGCATTGTTAACTCATTATTAACAGACATTGATATAACGATTTCTTCTGGTAATTTGAACAAAGGGTTAATATATTATTAGATTTTAATTAATATGACAACGGTCATTGTCGAGGGGGGGGGATTATTATTCTTATCTACATCTAAACCTAATGAGAATGTTTTTATTATAATTTCAAATCAAACTCACAGGAGTGCTTCTTTATTGAGGCTCTCTTTTTTGCCTTGTAGGGGATGCTTAATATAAGTTGAAGTGAAACCACGGTGTCACATAATAGAACTACGACTTTATCGTTTGCTGCCTTAAGGTTAAGAGCATCGAGTAAGGATGCTCTTAACAGTTTCATTATGTAATCATAGGCTAACTAATTTGTGTCCTATTTTTCTCTCTCACCATCCAATCAACTAATTGGTCTCTGTCTATTAGCTTAACATCATTGGAAGTTGCTAGATTTATAGCTGGGGCAGTAAAATAATTGTTAGTAATAACCCAACATTCATTAACACCATAATAATTTTTTGCTGACGAAATTTCCTGAACTGCTTTTATACCAACTTTTTTACTATAACGTTTTGCCTGTACTGCTATCTTAATGCCATTGGCAGATAAAATAAGGTCTGCCCCATAATCTCCAGATGCTTGCGTTTGTTGTACATTATAGCCCATAGCTGTTAGTAATATTGCTAAGTAGTCTTCGAATGCTCTGCCATTCATTGAATCAACTTGGTAAATGCAAGATTGTAACAGTTTTTTTTCATATTCGTTCTGTCTTTTATTGTTGGCTTTAATCCTAAAATCTATCGTTATGATAGCGATAATTGCTAATGGGATAAGGAATATTATATCGTCAGGGTTAAACAATATGATATTTACACTAAAGATAAATGTTATAAATGCAAAAAATATAAGCACAACTCTCCATACCATAAAACTGAGCCTCCTTCATATAGTTTTTTAAGTCAAGCACTAATTATAGCATATATAGACTAGGTTAAAAGTAGTAGGATTAACATTTGCATGTCTACAACAAGAAGAACTGTTTTTTATTGTAATAAGGAAGAAGATTAAAGAAAGAGCAAGTGTGCAAATATAGCAGATACATGCTTAGAGACACTTAGAATTGCTCGTGGTGATATGAGATAATGAAAAATGGTGAACTATTAGATGAGTTATTAATAATAGAAAATACAGTGGGGAGGGTTAGAGAAAAAGGCAAGAATAGCTAAAAAGAGGGGAAACAGTTCTTAAATAATACAGAATATACGGAAGAATTAGTTTGTAATATGGAAGGAATTACGTTGGGACACTTACACAGTTAGCATAAATAGCGGAGGTTATTTGAAATGGTTAGTTACACATTTGATGGAACGAAGTCTACGTTTAAAAATAACATTGCGGAAGCAATAATTAATTTTAAAAAGTTAAGCGAAAGCCGAGTAGATATAAAAGTTGAAATGAAGCACTACGCGACAAACACTAATGCAACTTATAAAAAGTATATTGCGCTAAAGGATGACGGAAATTTGCAACACTACCCGATTAAAGAATTTGTAGTACAAGGCATAAATGTAGGTGAATACAACACTATCAAGAAATATTTTACATATTTATTAGGTGAAGAGGGTTACAAGGAATTTAAAGATGCCTTTTTAAATGAATATTCAACACGCAAGGATATGGAGTTGAACAGGTTTATTAGAAGGGATTAATAGGGGAGGTTATAGTATTATGACTGCCTACCTAGTAATTCTAAAATTTATGTAAACAACAATATTTACAGTGAATAAACTCTATAAATGCTTTACGTTTATTTTGTTAAGAAGGTAACTACTTTTGAATGTTAGATATTCTTAAAGAAAATGGAAAACTACTTGCCTTTGCTTTTACTAGTACATGCCAAGTCTTATTATTAAATATGCGTATTTGTCATGATGATAATCCGAGATGTTGTAGAAGGTAGGAAGAGAGCGAATAGGAGAGGTAAATAAGCCTTCATTCACAGCACCTTTTTATTCACTATATATTATTTTTGACACTTGTATAAAATAGTTAGTTAACCGCTGAACCTCCTTCAGAGTTATTTCTTAAAATTGGCTTTATATAATTGAGAGCTTAGCATGCTAATAAAAAGACAGGGAGTACAGCATCTCCCTGTCTTTTTGTTTAAGAGCTGAATTAGAAATTCCTAAGAACTTTTAAATTTTACTTCATCAGCATAGTAGCTATATATTAAACTTATTTTTTTATTTCATAGGTTTGTTTTATTTTTTTTGGTAGACACAAGTAATTAATATAGCAGACTTTACATTTTTGAGCATTGCAACTTTTCTCTAATTGATTATCTCGTATGTTATTAGCAACCTGTTCAATTTTATTTTTGGTTTGTAAATATTCACTTTTATCTACTAAAGTTTTCTTTTCCAAGACATTCTCGTCAATATTATAGATTTCTGTATAATCAGAGTGTTCGCCTGTATCCTCATAGTAGCCCATAGCATAAATCCTAAGTTGTTCTTCTGTTAAGAAAGGAGATTGTATTCCTGATTCTGTTTTAAAATCAATAATAGAGGTTTTTTGTATACCATCTCTTGATTTTTTTTTAGTCAAATCCATTCGTCCATTAACGATGACGCTCTCACCTAATTGTACCTCTATCTTTTTCTCAACAAATTCAATCTCACTATTTTCGTTTATCAGTTTTTCGTGGTACGTTACCATCGCCTCCTGAGCTTTGAGAAGCATTTTATCATAAATTTCGGGGATGTTTTTTGCAAAAGGCATATGGAATAATTCTTTGACAGTCTTTTTTATATCATCTGACTGCAATACTACTCCATTAAGAAGTTGGTTATGAATGTCCATTACACTAGCATGTATTGAATGTCCGTACCCCATAAATGGCTCAATTGGCTGTACGAATCCATAGTTATGAGTCATTTTATATCTATAAGGGCAAAAATGATAGTCATCTAGCTTTGTGAAGTTAAGTACTATTGTTTTTTTCTCTTCTTCATCTACGTGGATAGGTTCTCTATTCAAAAGTATTTGGCGAATGGCATCATTGTAATCTAATAAGTAATTTGAGTTTCGACATTCTAGTATAAACTTGGATTCACGCTGATATAGACGGTTTGTTTCTGTGCCATAATTTGCGCCACTTAAAAAACAGTACTTCTTACTTCTAGTTAAAGCCACGTAGAACAAGCGCCGTTCGTCTTCCTCGTTAGAGTGAATTAACCTTTCTTGATTCGGAATAATATTTTGACCTATAACGTGAGATATATTTCGCCCGCCTCTTTTTTTGATTGGGAATAAATTTTTTCTCATAAAAGGGATAAATACTGCTTCAAATTCAAGACCTTTGGATTGATGAACAGTCATTACCCTTACACCTTGTTCAGGGGAATAATGTTCATTTTCTAAATGTCCTTCTTGATAATAATCTTTTGCAGAGTAATAAATATGTTGACAAAAGGAAGTTAGCTTTCTGTCAGGTTTTGTATAGTAATTGATATATTCGAAGTCATGTATCACTTGACTAAACTTTCCTAAGTTATACATTATAACTTCCAAATCTTCTTGAGTTATATTTTCTTCTTCTTTTAATTCAATCATATCTAAAAATGTCTGAAAAACTTTTTGCAAAAGAAATTTGTGGAAGAATTTGTAACTAGTAATAGGGTTATCATCTAAATATTGAATGCCTGCTTCTATATTCTTAGGTGATAGAATGGGATGGACTCTTAACCATAATGCTGTTAGCTCATTACGTTTTAAGCTTCCGTTCAAATAATTAAAAATAGCTACAGAGGCTTTTACTTCACGTGTTTCAAAAAGACCGTTAAAACCCTCTACTGCTACATGTATTCCATTATCTTGTAAATAGTTAATTAACTCTCTAGCATAGGTTTTTGTTCTAACTAAAATAGCGATATCTTTTTTCGGGAGTCCCTTTTCGCTAAGGTTATTTATGTTATCTACAATAAATTGGTTTTCTTCACTAGAAGTATGAAAGTTTTGATAAACGATATCTCCATCTTCATATTTAACTCTTGATTTCGCTTTAATGTTTTCTAAGTTGATAAGTTTATCCTGGTTGTGAGAAATTAATTCTTTAGACATTTCTACAATACCATTTGAACTTCGAAAGTTATCACCTAAAAGAATCGGTTTACATGGTGCATAACGTTCATTAAATGTCTTAATTTGTTCTATATCTGAACCACGCCATTGATAAATAGTTTGATTTGGGTCACCAACAGCACATATATTAGCTCCTAAATCATGAAGTTGTGTTATTATCTTTTCTTGAAGTGGATTTACGTCTTGATATTCATCAATTGTAACAAATTTAATTTTGTTGCTAATTTTTTCTCGAACTAGGGGGTCAGTTTTTAACAATTTAAGAGCTAGCTCCATTATCATAGTGAAATCCATAAAGAAATGTTCATTAAGGTATTTAAGGTATTTTTCTTTTGCTGTTAATAATTCAGGTGTTAAATCTGAATCTTGTACTTCATTCTCTCTTATAGAACTCATTACGGTTAGAAATAATTTGGAATCCAAAAAGTTTCTTAGTCCCAAATCTCGCATGCCTGCTTTTACGTATGCCCGTTCAATAAATAATTTTGTTTGTACATCACTCAATACTTGGTAATTATTGTAGACTGGTCTATGCTCCTTTACTAGCTCTAAACAAAATCCGTGTATTGTACCAACGTTTAATTGTGCTAGCCCTTTAACATCATTGCCTAATATTCGTTTGATAGCGTCAATTGTTTTTATCCTTAAATCTGCTGCTGCTGCTTCTGTAAAAGTAAGTGCAAGTACATTTTCAGGTTGTAAGTTTCTTGTTTTAATGATGTCTGCATTTCGTGTTGCGATAACTGTCGATTTTCCACTTCCCGCTCCAGCTAAAACAAGCAGATTTCCATCTTGAGTATCTATTACTTTTTGCTGAGATTTAGTAAAAGTGATAGTTTTATTTGAACCTGTTAACATTTAATGCCCCCTAATATTTACTCACTTCATATACATTATCTAACAAAATAAGGTATTTTTCTACTAAAATGATTTAATATTCCGATAATAACGCGGGTGAAAACCTAATATAAAAAGCTTAAAGTAGCAAAGAAGTTTTAGTGCAAGATTAGAAATAAATATGTAACGAACAATAAACACTCTAAACAGAAAAGGAATATGCGAGGAAACCTTTAATAACAAGCTTAAGAACATAAAAATTTATGGTAAGTGTGGAGGTGATAAAACTTAAAAGTATTGTCACAAGTTTTGAGTTGTAATAATATCAAATCGTTAAAAGGTGGGAAAAAATAGCGACATAAATATCTAATAAAACTCTGGTTTTATTGGTTGTTACAGATAACTTGGATATAGAATAGATTAGAAGGACAGGTTTTAACATTCTATCCTCCTTTATAATATTTATGTAAAAAGATATGGTATAATAATCCTATATAGTCGTGAAAATACAGGATAATTTTGGAGTCCACTCCAGTCATGGTTATCTATTTAGGGTAATCAATCAGTTCAAATTTTGTTTAAGAACATTGTAAATTGGAAGGGGGGAGCATGCTATGAGTAGTTATATTATCCCGTATTTAGACCCAAAGAAACATAACAGGGAAGAAGACCCATTATTCTCAGAATACACTTACGGAGATGATGGGGATAGAGGAATGATTTTAAAAGCTAAAGTTTCAAAGGGCGACTTCCTTTTTTTTTATAAAACTATAGAAAATAACCCTTGTATCACTGCATTTTACGAAGTGGAAAAGGTTTTGGATATTCAAAAAGCTAAAATGAATAATACAATCATGATGAATTATCGGAATTCTCACTTATTTAAAAATAATGTCCAAAAAAATGAAGTAATTGTTTTTGGGAATCCAGAAAAGTCAATGATACTTGAACATCCTTTGACTATTAAGAGAACATTACTAGAGGAATTATCAATTAATTATAGTCCATCTCCGAATCTTACAGAACTACAAAACCTTACGTTAAAGTTAAGATGGAAGCGATTAGATAATGCACAAGTCGAGTTATTACTTAAGAAAATGAAGCCACTGCACAATGAAAGTTTTCTAGAATTACAGAAAGATTTAGAATCACCAATTGTTTTGAATAAAACGGAAAAGGAAGTAATTGCTAAGGCACGTATAGGGCAGTCAATTTTTAAAAGGACTCTTTTAGCTGTAGAAAAGAAATGTAGACTGTGCGGTGTCTCAGATGAAAGATTGTTAGTTGCAAGTCATATCAAGCCCTGGAGTCATTCTACTCATAAAGAGCGGTTAGATGTGAATAATGGATTGCTACTGTGTCCAAATCATGATGCTCTGTTTGATAAAGGACATATTAGTTTTGACAAAGATGGTTTGATTTTAATTTCCAATAGTCTGGATAAGTATTCTAAGCTTTTCCTTAATATCAATGAAACTATGAATATTAGAATGAAAGAAAGCCAGCAGCAGTATATGAAATGGCATAGAGAGAACAAGTTTAAATAGGTAATAATGTATCCAGCTAACAGTACTATAAAGGAATGAGTGCAATGAATGCATGGATATTTCAAGGAAACCCCAAATTTTTTGATGTTGATGCTTACATTAAAAATCATAAATACATTTGGTGGTCAGTAAGGCAAGAGAATTTTTTGGATAAGATTGAATTAGGTGACCAAGTCTTTAAATTATGTCTTCCATTGCAGTTTTAGATGCATAAGTTTTTTTAAATACGGCTCTACACCCATGTATTAAAAACGGAGCAGAAGGTTCAAATTTATTAGATTTCTATTATTTTGCTTAACGATTTACGAAATAATTTTCTAGAATGTTTCCTGTTATAAGTAGCCGCAATTCATTGTACAGCTTATGTTTTAAGAATCATAAATATTGCAAAATTAATTTATAAAAAGGTGAGGTATATTTGGAAAGAAACATCGGTAATGAATTATTCAATAAACTCTATGACTATCAAAAAGAGTCGTTATTAATAGTGGAAAAATATCTTAGAAGCACAACTAAAAAACACGCATTAATTAAAATGCCAACTGGTACAGGAAAAACCATACTTATTGCATATATAAGTAATTATTTTGAGAAATATAAAAATATACTGCTTGTTTCTCCTTCGAAAGCAGTAACTGAACAATTAGAAAGAGAGCTTAAGACTTCAATTCCTAATAACTTTAAACTTGTCAAAAAATTTAAAGATGTCGAGAAATTATATCCGAGTAACGTAGAAGATTTATTAAAAACAAAAGCAAGTACAATTTTTATATGCACAGCGAAGTCTTTGAACGATATTAGAGAACAACACCCTCCATACTTTGAGATTTTAAAGAAGAAAATCAATCTTATAATATTTGATGAGGGTCATAGAGAACCTGCAGACAAATGGAAACATACTATTAGAGATTTCAATAAGAAGGTATTACTTTTTACTGCAACACCGTTAAGAAATGACAATAATAATTTTCATTTGGATAATAAATACATCTATAATTACCCTTTTCATAAAGCAATTGAGGATAATAAGATTAGAAGACCTACTTTTACTGAATATAAAGGAGAAGAAAAACTAGAGGACTTTATTGATTATGTACATAACAAAGTACAACATTTTATGAACTCTTTTAATAGTAACCCAAAGGTTATTTTAAGATTTGACAATGTAATGGATATAATCAAGGCAAAAGAAATTCTAAATAAAAAAAATATAGAAGTAGTTGCTATACATAATACTTTTAAAAATAATATAGAGGAGGGGTTCTATAAGGATGTTCCTGATACAAAAGGAATATCAATTAATTATTGGTTGCATCAGAACAAACTGATTGAGGGAATAGATGATGACAGTTTCTCAATTTTAGCTATATACCACTCTTTTAATGATGTTAGGTCTCTTATACAGCAGGTTGGTCGGATAGTTAGAAAAAATAATTCTATTTCATCTAGTATAGTGATATTTAGAAATGATAAAGTTAACCAAGAAAAATTGTTTACAGAATACATGCACTATGAAATAAAACTAGAAAAAAATAAAAATTTAATTAATTTCAATTATGATGATTACTTTAATAAAGTACTTTCATACCATCCTTCTCATCTACATATAAATCAAAGATTTCTTGAGAAAATAAATTATTTAAAAGTAGAGTTAGATGAGGAATACTTAATGAACTTCCGCTTACCCTTAAAGACAAATATCTTTTATAGTAAGCTAGGAATTAAAAAGTTTGAGAGTTACTGTGAAAGTATAATAAATAACCTTCTGAATGGGGAAGGCGCTAAAATTATTTATGAACTTAAGAATATAGATTCACTAACATTTGTAATTGTTTATTCTGTATACAGAAATTCGCCATATCTAGTTAATAATTATTTCATTGAACCTAAATTGGGTATAGCTATCTTTAAAATAAATAGAGATTTAATATTTTATTATGATAGTAACGACAATATTCCTATGGAGCTTCTTTACGAAAATGAAAAGGTCGCAGCAGATGACCTTCAAAAGCTTTTTGATAAAGATAGTATATTTAAACAGGTAACAATTAATAGTGGATTTGTTGCAAATAGTGTGAGACGTCAAACTTTATTCACTGAAAATATGGATTCCGTGTCGCCTTCTATTACAGATAAATATAAGTTTTGCACGACTGTACAGGGAACAGATGAGGGACACGATGCTCGAAAAAGAACCAGATATATAGGATTTGGTAATGCTCGGGTCTCAGATTCAGGGAATTTATTTTTATTAAAGGAATACCTATCTTGGATTGATTATCTTGCCCAGAAGCTAAAGACACAAAATAATAAACTTTCAATCTTTGAGAGATATGCTCCCAAAACGAAGACACCCTCTAACTTAGAAGCCTTAAATGTGCTTATTGATATTGACGAGTCCCTACGAGGGGAACTTATGGACTCAAACAATAATATAGTTTTTTTGGACAACCTGAGTTTCAGTGTAGCTAATAATGAATTTACTATTAAGCACAATGAGCATCAGTATAATGTTAAAGTTGAATTTGATAGATACAATTTCAGGTATTATCTCAAAAAGGTTGGAAAATGGGATATATATATAAATATAAATCATCAAAAAAAAGATTTAATATCCTACTTGAATAAAACACAAAATTTACAGGTTCTGACCAAAGATTGTGAGTCAGTATACTGTAAAGGAAACTTTTATAAGATTGGTATTAGCAATGAGGATAATAGACTAAAAGACATTTTAATAGAGTACGAACCCAAAAGAGAAATAATATTCAATGAAAAAGGGAAGTATTACAAGAAAGCGTCTAGGCTTAGTATAACCAAGCCAAAATGGGATTATAATTCTTTATTCTATTTAATCGCAAATCTGGGAAGAAACTTAAATCAAAATAATAAAGGGTCTAGTGAAATCCATAATACTTTGAAGAACTTAGATTATTTAATTTGCACGGATTTAGAAACAGAAGTAGCCGATTTTATAGGTCTAGATGAAAACAACAAGAGCGTTTACTTTATACATTGCAAGGCAGGTAAGAACCAATTATCAGCAACAGCATTTCAAGATGTATGTACTCAAATAATTAAAAATTTGGATTACGTAAATCCATTAAGTACAAGGATTCCTTCTGAGGTAGATAAATGGGGGAACGACTGGGCAGTTTCTAGTTATTGCGTGAAGAAAAATAGAATGATTATAAATCCAAAAGGTACTTCTTCAAAAGATATATGGGAAAAAATCAAAAAGATTTCCCGCCTTCAAGAATCAAATGTATATGTTTGGGCTATGCTCGGAAATATGTTCTCAAAACAGAATTATCTTGACAATAAAAAGAAAGGTGCTATTCCAGAACCTGAATTAATACAGATAGATTACCTATTAATGTCTACTTGGGCAGCAGTGCAAAATTCAAATGCGAAATTTAAAGTATTCTTTGATAAGAAATAAAGAATGTTGAATTAGATAAGTATCGTGTTGATATTAAGACTCACATTGTATTTGTCTTTTAGAGAATTAAAGGTGAAATTTCACATTATAAGCCGCTTAGCTAAAAGTTATGACCAAAAAAAGACAGCAAGTAAATCTTCAAACTTGTTGTCTTTTTTGGAGTTTAAACTATTAAACAAAGGAAAATTTTCATTTAATGTACTAAGAATACAATGAAGGTCATTACATTTTAGTAATCTTTTTTTTATTAGTTATTCACAATGCTTATTAATATGCCTTTCAATAACATAGCAAAAATTAAGCAGCTAAGTAAATTCTTTAAAAAGTATTGAAACCACTTCAATCAAAACTACATAGTTTCCTTTTTCAAGCATAGTAATAGTACATAAGGGGGAGAGATGAAGTGGAGAATTTCATTCAACAGATTAAGGCTCTATCTAGTAAAATTAAAAGAATCCAAGATAATATTAAGACTGAAGAAGCGACAAAAACATCTTTAATTATGCCTTTAATACAAACATTAGGATATGATGTTTTTAATCCAGAGGAGTTTGTACCTGAATTTATAGCAGATGTTGGTATAAAAAAAGGTGAAAAGATTGACTATGCAATTATGGATAGTGGAAGTCCAGTAATATTAATCGAAGCAAAAAGTGTGCATGAAAAGCTTCCTAAACATAATTCTCAGCTATTTAGGTATTTTGGCACAACTAAAGCTAAATTTGCTATTCTAACGAATGGTATTGAGTATAGATTTTATACAGACTTAGAAGAACCAAATAAAATGGATACCAAGCCCTTCTTTATTTTTAATTTGCTTGATTTTAGAGACAACCATATATATGAGATAGCAAAGTTTAGAAAAAACGTATTTAACATTGAAAATGTTCTTACTACAGCTTCGGAACTAAAATACACAAATGAAATCAAACAATTTTTAAATCAACAATGGGAAGAGCCAAATGACGAGTTTATTAAATTTATTTTAAGTGATGTTTATCAAGGCGTAAAAACAAAGAAAGTGATAGAAAATTTCAGGGAGATAGTAAAGAAATCTTTAGCACAATTTGTAAACGAGAAGGTAAATGATAAGCTTCAAAAAGCTTTAAACTCTTCCGATACCAATGAAGAACATGTGGTAGAAAACGAAGAAGTTCCACAGAATGAAAATCTAGCTGAAGATAAAGTTACTATCGAAACCATTGTTACAACTGAGGAAGAAATAGAAGGGTATGTTTTTGTAAAGTTGCTATTAAAAGATGAAATTGACTCAAATAGAGTTCATTATCGAGATAATAAAAGCTATTTTAATGTGTTATTAGATGACAGTATTAGAAAATGGGTTTGTAGGCTAGGTTTTAATACAGCTAATAAGTATATACAAATAAATGATGAAGAGAAAACTATTTATAAATTAAATAATGTAAATGAGATTTCGTTGTACAAAGATAAAATACTTGAAGTAGCAAAGCAGTTTCAGTAGAAGAGTATGACAAATAGATAATAAAGAAAGAGAGCAATTTGCTTTCTTTTTATTTATGAATAATATATGCAAGGAAACCTTTAATAACAAACTTAAGAGCATAAATTTTTTGGTCACACAGTGGTCACGGTTTGGTCACAGAACCCTAATTTATCACTCTAAAACGACAGCATCACCCACGTTGACTTCATGATTGGCTCAGCTGAAATGGACATCGACGGCATCAAAGCTGACGGTACAAGCGAGCCTGTGTTTAGAAAAGGGAACTGGGCGTTTTAATAAACAGTTTAATCTATGAAGTCTTTAAAATAATCAAGATAAAAAACTTATAGCCACTTCTCAGTTTATGGAAGTGGCTATAAGTTTTTTTATATAAAGAGGAGAGTAATACGTTAAGTGAATGAATTCGTAAAAATTGATTTAAATAGAATATTATTACAAATATACTTACCAAAAATTATTGTTGGGCTAAAAATAAATAATATATAAATAAAAAGAAGAATCACGGCAGGCGAACTTCACTCAGTTCCACCTTGCTGTGATTCTTCTTTTTTAACCGGAGCGTCACGCTTGAACATGTGATAGTAGGTAAACCCCAAGCATAGAGCGCCGGCGATTGAACAAAAATATTGCAAAAAACGGACGAAATCCATTGAAATGACCTCCCATTTTCAGTTTCGCTTCTAGTATGTACAGGGAAGTGAAATAATATGTGAAAAAGGGAGGTTTTCTCTTATAGTTCGTATGGTTCTTGAAGAGTAAGGTAAGGCTGCTGATCTTCAAGACCAAGACGCTTATTTAATTGTCTTTTCATTAAATCGTACTGGTAGATGAGGTGAAATTGATTTTTTTTCGGTGTTTCACAGCGAATGTAGGTTTCTTGCCCGTTCTTGTCTGTGAAATGGATGGTTAACTCACCGAAATAGCGTTGAACAGGAGCTCCGTGAAGGCCTTTTTCATTTTTGACAACCTTTGAAAATTCTGCTCGTTGAATACGGTTAAATGGAATAATAGCTACTTGATTGATAACAAGACGCTGATCGTACATGTCAATTTTAGATATGGAAATTTGATTAATTCCTTCTGCAAATTTAACATGCCCGTTTACAGAAACAAGCGGTTTGCGATCCTCAGGATCAACAGCGCCTTGAGGTCGCTTAATGACGTAGAAGCTAGCTACGCCAAGTGCTACGATACCAACCACAACAATAAGTGCAAACATCATTTTGCATTCCACCTCCTGAGTATAGATGTGTAATCTGAATTTAACAGCAAGCTGTTTCAGTTGCCATATTGCCTCAACAATGAGGATAGAGAAAAGCAGTTCGGCAGTTCATTATAAGTATATACATACGTTCGACAATATGGTGTGATATTCCTTCTTATTATGACTTTTTTACGACAAAATGGGCAAAACTCTTTCCGAAAATGAAGTGAATCAGTTACAATTTAAGGATAAGGTACCAAATTTCTTTTCTATCTCAAAAAAGTGCAGAAAAGCGTAAAAAATTCTAGGTACTTTCTCATATTTTTACTATTTTTATAGAATTTATTCCAATTTCTAATCCTTTATCGTGTATAATCTCTTGTGTGCAGCATGATATACATAAAGGTGTAAGGAGGCACAGTTCATTGTCTTTATCAGCAAAAAAGATATTATTATTAGTTTTAGTAGTTATATGTTTAGTGTTAGTTGTGATGCAATTCATAAATCGATCAGCAGAGCCGACTTCTGGACAGGCCCAAGAAACACTGAGTAAGCTTCCTGAACAAGAAACCGTTAAAGAAAAAGCGAAAGGCGACGAGGAAGCGCACAAATATCGAGTGTATTATATTACTATTGAAAAAATCGAAAATGGTACATACAGCGGAACAACAAAAGAAGGAACGGGCATTAAATTTTCCGATAAAAATTTAAATGAACCGATTCCAAGCAATTTGAAAAAAGGGGATATCGTTAAAGCATACTTTGATCTTGAATATAGCACGAAAGGTCTAGTCAAAGTAGAAAAGGTAGACGAGATACCCGATGATGACGAGAGCTCAAGTTAATTGAGCTCTTTTTTTGTGTTTTACGAATGTGGTAAAATATTGAATATATAGATACGATACAGGGGGAAGAAGATGATAGCAGCAATTATAGTAGTAGCGGTAATTCTTTTAGTTTTGATTATTAAAGGGGTTGCAAAGTCGAGAAGATTTCGCTTCTATAAAGAGGAGCTTCCAGATGAGCTCGGAATACATAAAGATAATGGCTTTGAAGATATTGTTCATTCACTAGAAGATTCTTTACCGGTAGCCTATGTTCAGCAAGTGAAACAGCGCATGAAAGGAAAAAATACAAAAGACGATGAAGTGGAATGGACGTTTTTTGAGATGAAGCGCTACTTTTTATTAAATGCAGTCATCAAAGACGTACCGATGTTTAGTGCAAAAGTGGATGAAGTATGGCATGAAATGATTATGTTTACAGTAGATTATGAGCGTTTTACAGAACACTTTTTCAACCGCTTTTTGCATCACCAGCCAAATGTAGAAACAGCTCCATCCCCACAGCCGGATAAGCGAGCGTTCTTCGATTGGATGTATGCTCATTTGTTTGACATAACGGGTAACAGCCGACTGCTTTGGGGGAAATTTTTTCAGCATCCGCTTGATAAAAGTACGCTTCAAGATTTTCAAAGATTATCAGAAGATGAATTACTAGATCGCTATTTTTTAAGAAACGGCAAATGGGAAAAACAGCAGAGAGCCCTGATTCAAACGTTAAAAGAAGAAGTCACTGCTGCACGAAAAAGAAAAAAAACGGGCGGATCAACTTATTTTAAAAAAGCGGCTAAAAAAGGAAATGTATCAAACGAACTTCTTCTTCAAGGCTTTGTTTTTTATTCTCTCTACAAAGCCACCAACTTTTCAAGCCATATGAATGAACTGTTGCTATATAAAAAGACGATGTATGCGGGAGAGACAGCCTCTTACAGTGGGTATAGCTGTTCAAGCCCCTGGGAAGACAACCGCCACCATCACCACAACGATGGAGGTCATCACCATCATGACAGCGGCAGCAGCTGTTCGAGTTCAAACTGCAGCAGTTCAAGCTGTTCAAGCTCTAGCTGCGGGAGTGGGTGCAGCAGCAGCTAATAAAGTAAAAAAACTTGTATAAAACGAGTTTTTTTACTTTAAATGCAACGACGACAAAATGATTCACTGACAAGCGGTGAAAAATTTGGTATAATCGTTACGTTTTTAAAAAGGAGAGACAGCGAAAATGAATATTTTATGGGACTTTGATGGAACCATCTTTGATACCTATCCGACTATCGTGAAAGCATTCAAAGAATTACTAACAGATCAAACGATTTCAGAAGATGATATTTTAAAACAAATGAAAATATCTTCTGAAGTAGCAATCAAGCATTTTGATATTGAAAAGTCTTTGTTTGATAAACACTTCCATGTGCTCGAACAAAAAATCAATCCTAAAGATAAGCCTGCTTTTTCTCACGTAGAAGACGTACTGAGCTTTGCGGATACAAATGTAATTGTTACGCACAAGTCTAGACAATCTACGCTTGATATCCTGGCATTTTTTAATATGGAGCACTACTTCACGGAGATTATTACAAAGGATGATGGCTACAAACGAAAGCCTGATAGCGGAGCTTATGCCTATCTTCACGATAAGTATCAGCTCGATTTAGTAATTGGGGATCGCGAACTCGACTTAAAACCTGCCCGTGAACTGGGAATTAAAACATGTGCATTTCAAAATAACGATATTGAAGCAGATTATCACCTTACATCATATAATCAATTCTTTACAACGGTCGTAAATAAAAACTCGTGAAGCTATTCTTCACGAGTTTTTATTTGTTCAGGTGTATGTATTTCGGGGATTTCACCGAGCGTGTAGTTCGCTACTTTTGTAATGTTACTATTAGCAAAAAAATAAAACTCTCCGTCAACTCCGCGAATTTTTGTCGTGCGCAATCCAATTTCTTCAACAGTTCCTTTCGTATCATTTATAGATACGTGATCTCCTACTGAGAATTGATCTTCAAATAGAATAAAAAACCCATTTAAAATATCTTTAATCAAATTCTGTGCACCTAAGCCTGTAATAAACCCTGCTACGCTAATACCAGCTAAAAGTGCTTTCATATTAATTCCGATTGCCTCTAAAGACGTAATAAGTGCAATAAAATACACAACGTACATGACAATGCTCAGACAAAGTTTTTTCAGCGTTATTTCTTTTCGTTCGTTGTACCTCAGCAGTTTAGTTTTAAATCTGAAATCAAAGATTTTATTAATGACACTGCGAGCAAACCGGATGACAATTTGAGCAATGATAAAAATGAGGATAATCTTTATGATTACTTCACTAATGTCAATCCACCTACCGGTATTAAATAAAGTTTGCTGTACCCACTGTATGTATTTCATGACTAAGTCCCTTTCTTGCTTTATAAATTTTTCTCTACTGAATAGTATAATTTATTTTAAAAAATATACTACTAGAATTTATTAAGAGGCGTTTGAACTATTGTTTTATTTTATTTTAATTTATTTGTATTTGGTATATGTAATGAAAACTCCTTAATTTAGAAAAAGTGAAAATCCTCAGGTATAGATATTTTTAAAACATTTCTTTATACAAATATTAAATAAAATCTTATAGCAGAGATTAGTATAGATCTTATTAGCAAACATTATATACAGATATTAAAGAAAGAAAAATCCTCTAAAAACCCAATGATATCAAGGGTTAGAAAGAAAATAGCTTTTCAATAAATAACTGTGTGGAAAATAGCCCTTTTTTGTGAACAGCATCCTTTGGCTAAAGGATGTTTTTTATCGTAGTAGATATGAAATCTATTTTATTTACTATGTTTTTTCTTCTACAATAGATGGATTTTAAAATCAATAGTATGAAGATTGCTGTTAAAAGTATGAATTATTTCCACTGTGGATAAAAGTAGTTATGTTAAAGAGTAAATAACCTTGAAATTATCGTTAATAAAAAAATAAAAGGGATGTTTTTATTAATAAAGAGGATGATATAACAGTCATTGAATATGTTTTCTTTCTTTTGTGGATAAGTATGAAGGTGTTTTTTTAGTAATATTCCATAGTTATACACAAGAAATATCATTTATTTAAACTCGTTACGTTTATATGGATAGGATAATGGAATTGGAGAGCTGAAAAAATGGGTGCTTGTTTGTACTATTTGTATCAAAAAGAGAGGAGAAGGGATAGAAAATAAAAAAAAGGCATGCCAAAGAAGCCCCTTATGAAGCTGTAAGTTCGGCAGGGACTTGATCTTGAAGATTTTTTGAAAGCTCTTTTCGAATGAGCGTACGGATTTTCCCACCGTAATTTTCAACGACTTGAGCATCATGGCTGAAGAAGGCCTGTTCAATCAATGTATAAAGGGCAGACTTCACTCGTTCAATACCATATTCAAAAGAAAGCTGAACCAAATCAGCGATGTCTTCGTTTTGGAATGAAGACATAACAATTCCTGTAGAATCTGTGCTGTGTCCAGATAATTTTACAAAAGTCTCTTCAATAGTACGTCGAATCGCCGCATCGTATTGATCTCTCTTTTCTTGTTTTGACATCTTGCCATTTTTAGCTCCGTCTTTTAAAACAAAGAAAATAGTAGATCCTTGGACAACGGTTTTAAATGCGCTCGCCTGCGTTTCAGCTATTTTTTGCATCATACCTTTGTAGTGAGTATATTTCGGCGTAAAAATTTTATAGTCATTAAAGCTAATTTTTGAAGTGTTTTCTCCAGGATTAAACTGACGCTTAATCGTATCGTTGTCATAAACCAATTCTTTGCGCAGCTCTAAGCGAAGGGCATTTACGTTTTCAATTAGAATAAGTTCTTCAAAGCGAGTATATTCTAATTCCATAAACCCAAAGCCGTGTTCTTCAAAATATTGAGGGTAGGGAACAATACAAATATTGATTCCTTTGCCGCTGCGAGAATAGGAAATTAATTCTGTTTCTGCTAATACTACATTGTTGTTGCGAACTGTTCGAACTGTACAATTCAAAGCGGCTGCAATCTCTTTTTCAGAAACATCACAAATAATACCTCTTTCATCAACGTGAAGGAAGTGATAAAAAATTAATTGTGAAATTTGAGATTTAGATAAACGGTGATGTTCTGCCACTGTCTTGATTGTAGGGTTCCCATGAGCGTCTAGGTCCATGTGATCTTCAATATCTTTATATTTTTCTACGGTGCTAGACAATTGGCGAATAATTTGTTTTCCAATTTTCGCAAATTCTTTTTTTATCATGAGAATCCCTCCAATCTATTTCATATCAACAATAATTTATTAGGGTAAAATAACAAAGAATACCTTGTGAAAATTATATCAATAAGAAACAGAATCGCAAACGAACGAGTAGTACGCGAAAAACGGCAAAAGGTTCAAAGAATGCTGTCATAGCAAGGGATTCAGCGTATAGGTTTTTTAGTACGACAAAAACGGCAAAAGCAAGCAAGCGCCGGTAGAACAGTGTTTGTTACGATCAGTAAAAATCAAAAAAAACTTTATGCGTTTTAGTACGTAAAAAACGGCAAAAGGCTCAATATAGTACGCCGAAAATAGCAAAAGTGAAGAGTGGTACGCCAAAAATAGCAAAAGTGATCTCGATTCACCTAAAAAAAGGGAAAAAAATCACTTCTCTGATCGCTGTAAATAACACAATGAATTTCAATAGTACGTCAAAAATGGCAAAAGCTATTTTTAGTACGTGAAAAACGTCAAAAACGACCTGGTAGTACGCTAAAAACAGCAAAAGTTATCGTTTGGTACGTCAAAAATGGCAAAAGCTTTATATATGCTGCGAAAAAAATAAAAAATGGGGTTTGAAAATGACATAACAAAGGGAAAAGCAATGTTTAGTACGCAGAAAACGGCAAAAGTAGTGAAGGAGTACGTCAAAAACGGCAAAAGGTAGGATTGTTTTACGAAAAAAAGAGAATAATTAACACTTAATAAGTGATGACGGGTAAATAAAATGAATTTAGTACGTCAAAAACAGCAAAAGAAGCAAAGTAGTACGTCAAAAACAGCAAAAGACAGTAATTAGTACGCAGAAAACGGCAAAAGTAGCGGAGGAGTACGTCAAAAACGGCAAAAGCTTTTGTGTAGTACGTTAAAAATGACAAAACTTCCAAACTATGAAATGAAAATAGAGGGAGATTTTGTATCAAAAAGACGAAAATGGCAAAATGTCAAATAAAAAAGGAAGGGAATGATTTACCCTTCCAATGTTTCTCTATGTTCTCCTCCAAAATAGTCTTGAATTTCATAATTTTGAAGAGGAATAAAAGAGATTTCAAATCCTTGAAGTTTTTGCTGATAACTTTGGATCAGTACTTGATTGCTAACAAATTCTGCTAGAGATTCATTAATTAATTTTAGGTTTACATCAATTTTCTTTGAACGAAAACGAACTTTTGAAGCAAAATATTGATACGGGTAAAAATGAGTGTAAGACTTTTCTTGTAAATAACAGTCTAAACGCTCTTTTTGAAATGCATAAAGCAGTAAAGAAGACAGCGAGTTATCTTTAAACTTTTTAATAACGTCACTGTAAATTTGTACAAACTGCTGATTTAAAAAGCCTTGATGCGTATCATCGCTAAATACAATCGTTGCATATCGTCTGCCCGTTACTTCATCGGTTTCAATAACAGCCTTTTGAAAGAAGTTGATCGCAAATTTTGTATCTCTGGAATTTTTCTTCTTTGCTACACCTTCTACGTGATACCTGGCAATTTTCATAATACGGGCTTCAACGGCTTCATAGTTTTTTACACCTTTTGAATTATAAATTTCTTTCACGATATCCGCTAAATCAAGAGTCACCGTTTTTTCTTTATAAAACATCTCGTCGCGCTGTGAAAGAGCAAACTGGATAATTTGGGAATCTTTTGGGTCTAAAACCATATTTCGTTTGGAAAGAACCGTTTGATTATCATTCACAGGGATAATGGTGCGAATGAAATATTCTTCATCAACTTTATAGTCATTATATAAAACGACTTCTTGGGAGTTTGTTTTAACTTCCATATTGGTTTTAAGAGAATGACTTTCGTTTGAGAAGATAGGCGCCTCTACCCACGAATTTAATCGTTTATCAATCCAGTTGCTTAAATTTCCATTGTATTTTTCTAAGATGATTTCCGCAATTAAAAAAGTAAAGTCCGTGTGAAATGCTTTCTCTATTTGATAATTCATTTTTGAATCTAAATAAGGAAAATCGGTAATGTTTGTTTTTTTGCTTTTAGCCCATGCCTCTACTTCTTTTAACTTTATCTTTAAAATATCTTCAGGTTTTTCCACGCCAAACAGCTTTTTTAAGTGTTCGGTATCCACTTTTTTATCCATCACTTTTTTGGCTAATTCAATGTCTTCAAAAATAGGATTAGGCTTTTCTGCTTTAATATCTTTTTTTAATGTTTGCAGCCAGTTTTTCTTATTTGATTGTCTTCTTTTGTAGGCTGGGTTTCGTATTTCCTTAGGATTTATTAATTTATTCTCTAAAACAAACGTATCTTGCAATATATTTAAAATGTAGTCTTCTATAAAATCTTTTTCATTCGAAAAAAACGAATGAGAATCATATAAAAAGTCTATGCACTTTGCTTTGATATTGTCATCGATTGCATCGCTGATTTGTTTAATAAGGTAAGGAGAAAAATTGGATGGTTCGTTCATGTTGACCTCCTCTGTATGTATTTAATCTGTAACACTCTTATTATATCTTTTTTGAACGATACTCTAAAGGCTAAAAGGAAAATTCGTTTTTGTGAATGCTGTTTTATATCAAATTAGCCTAACCAGCTATTAGTATATAAAGGCTTATTGCAAATATAAAATTCTTTCTTTATAGCGCTTGTACAATTTTAGATGTAAGGAGAGTATTATAGTAGCTTTATAAAAGAGAAAAGCAAAGTACATTCATTGAGTTTGAAAATGGAAAAGTTTATACTTGCCAAGTACACTCTTTTTACAAATAGGGGGAATAAATATGTTGTTAAAACCTAAAGCAATTTTTTTAGATATGGACGGTACGATATTAAATCGCTCCAACAAAGTAAGTATTCAAACAAAAGAAACCGTTGACGAACTACGCAAACAGGGAATTTTTGTTTTTATTGCTACGGGAAGAGCGTTTGATGAAATAGAAGAGTTAGTTCCTGAAGGCTTTCAAGTAGATGGATTTATCACATCAAATGGTATGGCAGGATACGTAGGAAAAGAATCAGTCTTTCAGCATTCGCTTTCACTTCAATTGGTGGAAACTATTATTGAAAAAGCAAGAGCGAACAAGGTATACTACGAGCTTTTCCCGTATGGCACACCTCGCGTGACGTTAAAACAAGATCAGCCGTATGTTGAAAATGAAATTAAAGAGCCAAAGCCAGACAGTGTGGAAATTAACGAATGGCTTTCTCGTAAACAAGCAATTAAAGAAGAAATTGACTGGAAAGATTCCGTAGAAGGAAGTGAATTTTCAAAGTTCTATTTCTTTGCAAGAACGCACGAGCATATCGATAAATGGAAAGAAGAGCTTGAAAAACTCAAGCAAGAAACAGACTTTACAACTTCTACTTCATCTAAACACAATGTCGAAGTGATGGTGGCAAACGTAAATAAAGCAACGGGAATTCAGCAAATGCTAAAACATTTTAATTTGCCCGAGCAAGACATTCTAGCAATTGGCGACAGCAACAATGATTTACCAATGTTTCAGTTTGCCAGCTACGCTGTAGCTATGAAAAACGCGCCGGATCATATTAAAGAAATTGTCGATGACATAACGGAATTTAACTGTGACGAAAACGGCGTATCTCATTATCTTTCTAAATTTTTATTACAAAAATCTACTAGAAGTAATCCCGTTTTATAGAAATGAATCTATTTCACGACAATGCATTATAACCAGCTCTTCAAAACATCGTCTGTTAGGCGATGTTTTTAGTATACATAAGATGAAAAGTAAACCGTTCATTATTTTTAGTTATAGCACTCTTAGCTAAAAAGAATAGCTAAGAATAAATCTTCTATAACTTAAAAATTATGTTATAAACAACATAATTATATAACTATCCTCGTAACTATCCCTGCAAAACACCTCTCAGCCCTGATGAGTCCCACCATGCCAAAGCATAAAACATTTTAAAATCTAAACTTTTTCTTTCTTTAAACTTTTTATAAAATGCGCGGAAAAGGGATTGTATCTCCATATATTTAATGCTAATATAACATTTAATGAAAATAGTATAACATATTTAGTTTTATTTTATAATTAGTATGACATAAATCCTTAATTTAATTGTTTTGTTAAAGTGTTTATAATCACAGTGACTAGCATATTTATCTATTCGTTACTATTAAATTATGTATCTTGCAAGCTGCTAAATAAAAAATACTAGCGTTATTAAACTATTAAAATCAAAGAATAGGAAGGTTTAATGTGAATAAAAGAAAAATTGTCTATATAGTTTCCGACTCAGTAGGTGAAACGGCTGAGCTGATGGTAAAAGCAGTTTTAACTCAATTTAGTGGAGAAGATATTGAAATTCAAAATACTTCTTACGTAGAAGATGAGCGAAATATTGATAATATCATTGCTGAAGCAAGGTGTAACGAGGCCATCATTGCGTATACTATCGTCATCCCACCTTTAAAACAATATCTTGACCAAAAGGCACAAGAAGAAGGAATTGTAGCCATTGATTTAATGACCCCACTTATGAGTGCCTTTAGCCAAACCTTTAATAAAGAACCTAATCTCCAACCGAGATTAACGAGAAAATTAGACGATAACTATTTCCGAAGAGTAGAAGCAGTTGAATTCGCTGTTAAATATGATGATGGACAAGACTTCAGAGGCATCAAGCGAGCTGATCTAGTGTTGATTGGTGTTTCGAGAACATCTAAGACGCCACTTTCTATGTATTTAGCTCATAAAAGTCTTAAAGTAGCGAATATACCTTTAGTTCCAGAAGTGACTCCTCCTGATGAACTTTTTACTATTCCGAAAAATAAATGTATTGGTTTAGTTATTACACCGGATAAGCTCAATGAAATCCGAAAAGAACGATTAAAAAATTTAGGTTTAGCGTCTCAAGCCAATTATGCCAATGTAGATCGAATCCTTGAAGAGCTGGACTATGCTGAGAAAATTATGAAGCGCATTGGCTGTCCTATTGTTAATGTCTCAGGTAAAGCAGTTGAAGAAACCGCTGAAGTGATATTGAGCATGTTAAAAAAGGATAAGATGAAAGGATATGTATAAAAATGCCCATTATGTAAGACAGATAACTTGTCAGACATACTTAATCTGTAGAGAGTCAGGTAGAACAGGCGTGTTGCTAAAAGGTGCTTTTTTAAAATATAAAAGATAAGGAAGATTGTGATGAGCAATGTATATAAAAAAACAGACGTTATCTTAATTGGGGCCGGAGTGATGAGCGCAACGTTGGGATCTTTACTAAAAGAGTTAGCGCCGGAATGGGAAATCAAAGTATTTGAGAAACTCGCAGATGCAGGAGAAGAAAGCTCGAATGAATGGAATAACGCAGGGACTGGCCATGCTGCCCTGTGCGAGTTGAACTATACATCTGAACAAGCTGACGGATCTATAGATATTACGAAAGCAGTGCGAATTAATGAACAGTTTCAGCTTTCAAGGCAATTTTGGTCGTATCTTGTAAGCAGTAATTTAATTCATCATCCGCAAGAGTTTATTATGCCAATCCCTCATATGAGTTTCGTACAAGGAGAAAAGAACGTATCCTTTTTGAAAAAACGTTTTGAAGCGCTATCAAATAATCCGTTGTTTCAAGGGATGGAGTATTCGGATCGTCCTGAAAAGTTAAAAGAATGGATGCCGCTTGTTATGAAAGGCCGTACATCGACTGAAGCAATTGCGGCAACCAAAATTGACTCAGGAACGGACGTGAACTTTGGAGCTTTAACTCGTATGTTGTTTACACATTTAAAAAGTAAAAGCGTAGAAATAAACTATAACCACAGCGTTGAAAATCTGACACGTACCGCAGACGGCTCGTGGGAAGTAAAAGTACATGATATTCATAGCGGCAAACAGGAATATCACACGGCGAACTTTGTTTTTATCGGAGGAGGAGGCGGAAGTCTGTCTTTACTCCAAAAAACGGGTATTCCTGAGTCCAAACATATTGGAGGGTTCCCGGTAAGCGGGTTATTTATGGTATGCAATAATCCCGAAGTTGTAGCGCAGCATCACGGGAAAGTGTACGGAAAAGCAAAGGTTGGCGCTCCGCCGATGTCGGTTCCACATCTTGATACACGCTATATCGACCGCAACAAAACACTGCTGTTTGGACCTTTTGCCGGATTTTCACCAAAGTTCTTAAAAACGGGTTCAAATTTGGATTTAATCAATTCTGTAAAACCGAATAATATCTTAACGATGTTAGCAGCAGGCGTCAAAGAGATGGGCTTAACGAAATACTTAATTCAACAGGTGCTATTGTCAAATGAAAAGCGTATGGAAGAACTTCGCGAATTTATTCCAAACGCAAAAAGCGAAGACTGGGATATCGTCGTAGCGGGTCAGCGTGTACAGGTAATCAAAGATACGGAAGCCGGAGGTAAAGGAACTCTTCAATTCGGTACAGAAGTTGTGAGTTCAGCGGATGGTTCCGTTGCTGCATTGCTCGGGGCCTCGCCAGGCGCTTCGACTGCCGTTCATGTTATGCTTGAAGTGTTAGAAAAATGTTTCCCGCAGCATATGAAGAACTGGGAACCAAAAATAAAAGAAATGATTCCTTCTTACGGCTTGTCACTGGTAGAAAATCCAGCGCTTTTTAACGAAATTCATGCTTCTACAGCACAAACGCTGAATTTAAGTAAAAAAGAACTTGCGTACCGATGATTTTAGGCGGCCTTTGGCACGTATGCTTTAGATTAAAAGAATTTTTTTAGGCTGCTTTATAAAGTGTTTAAAATATAAGTGAAATCTATAAGAAAAAATGAAGGAGCTCCGTTATATAACGGGCTTCTTTTTATTTATTTCCTTTGCTAGCAGAATTTACTTCGTATACATGATATAATTCTTATTAGTAAGCGTTTACATATAATAGAGTGAAGAATTGGAAAATAGCTATTTTGAGGAGCCGATAAAAGATGATTACAACTAATACATCTTTACTAACGAAAGAACAAACGATTTTTAGCCATTCAGGGAATAAAATTAAATTAGAAGACAGAGAGATTAATATTGTTGCTCGATTTGAAGAGCCTCTTGTTCTAGTTTTAGGAAATGTCCTAAGTACCGAAGAATGTGACGAACTTATACAGCTATCCAAAGATAAAATGCAGCGATCAAAAATTGGAGCTGAACGTGAAGTAAACAGTATTCGAACGAGCAGCGGCATGTTTTTTGAAGAAAGTGAAAACGAGCTTGTACATCAAATTGAAAAGAGACTTTCTAAGATAATGGGACCGTCTATTGAATATGCTGAAGGCCTTCAAGTTTTAAAATACTTGCCTGATCAAGAATACAAAGCGCATCACGACTATTTCACTTCTGCAAGTAAAGCATCTAAAAATAACCGTATTAGTACATTGGTTATGTACTTAAATGATGTGGAAGAAGGAGGAGAAACTTATTTTCCTAAGCTGGGTCTTTCCGTATCTCCGACAAAGGGAATGGCCGTGTACTTTGAATATTTTTATAGTGATGCTGAACTTAATGACCGTACTCTCCACGGAGGAGCTCCTGTTATAAAAGGAGAAAAGTGGGTCGCTACCCAGTGGATGCGCAAACAAAAAATTCGATCGTAAAAACAAAGGTTTGAAGAGTCCTATTAGCTATTGTTAGTAAGGGCTCTTATTTATGTTACAAAAAAATAGTCATCATGGCAGTCAGTTATGATATTGAAATATTCACACTTATTCTATTTGTGCGGCTATTCCTTATTCTTATAAGCCGGTAGACGATAAATGTATTTGTAGTGTAAAATATCCTCATGATTAAAAATCTGGATACACAAAAACGAAAAATGTGTTCGTGAAATAAAAATAAAATAGATGCTATTTAAAATAATGACTTTAAAACAGGCTGCGCGAAAAACTCGTGAAAGGTATTTTCACGAGTTTTTGTTTTTAGGTGATTTACACTATTTATAAAATCATTTTACTTTTATATAGTAGATAGGGAATGTGTTAAAGGAGGACCCGGGTTTTGAAAGAAATAAAAGCAATTATTTACATCATGATCGTGATGTTTATGCTGCTTCTTACTGGATGCAGTGATGAGCAGGCAAGTCATTCAAGCACACCTTCTACGGATACAAAACAAGAAGTTCAAGTAGAAGGTTCATCAGATCAAGAAGAAGACCATAGTCCTTCTAAAGCAAGTCGTGAAGACGTAGTAGGTGAGGCAGCTACGGTAGAAAGAGTGGTGGATGGCGATACGCTTAAAGTAAAAATGCTGAACGGAAAGACGGATCGCGTACGACTACTTCTTGTCGATACCCCAGAAACAAAGCATCCCAAACTAGGCGTACAGCCCTTTGGTCCAGAAGCATCTGCTTACACGAAAAAAAGGCTAGAAGGGAAGGAGATCACTCTTGAATTTGATGTGCAAGAACGTGATCAATATGGACGGTTACTTGCGTATATATGGATAGACAATGAGCTATACAATGAAGAGCTGCTAGCAAAAGGGCTAGCCCGCGTAGCGGTATTTCCTCCTAACACAAAGTACGTAGACGAATTTAAGAAAATACAGGAGCAGGCTCGAAAAAGCGAAAAAGGCATCTGGAGTATTGAAAACTATGCCCAAGAAAAAGGATATAATACGGATGCTGTAAAAAATCAGTCCTCTTCTAATCAAAAAGATACTCAATCTGCCACAAGCTGCGAAGGTAAAATAAAAGGAAATCAAAACTCTAAAATTTATCACGTGCCAACAGGGGCACACTACAATCAAACAATGAACAACGTCATTTGGTTCTGTACTGAAAAAGATGCACAAGAAGCAGGATACAAAAAAGCAAAAAACTAACAAAGAAATTCAGTAGCTGCTGAGTTTCTTTTTTTGTGAGTTCCATAAGTATGTGTATAGGATTGGCTAAATACCGTCCAACAAAGAACGACCAATTCGTATAAGAAGACGCACGGGCCATATGAGCAACTGAGGCACTTGTAAAAGAACCTCCGCTATAAGTTCTCTCCCGCTCATCGTATTATCTTTCTGCCGACAGCGTTTTTTCATAGTCATCATCCATTCATTTGAAAATATACATTAATTATACAATGAAAGGAAGATTAGGAGTTAATTTTTTTCTTTCTTTTCTTTTTCGTGTTAAAGTAGATAGGTAAGAAGTTTTGCTACAAATAACGCAAGCGAAGAGAATAAAGGGAGTTTGAAAATCGTGAAAATAAGGAAAGCAAGAAAAGAAGATGCTTCTGCTGTAACGGAATTACTTTATGACATGCTTGGGAGTATTGCACGCTCTCATACGGCGGCTACAACGAATGAAGAAGCGCTTTTAAGACTTAAAGCGTTTATTCTGTCTGAGAAGAATCGCTATAGCTATCATCATATTACAGTCGCAGAAGTCGATGAGAAGGTAGTTGGACTTATGCTTTGCTACGAAGGAAGTATGTTACAAACGCTTTATGAACCAGTTAAGCGTTTTGTGCGTGCGAAACTTAATAATCCAGCGTGGGAAATTGATATAGAAACGGAACATGGAGATTATTATATTGATTCTCTATGTGTAGACGAAGATTACCGCGGAAAAGGGATAGGAACGGCTCTTTTAAATGTAGCCAAGCAAGAAGCCAAAAAGCGTAAGATGTTTTTATCGTTAAACGTTGAATACAATAACATAGAAGCCAAAAAATTGTATCAGCGTATAGGCTTTCAAGAGCATAAAACCATTTTTATTGATAAAAAACCATTTTTTTATATGAAGACTGCCTGATCATCTTTACGGTAGTATTTTTTGTGATAAAATGGATATATAAGTAAAATAATAAGAACCAACAGCTCAGCACTTTTGCTGAGCTTTCCTGTAAATCGCGTAAACGTATCAAAATGGAAAGAATCCTACATCCAATGGACCATAAGCAAGCGGTCATGAAAGTATGTTTGCTGATGTGCCACATGAAAGGAGCGTGCATGAACATCAGAGATCTTCCGTTTAATATGAGTTATCGATTTAATGAACAGCTTCGAGAAGTTCCGATTAACCCACACCAAATGAAGCAGGGAATCATCTATTTAAAGAAACGAGCTCTTGAAGAAGAGGATGAGTGTGCCGCTGCTAAAACATATGGACATATTGGTGTATATGAGCGCATACTTGGAGAATTAACGAGCAGTGAAAGACACTTGCAGCTGGCCATTTATCTATATGACCGACATGCTGATACAATAGGTGAATTTTTGAATACGATCCGACTTGGACATACATATCACTGGCAAGAACAGTGGGATAAGGCGAATGAAACGTTTCAGCTACTCATTGAACAATTAAAAGCAGATGAAGACCTTCACATATATGAAGACTTTGTCTATCAGCATTATGGAAAATGTTTACTTGATCAGCGGGTTGTTTCCAGAGCACATCACTATTTTCAACGCGCGTTAGAAATTCGATTGAAAAAAGGCGATAAAGAATTAATTGAGTCGACTAATTCCTGCATCCGTCTTTGCTTAAATAAATTAAAACATTCCTAGTATACATAAAAGATAAATGACTCATAGCCTTGGTTACACATAATGCATAAACTTTCCGTTTGACAAACGTATGTGAACATATTATAGTCATACATGGCAATTTAAGAATACGTAATATAAAAACTAAACATAAGCGTCTCTTCTCTTTTGGAGAAGGGGCTTTTTTATGTGAATTTTTATGCCGAGGAGGGTTTAATTGATGAGTAAAACAGTAAAAGATGTCATCTTTTTATTAATAGGTTCGTTTGTATTTTCACTTGCAGTTAACATGTTCGTCATTCCAATAGGACTGGGTGAAGGCGGCGTTACGGGTATATCCATTATTTTATATTATACAACGCATCTTTCAACGGGCATCACTAACTTTATTCTAAACGGTATCTTGCTTATCGTAGGGTATAAATTTTTAGAGAAAAAAACCATCGTCTATACAATGATTACGATTATCACTACATCTATTTTTCTTCACGTAACTGAAGGCTGGGGTCTTCATCTTCGCGAAGAGCTCATTGGCATGGTTTTTGCCGGTGTACTGCTAGGCGTTGGAATTGGGATGATTTTGCGAGTTGGTGGAACAACAGCAGGGTCAGCCATTATTGCTCGAATTCTAAATAAGTTTTTAAACTGGAAAGTCAGTCGTGCACTTTTAATTGTTGATTTACTAGTGGTATTGGCTTCTTATTTTATTATTGGAATCGAAAAGTTACTATTTACGATCGTCATGCTTTACATTACAACAAAAGTAATTGACTTCGTTATTGAAGGATTTGATGCCAAAAAGGCCGTTACCGTTATTTCAAGCAACAAAAACGAAGTAGCGGACCAAATCAATGAACAGCTTGATCGAGGTGTAACGATTCTAAACGGTCGAGGGAACTATACAAAAGAGTCAAAAGAAATTTTGTATGTCGTTATTAACAAGCAAGAGCTTATTAAGCTTAAAAAGCTGATTAAAAAAATTGATGATGAAGCATTTGTGATTGTACACGATGTACGAGATGTAATTGGAAAAGGCTTTTTAAGCGCATAAAGCCGCAATTCTTGGCAATTTTTTCTGACGTTAGTGTTTTCCTAAAAAGTATGATATAAGTGTGTCTAAAGACAATTCAATATACGAAAGGAAGAACCCATATGCGTAATAAAAGGCATGTAAAACGTCTTCTTCAACGTCGAATCCGTTCTTTACGATACGTTGTCTTTATTTTATTTACGATACTGATTTTAAAGTACGTTAGTGAAATTATGTAACTTTTTTATATAAGTCTTATCGCTCATTTGGAGTGCTTTTTCTTTTAAATTAGTAAACCAATTTGTATAATAGGTTTTAAGAAGGAGGAGTTCCATGAGCATTCCCAAACCATTAGTTCAGCTTAATCAACTCTTTATCGTTATAACGGTTTTGATCGCTTTACTTGCGGCAAAGTGGCTTTTACTTTTGCCTTTTCTCGTTGGAGTAGTCACACTTGCAACAAAGCGTAATCCCGTAATTATGGCAGGGAAAACTCTTCTCCGAAAGCCTGCTTCTTCTTATCAAATGGAAGACCGGGCTCAGCAGCTTTTTAATCAATGGATTGCAACGATATGCATTGGGATTGCTTTCATTTCCTTTTTAATGGGTTATACGCTTGTCGGCTATGTATTTAGTATAATGGTGATTCTTGCTGCAGGTGTAGCGCTGATGGGGTATTGTATAGGCTGCACGATTCGTTATCGATACATGATGTGGAAATATAAAAGAAAAAAATACCCTGCATAAACAAAGCCTCGAGAAGGCTTTGTTTTTTTTTGCTCATTTGTATACGTTATCAATAAATTCAATCATCATAACGGATGAAAACAGATGTTAGAGCACCTGTATCCTTTAAAAACCTTTGTTGACAAAGTAAGGTAAACAAATTAAACTTTTTATGATAATAATAATCGTTACGATTTAAAGGAGGGGAATTATAGTTAGAGACCGTACATAAAAAAGGATAGCTTTTAATAAAGGAAGGGTTTATATGAAAAAAAAGATAAGTCTGCTATGCTTAACGCTTGCTACGATAGGTATGCTAGCGGCATGTTCGAGTAAATCCGCGAGTACCGGACAAGAGAGGGAAACAAAATCACTTACTTTTGTATCGAATTTTCCAAGTGACACGCTCGATCCACAGTTAAATTACACCACTGTAAGAGCCGGCATTGCGGAAACACTAGTCAAAGTGAATGAGCAATTACAGATTGAACCATGGCTCGCAAAGAAATGGAAAACAGAAGATAATGGGACGACCTGGATATTTGAGATTAGAGGCGGGATTACGTTTCAAAATGGCAAGGATCTGAATGCTGAAGCCGTGAAACATTCGTTAGAAAGAACGATAAAAGAAAGCGAAGCAATGAAAAGTGCACTTAAAATTAAAGAAATGAAAGCCAGTGGCCAAATCTTGATCATTACAACAACAGAGCCGCTTGCTACGCTGCCTTCTGAACTTGTTCATCCAAACACGGCAATTATTGATGTAGATACTTCAGATATAAAAAGTAAACCAGTGGGAACGGGACCATTTAAAGTAGCTTCGTTTAAACCGGATAGTGAAATGAAAGTAAAAAAATACAAAGAATACTGGGACGAGGAACCAAAATTGGATGAAGTTGTGTTAACATTTAATGATGATGAAAATGCACGCACGTCTGCTTTACAATCAGGTGAAGCTGATATTGTATATCGTCCGGCAATTGAAAGCTTAAATACTTTAAAACAAGATTCATCTATTGTAGTAGATATACAGCCGAGCCTTAGAAATCAAATGCTTTTCTATAATTCAAGGCAAGAAGCGTTTAAAGATAAAAATGTGAGAAAAGCGTTTGATGTATTATTAAATCCCACGGATGTTGTCAACACAGCGCTCGCAGGTCAAGGTTCACCAGCAGCAGGTCCATTTTTAGATAGTTTGGATTTTTCGAACGATCAAAAAACGAAAACCTACGGACCAAGTGAGGCTCAAAAACATTTAGAAAAAGCCGGTTATATACTCAAGGATGGAAAAGCAATAAAAAATGGAAAACAACTTTCTTTTAAGCTTGTTACATACCCTTATCGTCCAGAACTGCCTTTAATGTCACAAATGCTTCAGTCAGAAGCCAAAAAGATTGGTGTGAAAATAGACATTCAACAAGTGGAAAATATGGAAGAGTATATGACAACAAAAGATGATTGGGGAATCGTTACATACAGCCTAGTAACCGCGCCGCGAGGAGATGCAGGATATTTCTTTAATGCTCTTTATACGGAGGGAGGGGCATTTAATGTTGGACATTTTCATGAACCAGCATTAGCTTCCATTATTGATGAGCTTAATAAAACCGTTGATCAAAAACAGCGCAATAAGTTAGCAAGACAAGCGGGAGAAATAGCAGAAAAGGAAACGCTGCATTCTTCGATTGTTCACCCGAACAATTTTGTAGCCTATAGAGACAATGTGAAAAATTGGGTTACAGCCAAAAGTGAATACTATGTGATAACAAAGGATTTAGATGTGAAATAGATATGAAATTAATTGGTAAAAGAATAATAGAATTACTCATTTTTTTAGTTATCCTATCGTTTCTCAGCTTTGTTTTAATGAAGCTGGCTCCAGGAGACCCAGTTAAGCAAATGCTCCGCGTAGATGACGTGGCAGTTTCTGAGGAACAAATAAATAGTTTGCGAACAGAGCTAGGGTTTAATGAACCTGTATATATTCAATATGGAAAATGGCTGACGCGTTTTTTTCAGTTTGATTTAGGATCTTCGTATATGACAAAAGAGCCTGTCATCGACGAATTAGTTGAGAAGTTTCCGGCTACGCTGCGCTTGACGGTTGCATCTTTGGTTGTGATGCTTTTAATAGCTGTGCCACTCGGAACGCTGTCAGCACTATATCCAAATAAGTGGATTGATTATCTCAGCAGAAGTATTTCTCTAATTGGAGCGTCTATTCCAAGCTTTTGGCTCGGTCTTTTGTTTATACAGCTGTTCTCTGTACGTCTTCAATGGCTTCCTTCAATGGGTACAGGCACAGCAGCCCATCTTGTGCTGCCTTCTTTAACACTTGGTTTTGCCATGTCCGCTGTGTATATGCGAATGATTAGAGCTAGTCTGCTAGAAGGATTGAAACAAGATTTTGTACGATCTGCTCGAGCAAGAGGAATAAGTGAAAGCCGCATTTTTATTTTCCATGCGTTTCGGTATAGCTTAACACCCATTCTTACCATTTTAGGGACAAGCTTAGGGAGTTTACTTGGAGGAACGGTTATTATTGAAGTGCTTTTTGCTTATCCTGGAATTGGAAAATTAGTTATTGATGCGATTATGAATCGTGATTATCCTGTGATTCAAGGGTATATTTTGTGGATGGGCCTGTTTGTTGTTTTAATCAATTCACTTGTGGATTTGAGCTACAAATATGTAAATCCCCAGCTCTATGTAAAGGGAGGGGATAAAACGTGAAAAAGCCGCAGCTTCTTTTTGTAGTAATAAGCATGTGTGGTATTGTGCTTATTTTATTTTGTCTGTTTGGAAGTCAGCTAATACCAATGGACCCCACACAAGTCAATATGCAAGACCGGCTTCAAAAAGCCAACAGTGATCACTGGCTAGGGACTGATCACTTAGGCAGAGATCTTTTTTCACGAATCATAGCTGGAGCTCAGACTACGATTGGAACTAGTTTTCTTGTCTTAGCGCTCTCTCTTTTGATTGGAGTCCCGGTTGGTTTAGTTTCAGGGTATATTGGAGGAAAGATAGATCGCTTTTTAATGAGAATTGTAGATGCTTTTTTAGCTTTTCCTGATTATATTGCAGCCATTGTCTTAAGCGGACTGTTAGGGCCTGGATTATTTAACTTAATTGCTGCAATGGTTATTGTAAAGTGGGTTAGTTATGCAAGGGTAGTGCGGAGTATTGTGCTTCAAGAGAAGTCAAAAGAATATGTGCTGATTGCTAAATTAAACGGAGTGGGAACACTACCTTTAATCCTTCGCCATTTTCTTCCTCACGTCGGGGGACATATTCTTGTTCTTGCTACGCTGGATATAGGGAAAATTATTTTAATGATGGCTTCATTATCCTATATTGGACTAGGGACTCAGCCGCCTACTCCGGAATGGGGAACGATGCTAAATGAAGGCAGGGCCTACTTTTACAATGCTCCGCAGTTAATGTTGATACCAGGTGTGGCCATTATTTTATTTGTGCTGACGTTTACAGCTTTAGGTGAATATATTCGAGGGAAATATCAAGTTAATCGATAAAAGAGGTGGCCGTCATCGTTTTAGAAGTAAAGCATTTAGCCATTTATAATAAAACAAAACAAATCGTAAAAGACGTTTCTTTTATAATCGAGCAAGGACAGTGGATGGCGCTTGTTGGAGAAAGCGGAAGCGGTAAAAGTATCACTGCTGCTTCGATAGGAGGACTGCTGCCTTCAGGTGTAACGCTTAAAGGAGGATCTATTATCTTTAAGCAGAAAGGAGAGGCGCCTATCCTTGGAAAAGATATTTCGTATATCTTTCAAGACTATCGAAGTGCTTTTACTCCTTTTTTAACAATTGGAAAGCAGTTTGATGAAACGATTCGTACACATAGTAAGCTGTCTAAAAAAGACAGGAAAGCCGCCATTTTTCAGGCTTTAAAAGCTGTGAATTTACCTAATGAACGCGTATATAAAAGCTATGCTTCTCAGCTGAGCGGAGGACAGCTTCAGCGAGCAGCGATTGCTTTAGCGCTGGTGATGAAGCCTGCCTTGATTATCGCAGATGAACCAACTACGGCTTTAGATAGCGTGGCAGCAGCTGAAGTTCTTCAGCTGCTGTATAAGCTGAAAGAAGAAGCTGGCTGTGCCATTCTGTTTATTACTCATGATTTGCGTCATGTGCGGAAATATGCGGACCGGGCAGCCATTATGCTAGCAGGAGAAATCGTGGAAGAAAACAGTATCGAATCTCTGCTTCACACTCCGCGTCATTTTTACACAAAAAAACTGTTTAACGCCATTCCTTCTTTACGGAAAACGCCTGATCGATTGTTAGATACGCAGAAAAAAGTGTTGATATAGGAGTGAGATATGAAAGAAAAAAATATATTACGCGTCACGCAGCTTGTGAAACAGTATAAAGACGTTAAAGCGCTAAATAATGTTTCCCTGCATATCGATAAAGGGGAATGTGTAGGGATTGTCGGAGAAAGTGGAAGCGGAAAAAGTACGCTTGTAAAAAGCGTGCTAAGGTTAACAGAGACTCAGCAGGGAGAAGTATGGTTTGCAGAGAAACCTCTTCACCGGTTAAAAGGGAAAAAACTGCAGCAAGCTCGTCTAGGCATGCAAGTGGTATTTCAAAACCCCGCGGCTTCTTTTAATCCAAAAGTAAAAATCATCGATTCTTTGCTCGAGCCTTTGCGGCAGCAGCGAACCGTTCCTTCATTTTTATCTCATGTGAGCAGAAATGAAAAAGAAATCGCTTTTTATTTGTTAGAAAAAGTCGGAATTAACGCAGAATATGCGTTGAATTATCCCCATGAACTCAGCGGAGGACAGCTTCAGCGTGTAGCGATTGCGCGTGCCATTAGCGTAGGTCCGTCTCTGGTACTGTTAGACGAACCAACAGCGAGTCTTGATGTTACGGTACAAGCAAAGATTTTAAATTTATTAAAAGATTTGCAGGAGACTTTTCAGCTGTCTTATCTTTTTATTTCGCATGATTTAGCAGCAGTAAAATTTATGAGCAGTCGCATGATGGTTATGCAGCAAGGCGAGGTTATCGATCAATTTGACCGTGCACAGCTATTTGATAAAAACAGGCATCCCTATACAAAAAAGCTTGTGCGTTTATTTGAATAGAAAATAAAGCTCTTCGTTTAATATACTAAACGAGAGCTTTTTTATAAATGAGAATGAGACAAAGTCAGGGACGCGGCGGTGGAGTATGCATATGGATAAAGTGATAGCCTACTTGGCAGAGCATGATAAAACTAATGGTGAGTACAACAAGAGGAATTAGCTTGTTTTTTCCTCGTTCTTCATATAGTCCGGCTGCGCTTAAAAGAAAGCCAATAGTAGCTAAAGGAGGAGAGGAGCGAAAGAATAAATCTGCAGCTGTAAACCCTTGGTTTGTATATTTATAATAAAAAAATAGACCTGTAATTAATAAAAATAGTCCAATCCAAAACAGCGTAAGTTTTCCAAAAAGGGTTTTAGGCACTGTGTTTTCACTCCTTTTGTCAGTCAAGTACCATAAAATACTAGCATAAAACGTTTTGGTTTGCATTAGAGAAAAAGAACTTGAATGATACAATATGTATAAAAGAACAGGTTTGAAGTAGGAGGAGATGAAGTATTCAAAGCGCTTCATGTAAAAACATACATATCGTTGGATCCGTTGGAAATGGAAAAACGACTCTAGCCCGTTTGTTATCCCATAGATTAGAAGTTCCTCACATCGTAAGAAAAAGCCGCTCAGTTGATGAGCGGCTTTTTTGGTTTTTATTCTATCAGCATAGACCCGCATTTTTTTTCACAAGCTTTTGCAAGGTTTTTGAGAAGCTGATTAAGAAACTCTTTGTCCATTTTAAGCCACTCTTCCTTTTGCAGTCCTTCTACGATATAGGAAGAAAAAACCCACACGTCGTTTTTGATGGCAGAGCGATTTGTTTCAGCGATTACAGTTAATGCCTTAATGACAGCAGACATCACGGAAACATCTTCTTTTCCATAATGGCGAATTTGATAGAACGCTTTGTACAAATAATCCGTAAAAGAAGGTTTTTCTAGCAGCACTCGAATACGTCCTTCTTCATCGCAATAATAAGGAGAGGAAGAATAACTTTGTCCGAGTTTGATAAACACTTGCGTGAGCTGTTCAATGCAGTTAATAGCTGTTTCAGGGTCATTAATAGCTGGTGAAATAGCTCTTAATGCAATTTCACTTAGTTTTTGAATACCTAATTTTACATCTTGGATCGATTCTTGGTCATTTGTAATAAACAAGCAATGAAGAAATTTTTCACGTTCTAACGATTGATTGTGAGTGATTACAGTTAATAACGGTGTGTCTGCTTCTACATACTCTCCGGGTGCTTTTTCGAGTTTAACAATGACATTTAATTTAGATGCTAGTGCTGTTAAATGGTTGAGTTCGATATATTGAATATATCCTTGTCTATTACTTTTAATTTGCAGTGTGTTTTCACTATCAAAATCAACCTGTATTTCATTCTTTGATTCGGGGTGCTTTTGTTGTTCTAGCCGTCTCTCTTCAATGGTAAGCATCGTTTTTTTGGCAATGTTTGAAATTAAATTTCCGACTTTAATCCAGTTGATGACGTGGTGAATCAAAAACACAAACATCCCTAAGCAAATGAATGCTACCACGATGGCTAATGAAGGAACAATAAAAGTATTGCTGACTTGGTTGCTGCGAACTTGAATGAGCAGTACAAGCACGTATACGTATCCACCGATAAAAGTGCCAAGCACGCGCTGAGTTTTGGCATCTGTATTAAAGTTCTGAATCGTTCTAGGAGAAAACTGACCTACAAACGTAGTCAGTACCACTAACACAGAAGAAAACGTAATTGTCGTCATCGTTAATAAGGAATTTGATACTGAACTTAAAATAGTATGAGCAAGCTCTTTATCCGTTAGAAACACGGAAGGAACTAACTTTAACCACTGTTTGTGAGCTGTCAAATATCGATCTAAAAATGTACTAATAGTGGCTAAAACAAAAGCAATAATTCCGTATATAGAAGGAGTAATCCAAAAATTAGCTTTTATTCGATTTTGCTGTAGCTTTATTGACATAACGAAATCTCCCATATCATGATTTAATAAGTTCGGACTTCTTTTAGTATGAAGAAAAAAGTTAACCATACTTATCCACCTATTATTACCCTCACCTGCATGTGAAAAACTTCTTTAAGAAAAGTTTTATCATTCATTTGTAAAGGGTAGAGATCAAAAAGGAGGGAAGAGCCGTGGCATTTGATTATTCACTTGACTTTGAACATATCGATTTTAGAAAACATCCTGAAAAGTATAGAGTAGGAAAAGGAGAACAAGGAGTTCTCCTTGTTGAGCCATATAAAAGTGAAATTCTTCCTCACTGGCGTTTTCGTACACCTGACATTGCTGAGGAATCCGCCGACGCCATCTATCAGCTTTTTTTAACCTACAAAGAAAAAAGCGATTTTGTTGGAATGGACATGGCCCGGAAATTTCTCCAAATGGGATACACGCGATCGAGGCGCTACGCGAACTACAAAGGCGGAAAGAAATACAACAAAGACGGCGAGCGTAACGAACGGCAAATTGATGAACAAAAAGCAGAATCGGCATCAATTTTTATGGAAAAATGGAAAGAGGTACGAGAGAATAAAGAGTACTTGCAAATGAAAAAAGAGCATCAAAAAAAGTACGGATAATCAGCTGGGATCCGTACTTTTTTCCTTTGTTATTTCGATTCGTTTAATATGGTGATGTTCAATATCAATGACTTTAAATGAAAAACCTTCGTTTTTGATGCTATCACCTTTAGCAAGATCAAACTTTTCGGTCAGCATCCAACCGCCAATGGTATCAACGTCTTCTTGTTCAATAGTTGTTCCGAGTAAATCATTTACTTCTTCAATCAACACCTTCGCATCTAGTACGTAGTGATTTTCATTAATTTTGTGTACGTCCGGTATTTCATCATCATCAAATTCATCACGAATTTCACCAACAATTTCTTCTAAAATGTCTTCAACCGTTACAAGCCCCGTTGTTCCTCCATACTCGTCTATTAAGATGGCCATGTGAATTCTGTCCCTTTGAATTTTAAGCAATAAGTCGTAAATGGCGATGGAATCAATGACTTGAATGATGGGTTTCATATACGTTTGCACGGTACGTGGTTTGATATCATCTTCTTTTATGTAATCCGCTAATATTTCTTTAATATTAACTAATCCCACCACTTGATCTTTGTTTCCATCTATAACTACTGGATAGCGAGTATATTGCTCTACTCTAGCCATTTTTAAGAATTCTTCTATCGTTTCATCTGCTGATACGCTAACAATTTCTGTACGAGGCACCATGATTTCTTTAGCCGTACGATTATCAAATTCAAAGATATTATTCATGAACTTAAATTCCGATTGATTAATTTCACCGCTCTCATAGCTTTCAGATAAAATAATTCTAAGTTCTTCTTCACTATGAGCTACTTCATTTTCAGAAGCTGGCTTCAGGCCGAATAATCCGACAACGCCTCTTGCTGAGTGGTTTAAAAGCCAAATAAACGGATAAAGTAACTTAGAAAAAAGAATAAGAGGACGGGAAAATAACAGCGTCACTTGTTCGGCTTTTTGAATCGCCACCGTTTTGGGCGCAAGTTCTCCAGCTACCACATTTAAAAATGTGACAATCGAAAAAGCAAGAACAAAAGATATGACATGCGAAAGTGATGTAGCAAAAGGAAGCATGTCAATAAGCGGCTCTAATAAATGACCTACCGTAGGTTCACCTATCCAGCCTAGACCCAATGCGGTAACCGTAATGCCCAGCTGTGTGGCTGAAAGATAACCATCTAAATTTGATACTACTTTTTTTGCTGCTAAAGCGTTCCGGTTTCCTTCTTCAATTAACTGATCGATTCTAGTCGACCGTACCCTAATGACGGCAAATTCCGTTGCAACAAAAAAGGCTGTTAATATGATTAATACGATGAATAAGATGACATTTACTGTTTCCAAATTTATCTCCTTACCCCGTTGAAACGGATAAGGGAACACCTCCTTTATAAAAGTTTGCTGAGCTGATTTATATGGTAAATAAAGAATATCATGTATACTGTTCCCTTAATCTCCGTAGAAATAAACTTATCGAAAAGAAAGAACACTTTTTAATAACCCGCAACATTTTTTGGCAGAAAAAGCGTAAACTAAACATTATAAAATGAACGAAAAGAGACAACGTGATAGCTTTAAAGAGATGTAAATAGAAGTAGGAGTCGATTGTTTTTATGGAATTTTTTCTGACGATATTAGTCTTATTGGCTTTGATTGGTCTATCTAATATCATTAATCATTTTGTGCCATTTATTCCTGTTCCGTTAGTTCAAATAGCTTTGGGAGCAGGGCTTGCTATCTTGCCATTTGGCGGAGATGTCCATTTGGAACCTGAATTATTTTTTATATTATTTATTGCCCCGCTATTATTTAATGATGGGAAAAACGTGTCAAGAGCTGCTCTTTGGAAGCTTCGTACACCTATTTTATTACTAGCGCTGGGACTGGTTTTTGTAACGGTGGCAGTAGGGGGATATCTAATCAATTGGCTTATCCCTTCCATTCCGTTACCGGCGGCATTTGCACTAGCCGCTATTTTGTCCCCAACAGATGTAGTGGCAGTTGGAGCTATGGCGAGCCGAGTAAAGCTGCCTAAGCGAATTATGCATTTGCTTGAAGGGGAAGGACTGATGAATGATGCCTCTGGTCTTGTAGCGTTTCAAGTAGCAGTAGCTGCTACCGTAACGGGCGTTTTTTCAATCATAGATGCTACATTTCAGTTCCTTTGGGTAGCGTTGGGAGGTTTGTTTGTAGGAGCATTTATCGCTTTTCTGATTATCAGACTGCGTGTACTTGTTCGACGTTTAGGAATGGAAGATATTACGATTCATATGTTAATACAAATTCTAACTCCATTTGTTGTCTTCTACATTGCTGAACACTTTCATCTATCGGGAATCTTGGCAGTTGTAGCAGGCGGCATTGTGCATGCGATTGAGCGCGACCGAGAGGAATCACCTAACCAGCAGCTTAAAGTGGTATCAAAAAGTACTTGGACGGTTATTTTATATTTGTTAAATGGCTTGGTTTTTGTGCTGCTTGGTCTGCAAATACCAAAAGTGGCGAAAGCAATTATTCAAGATCCAAACTTTAATAATGGACAAGTGCTTCTTTATATTTTGATTATTACTGTCTTTTTGCTTGTACTACGATTTATTTGGGTGATGGTATCATGGTCAGTAGGCTGGTATTACAAAAACAACAAGCATCTAAAACCTGAGCCTCGGTCTATTGGTATTATTACGGTTTCAGGTGTACGAGGAGCTGTTACGTTAGCCGGAGCGTTTTCGATTCCTTATACGCTTGATAACGGCAGTGATTTCCCGGAACGCTCTCTGATTATTTTTCTAGCAGCAGGCGTTATATTGTTAACCTTAGTTGCGGCAAGCATTCTTTTACCTGTTATTGCGAAAACAGAAAAGGCGCCGAAGAAGCCTGAGCGCAATACAAAAGAGGTTAAAGCACGCATTAAAGTGCACAAAGCTGCTATTCAGCGGTTAAAAAGAGAAATGACCGAGGAAAATCGTGGAGCAGCGCTTTCGTTAATTTCGACGTATAATACAACGATTAATAACATCATCGTTAAAACGCATCCTTTAGAAGCCTCTGAAAACAAACAGTATGAAGAAGAAATTCGATTGCTGGCTCTTCAGGCCAAGGGGAAATTGGTGGAAAAGCTATTAAAAGAGGAAAAAATAGACCGTGAGACAGCGTATATTTGTTTGGAACATACGCACAAGCTTGAAATGGCTGTAACCAATCGTGTAAGGTACAAATTATTGGTGAGCTGGATGAGGTTTAAAAAAGTTTTATTATTACTAGTCCGAATTTTTTCACCGAATAAGCAGGCTTTAAGAAAACAAAGCCTGCGCAGAAGAAGTAAAGTGAACAAAGTACGTATTCAAATGATTGAAGAAGCGATAAAGGTCATTAAAGAAAATATGAACGAAGAAAATCGAATGATTTCACTTGCTATCATTAGTGAATACCATAGATCCATGGCAAGACTTAGAAAAGAGAGTACGGAGTATAATTCAGGTAAACGTAAAAAAGCAACGAGAGATTTATGTTATAAAGCGTTTCATACCGAGCGGGAAACGGTGCAAGAACTTTATGAAAAAGGAGAAATCACACGTGAAATCGCTCATAATATTCGAAAAGATATCGCTTTGCGTGAAGCATTAACAATTGAAGAAAATGGTTATTAAAAAGTCGCAGAGAGTAGTCTCTGCGACTTTTTCTAATAAGTTTCATTCTATTGCTTTTCAAAAAGATAAAGCTTTCCGTTAACAGCAATATCAAATCGAGGACCTTTAAAGCCGCGTTTTATAAGTTCTTTACGCATAAACTTCATAATTCCTCCGTGGCTGACAATCAGCAAATCGTCTTCTGACTCGGAAATAGCGCGATCTAGCACTGCTGCTACTTTTCTCTTAGTCTCAGCCATATCTGTACGAGCTTGTTTGTTGATGAGTCCGGACATGCGAAACAGTAATGCCCAGAGGATAAAAGGAAGTTTAAATTTTACTGGAATAATAGGCATGGGTATTTCTCTAAGTTCCGGAAGAAGAGTGATCTCTTGGTTATAAATATGCTTTGCCGTTTTGTGTGCTCGCGGCATATCGCTTGAAAAACAGCGTTTCCATTCAATATTATTTAAATCAGTCTCTCCATACGTAATATCTGATTCATCATATTCCTGAAACCAAGCCACTAGTTCATCGGTGGATAAGCGGTGGTTTTCTGGAAGCCCTTTGTTTACTTTGTAATGACGTACTAATGCTACTTTCATTGTGAAATCTCCTTAAAATTTAAGCGCCAAAAATACTTACTCGGCGCAGCTTGATTTTTTTATTTAACGTTATTTTCATCATGCTGCACCTCCTTTCAAATATTTGTAAAATAAGTATAAAATGGATTGAGAAAATTGTAAATAAGGTATAGGAGAAGATTTTGAGATAGAATAATTGGAAAATGAAACCTTTTTATAAGATAAAACGTATTACTTATAGATAATTCAAACAAATTGAAATACATATAAAAGGGTGGATTACAATGATGGATACAGAGAGAAAAGTGAATATCAGAGAAGAGTTTGGAACTTTATTTGCAGAAGGGGATTTTAAGAAGCTTTATGATTGTGTAAGCGAAGAATTTAAACGTCAAGTTTCCCTTCAGCAATTTTTGGAGCAGAGCAAATTGTTTAATCAAGGAGAACAGTTCTACAGACTAGAAACAAATCTTTATTTAACCCCTCAAATTGAGCAGTTTATTTGGATAAATTCTACGCAGAGAAAAGCCATCAGCGTTATGTTTGATGAACATAATATTATACAAGCACTTGTGCTTGCTCCTATAGAATCATTTTCAGAGAGAGAGAAATGGAGTACAAACAAATATACGATGCCGATTCAAAGTGAATGGTTTGTCTATTGGGGTGGAAAGCATGAGTTGTTGAACTATCACCATCCAGTCGAAAGCCAAAGGTATGCATATGATTTAGTCGTGCGAAAAGGAAAGCAAAGCTATAAAAATGATGGAATGAAAAACGAAGATTACTATGCTTATGGAAAAAAGGTTGTAGCTCCGCTTGAAGGAGTCGTTATCGCAGCAGCTGATGGCCAAGAAGATAATGAAATTGGACACACGAATAAAAAAAATCCTTTAGGAAATCACGTTATCATTGAACATGAAGGGAAAGAATACAGTGTGCTTGCACATTTGAAGCAAGGGTCGGTTTCTGTGAAAAAAGGAGACGTGGTTCGTAAAGGAACGCTGCTCGGAAGGTGTGGAAATTCCGGGAATTCATCCGAACCTCACATTCATTTTCACGTCATGGATGCCTCTGACATCGAAACGTCAAAAAGTTTGCGAATTCAGTTTCATGCGGCTATTGAACCGATTCGCGGAGATACAGTTATTCCATTTTTCTATTGATTAAAAGCCATAGCGTTTGCTGTGGCTTTTTATGCAGGGATTTCCTCAAATATAAAGTCAAGAAGCCGCTGAAACAAGTAAAGGATAATGGCTACGGTAGTCATGACAAGGAAAAGTCCAAAATGACTAATTTCATACAGATTATAAAGCCCAATTTTAGCGAGAAAAGGAACTATAACATAACCATGAATCAAATCCAAAATAATGTTAACCATTATGTACAAGATAAACCCGGGATACGTAAGGTAAAAGACAAAGATCGTAATCACAATATGAAGGCAATAAATCGTTGCTCCCATGCTAGTAAGAAAAAATACGTTTTCTTGAACCGTCCACCAGTGCATTTTTTCCGCTACTTGATAGGCGATTGTCATCATTAATGCAGCAAACAACCCTACAGTAAAAAATCGTTTAACCCGCTGTTTATCAAGCAGCAGCAGTAAAAACCATGGAATAACAAGAATTCCCCATAATATAATTTGATTCATCCATCTTCCCACCTTTTATTTATCAGTAGTTCTTAGTGTAAGAAAGAATTGTAAAAATATACATTTTATAAAGAAAACGTTTACAAATAGCTTTCTTATCTATATACTAAATCTTGAATACTTGTATACAAGTTGGCTAAGGAAGTGATGACACATTAAAAAGGTAACCTACCCGGAAAGATGGCTTCGGGGAGCCTCGCTAGGAGAACAAGTTGTAAGCAAATTGAGAATTCAAATTATGAGTGGCGAGCTGAAGAAAGGAACCATACTATCGGAAAATCAGCTCTCGGCAGAGTTTGGAATGAGTCGATCTCCTATAAGAGAAGCGCTGCGGACCCTTTCAAACGAAGGACTAATTGATTTACAGCGAATGGGAGCAGTTGTTATTGGTTTAACAACTAGGGATTTAAACGAGCTGTACGATGTTCGTCTGCTTTTAGAACATTTTGTCTTAGAACGTTTATCTGAAGTTAATCATGATTCGCTTATTAAAAAGCTGGAGCAAAGCATTGATCAAATGAACATGGCAGCTAAATACGATGACTATGTAGAGTTTGCTTATCAAGATTTGCGGTTTCATGAGCTCGTGATTATCGAAGCAGACCACAAGCGGATATTAAAATTGTGGGAAAGCATCCGTGAAATTATTTTAGCTGCTCTTTTAATTACGACTGAAAAAAGGTTTCGAGATGATAAAGCAGCTTTGCTCCCACTGATTAAGCAGCATCATGAAATGATTAAGGCATTAAAGTCTCAAAATACAGAACGTATTCAAGATGAATTGAAACGTCACTTTGAAGACACACGAAATACGATAACAGCTTCACTTTTGAATGAAGCATAAAAAAGGGATAAAAGATTCAAAATGTTTTTGGACCTTTTTCTCTTTAACTTATCGACAAGTATACAAAAAGGGGATGGAGAAATGAAAGCAGGTGTCTACGTTTCAAAAGCAAAAGCCGTTATGCAGCAAAAAGCGAAACCGGTTATAAAAGAAGGAGAAGCGCTTGTAAAGGTATCTCATGCTGGAATTTGCGGAACGGATATGATGATTTATTTTGGAAAACACCCGAGAGCACAAGCACCACTTATTATGGGGCATGAATTCAGCGGAGTGATAGAGGAGATCCGAGGAGAAACGGAATTTTCTTTAGGTGACCGGGTAGCAGTTGAACCTACGCTTAGCTGCGGAACATGCGAAGCCTGTGTAAAAGGACAGTTTCACGTTTGTAAGAAGTTAAAACTAATTGGTATTGATCAAGATGGAGGATTCGCACAGCACGTGGCTGTTCCAGTGAACCGCCTTCACCTCTTGCCAGAGAAACTGTCTAGCGATCATGCAGCTCTTGCAGAACCTGTAGCGGTTGCCGTACATACAGTAAGACGCTCGCGCTTGAAAGTAGGAGACCAAGCTGTCATTTTAGGGGCAGGACCTATTGGACTGCTGATCGGGATGATTGCGAAACGAGCAGGAGCAAAAAAAGTAATGATCTCAGATATTAGTTCTTATCGCTTAACTAAAGCGAAAGAACTTGGCTTTATACCAATTGATGCAGCGAAAAAAGACGTTGTAAAAGAAGTGCGTTTGCTTACGAATGACGTCGGTGCAGACGTTGTATTTGAAGTAGCCGGAAATCAAATTACAGCAAAACAAATGGTTGAAACAAGCCGTATTCAAGGAGAGATTGTAGTGGTGAGCGTATACAAAAGCGCTCCAGAAGTAGATTTAGCAGCGATGCACTTTAAAGAAATTTCATTAACTACAACGAGATGTTATACAAGGGAAGATTTTCAGACGGCTATTGATTTACTGGCAAACGGTGAAATAGCAGCAGATTCTTTAATTTCTCATAAACTGCAGCTTGAAGATATTCAAGCGGGGTTTGAGTTTATGCAGCGGCCTGATGAATCACTTAAGGTTTTATTTGCACCAAACGGAGAGGAGAATGAACAATGACAGTAGATTTTTTTTCTTTAGATGGTAAAGTAGCAGCGATTACAGGAGCAACAAGAGGAATTGGAAGATCAATGGCGATTGCTTTGGCAGAAGCAGGTTCGGATATCGCTCTGCTGCAGAGATCAAAGGAATTTCTTGGAGTAAAAGAAGAAATTGAACGTCTGGGAAGAAAATGTTTTATTGTTAATTGTGATCTAGAAAACGCTTCTGAAGTAAGCGAAGCGATCTCATCGGTTGTTGCTTATTTTGGCAAGCTCGATATTTTAGTGAACAACGCGGGCATTCAAAGACGCTCACCCGCTGTAGACTTTGCAGAAGAAGATTGGGACGCTGTTATGAACGTTAATTTAAAAACCGTATGGCTGTTATGTCAGCAGGCGGGCCGCCAAATGCTTAAACAAGGAAGCGGAAAAATCATTAATATGGCATCTTTGCTTTCTTACCAAGGAGGTATTACCGTTCCAGCTTATGCCGCAGCAAAAGGCGGAGTTGCTCAGCTTACAAAGGCTTTATCTAATGAATGGGCAGCAAAAGGCGTAAATGTTAATGGAATTGTACCAGGGTACATTGCTACTGATATGAATGAAGCACTTATTAACGATGAAACGCGCAGCAGACAAATTATTGAACGTATTCCCGCAGGAAGATGGGGACAAGCAGATGATTTTAAAGGAGCGGTCGTCTTTTTAGCATCTGATGCGTCTGCTTATATTCACGGACACTTGCTTGCCGTAGACGGAGGATGGCTAGGAAGATAACGCATGAACCAATAAATTTTTTCATATCATGAACAAACTCGATTAAAAGGGGCGTTCATGGTATGAAAGTGTGGGTATTGAATGTTGGTATTGTTGTCACAGTGCTGACAACTGCTTGGGCGGTGTATACAAAGCCTGAAGAGAAAGAGGTTTCGCTAGTTTCTTACAATCAGTTCTCCATAGCTGTCCCAAAAGAAAGCACCGACTTTGAAAAAGAGTTAAAATCAGCTTTGACGCAGTATGGTTTTCAAGAGGTTAGAGTGCTGAATGACTATGCGGAAGCTCAAGTTCTCGTTCTTCTGCCCGCCGAACAACTTTCTTCCTATAAAAAGAAGGAGATTCAGCAAGTCGTAAATCAACTTGCCAAGCAGTATCACGTTAATCCTGATGTAGTTAATGTTCAGTTATATGAAAAAAAGTAAAAGCCTTTTAGAAAGGGGAATCCCCTCTATAAAAGGCTTTTTTTACTCTTTTTTCTTCTCTTGTTCAGCGAGCTCTTCTTGTCTTTTAAAATGTGATTTTCCTAACGCATACACAAAACTAAAAAACAAAGGAAGTAAAATAGTCAACAGCACAAGGCGAGTAAGCATATCGCCCAAGTCATTTCTCGTTAAGTAAATATTAATAGCTGCGATGACAATATAAATAAAAATCCCGAGGTTTCGTAAAAATCTCTTTAGCATAGATGCATTCATTTTTTTCACCTTACTTTTATATACTCACATTTAAGGTAAAGGAAACGATTAATAAAAGCAACCTATTTACTACAAAGCAAGAAGGAATACAGAAATTTATGATGAATGTTTATATGTTATCTGAAAATTATGTGAATAAAATTGCTAACATGAAGCTTCTTTATACAGCAGTCTGCTTTTAGTACACCGAGTCAGTATAAACAGTTGCCTTCTCTTCAATTAGCTTTATTTTCTAAAAAGGTAAGGTGATGAGATGAAAAGAGTGCTGGTAATGGGCGTTTCTCCAGGAGTAGGAAAGTCCACATTTGCCAAGAAATTAGGGAAAAAGCTTGATCTAGAAGTACATCATTTAGACAGCCTGTATTGGCAGCCGGGCTGGACGGAAAGAGACAATGATAGTTTTAGAGAATTGCAGGAGCACATTGTAAAAAAAGACAGCTGGATTATCGACGGGAACTACAGCAATTCGTATGATATTCGAGTGAAGCGTGCAGATACCATCATTTATTTAGAGCTGCCTCTAATCGTTTGTGTGTACCGAGTGATAAAGAGGAGGATTGTATATGCAAGAAAAACGCGTGAAGATATGGCAAAAGGATGCCCTGAGAAAATAGATTGGTCATTTTTTACATTTATTCTTACGACGTATCGAGAACGGCAAAAAAAGATGAGAAACCGGTTTAAAAAGCTTAAAAATGATGAGGATTGCAAGGTTTTTATGCTGATGAATAGAAAGGACATCGAAAACTATATACAAAACCTATAGGTGGAGTACGAGCTGAATTTTGAACAAAAACAGCCACGTAACAAGTTCGCTTGTTACATGGCTATATTAAAAAAACAATCATTTATTGTGTAATCTTCAGCATTCCTTTTTCGTCCAGCGCAACTGTTAAAGAATGATTGACCTTCACCGTTAATGGATGAACTTCAGAGTCTCGGTCCGAAAAAAACCACCGTCTTTTAGGCGCCCCTACAAGAAAAAATGCACTGCCGCTTCCTAAAAAGTTAAAGGTCTCGTTTAACGGCCTGTTGTTGCGCACGGTGATACCGGAGTTAATAAGCTGTGTCCCTACAGAGCGGACATGAGGCGTTGTCAAGTTGATTTCTCCTATGCTTAAAAGCGACTTAGGAGAAAAGGGGTCGTTGGATGGTGGGCAGTCTGAATATCTGGAAATGTATTCAACAATATTATGAGCAGGATCTTCAAAATAAAACGAATGAGCATCAAATGCTTCAAAATAAATTTCATCTTTCTTCTCTTCTGTATTGAGGAAGACTCTCTGAGTAACCCATTTCTTTGCTTCCATAAAGCGGTTTGCTGGAACATTAAAAGCAAAATGGTAAAAGGGCTTTGTATGTAGAGAAGTTTCTTTAAAAGTTAGCTCACTTTCACCAACTTTAATGGAAAAAGAATCAGCCGAAACGGCGGTTAAAGGGAAATCGAGAGAGTTTACATAAAAATCCTTCATTTCGTCCAATAGATGAGTGTACAGGACAGCTTGATTAATCATCATAAACCATTCCTCCTTGTTTAAACGTTGTCTAAATCACATGGCATTAAACAGATGTTTCATTATCCCTTTGAACGCTGCTTTTCCAGTGAAGCTGAAAAGAGCCTTTATGCTCCGAGCCTATAAAGTTAACGCGATATCTTTTCGTTTTTTCAGGTGTTAAATAAAGAGAGTTATTAGTCATTTCAAAGAAACGTGTACGTCTTGGATCTTCTACATATAGAGAAAGGTCTCCACTTTTAGTGTTTTTAGATAGCGTAAAAGCATAGGTTACGCCTTTTTTGAGTTTAATGCTCCGAGAGTAGCGGCCTGTAAAGCTGTCATATTCTCCAAAGAAAACCTCACTTCGCTCTTTTTTTATTCTCCCACCTACAATTTGATTTTCCTGGCCGTTAAAGTTAATAAGTAAAAAAGCAATAAGAACAATAAGAAAACTATATTTAAACATAAAAACCTCCATCTACTAAATTATAGATAGTTTTGGATTTCGTCAAATAGTGTTATAGTTTAAAAAGGGAAAAATTAACAAAAAATATTATCCCTTTGTATGTTACGCCTAACGGAAAGGAGAAAAAATTGACTCAGCGTTTTTATTTTTTAGCAGCAAGTCAAGTAACCACAAATTTAGGTTTTGTTCTTTATACAATGGCCCTCACTTCCTATATAAATCAAAACACCGGTTCAACAGCTCTTGCATCAATGATTACGGTGACGAGCTTACTTGCTCGCCTCCTTAGTGGTCTTAGCGTACCTTTACTAGCGGATACATATAAATCTATTCATATTATGCGGGCTGTACAGGTTATGCAAATAGGAATGCTCGCTGGATTGTATATGCTACTCACACAAGAATTTACAGTCACAGTACTAGCGATGTGTTTTGTCATTGTTGGGATCATTTCTTTTTTTAACGGTTTTTTTACTATTTTTAAAACGTCGGTTGTCCGCAGCTTAGTAAGTGATAGTCAAAGAATGCAGGCGAATAGTTTGCTTTCAACAATTGACCAAACCTTTCTATTTGCAGGGTGGTCCCTTGGTGGTTTCGTTTTGTCTTTAACAGGATTCACTTATTCTTTATGTATAACGGCAGGTCTTTTATTGTTCTCGTTTGTTTGCTTGCTGTTTATAAAAGAAGCTCATAGATACAAGCAGCCAGAAAAGCGAAGCGTGGCAAAGCTAATGGAAGGATGGCGCTTTTTATGGGTACATAAACGCATCAGAGCACTCGTTATAATGGACATAACTGAATCACTCGTTGGAACCATTTGGATTGGGGCTATTACTCTTTCTTTTGTGAAAGAAGTACTTGGAAAAGGAGAAGTATGGTGGGGATATATAAACGGTGCGTATTATTTTGGAAGCATAGTCGGAGGAATTATTGTGTACCGAATGTCTTCTATGGTAAAAGGAAGGCTTTTGCTTCTTATGTTCGCGGGCTCAATTAGTTATGCTGTTTTAACCGGTTTTTACGGCTTAGTAACGAACCCGTATTTAGCTTTAGCACTTTTGGTAATGATGGGTCCTGCCTATCAGCTTCGAGACGCAGCGCAGGAAACCATTTATCAAAATGCCTGCAGCAGTGGGGTTCTTTCTAAAGTAATAGCGGCAAAATCAACTCTTGTACAGGGTGCGTTTATTCTTTCTATCGCGTTTGTAGGTACAGTAGCGGACTTCTTTGGGGTGAGGATTGTATATCTATTTGCAAGCTTCCTATTGCTAGTAACGTCTCTCATAGGTATTGCAGTATTAGTTCATAACAAGCAGTCTGTGGAAACAACATCACCTGTTGAACGGGGAGAGAATATATGAAGATCATCACGCTAACGTATCTTATGGAGCATGATATAAAAGAGCTGTTAATCGAAAGCCAGGAGGAAGGCTTTTTCTTTCTTACCAAGCTAATAGCGGAGTATAAAAACGGGCAAAACGTATTTAATAAAACAGGCGAAAGACTGTGGGGAGTTTACGGTTAAACGAAAGGAATGATTTGACGAATGAAAAAACGAACCGAGCGTGTTTATTTTCATGCTGCTATATTTATGCTGGTGGGAACGTTAGTAGGGTGTGCTGGAAACAAGGACGAAAAATCCATAGAAGAAACCACAAGTGAAATGAATATAAATTCCTCAGTAAAAGAAGCTACAGGCAAAACGGATGGAAGCCCCTCAACAAAAGAAGCTGCGAGTAAAACAGATGAAAGTTCCTCAAGCAGTGAGTCGAAGCAATCAGACAAAGCTGATAAAAATGACGCCTCTTCAGAAAAAGCTGTTGATGAAAATTCCGATAGCATTTCGTCTGGAAATAGTAATTCAAAGGTTAGTAAGAAGGAAGACAAAAAAACACTATCTAATTATTCGAGCAAACAAATTGAATATGCTCGAATTTGGTTACAGCTAGGACCAAATCAAGAGATAGATGAGCTAAATGTTCGCCACATTTCAGCCGGAGAATTAGTCAATATTTATGACGATACTAGTGCTAGCTATCCAAAAGACGTTGTTACATTAGAGGGTTCTCGTTCTGTTGATGGTTCAGTGACTTATAGTAGTAACGGAAATGGTACAATTAACGTGTACAACGTTCCTTCACATTGGCCTAGTTCTGCTCAGGTAGATAAGGGTTTTATGAAAAATTACACAGAGGATATTATTCAAAATACAAAGCTGGTTCACGTTGACCCAGGTGAGGATAAAAAAATCATAAAATTAATCAACATACTAAATGTTTATTAATAAAACCAACGGGGGCTTAATTCAATTAGGACATTAAAATAATATACGAATAACGCTCAGACAAAATCTGAGCGTTATTCGTTACCATTCATATTGCTAATTCACTATTAAAATAGATGCTAATTAGGCTTTTAATTACATGGCTTTTAGCTTGTTTTTTTGCATCAACCGAACCCGTTACTCTTTTTAGTTTGCTTTTTTAAGTTTGAGAGCTGTTTTAGGAGCAGGGCTTTTTTTAACAATATACAAACCGCTAAAAATAATAAGTCCTCCAAGCAGCTGCATGGAATTGATGGTTTCTCCAATGGCTACAGCAGCAAAGACAACGGCGACCAAAGGAATAACATACATGTAAACCATTACTTTTGTAGACCCAATTTTTCCAATTCCTACATACCACATTACCAGCCCGTACACCGTCACGAACAAAACAGAGTATGCCAAAGAGCTCCAGCTGCCTATATCTGTTGGCCAGATAAGCGTTTGATAGGTGAAAAGACAGTAGACAGTAAGAGGAATAGCTCCGATCAAAGCAGACCAGGCAGTCACGCGCAAAGCAGAATATTTTACGACTAAAGGTTTTGCTAAAATCGGGTACCAGCCCCACGCAACGGCCGCTACAATCCCCATGATATTTCCGAACCATGCAAGCTGCGACAGCGCATGACTAGAGTGACCAAACAGCAGTACAAACGCAGCACCGAAAAAAGCAAGCACAGAGCCTAGCTGTGTTTTTAACGAAAAAGCTTCATGCTTATATAAGATAGCTAAGATTCCTGTGAAAATAGGAGACATCGAAATAAGTAAAGAAGCATTTGTAGCTGTCGTATATTTAACAGATACCATAAACAGCGTTTGATAGAGTGTAACGCCTACTATGCTGACCGCTATTAAACGTCCCCAGTCTTTCTTTTCGATCCGAATGCCTCGCTCTACGATTCCTGTAATAAGTAAAAGAATAGGAGCAACCATTATAAAACGCAGCGCGCTAAATTGGATAGAAGACATATGAGCAACTCCAAATTTTCCGATTGTATAATTGGCTCCCCAAATTAACGCAACGGATAATAATATCCATTCCAGCCAGCCTTTTTTCATGTCATCACCTCGGGTAAATATATAAATTAAATAAGTGCGGATATCCTTAGTTACAAAGTATACAGGAAGAAATTATGTAAAAGGCCAGCCAATTCAGGTATTTTTATCTCATCCACTTGTTTATAATACAAACAAAAACGCAGCTGCAATGGCTGCGTTCATGACTGTTATCCACATTGTTCTATCTCATCTAATCGCACAAGTTCGACTTTAAAAGCATGATCAATCGGTCGAATTTCACAGTATCCTGAATCATATACGTGAATCAGTACAAAGCGTTTTCCTTTATATAGCACTTCTTTGTAGGCTGTCACGAGATACACCCTTTCTTTTCATAAGTTTGTTTTTCATTCTATGAACAAAAAACGACGTAATTGCCTAATATAAAAAGAATTTTTAAGGTTGATAAAATTGCTTGGCAAAACAAGTTCGCTTATACTGTACTGTGATTCTATTTACGTATAGGTTCTGATTAAGAACAGCTTTAGCATATGGATAACGAAACAAAACAGTAGTACATAAGGAGCAGCACATGGATATTAACTATTTATATACATTTAAAGAAGTAGCGAAGTGGGGGAGCTATACACGAACGGGCGAGGAATTAGGGTATGCTCAGTCAAGCGTTACCACTCATATAAAAAAATTAGAGGATCATTACGGTCAAAAACTATTTGAACGAACAGGACAAAAAATGAAGCTGACTCAGCCTGGTGAAGAATTGCTTTATTATGTGAATCAAGTAACCGAGTTATTAAATGAAGCAAAAGAGCGCCTTACTACGAATGAAGATGCTAGAGGAACAGTTTCAATAGGAACTGTGGAGTCGCTGGCCGCTTATTTTATTACACCGTATATTCGTGAATTAAAAAAGCAGCACCCTTCTCTAAAGATTATGCTAGAAGCGGGTTTATGTCCAAATTTAACACAAGGGATTATTGACGGAAAGTATGACGTAGCCGTTTTGCTTGATTGCCTTCAAACCTCTTCAAGTTTAGAAGTGATTCCTATTCGAAAAGAAAACATGGTTATGATTGCTTCGCCTTCGCATTTTTTTAGTGAAAAAAACAACGTTGTAATGGAAGAGTTTGAAGGTGAAACCATCATTTTAACCGAGAGCGGCTGCCCTTATCGTACGCTTTTAGAAGAGATGATGCGCAGCAGGGGTATTCATATGCAATCGGTGATTTCATTTAGCAGTCTTGAAGCAATTAAACAGTGCGTAGCGGATAATTTAGGTATTGCTCTTGTGCCAGAAATAGCGGTAAAACAAGAGATTGAAAATGGAAAACTGATTAAAATCCCGTTTGACCATGAAGAATTTTATCTTTATTCACAGCTCATATTCAAAAAGAAAAAATGGCTGACGGCACCCATTCAACACTTCATTTCACTTGTACAAGAAGGTTATCAAAAATATTGATAATAGATATAGAGAATCTTCAATAATGATGAAGCTGCTTTCGTGATACACTTTTTACAAGAAAAGAAAACTAGAGGTGTAGAACATGAATATATTTTTGCAGCACAATCCTACCAAATTATACTTTGGAAAAAATCAAATTACGAAGCTATCGCAAGAGCTTGCTTCTTATCATAAACAAGTAAACGTTCTGTTAGTATACGGAGGAGGAAGCATCAAACAAAATGGCGTATACGACGAAGTGAAAGCTGAACTTCAGTCTATTAACGCAGTTGTTCACGAGCTGTCTGGTGTAGAACCGAACCCTCGTTTGACTACGGTAGCTAAAGGCGTTGACATATGTAAAAAAGAAAACATTGATTTTCTCTTAGCCGTTGGGGGAGGAAGCGTGATCGATTGTACAAAAGCTATCGCAGCTGGAGCCGTGTATGAAGGAAATACATGGGACTTAATTACACGTAAAGTAGACATTACAGGTGCTCTTCCTTTTGGAACGGTCTTAACACTTGCGGCAACAGGATCTGAAATGAATTCAACTTCTGTTATTACAAATTGGGAAACAAAAGAAAAGCTAGGTTGGACGTCTTCTCATGTATTTCCCGTCTTTTCTATCTTAGATCCGGCGTACACGTTTTCAGTGCCGCGCGACCAAACAGTCTATGGAATTGTTGATAGTATGTCCCATGCGCTTGAACACTATTTTCACCGCACAGAAAATACGCCGATGATCGACGGCTTTATTGAATCATTGCTAAGAACAGCTGTACAAGAAGGTCCTAAGCTTCTTACAAACCTGACTTCTTATCAGTATCGCGAAACGATGATGTATATCAGCACGACGGCTTTTAACGGAAGCTTAGCAAACGGAACGGACGGGGGAGACTGGGCTACTCATCGTATTGAACATGCTCTGTCGGCCGTGTATGATATTCCCCACGGAGGCGGCCTTGCTATCTTGTTCCCTAATTGGCTGGAGCATGTGCTAAAAGAAGATCCTTCTCGTGTAAAACAACTGGCTGTAAACGTATTTGGCATCAACCCAGAAGGAAAAAGCGATGAAGAAACAGCAATGGAAGGTGCAAAAGCGCTTCGCACTTTCTGGAATGACTTAGGAGCCCCGAACAGCTTGCGTGACTATGATATTGATGACTCTGAATTTGATGCGATTGTTGAAAAGACCTTTGTAAAACCAGGTGTTGGTACTTATAAAGAGCTTGATTATGCAAGCGTTCGAGATATTCTAGAAAGATCCAAATAAAAAGACGAGCTGCCTGCTCGTCTTTTTTATATGTACTTAATAATCCATTAGAAAATAAAGAAAGAGAAAAAAGCACAGCAAGATGCAGCCTGCTCCTACCGTTATTTCGGAAAAGCCTTGAATAAACGTATTTTTGGGAATGCCTCCTTCATTTTGTAGCTGAAATACGCGTTTTCTTTTGCGCTCATGAACGATTACCAACGAACCAAAAGCAACCGATAATAATGTAAAGAGCGGCACCACAATTAAAAACAGCTTAATAGAATACGCCCAGTACGATATATAGAGCGTATAATACATTGCTCCAGTACTTAAGGCAAAGAGTAGTAAAGAAAATAAAAACCACTTCGTAAAACGGTTTTTGCTCATGTATGGTTCACTTCCTTTTATCAAGTGCGTCTTATGATGTAGACAATAAAACACGTCTATCATTTTACCAAAACTTTTTGGTACATTCTATTTTAGCGGAAAAATAGGGTTTGCAAGTTTCTTAAAAGTGGTATAGTTCCTAAGAACTATCCGTGTATACATACAAAAAACTGATGATAAATGAGGGAGAAGATGAGCTATGGGATGCGACGCGTGTCTGCCAATTAGGACAGGATATACGGTTTCTTTTCAGCAATCAAGGGATGCAAAGAAATTGGAAAAATACTTTAAAGATATTTCTCAAAACCAATGGAAGACTCTTGGAGAAGATATGATCTGGATGAGGGAAGATATCTTTTGGGATTTTATGGATTATGTTCATCAGCATCTAGACCCTCGGCATGTGTGGGCTGTAGAAGCCAAGCAGCGGAGCCCGTTTGAAAACCTGCGGCGTATGGAGCCAATCACCGCTTTCCAAAAAATGAAAGATGCCTTGTGGATTGATGAGCTGATTGAAGACAAGCGAATTTGCTCGTATTATCAGCCGATTGTATCGGTTGATAATGAACGCGTGCATATCGTTGGCCACGAAATTTTATCAAGAGGATTAGAAGAAGACGGAAGTATTATACCTCCTTTTAAAATGTTTGAAGCTGCTCAAATAAGAAATAAAACCTTCGCTCTTGACCGAGCCTGCCGCTTAGAAGCTGTAAAAAATGCTAGTATTATTGATCATCAGCTGATTTTTATTAACTTTATTCCTACAGCAATATATAACCCTGAGCATTGCTTAGCATCTACATTTACATTAATTAAAGAATTGAATATAAAGCCCGAGCAAATTGTGTTTGAAGTGATTGAAACGGAGGATGTTCAAGATATTGAGCATTTGAAAAACATTTTGAATTATTATCGCCCCCACGGATTTAAATATGCTTTAGATGACGTAGGAGTTGGCTATAATACGCTGAATCGGCTTTTAGAAGTGGAGCCTGACGTCGTGAAATTGGCATTTGAATTCACAAACGGAGTCAGTAAGAATGAGAAACAGAAAAAAGTGGCCCAAGAGATGTTAGCTATCACCCATAAAATGGGGGCGCAGGCTCTTGCAGAAGGTGTAGAAACAGAAGAAGATTTAAAATGCCTGATAGAGATGGGTTATGATTTGTTTCAAGGGTATTATTTTGCAAAGCCTAATCCTAAACCTTTAAAAGAGATTCATTCTATTTACGTTTAGCAGCCAAAAGCAGAAGAACAGAAACTTCTGCTTTTTGTATGAACGAAAGTAAGAATACTCAAAAAATAAACAATTCACTTTCATTTTGCTAAATAGTTTACAGAGAAAGGGAAGTGCTATAAGATGATAAATATTAATTCTTAGTATTTCTATCAGAAAAGGAGTGGATGATTTGGCACAAACGTTGCACTCATCATATAAATCAAAGCCAACTACTGTTGTAACAGAATTAAGCCCTATGCAAAAGCCGTTATTTGCAGGAGGGGTTATAGCAGCGGTTATTTTACTTCTAGCGATTGTGCTAACGACTGATTGGAAGCAAGGTGTGTTATTTATTATCGGTCTAGCACTAGGAATGACGCTTCTGTACGCACGTTTTGGCTTTACATCAGCATTTCGCCGACTCGTATCTGTCGGCAACGTTCAAGGCTTGCAAGCGCATATGCTTATGCTAGCGATTGCGTCAACGCTGTTTGCTATTATTTTAAGTACAGGCTTTAGCTTTACAGGGGTAACGCCAAAAGGATATGTTTCACCTGTAGGAGTCAGCGTGATAGTTGGTTCGTTTATGTTTGGAATTGGCATGCAGCTAGGAAATGGATGTGCCTCAGGAACGCTGTATTCGTTAGGCGGTGGCTCTTCTTCCATGATTTTAACGCTTTTAGCCTTTATTGTAGGCTCTATGTTCGGGGCGTATCATTTGCCATTTTGGCAAAAACAACCTTCGCTTCCTCCTATTTCATTAGCTGAATCGACAGGCCTTGGTTATTTTGGTGCTTGGATTGTACAGCTTATCGCGTTTGCAGCGATTTACTGGATTACGATTCAAATTGCCAAAAAGAAAAATCCGCCTATGATGAAGCAGCTTCCTACGACAAAAGGGTGGAAAAAGATCATTCGCGGCTCTTGGCCTCTATTCACTGCAGCGATTGTACTGGCTGTATTAAATGCATTAACGCTGGCTGTGAGAGGAAATCCTTGGGGTATTACTTCTGCCTTTGCTTTATGGGGCGGAAAAGCAATGATGGCAGCTGGAATAGATGTATCAAGCTGGGGATTTTTCCAAGGTGCAAATGGAGAAGCGCTAACGCAAAGTGTGCTAGCAGACTCTACCAGCGTATTGAATTTTGGGATCATACTAGGCGCTTTCATTTCAGCGACGGCTCAAGGAACGTTCAAACCAGGAAAGATTAAACCCGGGGTTGCAGGAGCAGCTGTTGTTGGAGGCCTTTTAATGGGATATGGTGCGCGTCTTGCTTTTGGCTGTAATATTGGCGCTTACTTTGGCGGCATTGCTTCATTTAGTCTTCATGGATGGGTATGGATGGTTATGGCAATGCTTGGCACAGGCTTAGCACTATTTATCCGCCCGTTATTTGGACTCAAAAATCCTAAATCTAATGATTCGATTTGTTAAGTTTAAATAAAACCTTCTTTGCATGAGCAAAGGAGGTTTTTATTTTAGGTGACGTTTGGAATCGCTCTGCTATTTTGTGAATCACTTGAAGTTTAGTACAGCTCATCAGTTTTCTCCGCAGCGTTTGCGCTACTTTTCTCTTAGCTAAAATCTCTTGTTCTAACCCAAAAAGAATATAAAAACTTCCTTTTTTTATAAAAATTTCACTTATTTTGCCGATAAAACAGGAGAATTGTATGTATTTGGCGAAATAAGCAGTAAACACCAAGTCCAGACACAGTTATTAAAACGTAAAAAGGGGTTTTAACGTTACATGAACAAGTATTTAAAAAAAGCTGTTATTTATGGAAGTTTGTGTTTTTTACTGGGAGCGTGCGGAGGAGCAGGAGAACAAACCTCTTCTGAGCCGCAGAAAAAAGAAGAAACAGTAAAGTCTAAAGAAGAAGCGAGTAAAAAAGAGAAAAAAGACGCAATCAATACAACCATTAAAGTTAGCGCAGCAGGAGATTTTACCTTAGGAAACGATGAAAGCTTTGGGTACGATTCTACTTTTAACGACGTAGCAGCAAGAAATGGCCTGCCGTATTTTACGCAAAATGTAAAATCGATCTTTGAGCAAGATGACTTAACAACGGTTAATTTAGAAACAACGCTGACAACTGCGACGGAAAAAGCAAGTAAAACATTTCGTTTTAAAGGTGATCCTTCGTTTGTAAATATTTTAAAACAAGGAAGTATTGAAACCGTTAACTTGGCTAATAATCATACGCATGATTATTTACAGCAAGGATATGATGATACACGAGAAAACTTAAAGAAAAGCGGAATAGGCTATTTTGGCTATGAAGATACATATATTACAACGGTAAAGGGAGTCAAAGTAGGATTGCTTGGATATCCGGGCTGGGATGACACAAAAGAAGTAAGAAGTCAGATTAAAGACGGAATTAAGTCTTTAAAAGAAAAAGGCGCTAAAATTATTATTGTGCATTTCCACTGGGGATCTGAACGACACTATGTTCCTGATACAGCGCAGCAGGCACTGGCGAAGTATACAATTGATAACGGAGCAGATTTGATTTTAGGTCATCACCCTCACGTTGTTCAAGGAATTGAAGAATACAAAAATAAATTTATTGTCTATAGCTTAGGAAACTTTATGTTTGGCGGAAACAAAAATCCAAGTGATAAGGATACATTTGTATTTCAGCAGACGTTTACGATTAAAGATGGAAAGCTAACGACAAACAAAGACATCAATGTGATTCCATTCCGCATTTCTTCCACAACGGCGCGAAACGACTACCGACCTACGCCTTTAACAGGAGCAGAAAAGGATCGAGTGAAAAATAAACTGATTGATGTTTCCAATCAAATCAAACAGGAAAAGTGGACGGTCTACGATGAAGATAGTAAATGAAGCTCTCAGCACTGAGAGCTTTTTTTATAAAATAAAGCAGAAATAACTAAAAAAATGATATAATGTAAAAAAATAGATAAAAGGTGGAACTATGGTTAATATAGGTGATATTATTTTTCAAATTCTTATGCTGCTGATCCTGATAGGAATAGCAGGAGTAATAATTGCATTTATTATAGGCTTAAAAAGGTTGATTCAAAAGCAGGGGGCAAATGAAAAAAGGCTTCAGAGAATGGAACAAAAATTAGATGATATGCTGAAAAATAAAGAGTCATGACTATACAGAAGCACTGTTAACACATCAGTGCTTCTGAACTTGACATTTTATAAAAAAGCAGTAAGATATGTATACATCGTTTATATAGGGAGGAAGTTACATGGCAAAGTCAAAAGCAAAAAAAATGCGTGATAAAATGACGCGTGAAGGAAAACGAAATCCAGAATTAAACCGCAGCCTGTTTATATTTGCAGACATGGAAACGCGTAAAACCAAAACAAAGAAGGAAAAACTTCAGCATCAGCACACAAAACATAAAAAACGATTATCAGACGGAGCGTACAGTACCGGAGATGATCGTTTTTTTATTGCGCTTCATACATCTACAAAATGAAAAAAGAGCTTTTTGACTATCCATCTTCACTTTGCCTCAAACATTTTTACTGTAAACTTTCACAAAAAACCCTTATGATAGGAAAAGAAGGAGATGAACTAAGAATGCTTACGATTGAAAAAGTACCTAAAAGCCAAGCGGGCGTTTTGCAAAATTTGTATTCTCTTTATCTCCATGATTTATCTGCGTATACACCTTCTTTAGATATTCGCGAAGATGGAGCTTTTCATTTTGAAGAGCTGCCCTTGTTTTGGAAAGTAGAAGGCCTCTCGCCATACTTTATTAAAGTAGATGATAAGCTGACGGGCTTTTTTTTACTTCTTGAACAGCCCGCACTTCAGCAAGAAGCAGATTACTGCATCAATGATTTTTTTATCTTAAACAAATACCGAAAGCAGGGCATTGCTTCTGAAACGGTAAAAGACATTTTCTCTCATCGAAAAGGAACGTATATGATTATTGAGCTTGCAGGCAATAAGCGGGCTATTTCATTTTGGAAACATATTTATGAAAGCTTACATATTTCCTTTCAAGAAAAGAAAATTGAACTTGACGGAGAGCCAACTCTTATTCAAACGTTTAGTGTGTAAAACCTTTCTGGAAAACAGAAGGGTTTTTTATTTAAACTAAATATTAACAATTTTCAACAAATTATGTATAATTAAAGATGCTTGTCGACATTTATTCACAGGAGTATTCCTGTAAAGGAGGAGTAAAATGAAAGCGTTATCTAATTTCTTCACGGCGCTTGTTCAGCGCTTTTTACCTGATCCGTTTGTATTTGCTTTAATCCTGACTCTGATTTTATTTGTATCAGGTATTGTTTTTACTCCTCACGGGCCGATTGAGATGGTTCAGTTTTGGGGAAGCGGCTTTTGGAACCTTCTTGCATTTGCGATGCAAATGAGCTTAGTGCTTGTCACAGGGCATGCGCTTGCTAGCTCGCCGCTTGTAAAGAAGTGGCTTGTAAACATAGCACTGTTAGCCAAAACTCCGGCGCAAGGGGTTATTCTGGTCACGCTAGGCGCAGCCATGGCTTGTATGATTAACTGGGGGTTTGGCTTAATTGTAGGTGCCCTGTTTGCGAAAGAAGTAGCGAAACGCGTGCCGGGATCTGATTATCGGTTTTTAATTGCCTGTGCTTACATAGGGTTTTTAACATGGCACGGAGGCTTGTCAGGTTCGATTCCTCTTGTCGCTGCTACACCTGGAAACCCAATGGAAAAAACGGCTGGACTTATTCCGCTGTCAGACACGATTTTTACAGGCTACAACTTATTTATTACCCTCGGATTATTAATTGTCCTTCCTATTATGACAAGACTGATGATGCCGACGGGAAAAGAAGTGGTAGAAATCGATCCAAGACTATTGGCAGAAGATGAAATGGCGCCGGCTACAGTTGTTGAGACAACTTCTTCTAAGCCAACATTTGCTGTACGCATGGAGAACAGCAGGTTTTTAAGTCTAACAATTGCACTTCTTGGGTATTCATATTTAATTTATTATTTTGCTACAAACGGTTTTAAAATGGATATCAACACAGTGAATTTATTGTTTTTTACGACGGGTATTTTACTTCACCGCACGCCTTTATCCTATATGAATGCCGTTTCCAATGCTGCGAAAGGAACCGCTGGGATTGTGATTCAGTTTCCATTCTACGCAGGTATTCAAGGCATGATGGAGCTATCAGGCTTAGGCGGGAAGCTAACGAACGCATTTATCTCGATTTCAAATGAAACGACATTTCCGTTTCTTGCGTTTTTAAGTTCTGGCGTTGTGAACTTTTTTGTTCCGTCAGGAGGAGGACACTGGGTTGTACAAGGACCTTTTATTATGCCGGCAGCTGAACAGCTCGGCGTAGATCCGGGAGTCGCTGCGATGGCCATTGCTTACGGAGAAGCATGGATGAATATGGCGCAGCCGTTTTGGGCACTACCTGCACTAGCTATCGCAGGGCTCGGAGCACGCGATATAATGGGCTACTGCGTGACGACCTTAATTGTATCAGGCTTTATTTTTGCTATAGGACTAACGTTTTTTTAATACGAAAAGGTCAGCCGAAAAGCTGACCTTTTTTCATTACTTTTTTCTTTCCCAAGCGTATCTATCTACTTTATAAACCAACTTCGCGCGCACTCCAGTCCCAAAATTCTTCTGCAAGCCGTTCATTTTTTGCTCTTGAAGAAGGAGGAGTCACGCGTTTTTTATAAAAATAAGCGCCGCTAATATGCGTCACTTCAGGACTGTCAGCTAAATAAATAGCTGTTTCGGCACCTTGAAGAGGTGTTAAAAAGAAAGGGCGAAGCACGGCGTGAACGCTTTTTCCAAAACCTGTTTGACGATTAACGCCGATAGCGGTAGAAACGGCTCCGGGGTGAAGGCAATTTACGGTTACAGAGGTGTCTTTTAACTTTTTACTTAAATGAACCGTAAATAAGTTATTTGCTAATTTAGACTGAGAGTATCCTCGCCACATTCCGAATCCTGTTGTTAAGTGAGGGTTGTTGAGGTCTATTTTTCCCGCTTTATGAGCACCGGAGCCAACGTTTATAATGCGTCCCTGTTGAGATTTTTTCAGCGGATCTAAAAGTAAATTAGTTAATAAAAAGTGACCCAAATGATTGACACCAAGCATCATTTCAAATCCGTCTTGTGTTGTTTCCCGCTTAATTGTCACGACGCCCGCGTTATTAATCAGCACATCAAGTACACTGTAGCGAGACGTAAAGTCTTCACTGAAAGCCCGGATACTGTCAAGAGAACCTAGGTCACAGGTCATAAGAGATATGGAATCCGATCCGCTTTGGCGTTTCGCTTCTTCTAAAGCGGCATTTCCTCTTTCTTCATTTCGGCATACCATAATGACTTTGAATCCTTTTTTAGCTAGTTCAATCGTTGTGGCCAGCCCCATTCCTGAATTGGCACCTGTAATTAGCGCTCGTTTTGCTGTCATGAGTATGTTCCTCCCAACTACATCTTTTTTCTAGTGTATAAGATAAGAAGATATGTCGTCCACTTCTAGCTTTTTCTTTTATTTCTTTCATGCTTTAGAAAAGTATGTAAAATGTGCACAGGGGAGAAAATGTTGCACAAAGGTCAATATTTTACACCCTACTCGTCAATTAAAGCGGTTTCATAAATAGCGGATTTCGCTAAAATAAGACATAGGGAGGTGCTAGTAAGATGAATAGCCAAAGTAAATTACAGGAGACAGAATATGTTCCTTTAGAGCAAGAACTTAAAAGAGAACCATCAGTTAATACGAAAAAACGTAAAAATTTGAAAAATGCAGGTTTATTTGCTCTATTTGTAGGGCCCGCACTTTTAGCGTTTTGTGTGATTGTACTTATACCATTTTTTACAGGGATTTATTACTCATTTACAGACTGGAACGGAGTAAACGGCACGATTAACTGGGTGGGGCTTGATAACTTCAAGTACTTGTTCACCGAAGATAAGCAGTTTCAGCAGTCGTTTTGGATCACAACAAAATATACGGTCGTTGCGATTATCTTAACGAATGTGGTTGGGTTCGTGTTAGCAATCCTTGTTACTCAAATGTTAAAAACACGAAATATTTTACGTACGGTTTTCTTTATGCCGAATTTAATTGGCGGACTTTTACTAGGATTTGTATGGCAGTTCATTTTCGTAAAAGGATTTGCATCTATCGGACAAATCACGGGAATCTCACTTTTTGAACTTCCTTGGTTAGGAGACGCAAAAACAGCATTTTGGGGCATCGTGATTGTAAGTGTATGGCAAGGAGCAGGTTATATCATGCTTATTTACACAGCAGCACTGCAAAACGTACCGCAAGAGCTGATTGAAGCAGCAAAAATTGACGGAGCAAGCAGATGGCAAATTCTTCGTCACATTACAATTCCAATGGTAGCGCCGGCAGTAACGGTTTGTTTATTCTTAACGATTTCATGGTCATTTAAAGTATTTGATGTCAACTTATCATTAACAAACGGTGGTCCATTCAAATCAACAGAAATGTTAGCGCTTAACATTTATACAGAAGCATTTGTGAATAACAGATACGGTCTAGGTGAAGCAAAAGCCTTAATTTTCTTCATCGTCGTAGCAGCGATTACGATTATTCAAGTAACATACACGAAGAAGAAGGAGGTTGAATCGTAATGGGAAACAAATATACGAGCAAAACCTTTATTGTTGAAATTTTAGCGGTCCTGCTTGGACTGGTGTTCTTGGTTCCCTTTTATTACGTGCTTTCAAACTCACTGAAGTCATTTGCAGAAATTTTATCAAACACATCGGCACTGCCAACAACGATTCAGTTTCAAAACTTTGTTAATGCATTTAACCAAATGAACTACTTAAAAGTGCTTAGCAACTCGCTAATCATTACAGTCATCAGTAACGCAGTTCTAGTCATCTTCTGTTCAATGGCAGCTTACATGCTGGTTCGAACAAAGAAAAAAATCAGCAGCATTATCTTTATGGCATTCGTAGCGGCAATGGTTATTCCATTTCAATCCATCATGATTCCACTTGTAAAAGTAGCAGGAAACTTAAATCTGTTAAACAGCATTTGGGGTATTGTGATCATGTACTTAGGCTTCGGTTCAGGTATGACGATTTTCTTATACCACGGATTTATTAAAGGAATTCCAGTTGAGCTAGAAGAAGCTGCAATCATCGACGGATGCTCACGTCTAGGCGTATTTTGGAGAATTGTGTTCCCATTATTAAAGCCAATTACAGTAACTGTCGTCATCTTAAACAGCCTATGGATTTGGAATGACTTCTTACTTCCGTCTCTTGTTTTGCAAGATCCTGAGCTAAGAACGATTCCGCTTGCGACATTCTTCTTCTTTGGTCAGTATACAAAGCAGTGGGATTTAGCACTAGCAGCACTTGTAATCAGTATTATCCCGCTATTAATCTTCTTCTTTGCAATGCAAAAACACATTGTTAAAGGAATTACAAGCGGTTCAATTAAATAATAGAAGCGGCAACAGGGCTGGTTTTGAGGCTGAGGCATCAAAACCAGCAGCAAATAGGGAGGAACAGAAAATGGCATTCAAAATGAAAAAATGGCCTTTAGCAGTAGGTGTTTTATCGGCTACGCTTTTATTTTCAACCGCATGTTCAAACGAAAGCGCATCTGGTAATAAAAAAAGCGGCCGAGATCAAGTAGTAGTAGATGTATTTCAAGGAAAAGTAGAAATTGCAGATCAGCTAAAAGCTCTAACTGATCAATATACAAAAGAACATCCAAACGTGAAGTTCAATATCCAAACGGTTGGTGGAGGAGCTGACGGTGCAGCAGCCTTAAAAGCGCAGTTTGCGTCGGGCAATGCACCCGACCTTTTCACAAACGGCGGATATCAAGAGGCGAAAACGTGGAAAAATAAATTAGAAGATTTATCAGATCAGCCTTGGGTTGATGACGCATATGAAAACACACTTACACCAATGACGATGGACGGTAAAGTATATGGACAGCCAATCAGTCTTGAAGGCTATGGATTTACATATAACAAAAAACTGTTCAAAAAAGCAGGCATCAAAGAACTTCCAAAAACGTATTCAGAATTAGAAGCAGCGGCTAAAAAGCTAAAAGCAGCCGGCATTACGCCATTTTCTATCGGCTACGGAGAGTGGTGGGTGCTTGGAAACCACGGCTTAAACATTCCATTTGCCAGTCAAAAAGATCCGGATGCATTTATTAAAGGATTAAATGACGGCAGTACGAAAATCGCAGGAAACGAGCAGTTCAAACAGTATGTAAAGCTGCTTGATTTAACAGTGAAATATGGAAACAAAAATCCGTTAACGACGGACTACAACACGCAAGTAACGAAATTTGCGACCGGTGAAGCAGCGATGATTCAGCAAGGAAACTGGATTCAGCCAATGCTTGATAAAATTACGCCGAACATGGATGTAGGGATTCTACCTATGCCGCTAAGCGACGATGCAGCTGCATCTGACAAGCTTGCAATTGACGTACCAAGCAACTGGGTTATTCACAAACAAGCACCAGCGGCAGATAAAAAAGCAGCCAAAGACTTCTTAAACTGGATGGTTACATCTAAAGAAGGTCAAAAAGCGTTAGTAGAAGACTTTAAGTACATTCCAGCCTTTAAGTCAATTGAAGCAAAAGACATCGGACCTTTAGGTGAAGAACTTCTTAAATATTCTAAAGATCAAAAAACGATTCCTTGGGAATGGACAAAGTTCCCTGAAGGCGTAACGCAAAAATTTGGAGCAGATGTACAAGAATACATCGGCGGCCAAACATCTGAAGATGAGCTGTTAAAATCATTAGATAAAAGATGGGCTGAGTTGAAGTAATGGAAAAGACAACATAACTGTATCTATATAAAAAATAAAAGGCGGCAGAATCTATGGGTTCTGCCGCTTTCTGTGTAATTACTTAACTTCTTGGCCAAAGCATAACCGCTACGCCAATCAGACACACAAGTCCGCCAATCCAATCGTATGTATCGGGCATTTTTTTATCAACCCACCACGCCCAAAACAGGCTTAAAACAATAAAAATACCGCCGTAAGCTGCATATACACGTCCAAAGTCAGGGAACGACTGCCACGTAGCAATGACGCCGTACAGCACCAAAGCAATACCGCCCAGAAGTCCTAACCAGCTCGAAGCTCCTTCGCGCAGCCACTGCCAAATCAGATAGCCTCCGCCAATTTCAGCAAGACCCGCTAAGATAAAAAGAAAAATCGCTTTAATCATAACCTATACTCCTTATATCATCATTTCGTCTCTTTATTCTATCTTACTTTTTTCGTTTGATGAACCATTCGTTTGCTTTAAATAAGTACACTGGAAAGCATTCCTTTATCAATTTGTCTTCAAACCTGCTAAACTATTAATAGTATGAGTTTATGTGACTCTTTGTACGAGTGCAAAGAGCTATGTAATGACTGCTGCTCAGAGTACTTTTACAGGTAGACGTTAGCAGGAAATTGACTAATTAAAAGAATAAGACGTTTAACAGTATAAAAAAGTAAAAAGAATGCAGATATAGGGGTTTGGTAAAATGAGTTTAGATCATAAAGTGATACGCATTGAACTGCCTACGCCATTTCCAATTGGACCAGTGAATGTGTTTTTATTAAAAGCAGACAAGGTAACGTTAATTGATGCAGGTATGAAAACCAAAGAAGCGTGGAGCGTTTTTGAAGAGGCGCTTCGTAAAGAAGGATATAAAGTAACGGATATTGAACAAGTGATTCTGACTCATCAGCATCCGGATCACACTGGATTTTTAGAATGGCTGCCGAGTGATATACCTGTTTACGGTCATAAGCTTGTGGAGCCTTGGATTTACCAAGATGAAGAGTTTGTTCAGCAGCATAATGAGCTATATCGTAATTTCCTTATAGAGTTTGGAGTCAGTGATGATGTAATGGAAGAATGGCTTCGTAAAGCAACGGCTGCGATTCAAGTTTATTCACCTAAAGGGCAGAAGCTAACCGGGTATTTAAAAGAAGGCGATACACTTCCGTATGCGAGTGAGTGGGAAGTAATTGAAGCGCCGGGACATTCGTTAAGTCAGCTGATGTTTTACAATCGAAAAGAAAAAGTCGCGTTTGGCGGAGATCATATTTTGCCAAAAGTACCGTCAAACCCGTATTTAGAGCCAACCATTCAAAATCCCAAGCCAACGCCGCTACTGGACTACTTAGCGTCTCTAGAAAAAACGTTGAACTACGACATTGATTTGATTTATAGCGGACATGGTGAACCGCTTAGTGACATTCACTCTTTAATTATGGAACGCATTCAAAAGCAGCATAAATGGGCGCTGCGCGTGTTACAAGCGATGGGGGAAGGAAAGAAAACAACGCTTGAAGTCAGCGCTGCATTTTTCCCGGATATGTATCAAAAAGCACCTGACTTTATTTTCTCAGAAGTGTATGGCCAGCTTACGTATCTTGAAAAAGAAGGCTGCGTGGAATTAACAAAAAATAAAGACGGCGTCTTACTGTGGGAAGCTGCACGCGTACTTGCTCCTCAGTCATAACATAAAAAAACCAGCTTCCATAAAGAAGCTGGTTTCTTTTGCTTATAGTGAATGCAAGCGCTCAATGCGTTTTTCAAGCGGCGGATGAGTAGAAAATAAGCGTGAGAATTTTTCTTTACCGCTAATTTTAAAAGCGGCAATTGATTTTTGGCGATCATCTACTAATGAAGTAGTATGACGAAGCGATTCTAACGCATAAATCATTTTTTCCTTGCCGCCGAGTTTAGCTGCAAGCTCATCGGCTTTGAATTCACGTCTTCTTGAATGCCAGAAGATAATTGGGCTGCTTAAGATACTAAAGAGAATCTCAAATACAATCGATGTAAGGAAATAAACAACCATCGCAAACTCTTCTCGCACGAAGTTTGACACCGCTTTGGCTACTAAACGAGAGAAGAAAATAACGAATGTGTTTAATACTCCTTGCAGTAGCGTAGTTGTGACCATATCACCGCTTTTAATATGCGCTATTTCGTGAGCGATAACGCCGCTGATGGCATCGCGGTCCATTCGTTCAAGCATTCCGCTTGAAACAGCAACAAGCGAGCGTCTTTTACTTGGACCCGTTGCAAACGCGTTAACTTCCGCTGAATGATAAATTCCGACCTGCGGCATTTTTCTTAATCCTGCAACAGATGCAAGTCGGTGCGTTTCTTCTAGAACAAATCGTTCGTATTCACCTTGAGGGGAACGTTCATCAATAACTTGAACACCCATCATCCACTTTGCCATTAAGCGTGACATCATAAGAGAAATAATCGCTCCGCTGAAGCCGGCAATGACGCTAAATGCCAGCAGGCCGCCGTAACCGCCGCTTCCCATATAGCTTTGAACACCTAATAAAGATGTAATCGTTGTGATTGTAATTAATACTAAAATATTAACGAAAATAAACAGTGAAATTCGTTTTAGCACAAGTCTTCCTCCTTTAACTAATACGTGCATGATAGGTATACGGTTAGAGGAGAGGAAAGGTTTCATTTATTTATTCAAATTTACTAAAAAGATTACTATGTTAAGTGGTTTAATAAAAAAAGTAAATAAATGGTTGAACACTTACCATAAATAGGTTATTATGAGTGATGTAAAGCTATCTTGTCTTGCAAGGTAGCTTTACTTTAAAAATGTATCTTGTATAACAAGATAGTGAAAAGGAAGAAATCGATATGTCTTTGAGAAGTCAATTGTTAAAAGGAATTTTAGAAGGGTGTATCTTATCAATCATTCAAAAAGAAACGGTTTATGGCTATGAGCTATCCCAGAAGCTTCAACAATATGGATTAAATGATGTGAGTGAAGGTTCGATTTACCCAATTTTACTACGTCTTCAAAAGGAGGGATTAATAAAGGGAGAAATGAAAGCATCGCCTTCGGGTCCTAAACGAAAGTACTATCATCTTACGGCATCTGGTGAGAGCGCATTATGTGAAATCCAAGAGGAATGGATCAACATTCAAAACCCTGTAGATAAATTGTTGAATAGGAGTTTTTACGATGAACGCTAAGGAATTAATTAAATTAAATAATAAGAAGCGAAAAGAGCTGACCAAGGAAAATGAAGAGTACTATGATAATATGCTTGTTTACATTCGAACAAGTGTGTCAGTTTCTGAACAGCAGGCTGAAGAATTATTGATGGAGCTTTTAGATCACCTTATTGACGCACAAGCGGAAGGGAAGCGTGCTGAAGAGGTGTTTGGAGAAAACCTTAAGACGTACTGTGATGAAATGATTAAACAGTTACCTAAAGAACCCTTAAAAAGCACTGCTTTTTTTATAAGCTTTTTATTGTTACAGCTTGCAAGCTTGATGGCTATAGTAAGCGGGATAGGAAATATTGTTGTACATTATGTTAAGGATAGCAGCCAGACTGTTTATATCGGAACGGCAATCGTCACTTTTGTTATTGTTGCAGCTATTATTTCTCTTGATGTTTTTCTGCTTTTGAAATGGATACAAAAATCTGTTTACAAAATTACGAATAAGATTAAGGACTTTTTTCTACTCTTTGTCTTAATTTTTATTTCTCTTGCAGGGATGGTTTTTTTACCAAAGCTTATTCCACCTTTTGGGTATGTAATAGAATTTGGAGGCTTCTTATATTTAGCTGCTGGTGCCGTAACACTCATCGTTTTAAGGTGGTTAAATAGTAAATATCAAATTACAAAATGAGATATAGGAAGCAGTAAAGTGTATTGTTTACTCTATAATCAAGAGCATTTTTAAATAAATTTCATAATTTACGTCTATCTTGGGACAAGGCGTACTAAAATAATAAAAAAAGGTGTTCAACTCATGAACACCTTTTTGGCAACATCATTTAAAGATTACTAACTTTAGTACGCTTAAAAATTAACTTTAGGTTCTGTACCCAATTTAATTCGTTTGAAGTTTTTAATATGCTTCCACGTAATAAAAATAAAAATAATAGCTGCAAATACGATTAGTACAACATCACCTACATAAATTGATGCCAAAAAGGCAACCAATGCGCCAATAGGTGAAGATAAGGATACGTATTTAGAAATTTTGAGAGAAATTAAAAAAGCAAGAATCCCTAGAATGAAAGCTAATGGTGAAAATGCAAGGAATACACCAGCGGCAGTCGCTACAGATTTTCCTCCTTTAAACTTTGCAAAAACCGGATAGCTATGTCCAAGAATAGCAATAAATCCAGGGACAAGCATATGCAAGTTACTATTCATCATAAGCGGTAAACAGACGGCTAGCGAGCCTTTTGCTATATCGCCGATCAATACTATAATACCTGCTTTCTTTCCTAAAGTGCGAAAGGTATTAGTAGCTCCTAAGTTACCGCTTCCGTGCTTGCGAACATCGGTTTTGTAAAAGCCCTTTCCAATCACTAAAGCAAAAGGAATTGACCCAATTAAATAAGCTAATAAGATAATTATAGCGTTTGTTAGTACGTTCATTGTTGGCACCTCAAATTGTGTTGTTAGTATTCATTAAAATATAAATGCGGTAAAAGCAGTCTTTTGTATGGCTAAAGGCCTCTAGTTTTTTGGGTGGAGTTTTTGTAAAGTCGATTGGATTTCTAGTGGAACAACCCAATAATTTTTGATATGTTAAGATATTTTTGAACTTTTAAGCCTTGATACGTATTAGTATAGTTGAGATGTCTATTGTGAATACGTAAAAAGAAGAAAAGAGGAGAAACGAAAAGGAAAAAACAAAAAACTTGTAATACAATTTTAAAAATATAACATAAATATTTAAAGGTTAAAAGATATTTTGGGTATATTGTAGTAGAAAAAAGCGTTTTGATCATTTTTTATGAAAAACAAGACAAAAAAATTAACAAATCCAAAAAAATATAATAAAATGTAAAACAGTGTTTCGAAATATTAACTTCTTAAAATTGAAAGGGGTTCTGCACTTGTTGTGGACAGATATCAAAGAACGAGAAGTAGTTATGTACAAAAACTGCCAGGCGAAAATTTTAGAAAAAAAAGGGCCGAATAAAATAGTCGTTCGAAATCTAGAATTCCCGGAAAAAGGCGATTGGATATCAGCCGAGCTTGATTTTGAGGCTGTTGAAAAATTTGAGAAGAGTCGAGAACACTAATACAAAAAACATTTTATAATACTTCTATTTATCATATAAGAAAAAGCCGAGCTTACATTTTGAGTTCGGCTTCTTTGTTGATGTTTACTTAGTTCTCTTGACGAAGAGCTCCTCGTTATTACATGTAAAACAACGCCTTTTCCTCTCGTTCATTTTCCACTATTACACTAGTCCCGTATAAAAACGTATCTTTATATGGGACTATCGATTTATTTTTAGTACACGTATTTTTGCCACTTTTTTCATATACAACCGTTCAGAAACAAAACCTCTGTGCATACATTGAAGACAAAGGGGGAGGATACATTGGGAAAAACAAGTCGTATATTGAAATGGGTCAGCGGAGGATTAGAGGCTCTTTGGGGGATTCCCCTCCTAGGAGGCACCTTGGTTATAAGTCTAGCCTACACGCCGCTTATTCTAATGCTCGCATTGCACGTCGTAGGTTTAGTATTTGCGATTAAAACAAACAAAGTTCGGACAGGGCATATCATGGGAATTGTCTGTTCCGCTATTGCGTGGATTCCTGTGGTCGGTATGATCATGCATATTTTAACGGCTATTTTCTTGCTTATAGAAGCAGCCAAAGATAATGAACCATCTGAAGACGCAGCATAAAAGAAAAGCCGCCTGATTTTTAGGTGGTTTTTTGTATCTATTAACAAAGACATGTAGGCTCTCTTGTTTTGGAAAATCCTTTTTATGTTAGAATATTAGAAGTATTTTCTAAAAAAGGGGGTAAACACAATAGACAAAGCAAATCAAAAGAACAAAAGATTTCTTGCCGCAGGAGTTATATTAGTCGCTCTTGTAAGCTTTATATTTTTACTATGGAGTAAAGGCTGGGTAATTCCAAATGCAATGAGTGCCAACCGCTATGAAGTAAAAGGTGTGGACGTATCTTCTTATCAAGGGGAGATTGATTGGAATGTGTTGAGTAAACAAGATATTCAGTTTGCTTTTATTAAAGCAACGGAAGGAAGTTCATTTCAAGATCCTTTATTTAAACAAAATTGGGAACAAGCAAATCGCAAAAGCATGCGGATCGGAGCTTATCACTTTTTTAGCTACGATAGTAAAGGTTCCACACAAGCGGCTAATTTTATCAAAACGGTTTCTCTTAAAGATAACGATCTGCCTCCCGTGATTGATGTTGAATTTTACGGAGACAAAAAACAAAACCTTCCGTCTCAGAAACATGTATACAAGGAGCTTTCTAGTATGATTACACGTCTTGAATCTCATTATGACAAGCGCGTTATTCTTTATACGACTCCTAAAGCGTATGACTTGTACATTAAAAATAGATATCCCGGATGTGATATTTGGATTCGCGACGTTGTAAAAAAGCCAACTCTCGAAGAACAGCAGGAATGGACGTTTTGGCAGTATACGGACAAAGGGAGGTTAAGCGGCTATAAAGGTGAAGAAACGTTTGTTGATTTAAATGTGTTTAACGGAAACCAAGCAGAATTTGAAAAATACTAGTTTACTAGAAAGATAAGAGAGGGAGGTAAAACGATGCCTACTTATAACAAGCTAGTGCGAGATAAAATTCCCACAATTATTGAACAAAGTGGAAACACCTTCAAATCACGCGTACTGCAGCGAGATGAGTATCAAAATGAGCTGAAGAAAAAGGCAAAAGAAGAGCTTCAAGAATACATAGAAGCCCAAACGCATCAAGATGCCATTGAAGAACTCGCAGATTTACTGGAAGTTATGCACGCGCTAGCAGCTGTACACGGGGCAACACCCAAACAGCTGGAGAAAGTGCGTGAGGGGAAGGCCAAGAAGCGCGGGAAGTTTGATGATCGGATTTATTTAGTGGAAACGGAAGAAGTGTAGACCCGTGTTTTGTTATCTTAAATTGGTCACCGTCATTCCTTAGTATTTCTCTTTTCATCTCAGTTACAAAATCCCCTCTTGAAATTTTGTTCACCAAACAAGTAAACTAAAGACATAAGTTTGGTAAAATTGGGATAAGAAATTCATGAGGTAAGGGAGAACAAGTCGATGGAGATGGATCAAGAGAAATTTAATAAAGTGATTGAAGCGGCAAGGATGTATTATATTCTTGATTATAATCAAAGTGAAATTGCAAAAAAGCTTGGTGTATCAAGGCCTACGGTTTCTCGATTGCTGCAGACAGCAAAAGAAGAAGGCATTGTTCAAATTAAAATTGTAGATTCATCTATCAATAGTGAAAAATTGTCTTCTCAACTTGAACAAAAATTCAATCTAAAAAAAGCAATCGTCACACCGGTGCCTCAATATGAAAATCACATTATTAAAAGTCATCTAGGCGTAGCAGCAGCTGACTATCTCTATGACATCGTAAAAGATGGAGACATTATTGGGGTGACGTGGGGAACAACTCTTTATCAAGTGGCCATCGATTTAAAACAAAAGTATGTGAATGACGTGCAGGTTGTGCAGTTAAAAGGCGGAGTAAGCCATTCGGAAACGAGCACATATGCTTCTGAAATTATGTACTTATTTGGAAAGGCATACAATACGCCTCCTATGCATCTTCCTCTGCCTGTGATTGTCGATCACGTGGTAGTTAAAAAAGCAATGGAAACGGATCGTCATATTAAGCGCATTTTAGATTTAGGCAAACAAGCCAACATTGCTGTGTTTACTACGGGCCCCATCAAAACGGATTCGCTGCTTTTTCAGCTTGGCTACTTTTCTGAACAAGATGTAGAGATGATTTCTTCGCGAGCCGTAGGAGACATTTGTTCACGCTTTTTTGATAAAGATGGACAAATTTGCAATGAAAGCTTGGATGAACGGACGCTTGGACTTGATTTGGAGGAACTGAAGAAGAAAGAGTACGCCATTTTAGTAGCTGGAGGGGATCAGAAAATCGATAGCATTTACGGAGCGCTGCAAGGGAAATTTGCAAATGTACTCGTTACTGATCAGTTCACGGCGCGCTTTTTATTAGATAAACAAGAGTAAAGGAGATGAAGCGCTGTTTTTTCAAGAGCAAAAGCTTCATCGAATTGAAATAGTAGAAGATATTGTATCTTATTCTGTGTCGTCTCTGCAGGCACAGCGAAACCGGTATCCTTTTCAAACAGACGTTTCAAAAGACGGAGTGATTGCCAAGGGAACCACGGGCTATATCATTAAACGGTGGGGAAGAATGTACTTTTCTCCTGATGCTAATCAAAAAGGAATTGAACGATTTACGCCGCCTGATCAGCCATACGTATTAATTCCTTATAAAAAGGTAAAGAATAAGTACAGAATCGTATTGTCATTTGTGATAAAAGCTGAAAAATAAGGGAAGACTTCCGAGTGCGGAAGTCTTTTTTTATTCACTAAAACAGCAGCTATAAATATTTTTGAACAAATGTAAATATATCTGTTTACAATTGTTCAAAGCTATTATATAGTAAGGGTGTAAGTTGTTGAAAACGTTTTAGTGGATGCACAATATGCAGATACTTTTAGGGGGAAAACGTCATGAGAATGGTTGACTTAATTGAAAAAAAACGTAATGGACATGAATTAAATAAAGCTGAAATCGATTTTATTATCGAAGGTTATACAAAAGGGGATTTACCTGATTATCAGCTATCGGCATTTGCGATGGCGATTTACTTTCAAGGAATGACGCAGGAAGAACGCGTAAATTTAACGCAAGCAATGGTTGAATCAGGCGATCAAATCGACTTATCAAAAATTGAAGGTATTAAAGTAGACAAACACAGCACAGGCGGCGTAGGTGATACAACAACACTTGTATTAGGACCTTTAGTAGCTGCGGTTGATGTACCGGTTGCCAAAATGTCTGGCCGCGGCTTAGGACACACTGGCGGTACGATTGATAAACTAGAAGCAGTGCCTGGCTTCCACGTTGAAATTACAAACGAAGAATTCATTCGTTTAGTAAATACAAATAAAATTGCCGTTATCGGTCAAAGCGGAGACTTAACGCCAGCGGATAAAAAACTTTATGCGCTTCGTGATGTAACAGCAACAGTTGATTCGATTCCGTTAATTGCAAGCTCAATTATGAGTAAGAAAATTGCAGCTGGAGCAGATGCTATTTGCTTGGATGTAAAAACGGGGAACGGCGCATTTATGAAAAAGCTTGAAGACGCTGAAGAATTAGCAAAAGCAATGGTTGAAATCGGAAAAGGCGTAGGCCGAAACACAAAAGCAATCATCTCAGATATGAGCCAGCCTCTAGGATTTGCGGTTGGTAATGCGCTTGAAGTGAAAGAAGCTATCGACACGTTAAAAGGCGAAGGGCCTGAAGATTTAACAGAGCTTTGCTTAACATTAGGAAGTCACATGGTTGTACTTGCTGAAAAAGCAAGCAGCTTAGATGAAGCGCGTGCAATGCTTCAAGAAGTAATTAAAAACGGAAAAGCATTAGAATCGTTCAAAACGTTCTTAAGCGCACAAGGCGGAGACGCTTCTGTTGCAGACGATCCGTCTAAATTACCGGATGCAGCGCACAAAATTGAAGTGCCAGCAAAAGAAGATGGTTATATTTCAGAAATCGTTGCAGAAAAAATCGGCGTAGCAGCAATGAAGCTAGGTGCAGGACGTGCAACAAAAGAATCTGAAATCGACTTAGCAGTTGGTATTATGCTAAATAAAAAAGTTGGAGATTCAGTGAAAAAAGGCGACTCTCTTGTTACAATCCACAGCAATAGCGAAGATGTACAGGAAGTAATGGATATCGTTTATGATTCTTACAGCACGGTCGCTGAAAAAGTAGAAGCTCCAACGTTAATTTATAAAGAAATTCATTAAGAAAGAGAGAGGAAGAACAAAATGAGTCAAAACATTACGGGTATTATTGATCATACATTATTAAAAGCAGATGCAACAGAAGAGCAAGTTACGGTTTTAGCACAAGAAGCAAAAGAATATTCATTCGCTTCGGTTTGTGTAAATCCAACGTGGGTAAAAAAAGCAGCTGAGTTATTAAACGATGCTCCAGAAGTGAAAGTATGTACGGTAATCGGCTTCCCTCTTGGAGCTACTACTTCAGCAGTAAAAGCATTCGAAACAACAAATGCAATCGAAAACGGTGCAGATGAAGTAGATATGGTAATCAACATCGGCGCGTTAAAAGATAAAAACTATGACTTAGTGCAAAGCGACATTCAAGCAGTAGTGGATGCTGCAAAAGGAAAAGCGCTAGTAAAAGTAATTATTGAAACAGCTCTTTTAACAGACGAAGAAAAAGCAAAAGTTTCTGAGCTAGCTGTAAAAGCTGGAGCTGATTTTGTTAAAACGTCAACAGGCTTCTCTACAGGAGGCGCAACGGTAGAAGACGTAGCGCTTATGAGAAAAACGGTTGGACCAGATGTAGGTGTAAAAGCTTCTGGCGGCGTTCGAGGCTTAGAAGATGCAAAAGCAATGATTGAAGCTGGTGCAACACGTATTGGTGCAAGCTCTGGCGTATCAATTGCAAAAGGTCAATTAAGCAACTCTGATTATTAATAAATGACAGCAGGTTAGTACTAACTAACCTGCTGTAAACTAAGCAAAGGATGATGACGGTGGAGCCAAAACAATTAATAGATGAAGCAATCGCAGCAAGCAAACAAGCACATGTACCGTATTCTCACTTCCATGTTGGTGCAGCTCTTTTAACAACCGATGGGAAGATTTATCGTGGATGCAATATTGAAAACGCTTCCTATGGATTGACGAACTGTGCTGAGCGAACGGCTATTTTTAAAGCTGTTTCAGAAGGGGACAAGCAGTTTTCAGCTATTGCAGTTGTAGGAGATACGGACGGCCCAATTTCTCCTTGCGGCGCATGCAGACAAGTATTAGCTGAGTTCTGTGATGATCACACACAAATTATCTTAGCAAACCTAAAAGGAGATTTTGTGATTACAAACATTAACGAAATCTTACCGGGCTATTTTTCATCAAAAGACTTACAAAAATAAGTAAGCAGTGGAGGATACTATGAAATATTTAATTGGCATCTTAGGATTACTCGTTGTCTTTGGATTAGCGTATCTTGCAAGTAATAACCGTAAAGAAATCAAATATAGACCAATCGTTATTATGGTTGTGATTCAGCTTCTTTTATCAGCTTTACTTCTAAACACGAAGTTTGGCTTGATTATTATTAATGCGATTGCCAGCGTTTTTGGAAAGCTGCTTTCATACGCAAACCAAGGAGTAGAGTTCGTATTTGGGGGCATTGCGAACAAAGGATCAATGCCGTTTTTCTTAAACGTGCTGCTTCCAATCGTTTTTATCTCTGTCTTAATCGGGATTTTACAGCACTTTAAAATTCTTCCTTTCATTATGAAATGGATTGGGTTAGTTCTCAGCAAGATTAACGGAATGGGAAAATTAGAGTCTTATAACGCAGTAGCTTCAGCCATTGTAGGTCAATCAGAAGTATTTATTACCGTTAAAAAGCAATTAGACAAACTGCCGCCAAACCGTTTATATACGCTTTGTGCATCAGCTATGTCGACGGTTTCAATGTCCATTGTCGGTGCTTATATGACAATGATTGAACCAAAATACGTAGTAACAGCAATTGTGATTAACTTATTTGGCGGATTTATTATTTCTTCTATCATTAACCCTTACACAGTAACGGATCAAGAAGATATTTTAGAGGTACAAACAGGTCATAAGCAAACGTTCTTCGAAATGCTTGGCGAATATATTATGGATGGATTTAAAGTAGCAATTATCGTAGGTGCGATGCTAATTGGTTTCGTTGCGCTGATGGCTGCGATTGATAACGTGTTTGAAATGCTGTTTGGTCTGTCGTTCCAGCACCTGCTTGGCTATGTGTTTGCACCGTTTGCATTCATCATGGGTGTTCCTGCTTCAGAAGTAGTAGCAGCGGGCGGAATTATGGCAACAAAACTTGTAACAAATGAATTTGTGGCAATGATGAGTCTTTCAGATATGGCTTCAACATTCAGTGCTAAAACACTTGGAATTGTATCCGTATTCTTAGTATCATTTGCTAACTTCTCATCAATTGGAATCGTGTCAGGAGCGGTTAAAGGCTTAAGTGAAAAGCAAGGAAATACAGTAGCGCGCTTTGGTCTTCGTTTACTTTATGGAGCTACGCTTGTAAGCGTACTGTCAGCGATTGTTGTCAGCTTCATTTTATAAGTGTAATAGAAACAGAAAGAAAAGCAGTTTCCTTTTCAAAAGGAATTGCTTTTTCTTTTTTACATGTAAACCATAGCTCCGCGCATCCTAAAGAAAAACATCGACACAGAGGAGGACAAGAAAAGCTGGGGGCTTTTCTTACTGAAAAATGGATCAAATTGGACTGTTGCTGTCAGGTGCAGCTTTATTTTTAAACGGACTCATGCTGCTTGGAAAAGCGGATGAAAAAAACGTAGGCGTATTTAACTTATTTGTTGGAGCTTTTCAAGTTATTGTTCCGTTTTATTTAATTATTACGTCAGACCAAAGCAACTGGATTTTATATGAAAGAACGGCAATCTTTTTATTTGGCCTTACGTATTTATATGTAGGCGTGACGGTATTAAAAGGAATGCAGGGAACGGGGCTGGGCTATTATTCACTTTGGGTATCGATTATCGCTTTAGTGTACGTGACGGTTTCTCTTGTTCACTATCATGACGTCGTAAACGCCATTACATGGATTCTTTGGTCGTTTTTATGGTTTTTATTTTATGTGCTTAATACGAGCAAAAAAGATGTATCTGCATATGTAGGGAAAGTGGCGATTGTACAGTCGTGGGTTACCTTAACAATTCCAGCGCTGTTTTCGCTAACGGGCGTATGGGGAAATAAAGATATGTACAATATGTGGGGAATCGTGCTAGTAGCTTCCATCATTTATTTCGTATACGTAGGATACCGACTATTCTTTTCTCAGCCGAAAAAAATGATTTTGAAATAAAGTATTTACAAAAAATAGATAATAATGGTAAGATGTTAGAAATTAAATGCCGTGAAGAGAAAAGTAGACAGCGCGTATTCTTAGCAGAGAGCTCCGGAAGCTGAAAAGGAGCAAGAAAAACGCTGTTGAAACAAGCCTCTGAGCAGCGCATTGGATCTAACGTGATAGTGCGACGGCTGCTTCCGTTACAAAGCTAGAGTATAAGCGAAAGCCGTACTCGATAAGGTTTATATGGCGACATATGAACAAACTAGGGTGGCACCGCGATTTATAATCTCGCCCCTAAGACAGATGTCTTGGGGGTGGGATTTTTTTATTGGCAAAAATCAATAATGAAGCGGAGGCCTTTCTTTTATGAAAAATAAGCTGTTGTCTTGGAAATACCCGTGTTTATTGCTGTTTGGAATTGGCACTAGCAATATCGGCGACTGGATTTATTTAATTGCTTTAAATGTCATGATGCTTGATATGACGAATTCGCCGATTGCGGTTTCAGGACTATACATGATAAAGCCGCTTGCTGCGCTCTGTACAAATATATGGTCTGGAAGCTTAATTGACCGCATGAACAAACGGAAGCTGATGATGTTTTTAGATTGGATGCGCGCCGGAATTATTGTTTGCCTTCCGTTTTTCTCATCCATCCTTATCATTTATGTGCTGGTATTTATCATCAGTATGGCAAGTTCGATGTTTCGTCCGACATCGATGGTCTATATCACAAAGCTTATTCCAATTGAAAAGCGAAAAAGATTTAATTCACTGCGCAGTTTGATTGACTCAGGAGGCTTTCTTCTTGGTCCGGCTGCAGCCGGTGCGTTATTTATGATTGGAACGCCTGCGTTTGCTATCTATGCCAATGCTGCAGCGCTCGTGGTGTCAGGAATGGTTACTTTATTAATGCCGAACTTAGATATAAAAACAGAAGCTAAAGAAAATAAACTCTCTGTAAACACGATTGGAGAAGATTGGAAAGTGGTGTTTCGTTTCAGTAGAGCTAACAGATATATTATGACCATTTATGTATTATTCAGTTTCTTAATGGTCATGGCCACGGCAATTGATTCACTTGAAGTTTCATTTGCAACAAAAGTCATTCATTTGTCCGAAAGTGAATACGGATTTTTATTAAGCGTAGCAGGCGCTGGTATTATGATTGGCGCAGTTGTGAATACACTGTTGGCTCAGAAGCTGTCGACGAACTTTCTCATAGGCGCCGGCAGTGTAGGAGTATCGCTTGGCTATTTGCTGTACGCGTGTTCGTCTTCTTTTCAAACCATGGGAACAGGATTTTTTAGCTTATCTTTTGCGTTAGCTTTTGCAAGTGCTGGTTTTCAAACCTTTTATCAAAACAGCATTCCCGTTGACATGATGGGAAGAGTAGGAAGTATCTATGGACTGCTTGAGTCACTCCTGATTATTATGATGACCTTTCTATGCGGAATGGCTGCACACATTGTTTCAATTCAAGGAGCTGTAATTGGTGGAAGCCTGATCATGCTTTTAAGTACGGTTGTATTGTTTTTGTGCACGTTAAAGCCGGCGTTTTATAAAATAAGTTTAGTCAAAAAACAAGGAATCTAACGCATAGGTACTAATGTACAAATAAGCTAAGAAGCCGATAAAAAGAAATGAATACAGAATAAAGGGTGAGAAAGCACAGTGAAAATGAAAGATGCGTTAAAGAAAAAAGGAATGTTTGTTAAAAAATTATCGAATCAAGGTGAATTCTTCCGGAAGCGGTGGGAAAATGAATTTACAGATGCTTTAAGCGCATCGCAAAAAAAGAAAATTTATATGGACCAATTTTTATGGCATGCGTTTAGCTATGAAAAGCTACCTTGTTTACAAGGAGAACAAGCGGTTCAAGCGTTTGAGCACCAAGTTAAGAACGACTGTTATTTGTTGTTTGAGCATGATGAACGAGTGCTGCAGCTATCTAAATGTAAGCATTTAACAACTGATGATTTAAGTGAAAATACAAATATGTATTTAGAAGATTTATACGTGGTGGATAAAGATTTTACGTGGACTTATGTGATCACGCATGAAAGTTCATGTGGACCTTACTTTTACCGCACATAAGTAAAGATAGAGCCTGCCGATTAATACGGCAGGATTTTTGTTATAAAAAAACATTTTATAAATTAAAAGTAATTATAGTAATTAAATGGTTTTTTAACTGGATTTATTGGGTATTTATTACTAACTATTATCCATCTCTCTCCTATATCTATATTACCATTTGGGATTTTTTCAAAAAATAGGATATGAAATTAATTTTTTGTATGCTAAGGTAATTACTGCTAGTAAGCTTGTCTTACAAAATTAGGTTTAAAAAGGAGGTTTTTGTATGAAATGGTATTTACATGTGCTAAAAAATTATGCAACGTTTCAAGGAAGAGCAACACGTACAGAGTATTGGATGTTTGTCTTATTTAATTTTATTATATGGTGTGTGCTTTCAGCTATTGAACTTATAACAGATATGCCTCCGTTTTTGCGTATAGTTTATCTTGTTGCAGTCTTCATTCCATCCCTTGCTGTGACGGCACGTCGACTGCATGACATAGGAAGAAGCGGGTGGTGGCAGCTCATTACTATTATTCCGATTGCGGGAAGTATTTGTCTATTAATTCTTCTTTGTCTACGAAGTGAGTCGCAGTTAAACCGGTTTGATGTACCTAATAAAGTTGCGTAGGACTTAAACGGTTAGGTAGTTTAATTTAATAAACAAAGAGAGGGTTTAAAAATGTACTGGTATATAAAAGCGTTAAAAAATTATGCGACGTTTCGAGGAAGGGCAACGCGTACGGAGTATTGGATGTTTACATTATTTGCTTATATCTTTATGATCATTCCGTATATCTTGGTTTTTATCGATTCACTTGCAGTATTTGGAGTTATTTTAGTATTACTTTACGGAGCAGCAATGATTCTGCCTTCACTTGCCGTTACTGTTCGCCGACTGCATGATACAGGAAGGAGCGGCTGGTGGTATTTAATTAACTTTGTTCCAGTTATTGGAGGCATTTGGCTGCTCATCTTACTTTGTCAAAGAAGCGAAGTAACAGCCAATATTTACGATACAGACACGCAGGCTTCTTAACCAGAGTAGTTTATTAGTTTAAAAGTTAGTAAACTAAACGTGCGAATTGTATCTAAATTAAAAAGAGGTTGGGACAAAAGTAATTTAGTTGAAGGGAAATCCGAACTAATTAAGATTCTTGATGGAGAATCCAATTAGTTCGGATTTTTTCATAGCGTGATGGTGAACGTGAATTTTATGTATGTAGATTCTTCTAGCCGTTGATTGGAGGGCAGGGCGAAGACTCCTGCGGGAAAAGCGGGAGAGGTGAGAACCCGCAGGAGCACAAGCGACGAGGAGGCTCAGCGCCCGCCCGCGGAAAGCGAAGCCTTGCACGGAAATCAACGGCGGTGTCATAAGCGGTTCAGCTCATGTATCTGATTTGTTCGTCTTTAGATTGGATTGATTTCATTATGTCTCAATCTCTTTTTTTCATTTTCCCATACGCTGCTAGGAATTTCTTTTCGAAGAACAGGTGCAATATCACTTGCGAAGCGCTCTAGCTGTTCGCGCTGTTCTGCGTCGCTTAGACCGTCTACGCTGATGCTCAGCACTTCGTTTCCATAAGCATGGTGATAGTCTATTATTTTTTCAATGATTTGCTCTGGGCTTCCTACTAAAGCAGGGCCGTGTTGAACGATGTCTTCTAGTGACGTGAATGGCGATTGATTATGCTTCGCTGCTTCTGTATTGCTAAATGCGTTATAGTATGGACGATAGCGGCGAATCGCTTCTTCCGTTGTATCAGAAATATATAGGCTGCTCGCCCCCGAACCGACGATGGCTTTGCGTGGGTCATGGCCATAATAAGTAAAACGTTCCCGGTAATGGTCAATCAGCGCTTTATATTTAGCCTGAGGGTGAAAAGAATTGGATGAAAATAGCGGCTCTCCATATTTAGCTGCAAGTTCTGTAGACAGCGGGCTTGACGCGCTTCCATGCCAAACGGGAATAGAAGGCTGAAACGGCCGAGGCTGAGTCGTAACGTTAGTTAAAGGCGGACGATAACGGCCGCTCCACGTGACATTTTCTTCTGTCCAAAGCTGTTTTAAAAGAGCGTATCTTTCAGCAAGAGACTCCCATTGTTCTTCTTCTGTAATGCCAAAAAGCGGATAATGACGGGGATCATTGCCTTTTCCAATAATCAGTTCAAGGCGTCCACCCGACAGGTGATCAAGCGTTGCGTAATCTTCAGCTACTCGTACAGGATCTAAAATGCTTAGAACGGTAACGGTAGTAAGAAGACGAATGTGCGACGTTTTAGCAGCGATTGCACTTAAAACAACGGGAGGAGAAGAAGACAAAAAAGGAGCTCCGTGTCTTTCGCCGACTCCGTAAGCATCAAAACCTAATTTTTCTGCCAGCACTGCTTGATTTAACACATGCTGAAACTTTTCTTGAGCAGTTAATGTTTCTCCAGTAACCGGGTTCTGGATATTTTGAATAAGACTAAATAAAGCAAATTTCATACGTTTTACCTCCAAAAGATAAAATGCTGGACGACAATAAAAAAAGCAAACGTACACGTATTGTCGTGTCCATTTGCCTCCAGTTGACTGGTAGATATGTAGTTTTATTGTTTTATTAGTTGTATCTTAAGCGGTAGACACTGAGCTGTCAAGATAATCTTTTTTCTAAAACCTACTTGATTTATCGGTTAACTAGTATTATGATGTGAATAATCTTACACGAAGTAAGCCCACTGGTTAACCAGAGGCTCTTGATGAAGCAGATGCTTTATCAAGAGCCTCTTTTTATTACATAATAGAGGGATTCAGGGGAGGAACGTATGAAAAAATATTGGCTGTTTTTACTTTCAATTGTAGTAGCTGTGAGCGTGGCAGGATGCGGAAAAAACGTATCTTCAAGTGCAGGAGAAAAGAAAGAAAAAGATGTTCAAACGATTGTGGTTGGAACGGGCACTCAGTTTCCTAACATTTGCTTTATTGATGATAAAGGCAAACTGACCGGCTATGATGTAGAAGTAGTAAGAGCGATCGACAAAGAGTTAAAGGATTATAAATTTGAATTTAAAACAATGGAATTTTCAAATCTGCTTCTTAGCTTAGAAAGTAATAAAATTGATATGATTGCTCATAACATGGCTCAAAACGCTGAGCGGAAGAAAAAGTTTTTATTTAATGATGAAACATATAATTATTCTCCGCTTTATGTAACAGTTTCTAAAACTCGAAATGATATTCATTCATTAAAAGATTTAGAAGGTGAAAAAATGATTGTAGGAGCTACAAGCAATGCGGCTGTCTATCTAGACAAATACAATAAAAAACACGGCAATAAAATCGATGTAGTTTACGCCGGTCAAGGTGCGGATGATGCCACAACTCAATTAAAAACAGGCCGGGCAGATGCTACGCTTGCGACACCATTTTCCATCGACTTTAGTAATCAAGCACTGAAATTTCAGCAAAAAACAGTTGGAGATATTGTGATTAATTCAAAAGTGTATTTTATGTTTAACAAAAAAGACGAAAAGTTAAAGTCGGAAGTCGACCAATCGATTAAAAAGCTGAAAAAAGACGGGACGTTAAAAAAACTCAGCACAAAATGGCTAGGAGAAGACTATACCGTGCAAAATTGACTATAGCAAAAAAGCAGCTGCCCATACAGCTGCTTTTTTGTATGATATAAATCCAATAGATAGAAGGAACGATCTGCAAAGAAAACAAAAATTAGTGTATAGTAGAGCTATAAGTACTATAAAAGCAGGACCGCAGTAGGAGGCCATTCATTGATTACGGATTTACAGCGCGGAGATTTCTTTCAAAAAGGACATCGTTATCGCAGAAAACAAATTCATAAGCTTTATAAAGGACAGGAACAAAGCGAAATATCAACGCCAAAAGCGCATCCATATATTTTTATTTTCACAAAAGAAAGCGGAAGTGAATACGGAACAGGACACGGGTGGAACAGAGATAAAACCGCTTTTTTCTATACAGGAGAAGGCCAAAGAGGATCGATGCAGCTCATTAAAGGCAATAAAGCGCTTCGTGAACATTTCTTATCAGGAAAAGCCGTTTACTTGTTTCACTACGTGGAGCCTGGAGTAGTAGAGTTCATTGATGAAGTGACGTATATTAATCATCAATTAGAAATTATGTGGGACTCAGACGGAGAGCTTCGTGAAGCTATTATTTTTGAACTTGAACGAAATCCTGTGATCGAGGAAAAAGCAGCAAAGCTGGATGTTTCACCTTATTCAACTGAACAGCTTCGCCAGCTCTCATTAGGAGAAGAAAAAAAGACAAGTGTTTACAAACAAACGGCAGCTCTTAAACAATATGTTCACAAACGCGCAGCAGGTATTTGTGAAGCCTGCGGAGGAAGCGCGCCGTTTATCGCAAAAGATGGAAGCTCCTTTGTGCAAATGTACTATCTTTCAAAGCTTTCAGAGAGCGGACTCGCTAAGCCAAAGGACGCTGCGGCACTATGTCCCAACTGTTATAGTCGTCTACGCTACGGGAAAGATAGTGAAGTATATAAAGAAGAGCTGATTACTAAAATTAATGGAAAAGAAGCAGGAAAGAAAAATGAGTAATATCGTCTTTTTTATTTTATAAAAAACCGTCTCTAGGCAGGGCAGCTGCCGAGGCGGTTTTTTTGTATGAAGAATGACTTTAAAAAATAAAGGCAATAAAGCGTATAAAATTAATGGAAAAACAGATAATGAAAAACTGAAGCTTTCGTTTAGAAAATAGTAAAAGCTGGGGTGATGTGCTGTGGCAGACAAGTATGACTGTGTCATTATAGGTGGAGGAATTGCAGGACTTCAAGCCGCTATTCAGCTTGGAAGATATAAGCGCAGTGTATTGGTTATTGATTCAAACGATGGCCGTTCCAATCTTTGCAAAAATTATCAAAATATATTGGGATGGCCTGAGGGAATAAGCGGGCAAACTCTAAGAGAAACGGGAAGGCAGCAAGCAAAAAGCTACGGCATTCAATTTGCAGAAGAGCGTGTCCTTCAGTGTGAAAAAGAAATAGAGGGGTTTAACGTCATTACAAACTCTGCGAACTACGAAGCAGCTACTTTACTGTTTGCGACCGGAGTCGTAGACCGGATTCCTTCTGAACTTCAGCAAGAGCTATATCCTTGTATGGGAAAAACCGTATATGTATGTCCCGACTGCGATGGGTATGAAGTAAATAATAGAAGGGTATTAGTACTAGGGTCAGGAAAAGTAGGAGCGAGTTTATCTCTTACGCTAACATATTGGACAAATGACATTACGTACATTAATCATGACAAAAAAGAGATTGGACCCTTAGCAGATACCTTGATGCAAAAGGGAATTACCTATAAAGAAGCGGAAATAAAAAAAATCATAGCTGAAGCAGAAATGTTAAAAGGAGTCATCCTCGAAAACAATGAATTTATCTATGGAGAAAGAGGTTTTTTAGCGTTCGGAGGAAATAAAGTTCGAACAGAATTAGCGTATGAGCTCGGAGCAGAACTTCTGGAAAATCAGCACATTATCGTAAATCCGCGTACAAAAGAAACCAACGTTTCAAACGTGTGGGCAGCAGGAGACATTGTGGCTCATTCTGAACAAGTGACGGTAGCGATGGGAGAAGGTTTACAAGCAGCTATCTGGATACACAAACGTCTGTTAGAACTATATGAAAAATAATTATTTTTATAAAAAAAGTAAAATTGCATGTTTTGTTTCCTTTCTGTTAGGGAACTGGAAATAAAAGAGAGATAAAACATGATTAAAAATGAGGAGAAGGAGTGGCAAAAAAGTGGTATATAGTCAAGTAGTAAGAAAACCTGAGTTTCAACAAGCAGAATCGGAAGGGTTAAATGAAGCCATTCACGAGTACATAACTCGTCGTACACGTCACAATGCACCGGTTGTGGATGCGCTTCGATATATTATGACCATTGAACATAAACACGAACGTATGCAGGTAGCAGCAGAACTGTTCGGAACAGCTATCCAGCGTGTAAAAGATCAAGATATTATTCAATATCTAAAAAAGTGCGGAAGTTACAAAAGAATTTCTGATACGACGGAATAAAACCGTTTTCTTTGAAAAAGCGCCTTGAATGGAAAGGGGCTTTTTTTGTTTCCTCCATTTAAAAGCAAGGGGAAATACATAGAATTCTTCCAGTTTGCGCATAGTAAATAAAGCAGAATTAATTGAGGAAGAGACAGAGTTTTGTATCTGATTACGTGAATGAACGTTAAAGTAGAATACAATCTTCACTTGTACAGATGCCGACTTTTGAATAAATAGAGCTCTATGTATCCCTAGCAGGAGGTTTAGTGTATGAGTCAAGAAATACCCTTAAGTTCAAGTGAAATTGCTACTCTTTGGATGACCTATCAGCAAAAGACAATGGTCCGAAGAATCTTAGAATATTTTATTGCACACGCAGAAGATGACCGAGCAAAAGAAATTATGCAAGATACGCATATGCAAGTGGTGAACTACATTGAAGATATCAAAAAAATTTTACAGAATGAAGGGGCAGCCATACCGGTAGGATACACAGAAAAAGACGTAAATGTCTGTGTTCCTAAGCTTTATGATAAGATGTTTGATATTATGTTTCTTCGCCTTTTAAAAGAAATTAGCATGGGGCTACATACGCTTCATTTAACCATGTCCTACAGAAAAGACATGATTTCACTATATAAAGAGCTTACCGCTTTCACGCAAAGTGGCTATGACAAATGTGTAGATTATCTTCAGGAAAAAAACGTGCTTCCAAGACCTCCAGCTGTTTCAGTACCTAAAACAGTGAAGTTTGCCGAAGGCACAGATTACATGAATGGAATCCATTTGTTTTCGAGTAAACGTGCATTAAATACTGTAGAGGTAGCACATATTTATTATGCAATTGAAAGCAACGTTCTTGGCATGCAAATGATTACAGGGTTTGCTCAAGTAGCAAATGAACCTGAAGTGAAGAAGTATTTTGTAAAAGGAAAAGAGCTGGCTAAGAAAGTTGTAAGTGATTATAGCAAAATTCTTCTGGAGAGTGATATTCAGACGCCTGCGACGTGGGGTGCGAAAGCGACAGAATCAAAAGTAGCACCTTTTTCAGATAAACTGATGATGTACTGCGTGAGTTTATTCTGCAGTTTCGGGCTGGGGAGCAACGCTTTAGGCACCGCGTTTAGTTTGCGTGGAGATCTTCCCCTTACACTTGTCAGTACGGCCAAAGACATTTTAACATACGGGCAAGACGGAGGAAAAATTATGGCCAAAAACGGATGGCTTGAGGAACCGCCAAGTATGGAAGACCGAAATGATTTGATTAAATAGAAAAAGCATAATACATCAAGAAAACTTCTTTTTTTAAAGAAGTTTTTTCTTTTGGATAAAAAATGTCGTTATTTGTTTATTTAACGGTTTGTTTTTTGAATAAAAAGGATATATAAACTATAAATTTACAATTATATGATAAAAAAGGAGGATTTTGCAGATGAAATGGTACATAAAGGTGTTAAAAAATTACGGGGTATTTTCTGGTCGAGCAAGCCGAACTGAATACTGGATGTTTGTGTTAGTTAACTTTGTTATTTCATTTATTCTTTCGTTCCTTCAGTTCGTTATTGATAAGCCTCTTTTTCTTCCGGTTATCTATTCGTTATTGATTGCAGTCCCTTCGTTAGCGGTAGGAGCAAGAAGACTCCACGATACGGGAAAAAGCGGATGGTGGCAGCTCATTACATTGGTTCCACTCATTGGAGGTATTTGGCTAATTGTTTTATTCTGCCAGCCTAGCGATCCAAAAGAGAATCGTTTTGGTACAACGGCCAAAGCAGCATAAATAGAACTCCCCCTTATATAAGGGGGAGTTTTTTAGTGCATAGGTTCCACTATAGCTCCATCATAAGCCGACTGGTAAATAGCTCGTATGTCTTTTTCATGAAGAGGCAAAGGACTGCGAGCAAGAATTCGTTTTTGCTGGACGCCATCTTCTGTCAGCTTTTGAAGGGCACTTTCTGAAATATTAAAGCCGCGAAGGGTTTGAGGAATGCCGACGTCTTCAACAAGTGTCTGCAGTTGTTTTACACACTGATAAGAAGCTTTCTCTTCTGATAAAGAAGTAGCGTTTCCGCCTAGTGCTTCAAAAATATCCCGCATCTTTGTCACGCAGCTGCTGCGGATATAGCCCATAACGTATGGAAGTAGTACGGCGTTTGATTCACCGTGAGAAATGTGAAACTGTCCGCCTAACGGATATGCAAGTGCATGAACCCCGGCCACACCAGCGTTAAAAAAAGCAAGACCTGCTAAATAGCTTCCGTAGCTCATCTGAGTTCGCGCTTCTTTATCTTCGCCGTTTTCTACAGCTGTTCTTAAAGAAGAGCTGATCATGCGTATAGCCTGTAGGGCTAAGGCGTCTGTTGCTGGATTTGCATTTACCGATACATAAGCCTCAACGGCATGAGTTAATGCATCAATCCCTGTAGCCGCCGTTACTTTAGAAGGAACGCTCAGCGTAAGCTCGGGATCTACAATCGCGGCGTCCGCAAGCAAATGATCATGGGTCACGACGTCTTTGCTGCTTTCAAGAGATAATACAGAAATATTCGTTACTTCTGAGCCCGTGCCGGAGGTCGTGGGAATTAAAATTTTTGGAAGCCCTTTTTCCGTAATTTGTTTCGTGCCAGTTAAGTTCAAATATTCTTCTACAGCTCCGTCATGAACGGCTAAAACGGCCGTAAGTTTTGCTAAATCTAATGCGCTTCCGCCGCCCACTCCAATGACTAAATCAAATTTTCGGCTTTTTGCGTAAGATACGAGTTTTTCACCAAGCGCTAAAGGCGGCTCTGGTGCCGTATCTGCGTATACATCTACTTCGTATCCATTTTGGATAAGAGGAGCACTCACTTTATCTACAAGTCCAATGTCTTTTAACACGGGATCTGTGACAATTAAAATATGAGCAGGGTGATATTTTTTTACTTCCGGAAGCAGTTGCTGAAGTGATCCCCATCCTGTATAGCTAAGAGGGGTAAAAACTAGTTTTGACACAGTCATTCTTTTATCCTCCTATAGGCACTGTATTGTTGGCGGTTTCAAAGATGTGGTTTTGCTTCTACGTATATTATAATGAAGTATCGTAAATTTTTCATTGAATGCAAATTAGCTGTCACGAAAAAAATGAGCTTTACTTCATAGAGACAAAGGATGGGGAAATGTTGAGATACGTAACAAAAGAATTAGCTCAGAAAATTGTCGGTAGAACAATGGAGATTATTGATTGCAACATTAACGTGATGAACGAAAAAGGAGTCATTATTGGTTCTGGTGACAAAAAGCGAATGGACCAAATTCACGAAGGAGCGCTAATGGTATTAAAAAGCGGCAGTTCTTACGAAATTACTCAGCAGCAGGCTGACTCGCTGCGCGGAGCCAAACCGGGCGTGAATTTGCCTATTTTCTTTAACGGAGAAATTGTTGGAGTCGTGGGATTAACAGGACTGCCAGAACAGATTCGTAATTACGGAGAGCTTGTGCGTATGGCTGCTGAAATGATTTTTCAAGAAATGATTTTAATAGAGGAAATTCAGTGGGATGAACGATTAAAAGAAGAGGGGGTTCATCAGCTTCTTCAACAAGAAGAGCCGCTGGATTCCTTATTTTTTGAACGAGCGAATCGGTTTAATATTAACTTATACCTTCCAAGAATGGCACTAATTATTAAAGCTGAAAATCGCCATGAAGTTATGAAGGTTGTAAAGAAATACATAGCTAATAATGATCTATACGCTATGCTTCCAGACGGAGTGGTTTTATTGAAATCTATAGAAGCGGGCAGCGCTAGCAGCTATGCTGAACAGCTGGAAAAACAGCTTCGTGCGTCTGGTATGGTGTGTAAGTTATCTGCAGGATCTGTTCAAGCTGACTTTAAAGGCCTTCATGTATCGTATCAGCAGGCGAAAGATACGCTTGCTGTTGGTTCAAAGCTTCATCCAGAAGCTGATTTCTACAGCTATTCGGATTATCAAATTCCCGTACTGTTACGTCAACGCGCCGGTTTTCAAGAAAATCATGATCTGTTGCAATACTATGAAAAGCTTAAGGAATATGATAAGAAAAAAGAGCTTATCGAAACGTTAACGATCTACATAGAAGAAAATGGCGAAGGAAGCACGGCAGCTAAAAAGCTTTTTATTCATCGGAATACGCTAAGCTACCGTCTAGATAAAATTCAAGATATCACGGGAAAAGATCCAAGGAAAGTAAAAGACCTTCTCGAACTGTATGTAGCGCTACTGCTATCTAAAATTTCATAATTGTGCACGTGCATAAAAGATCTTGTGATAGCAAGGTCTTTTTTTGTTGAAATGACTAATGAAAGAATTAAAGGTAGCGCTTACAATTAGCATTGGGGATAGAGGAAACAAGAAAGGGGATGCTTTATGGACGTTCAAGTAAGCGCATTAGGCGCGATTTGTGCATTAGTAATTGCCATTATATTAATCTTAAAGAAAGTGGCTCCTGCATACGGAATGATAGCCGGAGCTTTAATAGGAGGACTGATAGGCGGAGTTAATATTGCTGATACCGTTACTTTAATGATTGAAGGAGCGCAAGGCATCATTCCTGCAGTGCTGCGGATTCTTGCAGCTGGGGTATTAGCCGGCGTATTAATAGAATCAGGTGCTGCAGCGGTTATAGCAGAAACCATTGTAAAAAAACTCGGGGAAACAAAAGCACTTTTAGCGCTAGCGCTAGCCACACTTATTCTTACGACAGTAGGCGTGTTTGTTGATGTTGCTGTGATCACAGTAGCCCCTATTGCTTTAGCTATTGCGAAACGTACGGGTATGTCAAAGCCTGCTATTTTACTAGCAATGATCGGAGGAGGAAAGGCAGGGAATTTAATGTCTCCTAATCCTAACGCCATTGCTGCTTCAGATGCATTTAATATTCCGCTTACATCCGTAATGGCCGCAGGGATTATTCCCGCTATATTCGGCGTAGCAGCTACTTATGTAGTAGCCAAACGATTAGTGAAAAAAGGAACAATGGTTCGAGCTGAAGAAATAGATACAGTGGATGCAAGCAGCTTGCCGCTGTTTTTAACAGCCATCATAGCGCCAATCGTTACCATCGTCCTGCTGGCGCTGCGTCCGCTTTTTGATATTAATGTTGATCCGATGGTTGCTCTTCCCGCAGGAGGGATTGTTGGTGCCATTGTGATGAAAAAAGGAAAGCAGCTTAATACATACGCTATTTCAGGGTTAGGGAAAATGTCAGGTGTAGCCATTATGTTGCTTGGAACGGGGACATTAGCAGGAATCATTGCTAACTCTCAGCTAAAAGACGTGATCATTCAAGGCTTGTCTGCCATTGGGTTGCCTGCTTATGTTTTAGCACCGGTTTCAGGTATTTTTATGTCAGCCGCAACGGCTTCGACAACGGCAGGAACAGCAGTCGCAAGCCAAGTTTTTGGATCGACGATTTTAGAGCTAGGCGTTTCTGCTTTAGCCGGAGCTGCTATGGTTCATGCCGGAGCAACCGTACTTGATCACCTCCCCCACGGAAGCTTTTTCCACGCAACGGGCGGAAGTGTAAATATGAAAATAAAAGAACGTTTAAAATTAATCCCTTATGAATCGCTGATTGGACTCATTATGGCAATTGTATCCACGCTTATATTTGGTGTATTAAAGCTATACGGGTAAAAACAAAAAGGAGTGTTTCTATGAAAATTGTGATTGCACCGGATTCATTTAAAGAAAGCTTAACGGCTCTGCATGTTTGTGAAGCGGTTGAAAAAGGAATAAAAGCTCATTTTCCAGACGCGGAGATTAGTAAAGTACCTATGGCAGACGGAGGAGAAGGAACTGTTCAGTCGCTTGTAGACGCAACGGGTGGAGAGATTATACAAGCGCGAGTAACCGGACCATTAGGTAAAGAGGTGGAAGCTTTTTACGGAATTCTTGGAGACGGCAACACGGCTGTTATTGAAATGGCAGCCGCTTCAGGCCTTCATCATGTTCCTGTCGATAAACGAAACCCGCTTATCACAACAACGCGAGGAACGGGCGAGCTCATTCTTAAAGCGTTAGATCATAAAGTAAAGCATATCATCATTGGCATCGGAGGAAGTGCTACAAATGATGGAGGAGCCGGTATGGCAAAAGCTTTAGGGGCAAAGCTTCTTGATGCTAACGGTGCAGAAATAAAAGAAGGAGGAGGCAGTTTAGCTCAGTTAGCCTCTATCGATCTGACAAACTTGGATTCTCGGCTTGCTGAAGTCAAAGTAGAAGTGGCGTGCGACGTAGACAATCCGTTAACGGGTGAAACCGGAGCATCCGCTGTGTTTGGTCCTCAAAAAGGTGCGACTCCTGATATGGTTAAACAGCTTGACCGTAATTTAGCTCATTACGCAGCGATTGTTGGAAAAGAAATGGGTATTCATATTCAAAGTATTCCTGGTGCCGGAGCGGCAGGAGGACTAGGAGGCGGCCTGCTGGCATTTTTATCTGCGGAGTTAAAGCCAGGTGTAGACATCGTCATTAAAGCAACTCAGCTAGAAAGCTATATTAAAAATGCCGATCTTGTCATTACCGGTGAAGGAAGAATAGATGGACAAACCATTTACGGAAAAACACCCATTGGCGTAGCCAAAACAGCAAAAAAGCATAGCGTTCCGGTGATAGCGATAGCAGGGAGCATTGGAGCGGGAAGTGAAGCTGTGTATGAACACGGTATTTCGTCCTTATTCAGCGTCGTGCCCGGGGCAGTGACTCTTCAGGAAGCGCTAGAAAAAGCTGATGAAAATATTGAAAGAACGGCTAAAAATGTAGCGTCAGTTATAAGTTTAGCAATAAAATAAAGGACTTAAAGTTTTTATTATTTTTTTCAGTCAATGTTAGAAGGTCTCTTTCATCACAAGAGACCTTTTTTCTTGTACAGGGAAGAATTCAATATAGTTTATTAGTTTTATAGTTAAAAATGTTATAATTAACCAATCGTTGAATCAACTTACACATAAAGGAGGCAAATCATGATTAAAGCCGTTATTTTTGATTTAGACGGGACACTATTAGATCGAGACAGTTCGTTAAAATGTTTTATTCAAGATCAATACGAGCGTTATAGTGAAGAGCTAGCACACATACCGAAGCAGGAATACATATCTAGATTTATCGAGTTAGATCACAAAGGCTATGTATGGAAAGACAAAGTATATCAGCAGCTTTTGAACGAATATGATCTTTCGAATCTAACGTGGGAAGGGATGCTAGATGATTACCTTCACCATTTTCCAGCTCACTGCGTTCCGTTTTTACATATGGAGGATGTACTAAAAGAGCTAAAGAAAAAAGGGTTGTTACTAGGCATGATCACAAATGGTTTTACGGACTTTCAGTGGATGAATATTAGAGCGCTTGGAATTGATCACTATTTTGATACCATACTTGTTTCCGAACAAGAAGGCATTAAAAAGCCGCATAAAGATATCTTTTTGCGAGCATTAAAAGCGCTTGATGTGTCGGCTGAAGAAAGTGTATATATCGGGGATCATCCAGAAAATGATGTGCTTGGTGCAAGAGGGGCAGGCATGCATGCTGTATGGAAAAAAGACGCTTTCTTTGACGGGAATTTTACAGATTCATATGTAATAGAGGATTTAAAAGAGCTGTTGAATGTCATTAATGAGTTTCAAGAGAACTGATGTGAAAAGGAGAAACACGATGAAAATCGAAGTTCGTCTATTGACTGATGAAGATCTTAAAGAAGCAGCAATCATCTATACAAACGTTTTTAGCGCCCGGCCTTGGAATGAACCTTGGAGTATAAACACTGCTTATGCCCGTTTATACGATATCAGTAAAACTCCAGGTTACATAGGGATAGGTTACTTTCATAGTGAAAACAATAAACTCACAGGATTTATAGTAGGAAATGAAGAACAGTGGGCGAACTATAAGGCGTTTTATGTAAATGAAATTTGTGTGTTAAGCAGCACTCAGCAAACTGGCATAGGAACGAGCCTTTTATCTTTCCTTAACGAGTTACTTATACAAAAAGAAGTGAAAGAAGTCTACGTGTCTACAGAAAGAGGTCAAGGAAAACCAGAACGTTTCTTTGAAAAGAACGGTTTTGTCACTCATGAATCTCGTATACTGATGGCGGTAAATATAGATTGAATATAAGTAAATGAATGTAGGGTATCCGTTTTTTTGTTCCAGGAGGAACGGTTTATAAAGCAGGAGGAAATAATTTATGATTTTTTCACTACTAGTTTTAGTTGCTGTTTTAATGGTTAGTATTCCGCTGCTGATCATTATTGTTAAAACAGTTTGGCACCGAAAGCTTCCTCGTAATTACTATACGCTGTTTGACTATCTTGCTGCACAAACAGAAGAAGAGTTTCATGAAGAACAGCATGAACGAGAACTAGAAGAAAAAGAAGGAGATTCCAAAAGAAGAAAAAGCTAAAGTGATGTGTGCATCCTTCTTTTTAATACTAGAAATAAACAGGCTATAAACCGTGTCAAAGAGTGGAATTGACTCTTTGTTTTTTACAAACGTAAATCATTTGAGTGCTTTGGTTGGTCAGAGCGCTCTTTTTCCAATCTCCGTAGACGTTCGTAATCATAAATCCGATACGTGCTAAAAGATGTTCCATTTCTTGCGGGAACGTATAGCGTAAATCTATTTTCGATGTTATTTCTTTTATGATTTTTTCGTGATCTCTTATCTTTCTAGTTGTGAGGTTATACTGAATTTGTTTGATGGCATCATAGTGGCTGCTTATGTAGACGTCTGTTGTATATCGAGTGTCAGGATCTTGGTAGCTTTTCCAATATTCTTCTGCTTCTGTTGATGTTAGCTCTTCTATAGAAGGAAAACGTATTCCAACAATAAAGGTTCCACCTTCGTTCAAATGCGTATGAACGCCGCTTAAAAAAACATGCTGCTCCTCATTTGTTAGAAAATGCTGAAATGAATTTCCTACGATATAAATAAAGTCGCTTTTTACTTTTAAGTCGAGTTTAGTACAGTCTTGTTCCACCCATTTAACAGATAGCTTCAAAGCCTCGGCTTTCTTCTGCGCTTCTTGCAGCATAGGTGGATGAATATCTACTCCAATCAGGGAATGTCCCGCTTGTGCTAATGGAATAGTTGCGCGCCCTGTACCACAGGCTAAGTCAAGGATCATTCCGCGTTTGTTAGCTGCTTCTGTTAGTAAAAAAGCAACGTCTTCTTTATACTGCTCATTTTCATCATCGTATAAAATAGGGTTATTATATTCTTCTAAATTTGTTAACATAAAAGCGGACCTCCGTGTAGGCGTATTTTTACATAATTATAGCAAAAAAAGAGCTGAAACTAGTTTCAGCTCTTTCTTTTTACAGCCCAATCCTCCACAATTTCCGTAAATTCACTTAAGTATTCTTCAAATATTCGTTTTCGATGTCCGTTTGCTCCGGATGGATGAGGAAAGCCAAATAAATAAGTATGCCTAGAAAACGAAGGTTCACGCGAAAGTTTTCTTAAAACATTTTCAACTGCTTTTCCTAGCGGAATGATTAAGCATGGATTCTTTATTTCGTTCAATTCCTGTGGAAACACTTCAAAAGCATAGTGTGAAAGAAGCGCTGATCGTTCAATTGGCGGCTGATGGCCCGTATAGTTTTTTCCTTTATAAAACACGGGATATTTCAGTACAGAAGTTGTATGCAGTAAATCTCGCTGTGAAGCAAATAACTCAGCGGCACTGTCCATACCGATCGCTTTTTGAACGCCGCACCTGTCTAACATGTCTATTAAATTGACTCTCATCGTTCCGCTAAAGCTAGCGGATTTTTTTGTTTCGTACAGTATTTGTTCAAGCGGATGATGATGGGGCAGGCTGGAAACGCATTGTTTAAAAGCGGTTTTCATTTGAAACCAGCCCGGTGTGATGCCCGCAATAACAATATGAGCGTCTGGATTTATGTAGTCGTTATGAGGTGAGTAGTACATGCTTAATCCATTTTCTTGTCCTATTAAAAAGTCTTTTTGCAACAGCTGTACTTTCGTGAAATTCATATTATGCAATTGTTTAATGGCAGGCAGACATTGTTGAAAATAAGAATATTGGCTAATCATATGCTCTCTCTTTCCTTATCAGTATTTCTCCTTTTATTTTCCCCAACAAACCGTTTTATATCAAATATGAACAAATTCTTATAAAAATTGTTATTTACTAAAAGTTTACTTGAGTTTTAGTGCAGTGTGATAAAAATAAAGTAGTAATAGCAGTGATTTTGTCATTTTAACGGCGGAACTAACAAAAGAAATGAAGAATTTTGGAGAATATTTCAATGAATTTACTGAAATTTTAAAATTATTTATTGAAAGCGTTTTATTAATGTGCTATTCTTCCAATATAAGAGATAAATATTTAGTAAAAATAGAAGATTATAATAGAGAGGTAAAAAGATGGCAACTTTAAAAGATATAGCGGCGTACGCTAATGTTTCCAGTTCAACCGTATCCAGAGTACTAAATAATGATCATACGCTTTCTGTATCTGAGGTTACTCGTGAGCGCATTCTTCATGCAGCCAAGGAGCTGCAATATACGCCTGTGAAGATACGAAAAGGAACGGCAAACGGAAAAGACATAGAAGCTCCAAGGATAGGTATTATTTTTGCTCAATCGCTTGAAGAAGAGTTAGTAGACCCTTTTTTCTCTTCTATTCGCCATGGAATAGAGAGTGAATGCGCAGAAAAAGAAATTTTTACAGTAAAGTCATTTAGACTAAAAGGCATGAAGAAAGAAGAGTTGCTGCAGGATCTTGATGGAGTAATTGTAGTGGGAAGAGTTAGTCCAGAAACGGTTCAAGAAGTGAGCAATCATTTAGATACTATTGTTTTTATCAATCACAAAGCGGATGAGGATTTGTACGATTCGGTCATGATTGATTTTGAGAAAGCTACTAAACATGCATTAAATCATTTATTTGACCTCGGTTATAAAAGAATTGGCTATATCGGAGGGACAGAAAGAGAACACTATATAAATGGAAGTTCTATTATTGAAGATCAGCGTCAAACAGTTTTTGAAAGCGTTATGCATGAAAAAGGCCTGCTTGATTCCGAGAAAGTTTATATAGGGGAGTACTCAATGACTGAAGGGTATGAGCTGATGGCACAAGCGATTAAGCAAGGAAATCTTCCTCAGGCATTTTTTATCGCAAGTGATGCAATGGCGATAGGGGCGATGCGTGCCCTGCAGCAATCAACTATAAAGGTTCCTGAAGACGTAGCGATTGTAAGCTTTGATGATGTGGATGTCGCAGCATTTGCGAGCACGCCGCTCACAACGGTTAAAGTATATACCGAAGAAATGGGAAGGCAGGCTGTTAAAATGCTAGTAGATCGGCTAAGCGGCAGGTCTATTCCTTTAAAAGTCATGGTGCCGACTAAATTAATTTACCGTGAAAGCTGTGGAGCTTTACTCAAGAAGCAGTAACCTAAAAGCTATAACTCGAAAGGGGGTGATAAAAAAGCAGAATTCATACATAAAGAGTGATAAGGGGGAAGAAAAATAGAAAAAATCATAAAAAAGGCAGGTTAAAAAGCCCTAGAAACTACATACTTATTGGCAGATAAGTATGTAAATGAAAAAGCTTTTTCATCTCTAGGACTCTTTGAACCTTTGTAAAAGTATAGGACTAAATTATAAGTGACTTTATTTCGTTGTGCAATGAATTTGTCTATGGTTAAAATACTGAATATTCAGTTATTTATAACTTGATAGAGTATAAGGAGGAAAGAAGATAAATGAAAAAGCTTACGTATCTTTTCGTTCTATTACTAGTCTTTTCTGTTGTGGCAGCGGGCTGCGGAAATAAAGAAGCATCAACAGGCGGAAATGGGAAAACAACGTTAACGCTTTTTTCTACGATGAGTAATAAAGGCGAGAGAAAAGCGCTTCAAAACGCAATTGCAGAATTTGAAAAACAAAATCCAGATATTAAAATTGATGCGAATTTTCCGGGTAACGGCTATGAAGATATGCTTCGTGTGAAAATGGGTGCAAATGATATGCCTGATTTATTTGATACGCACGGCTGGTCTCAGCTTCGCTACGGTGAGTATGTAGCAGATTTAAAAGATATGAATTGGGTTCAGCATTTGGATCCGGCGCTAAATCAAATTTTAAAAGATAAAAGCGGCAAAGTGTATGCGTATCCTTTAAATCAAGCAAAAGACGGAATTAGCTATAATGCGACGCTGTTAGAAAAATACGGAATAAAGCCTCCTAACACAATGGATGAATTTATAACAGCATTAGAAGCAGTAAAAAAGAAGAGCAAAGGAGAAGTAGCTCCTTTATGGATCCCAGGAGGGGAAAATGGGAATATTGCTCAAGTGTTTGATCAGCTGGCTACACCTCAGCTTATTACAGCAAAAAATAAGAACTATGCTAAGCAGTTTGAAAAAGGGACATTCAATTGGTCAAACTATACGCCTCTAGCGGAAACAATGGCAGAAATGAAGAAAAAAGGGCTGCTGAATGAAGATGTATTAACCGCAAAAGTATCTCAAGCAACGGAATTAATGGCTCAAAATAAAATTGCTTTTACATTTGTGGGCGGATCTCTTGGACCGGATGCAACAGAATTAAATCCCGAAGTAAAAGTAGGAACGGTACCGGTGCCTGCTATTCATAAAGGGGGCACGCAAAGCTGGATTGGGGGAGAGCGCTTTACCCTTGCTGCGTGGAAGGATTCTAAGCACCTTAAAGAAGCTAAGAAATTTATTGAATTTGTGTCACGGCCGGAAGTTGCCAAAAAGATTGCCGAAGGAACGTCTTCAGCATCGGCTCTGACAAACAATAAAACACAAAACTACTACTCTGAATACTACGATAAGTATAGCGATATTAAAGTTGAGCCATACTTCGACCGAAAGTATTTACCGAGCGGTATGTGGGCAGTGATGTCTTCTACAGGTCAAGAATTGCTAGCGGGAAGTTTAACGCCAAAGCAATTATCAAAAGAGATGGAAAAAGAGTACAAGCGTCTGAGTAAACAATAAAATAGTGTGCAAAAGTTCCTTGTTCGCTAAGAAGCAGGGAGATAGGCTTCTGCTTCTTTTCAACACAAGCTGAAATAGGAGTGAACACGATGAATGAAATAGTCAGGAAAGAGCCGGTTTCCGTAGTAAGAGATACGGAAAAACGAAAGAAAAAATTAAAAACAGAGTCTTCTTTATGGTGGATGTACCTTCCCGGCTTAGTAATTATCACCGTTTTTATTATCTATCCTTTTATTAACGGAATTAGACTTTCCTTTACTAATTGGAATGGATTTTCACAAACATACGATTGGATTGGGCTCCAGCAGTATAAACGTTTGCTTGCAGACCCAACGACTTGGCTTGTGATAAAAAATACGCTGCTCTACGGAATAGGCAGTACAATTTTCCAAAACATTATTGGCTTATTGTATGCTTTGCTTCTCAATCAAAGCATTAAAATGAAAGCTGTAACAAGAACAATTGTCTACCTTCCGGTTATTATCAGCCCAATTATTATGGGGTATATTTGGTACTTCTTTTTTGCCTACCAAGGAGGCGCTTTAAATGACCTTCTTGTATTTTTAGGCTTTGAGAAGATTAATGCTTTGGGGACTCCGGAGCTTAACTCTTGGATTATTGTGTTCGTCAATACGTATCAATTCGTTGGAATTGCGATGATTATTTATTTAGCGGGGCTGCAAAGTATTTCAAAAGATTATTACGAGGCGGCACAGCTTGACGGAGCATCGGCTCTTCAACAGTTTAAAAACATCACGCTTCCACTGCTCATGCCTTCGATTACAATTAACGTCGTTTTAAATATTATCGGAGGTTTAAAACTGTTTGACGTCATTGTTGCGCTGACAGGAGGAGGACCTGGAGATGCATCGCAGTCAATGTCTACTTTTATGTATGATTTATATTTTAGAAGACAGGACGCCGGCTATGCTGCAACTCAAGGTGTGTGCATGGCGCTCATTATCTTAGTCATTAGCTTATCAGCACTTGTGTACTTTAAGCGAAAGGAGACAGAAGCGTGATGGACTATACAAATAAACGGAAAAAACGGTTTTTTACCTTTCTAGCGCTTTGTATAACGCTCGTTCATATTGTCCCTTTTTATATTCTAGTTACGACTTCTTTAAAGGCAACCGGGGATTTTAGTTCAAAATGGGTATTTCCAAAAAGTATACACCTTGAAAATTTCACAGCGGCTTGGGAGCAAGCCAACTTAGGAAATTCTTTTGTTAATACATTTATCATTACGTTCGTTTCGGCGATTCTGCTTATTTTTTTAGGATCAATGGCTGCGTATCCTTTAGCGCGACGCCAAACGAAACTAAATAAGTACGTCTATTTTATCTTTATCGCCGTGATGGTAATACCGCCTTTAACAGCGCTAGTTCCGCTGTACAAAATGGTTGTGAATATGGGGATGATGAACACGTATCAAATTGCTATTTTAAATAATGTCGCAGCATTTTTGCCGCTAACGATCTTTTTATATGCGAGCTTCATTCGCTCCACTATTTCTAAAGAGCTCGAGGAAGCAGCAAGAATCGACGGGGCCGGCACGTTAACGATTTTCTTTAAAATCGTATTTCCGCTGCTAAAGCCTGTCACTGCGTCTATTTTAATTATTGCAAGCGTCTATATTTGGAACGACTATCAGTTTGCAATTTTCTTCCTTCAAGATAAGGAAATGCATACATTAACCGTTACGTTAGCGAGCTTTTTTGCCGAAAATCAAAATAATCTTAGCTTAGTAGGAGCAGCTGCAATCATTGCGATGCTTCCAATGACCATTTTATTTTTAGTGCTACAAAAATACTTTATTGCAGGGCTTTCATCAGGATCTGTAAAAGGATAAAACCAATACGAGGAAGGAAGATGACAATGTCTAAAATCACATTTATCGGAGCGGGAAGTACAGTTTTTGCAAAAAATATTTTAGGAGATTGCATGTTTGTGCCTGCTTTAGCTGGCTTTGAATTTGCGCTATACGATATAGATGCTGAGCGTTTAAAAGATTCGGAAAATATGCTAAACAATCTAAAAGAAAACTATAAAGTGAATATTACGGTCAAAGCCTATTTGAACCGCAGAGAAGCTTTAACAGGAGCAAAGTATGTGATTAACGCCATTCAAGTAGGGGGTTATAAACCGAGCACCGTCATTGATTTTGAAATTCCTAAAAAATACGGCTTGCGTCAGACGATTGGAGATACAGTAGGAATTGGAGGAATCTTCAGATCACTGCGCACGATTCCAGTGCTGTTTGATTTTGCAAAAGATATTGAAGAAGTATGTCCAGATGCGCTGTTTTTAAATTACACGAATCCAATGGCAACACTAACGGGTGCAATGCTGCGCTATACCAATGTAAAGACGGTAGGCCTTTGTCACAGTGTTCAAGTATGTACAAAAGATTTATTTGATTCTCTCGGAATGGATCATGAAGGAATACAAGAGAAAATCGCAGGCATTAACCATATGGCATGGCTGCTAGAAGTAAAAAGAGATGGACAAGATTTATATCCAGAAATTAAGCGTCTGGCAAAAGAAAAGCAAAGAACAAAGCATCACGATATGGTGCGTTTTGAGCTAATGGATAAGTTCGGTTATTATATTACCGAATCGTCTGAGCATAACGCAGAGTATCATCCATACTTTATTAAACATAAATATCCAAATCTTGTTGATCAGTTTAACATCCCTCTTGATGAATATCCGCGCCGATGCGAAGAGCAAATCAGCAATTGGGAATCCATGAGAGAAGAAATGGTTAACAACAGTCAGTTAACTCATACACGTTCACATGAGTACGGCTCTGGAATTATTGAAGCAATGGAGACAAACGTGCCGTTTAAATTTGCGGGTAACGTATTAAATACCGGAGGCTTAATTAGTAACCTGCCGACAAAAGCGTGCGTAGAAGTGCCATGTGTTGTAGACCGAAGCGGTATTATGCCGACTTATATAGGAGATTTACCAGAGCAGCTTGCGGCGTTAAATCGTACGAATATTAATACGCAATTATTAACTATTGAAGCAGTTGTCACTAGAAAAAGAGAGCACATCTATCAAGCAGCGATGCTAGATCCTCATACAAATGCGGAATTATCCATGGATGACATCATTCGTATGTGCGATGATTTAATTGAAGCACACGGCGAGTGGCTGCCTGATTTTACAGGGAAAGTGAATCAATACGTGTAAGAAAAGAATCCTCGGCTGAAATCAGCTGAGGATCTTTTGTACTTAGGAAAAGAAGGGAATATCATCCAAATGGATATTGACATTTAAAAATGTTCATCATACACTGTAAGAAGCAAGTCATTTTATACTAAGAAAGGAAAGGTACCGTAGACAATGGATAAGTAATCCTATTTTTTTAGACATTCTTTTAAAACTTTATTTTAAATGAACATTTGTCTAGATAGGATTAGTCTGTACATTTTTAGGTGCCATTTCTATATGTCTTATATGAAGTGATTTCTCCCTTTTTTTACTCTATAAAAAGGGTGCATATTTGCGTATGCCTAATTATGACCTCTAATCCTCTCTAGAAATCCTAGGGAGGTTTTTTTATGTTATTGTTAGAAGCTATAAATATTGAAAAAAGCTATGGAGACCGCCTGCTGTTTCAAGCAGAGAAACTTCAAGTACATCGCGGAGAGCGAATTGGAATTGTGGGAAAAAACGGAGAAGGCAAATCGACGTTGCTTCATATTTTAATGAAAAAAATGAGTCCAGATCAAGGGATTGTGCAAACATATGGCCGTTCCTCACTGATTCCGCAGCTTGATGTTCAACCTACATCTGCCGTTTCTCCTGAGATGAAAAGTCAGTGGAGTGTGCCAACTGAAGCGGACTTTCTTAGCGGAGGGGAAGAAACAAGAAAAAAAATTGCAGCTGCTCTTTCATCCGGGGCGGAACTGCTTGCAGCCGATGAGCCAACGAGCCACTTAGATGTAAAAGGCGTAGAGAAATTTGAAGAAGAAATGAATTCTTTTACAGGCAGTCTGCTGCTGATTTCACATGACCGAGAATTATTAAACCGCCTTTGTACGTCTATTTGGGAAGTAGAAGGCGGCAAAATTCACTGTTATGAAGGCAATTATCAAGAATATGTGACGCAAAAAAAACACGCGGTTGAAAGACAGCAGTTTGAATATGAACAGTATGTAAAAGAAAAGCAGCGGCTTGAACTGGCGTCTGAAGAAAAAAGCCAAAAATCAAAGTCGCTTAAAAAAGCGCCGAGCCGCATGGGCAACTCTGAAGCGAGGCTTCATAAGCGAGCGGTCGGAAAACAAAAAGCGAAGCTAGATAGAAGCGCAAAAGCGATTGAAACAAGAATTGAAAAGCTGGAGAAAAAAGAAAAGCCAAAAGAAATGGAAGAAATTCATTTTGACCTATCGCAGTTTCACCAAGTGCACAGCAAGCAGGTACTGAGCTTTGACAAAGTATCAGCATTAGCTGGTAATCATATGTTGTTTCAAAATCTAAAAGGCGGTGTGAAGCCAGGAGCGAAAGTAGCGATTGTCGGCAAAAACGGCGCCGGAAAATCTACGCTGCTGAATATGATTGAGCAGCGAGCAGAAGGCATCACGGTTGCGAAGCCTGTAAAACTTGGCTTTTTCCATCAGCGTCTTGAAAATCTAGATCCCGCTAAAAGCATTTTAGAAAACATTAAAGAAGACAGTCCGTACACCGAGCAGTTTATTCGTACGGTGCTATCGCGCTTACTTTTTAAACGTGAAGACGTGTATAAAAAAGTAGAGATGCTAAGCGGAGGAGAACGAGTGAAAACGGCATTAGCAAAAGTCTTTTTAGGAAATTATAACGTTCTTCTTTTAGATGAACCGACCAACTATCTTGATCTTCATACAAAAGAAGCGTTGCAAGAAGTGTTAAAAGCTTATCCAGGGACGATTTTATTTGTGACGCACGACCGCTATTTTGTTAAAAAGCTTGCGACGCATGTTTTGACGTTAAAACAGTCCAAAGCGGAGCTCGCGGCGATTGAAGACACGGGTAAAAGCAAAAAAGCGTCACAGCAGCAAAATGAAGCCGAGAAACTTGCGCTTCAACTAGAATTAACAAAAGTGATTAGCGAGCTTTCTATCACGCCAGAAGGAAAAGACAAGCAGCGTCTTGAAAAAAGATACGAAGAGCTTTTAGAAGAAAGAAAACGATTAAATAGAAAGGAAGGGTAATATCACTTCACCTAACAATGAATACAATGATGTTACTGAACATCAAAAGCGTATTGAAGGAAAATTAACGGATATGAATGTAAAAGGAACGCCCAAAAGAATAAAATGGATTGGCTATGGAATCATTATTTTCTTTGTGATTCTTATTCTAACGATGACCATCGGCGTATTTATCAATTAAAACAAAAAGCAGCCGCTTCAATGTTGAAGCGGCTGCTTTTTTATTTTCCTACTTTTGTAACGATCGCATCTCCATTTTTTCCAACGCGTACAGTAGCAAAACGAGCTTCGCTTTCCACTTTGCTGTCGGTTCCTTCTGGAATAAAATAATGTTCAATTCCGTACTGAATTCCCCAGTCGTGATAGCTGCCCGTAAGGACAACGTCTTTCTTTTTAGAAGTATACGGCTTATTCCAGTCATCATCCGCTTGGTAGATTTTCGCGTATTTATACACGCCTTGTTTGTCAGGACGAAGAACGAGCTTCACTTTTTCTCCGTCTTTTACATGAGGTAAGGTAACGTGCGCAATGTCGTAATTCAGCTCAACGTAATCGCCTTGCAGCAGCGAGCGCGGATCGATCGGCTGTAAAGCGAGCTTAATTTCTTTTCCGTTTTGAAGAAGCACTTCGTTTTTAGTGAAAATGCCGCCCAGCATAATAAGCTGAACAAGAATGATGACCCATACAGCGGTTCGGCTGCGGTCAAGAAACGACGGCTGCGGCTGATCAGGCGTTGACAGGTCCCATTTCCTGCTTAGGAAAAGAAAGATCAGACCTAAAATAACGAGCACAAGTGATTTATTAAATAAATCCCACACAAAGTCGTAATATTTCATCGCTAAAAAAACAAACCAGAAAATCATGCCGACCATAAAATCGTATTTTGGCTTTTTTCGTACCGTCACAAATAAAAAGACGGTCGAAATTACAAAAAATATCGTACAGTAAATAATATTTAAAAAAGACGGTTCGCTTAATTCAGTCAGCGACAGTAAAAAGATAAAAGCAAGAAGAAGCGCCGCTTTTTTAAACGCGTGGTGTACGTTTATCGCGTACACAGCGGCATTTAATAGAAACAAAGCGAGCAGCACATAATCTATTTTGATAGTGTCATAGTAAGCAGTCGGAACCTTTATTAACAGAAGCCCTTGCACTAGCACAAAAAGCAGCAGGCGAACGGGCATATGCTTTGTGAATACTAAAAGCGCTACAAGTGCGATGACGTAGATAAAAAACAGAATGTCGTTCACAAAAAAAGAAGCGCCGCCGCTAATTAATACGCCCATCATTAAAAGCGTATATTTCACGGTTGGAATATCTGCTTTAATTAAATAACATGCCACAATCAGCAAAACGCCAGTCACAAGCATTCCGTTTGTTGGGTACGTTCCTGTAATAAGTGTGACAAGTCCTCCTAAAGAGCTGCTGCCGATGACCGATGCAATGGCCGTAATCCCAATCACCGCTATTCGTTTGATTACGCGGAGCGAGGTTTTTTGTGCTGACGTGTTAGCAGTGAGCCATTTGACAAACCATACGCTTGCACCAATAAATAAAATCACGAATCCTAAAGCTAAGAACAATGACCATTCAGCGTAGTGTTTAAAAATAAAAGAGAAAAACTGTTCAATAACAAATAAAGCAAATGCCACAATGGAAATCCCTAAAAACGACCTTTGCGGCTCCACTTTTGAAAAATAAAAAAAGGAGCTTAGTAAAAACAGCAAATAAAAAATAATAAGACCAATCCGTAAGCTAGAGCTCCCTGTGAAATCCGGCAGGGAAACAGTTAAAAAAATGTAGTGAAACAAACAAAACGCCGCATACATGATCACAGGAGACGAGCGCCGTTTCTTTTTTATGATCCAAAAAATAATCAAGTTCACAAACGCCATTCCTGCGTAAAGTAAAAGCGTCTCGTGTTCGCCTCGCTGTGAAACTGCGCCTGTTGGTGAAATGAAAAAAGCCATGGTGAATTGAAATAAAACAAACGATAACACGTAAAACGGCTGATACTTTGTAAAAAAGCTAAACAAAATAACCGGCACAAGCCAAATTAAAAACAGCCAGTACGATTCAGCGTGCGTGTTGTAAATTTGAGAAAGAAGCGCGATGCTTAATCCAAATGAAAGAGCGCCGGCCAAAAGAGTCCAGTGACTTAAAAACGCCTGCTGAGGAAGCAGCTTTCGCACTACAAACGCACTTCCGTAAAACAGCAGCATCAGCCCCACGCTCAGCGCAATTTTAATGTAGCGGTCAAAGCCTTGCCAGTTCGATGCAAAGAAATATAAAATGCCGGACAAAACAAGAGCCAACCCCAGTAAATAACCGAGTCTTACGAGCTTTTCTCTCATACTCAACCTCCTCTTTATATTATGTATATACTAGCGCATGTTTAAATATTTGGAAATAGAAAGAATGAATGCGTTTTAACAAAAAAATTGTGTAAAAAGGCCTTTTAGTGGCGTGGAAATAACAAGCAAAGTAGTCCGAAAATCTTGATAAATTGTCAATGGTAAGATAGTTTTGGTTATTTTATCCTGAAGAGTGGGTATTGAACTAAAAACCTACATTATTCCCAAAAAATATAAGAAAACATGCCGATGTGCTCTCTTTCTTTATTTGATAAGCTATAAAAGGGAATTACTGTTAGAGAAACCAAGAGATAGATATAAAGGAAGTGTCATCATATGAATGAGATGTTTGTTGCTCATCTGTATACCCAAGTGAAGCAGGCACATGAAGATATCCAGCAGCTTACGGCTAGTAAAAACACGTTAACGGAAGTCAAAGGCGAGCTTGAACGTGCAAAGGAAAAGGTAAAAGAACCAGAGCTCACTTCCGCCACTTGGTCAGGCAGCCTTGCTGTTGGGTTTGAAGACATCCGCACCGCTATGTTAGACGAATACGATGATTTGCTGACCCGTCAGCTGACGGATGCCATCACGACAATTGATGCAAAAATTACGGCGCTTCAATCAGATATACAAGGGATGGAACGCGCCATTAAAATGCAAGAAGACGAAGCAAAAGATAAGGTGTGATGCAATATGGCAGACGAAATTAAAGTAATAGATGGTGAAATTAATAGAACGCTTAGTGACCTAAGCGCTGCTGCGCAGCAGTTCCAGCCGCTTTTTCCGTTTCACGTCGGAAGCGGACAAGAACTAGAGGTGCTCGATGAATTAAACCAGCTGAACCAGCAGCTGCAAACGTTAATTGTGGACTACAAGCAAACGCTCCTCGATGATTTGAACGCCACCAAAAAATCCGTGCAGTCCATAAAAGAAGCAGATGAAAAAGCTGCAAACGCCGCTAAATAATGTTCATATTTTATATAAAGCTATCAAAAACAACCTTTCAACCAGCATAGATTTGGCATTTAAATAAAAAGGTTTTATCTAGCGGATGGTGCAAGCCTTGTAAAGAGGAGCGTCCGCTTAGGTTTAGAAAAATGACGTGCGATTGTTCGTTAACCGTTCGTTGTTTTTCTACATCGATACAGCTAGGAGGTTACAGGTTATTGAAAACACTTGATGTCGATGCTTTTTACGAAAATATTCAAGCTATCTTAGACTCTATTAAAAGTCAAAAAGAACAAATTCAGGGCCTGATTTCACAGGTTCAGGCATTTTCAAGCTTAGATGATGCGTTTAAAGGAAAAGGAGGAGAAGCGATTCGGTCTTTTTACGAAACGGGACATGCTTCTTTTTTAACGCTGTATCATTCATTACTCACTTCCTATGAAGCTCGATTAACTCAAATCACACATGCGCTGCGCTCATTCGAACCGAGCGAAGACGGCTACATCACGCAGCCGTTTCTACAAGACACTATTCCCGCGCATTTAAATCAAACAAGAAATACAACCGTTTCGCTTGTCGATCAAGCGAATGCAGCGATTCAAAAAGTCAGTCATCTTGCTTCTGTTTCAGCGCTTAACGACCAAGGTTTTCTAACAGAAGTAGAAGAAGCAAAAAACAAAGCGGACAAAACGATGAACGATTTAGTCCGTTTTGACGAACAGCAAACGCAAAGCCTTTCAGCCATTCAAGATCAGCTGACGTCTTTAAACTCGCTGCTTTCTAAAGTGAAAGCTGGGTTTCAAAATGGTTCCATTCAGCCAGGCAATGTAAGTGAGCTGAGCGCGTTGGCGAAAAAAGCGATGGCCGATTCAGGAGGCGTGTCGGTTTTTGAAAAAGGCATTCCAACAACCTTGACAAGAAAAGAAAAACAAGAGAAAGTGATAAAGGAAGTAGGCCTTAAAAAACTGATTCAACTTCAGGCAATGACGCCTACTGCACAGTTAAAAGAAATTCACAAGCTTGAAAAAACCTCGCCTTACATAAGAGAAGTGCTAACGCAAATTCAGCAGGATACAGCACCTGCCAACATGAAAAAACTAGCGGAACTGTCACCTGCAGAGCAAGCAGTGGAACTTGAAAAAAGCCCATACCTGCAGGCGCTCAACGATTCTTCAACTGTGGGCATGCTAGCGTCTCAACAGGTTCTTCAAAACGCTACGGGCGTTGAGGGAATGCTTATGCAGTCGGTGATGAGTCAGGGGCAGATTAGGAGTGTCGGGGCTAAAAAAGAAGCTACAAGTCCTAAAAAGCTGACTATTCAACAAAAAGAAAAGCAAGTTATTAAAACAGTTGGACTAAAACAGCTAAAAGAGCTGGAAATGATGCATCCACTGAATCAAAAAAAGAAGCTCGAACAGCTTGAAAAAAAAGCTCCCCATGTCAAAGAAGTCTTTAAACATATTCAAAAGGAAAACAGTCCAAAGGTTCAGCGGGATCTTGCGGCACTGTCTCATTCTAAAGCAAAATTAGAAAAAGAGTTGAAGAAATATCCGTATCTATATGCGAATTATAAAAAGCCTGAAATTGCAAGAAGTGTATATAAAACGGAAGCCAAAAAGCAACAACAGGAGAGTTTAGGAACGCTTTCTTTTGTTGCGGATATATTCCCTGGTATATCCAATTTAAAAGGCATATGGGAAACAAGTTCTGGTTATGACCCTATTACTGGGAATGAACTATCTAGTTTTGACCGTTCTGTTTCTGGAGCAGGAATTGTTTTTGGCGGCTTTGCGAGAGTGCCAGGGAAAGTGGTGAAATACGGAAGCGAAGGAGCAGAATACGTACTTCGCGTAAACAAAGCAGAAAAGACCGTAACCAAGCATAAGGTTAAAGATGTTTCCAAGGGCGAGTCGAAAGCTTTGGAGAAGGTCGAAGGGAAAGGTAAAGAACAAGATAGAAGTATTGAGAATAAGGCTACGGGTAAAAATGCTGTTAGGGCTAATAAATTTAATTTTGTTGAAAATGCAAAAAATCACCTCATAAATGTCGAAAATGTTAATACTAAAAAAGGTATTGTTGGTGGTCACAATATGGATGAATTTAATAAAGCGTTGAAAAGTCAAGGTTTCAATCCGGATGATTTAATTGTGTCTAAAAAATCACATCAATCGATTGAAGGAATTTATGAAGTAGAGTATAAAATACCTAGAAAAGATATGGCTGGTAACGTTGCAGACCCAGTATCATATAAAAATATCAAGGAACCTAAAACAGTTTATGACCCATCTAAGATTAGTGACGACAAAATTTATCGATTGGGACAGGAAGCAATGCAGAACGGAAAAGTAAATGGGAGACTTGTCGAAGGAACTGCTTCAAATGGTTTAAAATTTAGAGGGTATTTAAATGAGGCTGGTGAAATAACAAACTTTTTCCCTATTGTTGATTAACTAAAAATACGATGTTATTGGAGGACGAAAAATGAGTGGAGAATATCAAATAAATGAAAGTAAAGAAGATATTGATAAATTAATGTTAACATATTTTAATTTTATAAATGGAAAATATCTAGAAAAAGCATTAAAAAGCTTTGCCGAAAGAGAAGGTTATGGACAGGAGATAGTATTTGCCTTTTTTCAGTCTGATTTAGATGAATATGATATGGAACAATTACCTAGACCTTTAGATGAAAAACATGTTTTGATAGAGCTAGGTTACCCAGCTGTTGAAATTGAACAAATAGCTTTTTTAGATTTTAAAACATTCTATGATTATTTGGAGAAAAATGTAAATAAAGAAGTGGAGAATAAACCAGAGAAAACTGAGCTGACAGGTTTATTGGCAGAAGTGAAACGCAGTTTATGTGTATAATTTTTAATAATTAACTAAAAAAGGCACTCCATTATTTTAATGGGTAACTAAGTCACATAGCTTTATGACCTCACTATTAAGTTTCAAATTACTGACAAAAATCTAGCTGTGTTGTATAAACTGGTACCGATCTCAAGGACATCAAACAAAGACTTTATGTAACTAAGAGATAATCTCTATATTGAATGAGGATATTAGTAGATATATAGATATTAAAAAGTCATCATGTTCGCACAAAATGTTCGTACAAAGCCTGCTTCTGAGCATAATATTAGCTGTGACTTTAAAAAGGATATAGTGTAAGCTAAGAATATACGAGGATTTTGAGTAGGAATAAAGTAAGTTTAATAACCTTGATTGGCTAAATGCCTTTCGAGGTTTTTTACTTTAAATTATATTGAATCAGCTGATATTTGAGTGAGACGAAGCAGTGCAAGATGCAAAATTAAAATGGAGATGTTCACAATGTTTGAGGGAAAAGTGAGAGCAGTCTTAGGTGCACGAGTGTTACTAGATGATAATGATCCAAGAATCGAGCAAAAATGGGTAGAGCTAATTGTTTTACGGATGAATTTGATAATTTAGGCGAGGTAGAAGATTTTATTGTGGATACTGCTATTGGAGAAATTGCAATTACCCATGAGCAAGTTTTCGTTGGGCGCATTAGAGGTATAACAGGGAGGTTAGGGAAATTTGACCTAAAAGAAGCGCAAGACGAGCTAACATTAGACGAAATAAAAGATTTATTGGCACGAATGAATAAAGTAATAGTAGGACTACAAAATGTAGAGATAGTAAAATTTTAAATTGTCAAATAGATTTTGAGCGTTTAAAAGTAGAAGTGAAAGTGATGACAGAAAAAGAAAAACAAGTAAACATTCTGTTTAAAGATTTTTTGCTTTTCATTTTGAAAACCATACTTTTAGATATAGCTGAAGGAGATGTTAATTCGTTTGCTTTAGATAATAAAACATTGTTAGATCAATCAAAAGATTATTGTTGGCCAATGGACTATGAGCATATTGAGGAACTGATTAATTATATTAAAGGAAATAATGACCATTACTACAAACTATAAGCTTCATACGGATTAAATGGATGGGTTCTTGCTAACAAGGTACTAATTGAATAATAATTCATCATGCACAAAAGGAGTATTGTCTAGTGATAAACAAAAAACAGGGGAAGGTTTGCGATTAATTCATGAGTTTACAATTTATAACCACGGCTTAAATAGAAGACATATTGATTTTACAGAACTAAAGCAGTTGATTAATGAAGTAATCAAAACGGGTGATTTTGCGGAATTAGTCATTACACCTATGTACCAAAATAGTAAAATTAATCTCGGTTTAATACGGGATTTGAGTTATTAGGTAACAACATAGAGAACTAAAGACATTAAAAGAGCATTCTTTTGGATTGTGCTTATTTTAAATAGAGATTTATATACAAAGACAATGAGAGCTTGAATGCTATTAGCAATATATGAGTCTTAATGATTTACCAAGGGGAAGTGGATGAAGACGAAGAAATTTTATGGAACCCTGTTCAAAAAATAATCATAGCGATATAACACCACTTGAAGAAAGGTTTGATATTACATTTCATTCTTCAATTGACTGCTATTTTAATTCCTACTGGTTTGCAGAGTTAGATGGTTTTATGGATGGGCATTACATTACGTTAGAGGCTGTATTACCGAATATTGAATTGGATACGTTTGAAAGGAATTTAAAGGGATATAAAAGAAATCACGATAAGCTTGATAAGGTTCCTATAGGTATAGAAGGCAATGGTTTGGTAGTTGTGATCCATAACATCAGCGGCAAAATCGAATTAGAAGATTTTGAACGAGGTTGTTTTAAAGAAATTGCAAACTCCTTAGAAGATTTAATTTCTAGCCTGCGTTTACAAAGATAACAAAAGTATGTACAAAAAAGAATTAAATCATCATCTACAGAAAGGGAAGGAATGGAATGAAGATCGAATTATTAAAAGCAGTGGACCAAGAGTTGGAAATGTACCCTGAAGCTTTTGGCGGTGCTGTTACTAGTGAGGAAGTGACACAAGCTGAAGCGAAGCTAAAAGTGAAACTTCCAGAGGACTTTAAAAAATTTCTTTTGAGGTATGGTTCGGGGGCAATTGGTGAAGCGGTTGTTTTAGGGTTAAGAGAGGCAGAGTTTGTGTCTACACCGTCATTTGTAGATAAATCTCTACAGTTCAGAAATATGTTGCCTCAAGGATACGAGCATTTTGTTGTGATTGGAGTAGACAGTGCGGGAAATCCAGTAGGCTTTCAATACCCTAATAAAGAAATCGTCATAGTTGATTTTGACTTTGGCGGAAAAAAAGTTATAGCAGGAAGCTTTGAAGAATATTTAGAAAAATCGATTCGTGAAGAATTAAATATCCATTTCTGATTGGAGTTATGGAATAATCCGTATTTATAAGGAGGAATTAGATGAGAAAAGATTTAGAGTGGGAATATGTTGATCGAGAAGTATCAGAAAATGAGGTTGAAGAAAGTGGAAGGCAATTAGGATTCCACTTACCTAAAGATTATATTGATTGTGTAAAAATAAATGGAGGTGCTAGCGTATTACCAGAAGAATTTAATGTAGGCAACGTAGAGCATTGTTTTGGTAGTTTATTTAGCTTTAATAAGGAAAGCAGTGAGTACATTGTTAAAAAATATGAACTATATAAACCTATGCTTCCTAAAAAGGTTTTTCCCATTGCGAATGATCCCGCTGGAAATTTAATTTGTGTAGATTATAAAAATAATATAGACAACCCGATTGTGTTATTTTGGGAACACGAAAATGCCCCTGAAAAAGAAGTGTTAATGCAAGAGAAAGGTTTAACTGAAGAACAAGTGGAAGAACGTGCAAGGAGCAATTTATTTTACATCGCAGATACGTTTACGGATTTTTTAAGTAAATTACATGATTGAAAAGCTTTTTGTAAGTGCACGTTGATTTGCTAAAGTCTCTAAGGGGAAATACTTCATCAAAAAAATGCTCAAGCGTATAACAATATGTCACTCGTCAAAATTTGGAGGGTTTTCTTTTAAATATTTAAATATAGTTTATGTAAAAGTCAACATACATGTTAGGTTTTATAACATAAATTTCTGAATAATCATTTACTTATTCACTTATTTCATGGTATGTTATATGACATAGATATTGTAACTTGCAATATGGGCTGAAAATTAGCCATTGCAATATATACTTATTTTTCTAAAAATGAACCTGGATGAGCTGGTGCTCTATACATATATGAATACATCTACGTATAACTAGTCAAAAAGAATGAAGGCTTTTCTATTTATAGTGCTGATTGTTCTTTGGGCTGAGTATAGTTATAGTAGGTGAAATTTTCAAGGCAGTTATTTTGGTTTTTAAGCTGAATTTTTGGAATAGTTTGTTATTTTATTAATCAATGCTTTACCACTTAGAAGTAGGTATAAAAGTTTACTAATAAAAGAAAATGCAGACGGAATTTAATAAGTTTTTTGGAATTTGTGGGCGATTTTCTCACTTTTTTATCATTTTTGAATAGTTTATAATCATCAGACAATTATACTGTGATATAGTTATAAGTGAGACAGAAAAAGGTGTGTTCTTAGGTCGCACCTGAATTTTTTTACTACGTAAGCAGGAGCGCCTACATCTTTTTACAAATATAGGGGATGAGGAAGGTTATAATGAGCAACGTACAGAAAAAAACAGACGTTATCTTAATTGGTGCCGGAGTCATGAGCGCAACTTTGGGATCATTACTCAAAGAGTTAGCACCTGAATGGGACATTAAAGTATTTGAAAAACTCGCAGACGCAGGGGAAGAAAGCTCGAACGAATGGAATAATGCAGGGACGGGCCATTCTGCGCTGTGCGAACTAAACTATACATCAGAAAAAGCTGATGGATCTATAGATATAACGAAAGCGATCCGAATTAACGAGCAGTTTCAGCTGTCAAGACAGTTTTGGTCTTATCTGGTAAGCAGCAAGTTGATTCGCAATCCGCAAGATTTTATCATGCCAATTCCGCATATGAGTTTGGTACAAGGGGAAAAAAATGTATCGTTTCTGAAAAAGCGTTTTGAAGCGCTGTCAAACAATCCGTTGTTTCAAGGAATGGAGTATTCCGACAGTCCTGACAAACTAAAAGAATGGATTCCGTTAATCATGAAGGGGCGCACGTCAAATGAACCGATTGCCGCAACTAAAATTGATTCGGGAACAGACGTAAACTTTGGTGCTTTAACACGCATGTTGTTTGACCACCTGAAGAATAAAGGGGTTCACGTTCATTACAAACGAAGTGTAAAAGATATTAAACGTAAAAGTGACGGTATGTGGGAAGTAAAAGTCGCAGATGTAGACAGCGGCAAAGTTGAGTACCACACGGCAAAGTTCATCTTTATAGGAGGTGGAGGCGGAAGCTTGCCTTTACTTCAAAAAACAGGTATTCCTGAATCCAAGCATATTGGAGGATTCCCGGTAAGCGGATTATTTATGGTATGCAATAACCCTGAAGTAATTGCGCAGCACCACGGGAAAGTATACGGAAAAGCCAAAGTCGGAGCTCCGCCAATGTCAGTTCCGCACCTTGATACACGCTATATTGACAACAAAAAGACGCTGTTGTTTGGTCCATTTGCCGGCTTTTCACCAAAATTCTTAAAAACAGGTTCAAACCTGGATTTAATCAGTTCTGTAAAGCCGAATAATATTTTAACCATGCTAGCAGCAGGCGTCAAAGAAATGGCGTTAACAAAATATTTAATTCAGCAAGTGCTGTTATCAAATGAAAAACGTGTAGAAGAACTGCGTGAGTTTATCCCGAACGCGAAAAGCGAAGACTGGGATATCGTTGTAGCAGGCCAGCGTGTGCAGGTAATCAAAGACACGGAAGCCGGAGGAAAAGGAACGCTTCAGTTTGGTACAGAAGTTGTAAGTGCCGCTGATGGTTCGGTTGCTGCACTTCTTGGCGCTTCGCCTGGTGCATCGACGGCGGTTCACGTTATGCTTGAAGTATTGGAAAAATGCTTCCCAGAAAACATGAACAAGTGGGAGCCAAAGATAAAAGAAATGATTCCTTCCTATGGCATGTCGTTAGTTGATCATCCAGACTTCTTTAACGAAATTCATGCGTCTACTTCACAGACGCTTGGTTTAATTAAAAAAGAGTCCGTTTATAGCTAAAGATTTTACGCTGCAACAAACAGCACATGCGTATGTGAAGAAATCTACAGGCGTGCACAAACACCACCTTTTCTTGAGGTGGTGTTTTAATGGTCTTTATATGTAGAGTTTGATTTAAGAGCGGTATTGATTGCTTCCAGGCTGAACTTTTAAATGCTTCCACGCCGCAATTGCATCATCGCGGCTTTTTCCATTGTTTTTCGGATCCTTAAAAAAATCGCGAATAAAGCGGTTGTATTCAAACTCAGGCGCAATTTCTTTTTGATAAGAAGGCTGCTTTTTTCGTTTTTCTTCTTCATGCCACGCTTTTACCACATCTCGATAGGTTTTCCCTACATTTTCTTTAAAGTAGTTTTGAATATATGTGGAAAAATGAAACGTAGGATGAATGGCGTCTTTAAAAAAAGTCCGTACTTTTTGACTGCAGCGGTGATTTTCCCCAATGAAGGTATCTAATGTTAGCGGCGCTTATGTTTTAGAGGACGAGCGTCTTTTAGAAGGTGATTTTGATTGTTGAGTGTCACCGGTTGTTAAAAACACTTCAATTCTTTTTGAAAGTTCCATTTTAGATCCAGACGGGCTCATGTTGTTTTCTCGGCAAAATTGCTGCAGCTCGGTTTTGAGCCAGTAAAAATCGGTAAAGTCTTTGATGGGTAAATCTTTTGTAAGTTCAGGTCTCATCGTTTTTACCTCCATATATTTACTGTAGAACATTTGTTCTTGTTGGTCAATTGTTTTTAGAGAAGTACGAGGGAATGTCTTTATATTTCTTCCTATTTTATAAAGAAGAAAAAGCATCTAGGCAAGAGATCTCTTGCAAATTCCAAAATCAAACAATTACAATAATAGAAAGGAGTTGATTGCATGACGCTACATAAAAAAGTCCTTTCTACAATTCTAGGAGGAGCTGTCGGAGACGCTTTAGGCGTTCCAGTTGAGTTTAAAAAACGCGATTCATTTCGGATCACAACTATGACCGGCTACGGTACGTATAACCAGCCTGAAGGAACGTGGTCAGATGATACATCTCTGACGATGTGCTTGATTGATAATCTACTAGAAAAACAAGATGAATATGATTTGATGCAAAAGTTTGAGAGCTATTGGTCGGATGGCTACTGGACGCCGTACGGAGAAATGTTTGATATTGGCATCGCAACAAGCGAAGCGATTCGCCGCTATAAAAGCGGGCTTCCTAAAGAAGAGTGGGGAGGAAGCGCTGAATACGACAACGGAAACGGAGCGCTTATGCGTATCTCACCGCTTGCGTTTACACTATGTGATGAACCTAGCTTTACAAAAAGAAAAGAAGCAATAGAAAGAATTGCGCACGTCACGCACCGCCATATGCGCTCTACTCTTGGCTGCATTATATACGTGGAGCTGCTTATTCGCCTTCTTGACGGCGACGAGCCTTTTAAAGCATATGAAAAAGCGGTAAATCTCTGTCAAAAGCAGCTAACAGGTACGGAGTATGAAGCAGAGTTCACTGCGTATGAACGAGTGTTAAACCTAAGCTTGCCGCACGCAGCGAGAAAGGAAATCGGGTCAACCGGATACGTCGTCAGCTCGCTAGAAGCATCTCTTTGGTCTTTTCTGCAAAGTGATGACTACAAAGAAGCTGTACTCACTGCTGTGAATTTGGGAGAAGACACAGACACAATAGGCTTTATTACAGGTACTATGGCAGGAGTATATTATGAGCTGGATGGTATTCCTGAAGAGTGGGTTTGTCAGCTTGCTAAAAAAGAAGAGTTAGAGAAAGCGTGTAAGAAGTTTGCGGATATATGTTAATGGATAATAAAAATTACTTTAAAGAGCAGAGGAGATAAAATGAAATTTTCTATGGATTTTGGCGATACCAATTTTATCGGAGTGGCCAATGCAAAAGAATATCAATCATTTGTCGATGAGGATTGGGAGCTAGATCAGCTTTTGAACCATTTTGGCAGTGAAATGAAAAAGAGAAATATCCTAGTATGTCAAATGACAGAAGAAGGAATTGAACACTCCTGGAACGTAGAAGTGAAGATTGGAACAGAGTCGGATATTGGTACATACTTTAGAAAAGCAACAGGTTATATAAATGTAACCAATCATCAGCTTTATCTCGTAGATTATGACTGCCTTACGATGGCCGCCCAGTTTGAAGATCAGTCTGTGCCTGATCAAAACTGTTCTAAGTATAGAATTGATATTAAAAACGGTATGTACAAGGTCGAGCTTATTCAATTTTATAATGTTGACCAAGATGAGTATACAGGAAATGACCAAACGGATCTTTTATTGAACTTTATTAAGATGGAGCATGTTGAAGAAACAGCCGATAAGGTATTTTGGTGTACGTATTAAGTAGTAAACGTACCGTAGGCTACTAACTTAGAGGCGTAGTGTGCCGTTCTAAGGCATCCTATCTTATTTATATATTTACTGAAACCCTCTGGCTTTGCGTCAGAGGGTTTTTATGGTCAAAATCATTTATAATATACTTTTACATAACATACAAACTAAACGTTAAAGAAAGGTGATCACAGTGCCAAATGCATGGGATGCAGAACAAATCGTATCATCAGCGCTTGCCAAAACGCTAATCGAGACGCAGTTTCCAGAACTTGCGCCCGCTACAATTTCGCTGCTTGGCTACGGCTTTGACAATACGGTTTATCAAGTAAACGACCGCTTTGTGTTTCGGTTTCCAAGAAGAGAACTCGCAGTGAGACTATTAAAAACAGAAAATCAGCTTTTACCAAGTCTTGCTTCTCAGCTGCCTCTATCGATTGCAGAGCCCATTTTTTTCGGTAAGCCGAATGCAGGCTATCCTTGGCCGTTTACGGGCTATCACTACGTGCAAGGAACTCCGCCTGCAAGATTAACAGAAGAAGAGCGTGTACAATCGGCTTCTGTACTAGCAAGGTTTCTTCGTGCGCTACATCACTATCCTCATCTAAAAGCGCAAGAGCTTGGCGTGCCGTTTGATGAGCTAAATCGGCTTGATATGATGAAGCGAAAGCCTGCGCTAGAGAAATATGTTGAGCAAATGAAAGAGCATAACCTTTATTCTAACCAAGGAGTTCTTGAAGACTATGTAAATGACATACAAGAAATTAAGTATCAAGAAAAACATGTACTAGTTCACGGAGATATTCATATTAAGAACATGATTGTTGATCAAACCAATATGGTTTCAGGCATTATTGACTGGGGAGACGTTCATATTGGTCATCCGGCAGTTGACCTAGCGATTGCCTATAGCTTCCTACCATCTAAAGGAAGAGCTCGTTTTTTCAAAGAATACGGAGAAGTAGATGAAGAAACGCACAGGCTTGCAAAATGGAAAGCCGTATTTACAACCGTAGTGCTTGTGGCACACAGCTACGATCAAGGAGATAAACAAACGTTAGAAGCGGTTCTAGAAAGCTTGAACCTGATTTTTCAAGAGTAATAAAACTGTAATAGAATTTCTGTTCAATTCCTGTATAGTTAAGAAAGGATAAAAATAAAAACAACAGGTGAAGCAAACGATGAATACAAGCCACTGGAATGAATCAGCAGCACATTTACTAGAAAGGTGGATACAGCTATATAAAGAAAAAACATTTCTTATTGAAGAAACGGAATCTTTAAACATACTAAAAGAAGAAGTAGACGGGATGGATAAAGAAAAATCCCTCTCCATAGTAGAACGTCAGCTGCAGAAAGTGTATGACGAACTGGAAAAAGAACGGACAGAGTACAATATGAACAATAGTGAATATACAATGGTGACGTTTCTTTCGAGCGGTTATCCAGAGTACATAAAAAAGCGTCAAAGCAATGTGAAACAGCTCCAACAGTTAACAAGCATACATAGAAGTGTTACAGAGCTTTTCGGAAAAGAACTCATTTCTGAAGCTGATATGGTAGCGTTTAGAAACGACTTTTTTCAACTAACAGAAAGACACGCTAACACGTCATCGTTAAAAGAAATGAAGGAAAACTGGAATACGTATTTGTCAGCGTTCGTTGACTTTCAAAAAAAGCATGAACATGTAAAACAAGCGATAGCTACAGTACTCGAAGAAGACAAGAGCTTAAAGCAAGAATGGCATCAGCTAAGCAAAAATAAAGTAGTGACCAAACAAAAAACGACCGCCTTTCGCACAAAACAGCATGAGCTAAATGAAAGTATCCGAAAAGCAACAAATGCACAAAAACAATTACTCGAACTGCACTGGCCTGATGTTCGCAGCCAGTTTGATGCCTTGCAAGAAAAAATGAGTAAGAGCCTTTCTACCGTGCTGAAAGAAACGCAACGCACTATGGAAGTCATTAGCCAAAACGTTGCAAATGAACACGCCAAGTTAAAGCAATCACTTAACGACCTACATGCAGTCCACAAAGTCGACGCTCATCAAACGTGGTTAGCGGCTTTTATTAAAAAATCACGACCATTTTTTAACGAACTGAGTGAAGATATAAAGGATACTCGGTGTCAAGAGCTATGGAACCGAATTTACGGCATGTATAAAGGAATAGCAGTAAACGAGTTTATTGTTACCTACGAAGAATTTTTAGCACTTCAGCCGCTTAACAGTATAAAAAGCACGGAGATGCCAAAGCCGTTAGCTCGGTTAAAGGTAGATATAGAACCTGTTACGCTGCCAGCCTACGCAGACTTTCCTGTGCTCAAAAAGCAGCAATCATCAAGACGCACTTTTCCTATTTTAATAGGAGGCGCTATTGTTATGGTCTTATTGCTGACGATTGTATATATGAATCGTGATAATCAAACGGCAGAAACAAGCTCAGATATAAAAGAAACGCCCAGCACGAAGCCGTTAAAAAATGAAGATGTCAAACCAGATTCTGTAAGCAAAACGGAGCTTGAAAACTTTTTTATCTCCTATAAAGCTGCTTACTTTTCAAGTTTAAACAGCGGAGACTTTAGTGGGATGGCACCCTATATCGACTCGAATCAGCCAGTGTATAAACAGTTAAAAAGCTATATCACATCACTCGCCGGCAAAAACGTATCGTTTGCTAACGATCAATTTTTAGTGACAAAAACAGAGTCACATGATGACGGAACCTACAGCATTTATACAAACGAAGTGTACACGTTCACTGATTCATATGACGCGAGCACGCAGTTTAAAAAAGAACGAATTTACCATGTGAAAGCTGCTGGCAAAGACAAACTTCAAATTACTAAAATTGATACGTTAACAGATGAGCAGAAGCCGGTGGAAGAGTGAATGGTTTCTGAGAGATTATGAATAACCGCTAGTTCCTTTTGGGGAGCTAGCGGTTGTTTTGGTTGGGGGAGAGGAAAGTGGTTTGAGTGACTGCTACGCTGCCAGCGTGGAAAATGAAATTTCCTGTAGTTTTCTAGTATGTTCAGAAATACCTCTATATCAAGGGTTCAAGGGGGTTTTTGAAATTTAAATGAACTATAGTTTCCCTTGATTTTCTATAGTGTATGACCAAAATATGACCAGAGTGTGACCGTTATTTTTGGGGTGAATGTAGCTTTTCTTTTGTAGAATGACATGATTTTAAGATGTGATAGTATGCCGTATTTATTAAGTAGATTATTTATTTTTTTAAATTCTCATCAAAGAACCCTAGGTTATTTAATAAAGAAAAATAATCATTTCCTAAACATGATTTTTTAACTCGTTAAGCTTATCATTTTTTCATTATAAGTATGATGGTAGAGAGGAGTATACTTTACAGTCCTCCGGCGTTTATTGTTTAGGAAAAAGCTGTGTGACGAGAAAATAAAACATTGAAAAGTATGTTATTCATCCAGGTTATATTATTATAGAGATAAGACACAGGGCATGATAAAAAATAAAAACAGAGCAGTCGTACTTGCTCTGTTTTTATTTTAGCTTTAACTATTTATAAAATTTATGAAATAAACCGCTTGAGCTAAAGTTTCTATTACTTCCCGGATTATTATTGATCGCAAGCAATTCCATCTCCATCACGATCTAAGTGTCTAGCATATCCAGGTTCACCTTTATGAATTGGTGCTGCATTAGCTTCACGTACTGCAGTACAATTTTTGTAAAAAACGTTGTTTGCCGCTTGTTGACGTTGTTCTTCAGCAAGACGAGCTGCCTCTTCTTGCTTTTGTTTTTCTTCAGCTAATCTTTTAGCTTCTTCTTCTTTCTTACGTTGTTCCTCTGCAAGGCGAGCTGCCTCTTCTTGTTTTTGTTTTTCTTCAGCTAATCTCTTAGCTTCTTCTTCTTTCTTACGTTGTTCCTCTGCAAGGCGAGCAGTTTCTTCTTTTTTATCTTTTTCTTGATCTAATTTCTTAGTTTCTTCGTTCTCTTTTGAACTCACTTCAACACTTTCATTATTTTTGTTAGGCTTAGAGGTCTTAGTTTCCTGGGGGTCTTCACCGAATATAATGATACTAGCAATTAGTAGAACAAAAAGATAAGTAAGAGATGCAATTGATCTTTTCCACCATTTCCCGCTACGGAAACCTAGAATTTTTTGATACCATTTTCGAGTTTTTATTTTAAAGGAAACTCCCTCTTCAGACAGTAAGGATTCAAATTTTTTCCCGGAATTGTTTAGTATAAGTCTACCTTCATCACCTGCGATCTCAGTTTTGAGAGCAAAATGATCAATAATCATACCATTAAAAAATGAGAAGGGCCATGAAAAAACTTTTTTAGCTTTTCTATGCTCATTGTCATATTCATAAAGATAAACAAGCTTATCAACAACAATAAAGTTACCTTTTTTATCTTTTTCACGATAGTGACCCTCTATAATAAGGGGAGCATCAGGATGTTTTTCTTTTAATAATCTACTGCCATTTTTAGAAAATCCCATATCATCACGTTTCATAAGGAACGCAGTAGTTTTGATATTAACTTCTTTGAGTTCATTTAACCTTTCAGCATGTAGGAAATAATCAAAGTTATGGGTAACAGTTGTGAGAATATTAATATTAGGATTTAAAATCTTCTCTTCCAAAATATCTAAAAATTCTTGAGTATCATCATTCTTTTTAATATCATCAAATTTTTGAGAAGTATAGCCCACAAATATGGTTAACTTCCACTCATTTTTGTCTTTTTCATCGGCTTGGATATTCATATCATTAATATCCTTATACTCAAAAGCACGATGTTCGTGTTTAGTGATAAATAACAATCTATAGTTAGTAAGCACAAGTATGCCATCTACTTCTTTTCCACTTTTCTTGTCAAACTCAGCCTCAATAACTTTTAGTATAATTTCATCCAGACTAAGGATATTATGTTCGGCATGAATAAGTAATTTCTCATACTTAGATTTTACTGCACTTTGTGACATTGTAGGTTTATTTCCAAACCATTTCTGCATATTCTGCATAGTTGACCTCCTGTTAATTGTAAACATTAAAATGCACAATTTTAATCTTACACCAAGTAACGTTAAAATTGTAAAAAAAATTCATAAATATATAACTAGGAATTATATAAAGTAAGAATAATTAATTAAGTGAGTTTTATTAGCATGGTAGCCTCGATTGTTAATCTTGTCTATATAATTATCCACATAATGCAATGTAACTAAAAAAATGTTAAAAATCGCATTTCTTCTACAATGAAAAGGAAAATAGATAATTTGAATTATCTAATGGCTACTTATTAAATCACGAAGTGTCAAAAAAGAGTTATTTTTAGATAGGGGAGAGAATTTTTATAATTAAAAAGCTGAGCTGAAGTTAAAAATGAAGCATGATGTTTTTATACACAATATAAAATAGAGATAAATATTTGTACCTATGACTATCCTCTTTTATTTTGAAGTTATATCCTTTTTAATGAATCAACAAGCTTATAAAAGAGATTATTATCCTATTTAGATAGTGTATTAGTAGTTTTATAATGGATAATAGAGGGAAATCTCAAACCAGAGATATATTAATCATAAAATAAAAGAGGGTATGTAATGGGAAAAGTATATGAAGCCAGTACGCTTTTAACTTATGCAAAAGACAGAGTGCAGGCGTACAAAGCATTTGATGGACAGCTAGATGCATTAAAAAAAGCCCTTCATGCCGTGGCTACACTGGATCATGAATTTCAAGGGAAAGGTGCCGACAGTATAAAAGGCTTTTATACATCACAAGTAGATATGGTCAACCATTGGAGAAGCCTTGTGTCTTCGCATCAATCCTATTTTAATAGTATTGCAGATTATGCGGAACAAGCTAAATTAAAAGGAGATACGGTTGTAGACGTATCGTTTTTAGAGCAAGAGCTGGTTGTTGCTAATGATCGCTCTAAGCAAATGGTCGAACAGCAACACACTGAACTTGAAGCGGTTTTAAGCAATATTGAAGATATTATACATATTACACCGTTTTCCACAGAGGCCTTTGAAGATGAGTTAAGCGCTGCTGAGAAAAAAAGAACAGAAACTATTACCGCAGTAGAAGAACTAGATAATCAACTTTCAAGTGAATATGAAATGTTGAATTCTTTCTATGAATCCGTTCAATTTAGCGTAAATGGTTTGGAACAGCTGACTTCTCAAGGCGGAAGCGCTTATCAGCTCACTTTTGATGCCAAAGCTTACAAAAATAGCGAAGCATACAAAACACAGCAGCAAATTGATAAAGTCGCTTCAGGTTATGTAGAAGGAAAAGCTGAACAAAAACAAGAAGTTAAAGAAAGAAAAGCAGCCATTGAAGCTGAGAGACAAAGACAAATTCAAGCCAATAAGCCGTGGTATGAAAAAGGCCTAGATATTGCAGGAGAACTTACTGGATATTATGATTTTAAACGAGCCGCAGACGGAGTCGATCCGGTTACGCATAAGAAACTGTCTGCTACCCAGCGAGTCACGGCTGGAGCAATGGCAGCAGCTGGATTCATCCCGTTCGTAGGCTGGGCAGGACGAGCGGTAAAAGGCGGCAGCGTTGTCTACAAAACGGCAAAAGGCATGAGTGCTGCGCATCATGCAATGGCCCTTCACCAAACACCTAAAGCTTTTAAAGTGCTTGAACAAACAGAAAAAGGATTGTATGGACTTGTCTTAACAAATGGCATGTATGAGTATACAATGGGGAAGGACTTACTAGGAAATAAGCTTACTAAAGAAGAGCAGCAGGCTAGTTTGTTTCAATCCTTGGGGATTGCAGCAGGCGGTTTACTTGCTGCAAAAGCATCCACTCAGCTTGTCGAAAAAAGTGCACAGGCAGTCATGAAAAAGTTCAATGATATGCGCAACGTAGTTCGTACAAGTAAAGTGACTCAATATGGAAAAGACATTCAGCAGGCGATGCGAAAAATGCCAGCAGCTGGTATTGATAAAGCCAAAAAAATGTATGATGCTGTATTAGATGCGAAAGTACCGAGGTTCTTGCCGCAGGAAGCACCAGTGGGTGTGAGTGTAGACTTTGCGCAGCAAACTGTACGGGATGTGTTGAAGAGTACGGCTAAAGATACGATGCATTTTATGGGGAAAGACTACTTTGACGGAAAACGTTGGCGTGATGCTAGAGGAAGGTTTATAAAGAAGGATCCGACCCATGTTAGTAAGATGGAAAATAGCCAGGTTGAATCTTTAAAAGAAGATTCAAAAATTGATAAAACAACACATTTGATTTCGGTAGTAGAAAATAATACTAACAGATATAGCGGTACTGGTGTCAAGATTAATTCTGACTTAATAAAGAGGTATATTAAGGATGTTGAAACAAGAACATCGAGAAAACTGTCAAAAAACCAAATAGAGAAGCTTAAAGAAGCGTTAAGAAATAAGGAATATCAAAAACTTTCTCCTATAGAAACCCGGAAGCATCGACGGGCATTTAATAAAATTAAAGATAAACTCATTGAGGAATGGGAGATAAAAACGGGACAAAAATGGCCCACTTACAGTGAAGATATTATTTCAGAGAATACAGGTGAACCAGTTAGAAGAAAAGGTGATAAATACGATGCACATCATATAATTGAAAATAGCTTTCGTGGAGAACATGAATGGTGGAATATACACCCTGCAAAATTTCCAAATGAACATCAGTCTGGTATACATGGTACGGGATCACCGGCTAATGAATTATTTAAAGGAGATAATTAAATTATGAGATACGATTTTGTTAAGAATCAAAAAGATAATCAATTTTATCCTGTAAGTAAAAATGATATTGAAGAGGTAGAAGGAACATTAGAGTTAAAGTTCCCTTTTGAATTAAAGAAGTTTCTTTTAGAGGTTGGTTATGGCTTCCTTCAAAGATCAGAATATAATATCAATCGTATTATGGGGCCTTCTTCTATCAGAGATGCTAGATTAAAAGTTAATGATTTTGAATTTTATCCTGATATAGAAGTTTACGAAGATCTGGAGGAGGATAAATTAATATTTTTTGAAGCTAATGAAAGCGCGTTGCTACTAATAGAAATAAGTGAAGAGCAAAATAATGCTATTTATTATGATGATATAAAAATCGCGGATTCCTTAGAAGAATTTTTAAAGAAAATCATTGAAGATGATAAGTATTATATCGATTTAGAATAATACAATATTTATTGAATATTAAAGACTTTATTTATATTAAAGAATGACCGATAGGTAAAATAAAGAACCCAACAAGTAAAAAACATTGGCTAAGCCTTAGTCAATGTTTTTTTTGTTTAGGTAGACATTGTTAAGAAGGGTCGGTCTTAGTATGGTTTTTATGTATTTTTAAGTTTATCAATTTAGTCTTTAAACATGGGCTAATGACATGTGAAATAGAAGAGATTTAGGATTTGATGGTATCTTTAAAATAATTATAAAGAGTAATTCGCCTAGGGTTTAAGATTCCTTAGGCTTTTTTTATGCATTTAGAAAATAAGTTTCGACATGAAAAAGAGTTTGGCTTCATATTTTTTAGCATCATTTTACGAGATTAGCTTGTAGAAATATTTCAAAAGTTTATTTAAGAAAGTTATAGAAGCTTTTTTTTATTGGATATTTTTGGTGATTATTACAAAGATATTGTATCTAAATACAATTATTTGGATATTATAACCATTAAATCTTAATTTAAGGAGTGATTCATTTGGCTCAAAATGATATCTATGAGGAAAACTGGTTTGAGCGGGAGTCACCAAGTATATCGCTTGAAAAAGAATTTTTGCAAGGTATGTGTGAAAAGTCTGGGATCGAATCTTCTTTGTATGAGGAACTGCTAGACATTGAGCATTCTTACACATTGAAAAGTTCTAGAAGTGGCATTTTTAAGGCAATGCTAGCTGTAATTGAATCTTATGAAAAAGGAGAGATATAGTGTATTACACGGAAATAGAGTTTCAAAACTTCGGTAGTTTTTATGGAGATGTAAAAATACCATTAGCCGTCGACTTTGAGTCTGGAAGAAACATCATTTTGATCGGAGGAGAGAATGGTGCTGGCAAGTCAACATTTTTAGATGGCATTAACCTAGTCTTATTTGGTAAGTACGCACCATCTCTAAAGAATCGTAACCAATATCATGAAATAATTGGAAAACGCTTAAATAACCGGGCTTTTTTTGAAGGAAAGCGTAAATCTTCGGTTAAAGTCTCATTTCTTCTATTTAAGAGAAAAGGTGGACATGACACCCTTACAGTGAAACGTGAATGGCACTTTCAGCAACGGAGAGTGATGGATGAAAATATAACTGTTACCATTAACGGTTTTGAACAGGAGCAATACAAAGATTCGATTGAATTTCAAAACTTTATAAATCGATTGATACCTGTTGATGTGAGTAAATTTTTTATTTTTGACGGAGAAAAAGTTCGCAGACTCGCAGAAGCTTCCAACATGAATGAAGCAATGGGCGAAGCTATTGGTGATGTGTTGAATATTAACATTCACAAAAAATTACATGATACGTTAGAGACCATTAAAGAACAGATGGCTAAAGAAACAAGCTCTAAATCTATGGCCGATTTGTTAGAGTTATCTGGAAAACAACATCGTTCCAAGGCAGCCTTGCAAAGGTTTGAAAAGGATCGAAAAAAACTGTTGGCAGAAAATGAATCTCTTTTAAAAGAAATAAAATCAGCTACAAGGTGGGTTTCAGAATATGGACTCCCTTCTACTAAAGAACGACCGCTCCTTGAAAAGGAACTTGAAGAATGTCGAGCGAGATTGGAAGAGAATGAGTTAGAAGCATTAGAAAACACTACCGAGCATCTACCTTTTATGATACTAATGCCTATACTTCAAAAGATTGAAAAGCGATTAGGAGAAGAGGAGGAAAGGGCCAAGTCAGAGAAAGTACGAGAAGACAAGTTAGAACAAGCAAATAAGGCCTTAAAAATACTTGACCATTCATCTATTATACCTCCGTTACTACCCGAACAGAAATCTTGTCTTTCTTCATTGCTGATGGATATTTTATGTGACAAGAAGGTATCGGAGAAAATCATTTCTCTTCACTATGAAGTGTTATCTCACGTGGATCGCCAATACTTAACGGAGGAAATTGGTGAGGAGATAGAAAAGGCTCGGCAAAATAATCCGCTTTTAGCTCATCTCAAGAAGTCATATATAGAAAACCAAATAAGGATCGAAGAAATAAAACGGATATTAAAAGGATTACCAACTGGTACACAACTTACCCAACAAGAAAAGGCCCTAGAAAATTTATTGGAAAAACACGGATCATTGCAACAGAAGTTGGAGGAAATCAATGGATTGGTACAGGAGTGTAAAGATGAAATAAAAACACTCCAGGAAGAAGAAAATCAGCTCAAGAAAGAAGTGAGCGGAAATGAACGTCTAACTGTACAAATCGAAAAAATCGAAAAAATTCAGAATATCGTTAGCTCCTATTTAACAATGTTAAAACGTGCTAAAGCCAATGAAGTGCTTGATTTCTTTCGAGAAAGTTTCTGTGAGATGATTAACAAAGCCAATGGTTATTATCGGAATTTCTCAATTCATGAGGACACTTTTGAAATTACATTTGAGGATCCATATGGGGAAATCATCCATAAAGACATGTTAAGTTCAGGCCAAAAGCAGATATATGCTATGTGCGTATTATCCGCTTTAACTCGAGCGTCAGATCGCGAGTTTGGAGTAGTAATTGATACGGTTGAGGGAAGGCTAGATCAAACGCATAGACGGCACTTACATAGTATTTACCTTCCGTACTCTTCAAAGCAAACAATATTATTAAGTACGGATTCGGAGATAACATCGCAACAAAAAGCAATGTTAAATCCAAAGATTGCAAGAAGCTATTTGCTGATTGATAATCCTACACATGACCAGGTCGATGTAATAGAAGGATACTTTATGTAAAAGGAGAAAAATCGATGGCCGAACATCAACGTTTTTTAGTAAATCATGAGACATGGGAATATCTGCATTACTTAAGGGTTCGCCGTTTTCATCAGCAAATTACCCCTAAATCCCTTTATCGTTTTGCCATTGCAAAAGGAATTATGGAATTGCCAGCAGAGTATGAAGTCCCAAAACTACCAGGAAAGAAAATGGCAATTCGTATTGAAACATTTGATCACCCAATTTTGGAGGCTGCTGTTAGGGAGAAAATGAACATTCCTATTCTTGAACAGGTAGCCAAAAAAGAATGGTATTTAAAGGCTATGGAGTTTGGTATTGAATTACTACGGCAGGAAGAGGGAAATGCTCCACTAATATGGGACTACATAGGAGAAGCCCCTATTGGAAAGCAGCCACAAAAGCTAGTTACTTCTTCAAATGTACCCGCTATAAACTGGACCATTGGTGTTACTGAAGATAAAATACCTGTAACTATTCATTTCAATAACCATCAGACCAACCAGCACGTGGCTATTTGCGGGAAGTCCAATAGTGGTAAGACACAGCTTGGTATGGAGCTGACTGTTCAGACAAAAGAGCAATCACCGCTTACTAACATCATCTTTCTCGACTTTGCGAAAGGCGATGTGGCTGCGAATGAGGAATATATTAAAGCGATAGGTGCAGAAGTATGTAAAGTTGATGAAGAGGGGCTACCTTTTAATCCTTTCTCCCTTTCAGATACTTCAGACAGAAGCCTAGAAGAACTAAAGGACTGTATTACATGTCTCCAATCCCAAATGGGGCCTAAGCAATCGCTTCGGCTTTTCCATTACTTACAGGCTCTTTACAATTTACATGGAAATCAAGTGGATGCTGAGATTGTATTTCGTCATATGACACACACCTATGAAGAAGAAGGTATTGCTTATGACATGTTATACGAATTGTTCCATAAATTAAACGTTTCTCAACATCTCCCAAGGAGTGGAAAGGAGTCATATAAAAGGTTATTAGATAAGACCTTTGTACTGGATCTTCATAAAATACAGGGACACATGAAAATTAAGGAACTCCTTGCATTCTTTGTTCTACAACGACTTTACCAGGAAGCCCTAGAGCTACCAGATGCAATGTTCGATGAAGCAACTGGCTCAAGGGAGATACGAACCATTGTGGTAATCGATGAGGCTCATGCATATTTAAATACTAAACATCCAGTACTTGAAAAGATGATTCGAGAATTAAGGAGCCGTGGGGTAGCTATTTTCCTCCTCTCCCAAGGATATGGAGACCTCGAACAGGAATTTGACTATAGTTCTCAGATGAATTTTACGTTTTTATTAAAAAGTGATAATCAGCGGGCCAGCTTAGAAAAGGCCTTAGCAGTTGGGAGACACGTAGCATCAGACCTTGTTACGGAACTAGCCCATGCAAAAATGGGAAGAGTGTACACCCGAAGTTTAAGCCTTGCAGATAAGGATTTCACTATGTTTGATGGAAATCTATTCTTTTATCGGAATAAAGTTTAAAATATCATAAAACTATTTTCTGAATGAAAAAATTGATAATGTGACGCAAAATAAATAAGAGAGGGTTTATCCCTCCCTTATCAGTTTGAATTTATAATAGGTTCATCATTATGAAATCTCTTGTAACAGCTCTTTTTCTAAAGTTAATGTTTTTCTGTAATCCTCAGCTTGTGCTGTTCCTACTAAATAAAAGCAGTTATGCACTAAGATCACATTATCAAAATAAATACTATCATCTAAATATTACATATATATGTCCTAACTTGTATCTATTATATTGATTAAAAAATAATTATAACTTTCCATTATTGGTTCACTTTGGTATTATTTTTATAAGGTTCATAAAGATAATAAACTGTTAATTATGGATAGAGGTATACATATACAGTAAAAAGATTCAACTCGTAAATTATTTTTATATAAAAGGGGAGCATGAAAATTGGCTAGTAAAACATTCGATCAATTACTAGATAGACACATTAAGAATTTCACTGAAGACTTTTGCTTTAGAAGTACTGAACTATTTAGACCAAATGAAGATCAAAGACTTAACCATTCAGGAGAATTTGGTATTTATAGAGAAGAGTTAGTTAGAAATTTTTTAAGGCAGTTTATTCCTATGAATTTAGGTATTACTACAGGATTTATAATAGATGACAACTCCAAGGTAAGTACACAATGTGATGTGATTATATATGAAGAAAATTATACACCGCTGGATAAGGAAGCTCCCTTTATTCCCGTTGAAACTGTTGTAGCTGTTGGGGAAGTTAAATCAACCTTAACTACAACAGGCTTAAAACAAGCATTAAAAAAGTTAGCTGAGAATAAAATGATAAGAGAAAACATAAGTAAACCTACTGTTTTGAAAAGAATGATTCCTCACTCAGTTGGTTCATTAATTAATAGCTATACATCAAAAACAGATCCAATACTTCGGCAATACGATCCAGATGTATGGACTGAATTTAACAGCCTACTTGTGCCCTATAACATAATTAATCAAAATAGACAAAAAATTGATGAATTAATACACTCATATAAGAATCTTATTAATTCAAAAATTAGCGATGAAGAAGCAAAAGAAAAGTTGTTGGATATCATTGATAAATTAAAATATTTTTATGAGATGCCAAATAATGAAGAATACAATATTGAATATTTTCATAATGATCATATTACCTCTTTTTTAATATGTGAAAAGATAGATTTGAAAATGGATGGTAAAGGAATGAAAGATTTACCCAGAATACTTAATGAATATTACAATGAGTTGGACATCAGCCCTCACCATCGTCACAATATGATATTAAGTTTAAAGGATGGAATTATTCTTTATTATGAACCATGCGATCTAGAATATGGTAATCCCAAAATAGTTTCTTATCCTAAAATATGGAATGTTCCATTAAAAAATATTTTTGCACCGAGTTATGATCCAGTAATAAGAATAAATGAGCTTATAGATAAAGAGATGAAAATTTTAAAGAAGCTAGATCATAAGTCTTTAAATGAAATAGTTTCTGAATTAAAAGGAATCTTAAGAAAGAAAATTTGTCCTTTGTATAAGGATCAAATAAAAGTTCAGGATCTTGAAATCATTATAAAAATTGTAGAAAATTTAGTAGAAGCTCATATTACTGAGGTAAATATAAACACGGATTATGATGGCATGTTAAATAAAATTCAAAGCGACTTTTCTAATATAGCGAAAGGATTGTTTAGTAGGATTTTACCGAATTATCAAACAGATGAACATATTCGGATTTTTTGTCATTATATGAGGCTTAATAGTATAGATACCACGATTCTAAACACTGAGACTGCCGTATATATGTCTGAAATATTATTTGATAAATCAAAATACCATTTGGAATAAATCTACATATTGGATTAGCTTAGAACTTTCATAGCAGTCATCACATTAAGATGAAACAAATCGAAAAATTTAAACAAAGCCTGGATGTTGCTTATCTAATGAATTTAATTTGTAGCGTGGGAACTAAAAAAATTTATTGATGAATATTTTCACCATAAGAATATAAATAGAATAATTCTATAAGTGGTATTCAGGATTAGATTGTGAAAAACTTCGTTAAGTAAAGTTTTTCAGTATAGTTAATAACCTTATTGAATAAAGAAGGCGTATATCTTATGGTATATGCCTTTTTATTTGATAAATATTCATTTGGGGAATATATACATAAAATTATATTGTATAAAATAATTTTTATGTACAATAGAGCTAGCAAAAAAAACACATCATTATCTGTAATTTTTTAAGAATTATAATTTTATATCACACGGCTGTCCATGCTTCATCTTTGTAAGTGAGAAATTTTATATCTCATCATATTTGTAAACGGAAATTTTTTCATTTATTCCATTTATCAAATATACCTTGGGGAATTCTGTTATTTAGGAATGAGCTTTTGATGATGTCGCATCAAAATCCTGTTTAAACTTATATTAGGATGAGATTAACTCTTTGGATAAACTTCGGGTTTAAGAATATTACATAGTTCAATAAGAGATATCGCGGTTGAAATTATATTGCGAGATGATTTGTAGTTTTAAAAAATAATGAAAGGCGATACAATAAAAAGTTCTTGGAAAGTATTCTCTAGTAAGTCATAAAATATTTTACAAAAATTTCTATTTTTCATCTTGATAATCAATATTTCGTCGTCCTTATCTAATATCAACTATTCTAGCATATCTATCATAATAGTTATTTTAAGACAGAGAAAAAGAGAAGAATACAAGTCTAATTGTGTTAGAGGCTAACTTTCAGAGACTATGAGCTGCATTTTTAACATATTAAACTTTGATCAAGTGATTTGAAAAAAGCTTGTTAACTATCTCTGTCTTTGTGCTTGTTATTAAAATGTTAGAAAATAAAAGAGGTATTAAGATTGTTATATATACACAAAATGAATGAACAAGCAGAATGTTAGAACCATTATTTAGATTAATCAGGTTGAGCAGTTTAAACCTATTGATCTAACTGATATTTGCATGTGAAGGGACTAACAAATAAGTGGGAGAGAGAAATATAGAAGTGCGTAAAAACGCTATAGAACAATATTTCGCATCTAGGAAATTTGTACCTCCTTTATCCTGTTTATAGTATAATAAGAAAAAAACTTTAGTCTCTTATATTAGATAGCTTGGTTTTTAAACTAAGCTATCTCTAATACATGAAAGGCTATACAATAGAAACTCTGCAACCTATACTAGAAATGTTGCAGGGGAGGAATTTAAATAGTTTTACATTACAGATTCTATATCAATATTTAAGATAAATACCAGTTGACTTTTAGACAAAATTGAATGATTTGGGCAATGAAATGAACACTTATTTCCTGTTTTCTATATAAATTACTTTTAACCATCATTATTTGCCCCTTTGATACACTTTTTAACCTTAACCTATAATATAACAGTAGTTGTTGGAACAAATCCGGAAGGTAGGAAAGAAATGAAAAAAGATAAGTGGATGTTTTCAGTTAATAAAATAATATTTTTTGTAATATCAGTAATCTTTATAGGCATCTTGCAGGCTTGTTATTTTAATAATGTCCATGAGAGTTTTCTAATTAAAGTTCTAACTATTAGGCAAAAAGAGAGTGATAGCCTGATAAATACAATATGGCAAGTTCAAGCAGGTGTAACTACCTTAACAATTGCAATATTGGCTTTAATAGTAGGATTAAACAAAGAAAAAAGATATGGTATCAAAATCTTACAACACGTATTAATAGCTAAACCAAAATTCCTTAAATATCACGATGTGATAGTTTTGAGTATTATCTTGTTATTTGTTAATTATTTCTTCGTAGCATATGGAGCACTTTCTTCTGTGGTTTTTATATTTTTTATAGGTACTGTATTAATAGTCAATATGGTTTATACAAGTATTAAGGTAGTTTTGTTTGATGAAAAGGTTGATTCTGAACTTAAAGATTACATACTTAATCAATGTCGTATAGGTATTGAAGAAGAAAACAGGCAATTGAAAGAAGAGGAAAAATAAAAATGGAAAAGGAATTGCAAAATTTATTTTCACACACTATAGAAAGCATTCAAAAAAATGAGCTTGATAAATTGGATGAGAACATTGAAATTTTCAGGTTAATATATGAACAAATATTAAGAAATAGTAAAAATCCTGAAAAGTCAAATGTTCAAAAAGATTGGACTAGATATATAAATAAACTTGGTGAAAAGTTATTAGATGTGGATTTATTAGATAAAACAATTGATATGATTAACTCAATATTTAATATTAGTAACAAATATAAAAAACACAATTTAGATTTGGACTCAATATTATATAAATTTTTAAGAATAATAAAGGAAATGGATAATCCTAATAAAATAAGAGATCTTTCTTTTCAGTCTATATTATATAATATGCTGAAAAACACTGGAAATTATAATGGTTATTATCAAGACAATGATGTTCCAAGTTATTTCGCAAGATATTACTACAATATTTTACATAACAGGCACCTTACTGAAGAAGAAAAGGAAGAAATTATTAGAAGTCTCATTAATGAATGTGTATTTTTCCCGTTTTATTCAGAAATAAAGCAGGATGAAATTAAAATAAAGCTTGTTGAAAAGATAGTCCTATATGTGTTAAAAGCAATGATAGATCAAGGGGATGTTAGTAGAATTAATTTTTTTACGAAAAAATTAAAGAGTCAATCTTATTCCTCAAAAGAACTAGATTTGAAAAAGGTGTTTTTAACTACGTCGATATATCTCTACTATCTAGGCTTAAAAGAGAATTTTTCAACTGAGAAAAAACAAAAGTATAAAAATTTGTTACTAGAACTTAGTTTGAATTTACAATCTCTAATGGATTATGAAGTTGAGAGTTCTTGGGTATATTATAAAGAAATTAAAAATGAGTTAAGTAAGTGGGAACAATTTGTAGATGAAGACAATGCTAAATGGCTTATGATGAACTCGGTAGTTAGAGAGTTTTTCTTATTCTTAACCGCTACTGAGGTTTCGTATAACATCAAAAATTTTGATGAACATGTATCAAATGAAGATGAACTTTTTACAATGCTAAGCAGTTTATTAAACGATAATAATCTAAAAGAGGGAGTATTAGAAGATTACCGTAAATTTAAAAGTGTATTTGGGTATTCAAGCCAACAGGACAAGGATAAAGATGAGCTTAGTTTATTGAAGGAATATTTATTAGCGAGATATAAGAATATTCATATTAGTAAAGTTAGACAGGAATCAAAGAAAATAGAATCCAAATCGAATAAATCGCAATATCTGTATAAACATTTAAAAGGGAATGCAGAAGATATTAGCTTTCTTAAAGGTTTAAACAAAGAAATAAATAGTGATTTAAAAAAGATTACTATTTTAAAAGGTGCATATCCTACATCCTATTTTTTAGAAGATGAACAGCAGATGAAATTATTTGATAATATATTTGTTAGAAGGTTAACAAATTTTTTACTCCAAAGTATTGAAGCAAGTGGATTTATAAAAGAAGATATTAGGTTTAGAGAGACTAAAAAAATTGAGAAGTTTTTCAATTTAGTAAAAGAGGTTGAAAAGGATAATGATTTTTCTATAAATTCTCTGATTGACGGATTAACTAGTAATTCTAGTTTTTTCTATACTGAAGAAGAGGGGAAAATTAAAATATTTAATAACTATCTTGAGAGCCTGGAGTTTTTAGAGAAAAGCAAAGAACCGGTAATTGTTGGTTTAGATAAGCAATTAAATAGCTGCAAAATAGGTAATGTTAATGTACAGATACGAGGTCTTGAAAATGAAGAAGTAGAGAGATTACTAGCTACATTTATAACTAATGATAATCAATATAAGATTGATATTGTAAATGATATAGCTGTTTTCTTTGAAAAAGAGGAAGCTATAGAATACGTTTTACTAGGCTATAAAGTTATAGAAATTGAACTGGAAATAAGTTTAAATCTCACAGCAGGATCAGGATTTATACTTAAATTGAACGTTTAAAAAGTGGAATTTGAAGCTGTTTGTGATGCTACTAAGAAAGAGGTCTAGCTAAGAGATATAAAGTCATACATTTTCCATATGTTTGAATTTATTTAGAGCTTAAACTATACTGATAATAAACCAGAGGGAAAGCAAAGAAAACGATTTATCTGTGATTTGCTAAAACAAACAGCTTTCCCTCAAATTAACGGTGGACCAACTCTTAAAATAATGTTATACTGTATCAAATAGGATTTATATAAGCAATGAGGTGCATTTTATGGCTACGGCTATTTCGTTTTTTTCTGGCGCCGGAGGACTAGATATAGGCCTTCAAGAAGCTGGATTTGATATTAAACTCTCTGTTGAAATAGAGAAAGTGTATTGTGAAACTTTAAGAATGAATCATCCTGGGTTAAATATAATTCAAGGTGATATAATGAAATTTAATAAAACTAAAGTCTATAAGGCAGCTGGTTTATCCCCCTCTAATACTGTTGATTTAATGGTAGGAGGAAGTCCTTGTCAAAGTTTTAGTACAGCGGGAAAACGTCAAGCATTTTCAGATCCTCGAGGACAAGCAATGCTGCATTTTGCGGATTTAGTTACAGAAATAAGACCTCAGGCTTTTTTACTAGAGAATGTTAAGGGACTTCTCTCTGCTGCTTTAAAACATCGGCCGCTGAATCAGAGAGGAAAAGATTTTCCTCCCCTTGAATCAGAGGAACAAGCAGGGAGTGCTGTTTCTTATTTGTTAAGACGCTTTAAAGGTTATCATATTGAGTACAGACTAATAAATTCTGCAGACTATGGAGTTCCACAAAAACGAGAGCGTGTTTTCTTTGTAGGAATCAGAAAAGATTTAAGAAGAAGAATTCATAGATTCCCTATACAAACTCACTCTAAAGATGGCCTACATGGCACAGAAAAATGGGTACCAGTAAGTGAAGTACTTTGGAAATTAACAGAAATAGAACATCACCATATGAATTATTCAAAAGACCGTTTGAAATATATGAAGATGATTCCTTCTGGTGGTGGAAACTGGCGCGACTTACCAGTTGATGTAGTAAGAGAAGCTATGGGTGGTGCTTTCGAAAGTGGAGGAGGAAAAGTAGGATTCTTCAGACGAATTCACCATGATCGTCCGTCACCAACATTGTTAACATCCCCAGTGCAAAAAAGTACAAATATTGGACATCCATTTGAAGATCGTCCTTTAAGTATTGAGGAATATTTGGCTATTCAAGAGTTTCCCCGAGGATATAAAGTAGCAGGAAGTCTAGCTCAACAGTACACACAAATTGGTAATGCAGTGCCTGTTAAATTAGGAAAAATAATTGGTAATTCTATCTTAAAGGCAATTGTTACTAAGAAAGATAAATATAACAAGGCTAGATACCGTTCAAAAAAACACAAGGGTTTAAAAAAGACTGTGGGAAGACGCAGTTTCGGATTAAAACTAAAGAAAATATCTTATTTAGAAAAAAATAATTCTAAAAAAATAGAAATGGTGAAAGCATAGGAAAAAACCTATGCTTTTTTGCTTTTCTGTGAAATAATTAACTTGTCAGTTAAATGTTTACAGGGGGAAGTTTGATGGAAGAATTAAGTTTAATTATTGAAGAACTTTTAAATGACTTTTATAAGAGGAGAATTGAAAAGATTAGTAAGCTAGAACTAAAAAACACATTAGCTCGTAAAAACCCTTACTTATATAAGGCTGTAGGTGTGGAAAAGGCCTCAGATATCGTAAGTGAAATATTAACAGCCTATATGTCCAGCAGTGACGAGGGGATTTTTGGAGATGCCTTCTTCGAACCACTCGCAGAAAGGATTGGAAAGGGACATGTAGCAGAAACAGAAGGTGTAGACGTAATTGTTGAAGATGAGCATGTTTATAAAGCATTTGCAGTTAAAAGTGGAACCAATGTTTTTAATGCTGATAGTAGAAAAAAACAAGCGGACAACTTTAACTCTCTAAGAAAAAGAGTAGCTAAAAGAAAGAAATTTTTTGATGCTATTGTTGGGTATGGCTATGGGAGGAAAGAAACTGCAATAAATAAACAGGGATTTAGAGAAGTTGCAGGACAAGCTTTCTGGGAAGAACTAACTGGAGATTCAGAATTTTATTTGAAAATTATTTCTGTAATGGGAGATAGACCTCAGCAACATCTCGTTGAATACCGGAAAGCTTTTGATGCTGCAGTTAATAGGTTTACAAAAGAGTTTATTAATGATTTCTGTAACGAGGACGGTGCAATTAATTGGGAGAAAATAGTTAAATTCAATAGTGGAAGAGCATGCAAACAATTAATTGTAACACCAATTTCAAAGACAATGGATATTCACGAAGAACTTCAGTTATCCGTCAAAGCCTTTATGTTTGATGAAGAGGAAGTTGATATGACACAATCACCTGAGGTTGATTATTTAATTAAAAGTGGAGAGGAATTTATAAATGTTGATGAATATGGAATAGTACAAGTAAAAGAGAATGCAATAGGAGGAACTATTGCTAAGATTATAATTTTTTGCTTGGGGAAATCAAGAACTGTAACTATTAAAGTAAAGAAAGCGAAAAGAAATTTGTTTGATTCTTAATAAGGATTTTTAAAAAATTATTTCTGTGATTAAGTAACTAACAACCCTCATAAAATTATTACAGTAAATAAATAACAGTACTGATTATAAGGCACAAGCTTATGATCAGTACTGTTTGTTTATATATTATAATATTATAATATTATTAATTTATAAAATATTATTAAGTGAATTAATTTCTGTTTTTATAATAGTAACCTTCCATAATCATTAAAGACTTGTATTCGATATGAATGGGAGACCAATTATTGAATATAGAACCTTAGCTTATCCACATACTTAGATAAAGGGATTGTTAATATAAAGGCATAAGGATCTCTCTCTTCTTAATAGTATCTTGAAAGGAAAGTAAAATAGTGTTAAATTTATCATAGGTTAATTTACCTATATTTTATTTTGGAGGAAAATATATGATGAAAAGCTTTGTGAAATATTTCAATGAAGAAAAAGGATATGGATACATATCTGGTGAAAATGTTGGTTTCGAAGATGATATTAAGATGCATTCTAGTAACATTAAAAGTGGAGAAACTATTAAAGTAGGAGACACTGTAAAATTTGAAATTTATGAAAATCAATATGGAATGAATGCTAAAAATATAGTTTTAGTAGAAAGAAATGAAGTTCGACATAATACAGAAGATAAACCTTATTGGTACAAGGATGGTGAAGAAAAGGAGAGGGAGTTTATAGATGAAATTACTCCTCTTATTGATAGAAAACTTATCATTCACCCGGAAAAGAAATATAACAAATCTTATATTGATTTACTGAATACTGAAACAGGTGAGTTAGCAGATTTAAAATCTCAAAGAGAACCTTTTTTTACTATTAATTCTAGAGACAACAGATATGACCCTAGATTTACAGTAACATTCAATAGAAAAGATTATGAAAGCTACCTTGAAAAATATCCAAAAGCTGTTATTTATTTCTGGGTACGTTGGGAAAGTTTAAAGTTCAGAGATATATCTGTTGAACCTTTAGAAGGAGTTTGGGAAATTCCTTTCTCTGAAATTAAAAATTTAGTAGAGTCTGATCAATTATATTTGCATCCCTACGTAAATAGAAAAGACGATGTATTAAATGCACGAGATAGTTATGCGTTAGATCTCAGAATGTTTAATAGTTATCTATTATGGAAAAGAGATAATTAAGTTAAGAGTTTTACGGTCATTAAAAATGTAGGTCTAAGGATAAATAAATTAGATATCTTATCTAACTAATAAAAAGAAAAGAACACTAACAAACTTTTAAAATAACTTATCCAGTTTGTGATTACGAAACTCCAGGTATGCTATCTGGGGTTTCATGATTATATGTAATACAATTTTTTATGTTAGATCATGTGTAACTTGTAATAATATAAAGGCTATTATATTTGGTTTATTTACAACAACTTAATTATATAAATGGTTTTATAGAAGGACAAATTACAAACAAAATTAAGGCACACATACAAGAAGGAGCTTTGTCTATGGGAACAGTTAAAAAAAATACTGTTGACTATACACTTTGGAATAATACTTTGTGCGAATACTTTTTTTCTGAAGATAATCAAAATAGAACCATGTATCTTCATGTAAATGATGATCTAATTATAGAGTTAGGTGAGAAGTTACGATTAAAGAAAGAAAATAGTCTAAAATCTTTTTGTGAAAGCGTTATCAGTTATGCCAGAAGTGATATAAATAGAATTTTTGAGGTTGCTTATATATATGGGAGAAGGTGGTTTAGCCAAGGTATGATAGGTTTTCCACCATTTTTATCAGTTTTAGCAGTAACGGTACTTGCAGCTAGTAAGATGAATACAGATTTAGAAGAAGGAATTCATGGTAATAATTATTATCGGCGTTTACGAGATCTTATACAATTAGAAGGAAGCGGTAAGCCAAGAGGCTTTGAGAAATGTAATGAACTTTGGGAGATGCTTGTAAAATGGCAAAAAAAATTTAAGGGTAAATATGGTTATTTTAATATATTTAAATTTGGAACAGAGTATATTGGATATGCAAGATCTCAATGTTTAATTAGAGACAACGAAAGAGAATTACTCTACGACTTTTTTTATTGGGCAGGCTTAAAACCAATGGACTCTATAACCGCTAAGCATCTTGAAGAACAACTAGAAATGTACTTATATAATAAAAGTAACCGTTTATCCAGATTCTTTTTTAGTAATGAATTGAAAGTTAAGGAATCATTAATAAACCTCCTACTCTTTGAGTTAGAAAAATGGGACGGAACAGTTGAGCCACTTCATAACAAGACACTGGGAGGATCTTGGGAGAACCGAGTAAGGTCATACAACCTTTTTCTGAAGGTAGATGTTGAAGGAACGCTACAAAGGAAAGTGAATTTGAGTTTATTTGGAATTATAGAACACCTGAATAAGGGTGACATTAACTATACAACTTTAGATGGATGTGAGGTTTTAGAAGGAGCTATTAAACGTAACGTTAGTTTTACAAGTATTAGTAGTGATTTTAATTTTGAGTCCGAAAATCTAGGGATACGAGCTACATTCAAAGCAATGGGTACATATATATTGCGGAATGGTTTGGATAAAGGGATTAATGGATGGATAGAGAGGGATGACATACAGTTAAGTCAAAACCATCTTATTCTTACAAGAAACTCTAAAAGTATAGAGAGATGGTTAAAATTAAATCATTATAAATTTAAGGAAGTTAAATTTACTAATCAGCCAAACACTTGGTTTTTCTACGTATTCAATCCTGAAGAAAAAATCCCGATAAATGTAAATATGATAGGCAGAGAATTTAATGTTATAAAAGAAAAGGATAAAATCATATTTAACGGCGGACTAAAGATCCAAAATGATGAATGGTTGTTTGAATATCCCCCTAATTTAATTGTGCAATCTAAAAGGGGAAGTACTATTTTTCTAAATGGGAGTCCATTGTTGTCTACTTTGGAGAACACAATTAGCTTAGATCTTAGAGAATTATATATTAAAAAACCTACAATTTATGAATTTGCAGTCAATACTACGAAGAGTAAATGTCTTCTTAGAAACGATTATAAAAACAGACTATCATTTGATTATTTTACTCCAGAAAAATATGTGGGTAAAAACAGAAACCCAAATATTATGGGCACGTATATATATGAAAATTTAGAGCAATATCCTCCTTTAATTGAGTATAAAGGAAGAGAAAGAGCTAATTTGTCATCGGATGGAAAAATATTTGATGTTCCTTTGAATAAATCGATCGAGGCACCCCCTTTCAAATCTGGAAGAGACTATAAAAAGCTCGACCTTGATTTAGTAGGCTATGCTCAGGGATTGGAAAGAAAGATAGATATCTTATTTGAATACCTGTCTATTAGACAGATGGGAAATTGGAAGGTGTTCTTAGAAGCTGTAAAATTAATATTTGGTGAAGATAACTATCATCTGACCGCTTATAAAATTAGAAAGAATTTGACTTCATTAGGGTTAGTTGAATTTGGGAGAAATCCTTTTAGTAAAAGCTACAATTGGAAAGTCGTACCTCCATCTGCTGCCATTATTCCTTGTGAAACTCCAATGGTTTATCTAACTGGAGGTAGGACGAGAACGTTTTTAGGTGATATTAAGAATCAAGTACCTGTAAATACAGAGATGCTTATGTCCATTCCTAAGAGCGATTTTGAACCTCTATCTATAATTTTCATAGATAAAATTAATAATAATATGGATTGTTTAGGAGAGTTTTTAGATTCAATTAATATAAGGTTTAATATTGATGAGGATTATTTTGCTCATGATCTACTTAAATGTTTGCCCAGTTTGTCAGGGATGATCCACACTCTAGAGACCAGAGAAAGACAGAGATTTAACAAAGAATGGAAAGTATCTTCTTGGGATCTGAGGTTTCATAGATGGATCAATGGAGAAATAGGTAAAATAAATAAGTATGAAAATCTGTTTGGTCAAGAGAGATGTTTTCTCTTAGTGAATTCTACACAAGAGATAGAGATAGATAAGGAATTAGGAAAGCTTTATTATGCTTCCAAATATAAACCAGCGTTAAGCATATTTAAATATAGCAATTATATACTTGAGGTTAGAAAAGAGTATCACTTACCTGATCTCTATGAAAGAGTTCTTGCATCTTGTATAGGACAGTGTCCAGTTATTGAGAGAGGCTATAGAATATATAGAAATGTACCATATGATATCGCGTTGATCGTTTCTGTAAGACTGGGGTTTAACCTTAACTATTTGAAGAGAGGTAGAATAAATGAATGATGTTTATAACATATTTAATAGTTTGTTAGATACGTTTATTAAATACATGGATAGTCCCTTTGCACTCGGTCATAAGAAATTAACTGAAGAAAGGGAAGAGTTATTGAGAAAAACAGGAAATATATATCAATTTCCTTATATTGAAGCACTGCCATCTTATATTTCATCAAATTATAATGTTACTCAGATGTGTGAGGAAATAGATTGGGACAGCGATTTTGGTCAATTTGCTGGAAAAGGTTTATTTCATCCTGATCATAAATTACATTTACACCAATACGAAGCTTTTACGCAAGTTTTAAAGCAAAAAAAGAATGTGGTGGTTACTTCTGGAACGGGATCGGGAAAAACAGAAAGTTTTCTTTTACCTTTAATTGCATCTATTTTAGAAGAAGCTAAAAAATGGAATGACTCTGAAAAAGTATCAGATATCAATGTATGGGACACGTCTAATCAATGGCATAGTAAGCGTGAAGGTGAAAAGAGGACAGCGGCGGTAAGAGGGTTAATATTATATCCATTAAATGCGTTGGTTGAAGATCAATTGGTACGCTTAAGAAAAGCATTGGACAGTGATTCTGCCCGAGGCTGGCTAAAAGAAAATAGAGGAGGCAACCAAATTTATTTTGGTAGGTATACAGGGAAAACTCCGGTTGCAGGCCATCCAAATGGTAATAAAGTGAAGAAGATGAAGGAATTTATTCGAGATTGTTATAAGAAGCAGGAGGGACTTAAAGATTACTTTGGGGATTTAATAACTTCTTTGAATGATAATCTTTCTTTTGAAGTCAAAAGAAAGATTACACTAGAATTACAAGAGGAGCTAGGTTTAGATTATCTTAACAATGAACCATGGGATAATGAAAAACTACAAGCAATTAAAGAACAATTACAAATAAGGTTAGGAGAAAAATTAGCTTTTATATCGCAAACTAATGGTGCAGAACTTATATCAAGATGGGATATGCAAGAATATCCCCCGGACATATTAATTACTAACTTCAGTATGCTTAATATAATACTTACCAGAAGCATTGAACAAAATATATTTGAGAAAACAAAAGATTGGTTACAAGAAGATTCATCAAATGTCTTCTATCTTGTATTGGATGAGCTTCATACATATCGTGGAACAGCAGGAACTGAAGTATCCTATGTAATTAAATCTCTCTTAAACCGCTTGGGACTTACTCCAGATAGTCCTCAACTTAGAATATTAGCTACATCTGCTTCATTAGATGAAACTGGAAAACAGTTTTTAGAGGACTTTTTCGGAGTTCCTATTGACAAGTTTGAAATTATAAATGGAGAACGCCAGTCAGAAAGTATCTACCCTGAGGAAATTCATTTTAACTCTCTTAAAAGAGAATTTGCAGAATACTATGTAAAAAGTAAAGAAGACTTTACTGAAGCTGCAAAAATGCTGTGTGAATCGTTTAGAAAACCGTTTTCTTCAGAGGCTTTGGAAGAATCTTTGTATAATCTTTTATATGAAACAGGAGCAATGCACGCATTTATTAAATATACTAAAAAGCCGGTTTCGATACTAGAGTTGAGCAAACGCATGTTTGGAACAGTAGAAAATATTGAAACAGTAGCAGGTTTACTACATGCAATTATTAATTCACGTAAAAATGATCAAGTGGTTGTACCTATCCGTGCACATCTTTTCTTTAGGAACTTTCAAGGGCTCTGGGCTTGTACAAATAAGAGCTGTACCGAGGTTGATCCAAGGTTTCAGTTTAAGGATCGTACTGTGGGGAAACTCTATTCGCAACCAAAAATACAATGTAATTGCGGTTCTAAAGTGCTAGATCTTTATTATTGTCAGAATTGTGGAGATTTATTTTTAGGTGGGTATAAGTCTGTGAATCAAGATGGACTCAAGCATAGTTATCATCTAAGTGCAGAATATGATGATTTAGAGAAACTACCAGACAAGTTGCCGCCTGTAAAAAGATATGGACATTATGCTTTGTTCTGGCCATCTTTAAATATTGATGAGGATATTAAAAAGAAGTGGAAGAGGAAGTTGGATTATCCGGATCAAGACAAAAAACTAACATTTGAATGGATAAAAGGAACATATGATCATAAGCTAGGAAAGCTTACTGTTGATAATTTTGAGAATTCAAATGCTTATGTATATATGGTTACAGGAGATGAAGAACGGAAAAATAGGATGCCTGCATTTCCAATTCGTTGCCCCCATTGTGCAGATGATTGGGAGATAAGTGGTAGGTTTGTAAAAGATGAACCATTAGAAAGTATAAAACGAACCCGTTCACCTATTAGAGGGCAACGCACTGGCTTTGATACGATTGCTCAAATTATGCTTGATGCATTAATGAGGGAACTACCCGAGAATGAAAAACCAAAAGCTGTACTATTTTCGGATAGTAGACAAGATGCAGCAAAACTTTCAGCTAAAATTGAAATGAACCATTATTATCATTTACTTCGTCATATTGTAGTAAAAGCTTTAAATGGGAAAAACCATTCTGTTCGTATATTTTTAAAGAAGTTAAGGAATGAACTGCTTAGTCCTCAGGAAGAAGAAATTGCAGAATTATTTTGGAATGAGGAATACGATAAAGCTATGTTGTTAGACTCATATCTTTCTAATCGTAGGTTGCCTCCACATAAGCTGGAAGAAGCAGCAAAAATCATAGATAATATTAACAGACCTGTACGTTTAGGAGATCTATGGTGGGATATTGAGAAGGCATTTATAAAGTTAGGGATGAATTCTGCTGGTCCAGAAAAAGGGGTTATGCTTGAGAAAAATACACATTGGAAAGATCTCTACGATTGGTCTAACCTTGAAAATCCAACCCGTATAGAGCTTAATCCTAATAATGAAAATGAAAAAGTTCTACGTAGCAAAATAGAGGAGATGCTGAGGGAAAATGTAATTGTCAATGTTTTATTCTCACAGAGGAAAAGAGATTTAGAATCTTTAGCTATAGCTAGGTTGACTATAGATATTGATAAAGACTTCAAAGATTATTTGGGGATTAGTGGGAAAGAATGGAGACAGCTTGTGGACAGTTCAATAAGGATACTAGGTGGAATGAGAAGATATGAGGAAAATGAACGGAGAAGCCATCAAGCTGATCCACCAGCTAAACTAAAGGATTATTGGAAGGCTGTAGCGAGGTCTTATACTATAAATGAAATAGACTTTGTTAATTATGCCAATGAAATATTCAACAATTTTAAGAGTATTAATGGATATAAGATCCAGTCAGATGACATATATCTAATCCCTGCTGACAGCTATATATATACTTGCGTAAAGTGTAACAGACACCATTTACATCCATCTTGTAATGTATGCACAGACTGCTATGCAAGACTTGAACGGAAACAAATAACTGAATTGGAAATTAATGATTACTACAGGTTCCTATCACAAGAGCCAAGTGCGTATAGAAGATTTCACTCAGAGGAAATGACAGGTCAAACTGATGCGAACGATGCATCTAAAAGACAACAACTTTTTCAGGGGATATTTGATGAAACTGATGTACCACTTGTAGATGAAATTGATATCCTTAGTGTAACAACAACTATGGAAGCCGGCGTAGACATAGGTTCACTGAAAATTGTAGCTATGTCAAACATGCCTCCCCAACGCTTTAACTATCAGCAACGTGTAGGTCGATGTGGGCGACGTGGATCTCCTTTGTCCGTAAGTTTAACATTATGTAGAGGCAGAAGTCATGACGACTGGTATTTCCATAACCTTGACAAGATGACAGGCGACCCTTCACCACAACCATACATTGATTTGAAGTCAAGTAAGATATTTAAACGTGTGGTTCTAAAAGAGATGCTTTTTTATGCTTTCCGAGATACAGAATTGGCTTTAGAAACTAGTGGTGGAGAGAGCGTTCATGGTGAGTTTGGGCTAAAACGTGACTGGGAAAATATAAAAGATAGGGTTGATCATTACTTTAAGTCTGAAAAAGGTATCTTAAGGTTGGAAGATACAATTAAAACTTTAGCTTTCAACTCACACTTGATAGCTAAGGAAGTTATAGAAATAAGACAAAGTTTCTTTAACAGAAAAATTATTGAACAGATCTCAGATATTGCCAAGGATTCTAAATATTCTTCAAATGCACTAAGCGAGAACTTAGCAACGGCAGGACTTTTACCTATGTTCGGGTTTCCAACAAGAACTCGAAAATTCCATCATGGGGAGAAAAAGTATGGTATGAGGGCTGCAAAGTTAGATACTGCTACAGTTGATAGGGATTTAGAAATAGCTATTAGTGAGTATTCTCCTGGATCTGAGATTATTAAAGATAAGGTAAAACATAAAGCTGTTGGAATAGCTCATTATTGGGTTCAAGGAAATGATATTATTCCTGAAGAAAATCCGCTAGGAAAAATTAAGACAATTGCTTTCTGCAAGAATTGTCATATTCTTTATGATAATGAAGAACAATTTCCATCACATTGTCCTTCATGTAAGAGTCAGCTTAATGATGGGAACGGAGGCTCATTTGCTACTTTACCAATTGCTGAACCACAGGGATTTCGAAGTGATTGGATAGAAAGAGATTACAGAGAAGACTTTGAATGGTCTTCTAGAAGCTCTATTCCACGTTTAGCAGACAGTATTAAGGACAGTCTAGAGGAGGCTACTGTAAATAATACTAAATACAAAGTCCAAGAAGGAAATGTATATTCATTAAACGATAATAACAGTGAATTATTTACTTTTGTGAAAGCAAAAAATAACTTTGAGGGCTGGATTGAGAAAAAGTACACAAATTTAGATGACTATAAGCCTGCGTTAACTGATAAAGAGGTAACTGTAGCTCTTGCTTCAATCAAGAATACTGAGGTACTTGTTTTAGAACCAAGTCATGTGAGTGAATATGTTAATTTAAATCCAATGTATTTAGGCGTACGTGCTGGTTTAATTTCTTTTGGTTATTTAATAAGAAGGGTTGCAGCTACTCTAATGGACATTGATGCACAAGAAATTCAAGTGGGTATTAGGTCAAAAGTAAATAAGGGGAATACAATAGGGCAGGTTTTTATAGCTGATCAACTTATAAACGGGGCAGGTTATGTAAAATATTTAGGACGTGCAAGTATCTTGCAGAATATAGTGAACGACATGGGAAATGACTTGTCTTTTATGCCGAATTTAAAAACACATGATTGTGATTCATCTTGCTATACATGTCTTAGAGGGTATGAGAACATGGCGTTTCACGGTTTGTTAGATTGGAGACTTGCATTAGATGTTGCTGGTATATTAAATGACTCATCTTTTATCCCTGAATTAGATAACAAATGGAAAGACTTGATTGTTAGAGCGTTAAGTACTTTAACATCAAATTATGCTGGTGAGGGATTAAAAGCAATGTGGCATGAAGGTATTCCTATTATCGAGATGTCAAATAATACTTGTGTTATATTGAGACATCCATTGTGGGCTAAAGAAGATAATGGTTTATTATTGCCAAGAATGAAGCGGGCTGTGGAGAAATATAGTATGGAAAACTATACTGTGCTAACAGACTATGATATTTTTGATCTAATACGCAGACCAAGCTGGCTAATTCAAGATATAGCTAATAAAATAAATGACGCTGATCCATTTAATTTGTTGATTTAAAAAATAATTAGTACTATTATTATAGCTCTCTTAGCTATAAATGCTTTAACTGTAATTTATCTTGATGTTATATTTCTGAAGGTGAATAAGGAGAAAAATTAGACATTTGTAATTTTGAGATATGGAATAAAAAAAGAAAAGTCATGAATATCTTTAAAATAAAAATAACCTTAATTCCTTAGTGAATTAAGGTTATTTTTATTTTAAAGAAGAGCAAGCAGAATATATTCGTTAGATGGTTTATTTATCTCTTTTCTGTTCAATTTTCTTTTTCTTTTTTAACCGATTGTTATAGGCCATTTCACAACTAGATCGTTTCCGTCCAGGAAGTACAGAACAGAAACGTTGTCGCTTATGAGTAACTTCAAAGAGATGGCCACAGTTTTCACAAATTTGTATTTCAGCATTGCTGTATATAGATAGTGTTAAAAAGAAATAAGCTGCTTCAAATAAATCTTTGAAGATAGAAATAGGTGTGACAGTATTATTATTTGTAGTTAGCTTGTACGAAAATATATTTTTTTCTGCTATCTTTTCAATTAGCTTTAATCTTGCATTTTCTCTAGTGGGTTTTATGCCATTTGAAAGAGGTGTTGCTAAGCTGGAAAAATCATTTGTGTGCAATGCTTTAAAATAGGAAAATGTTTTTTGATATTCATCAAGTTTTCTATAGAATTCATCTAATGGCATCCAAAGAATATTAACATCATTTACTGTGACTGAAAATTCTGAAGCGTTTACACCTGTTGGCAACCCCCATATATCACAGAAAGTTACTAATTCCTGAAAACTAGAATAATTCCACTTTGCTAATTCTGTATAAAGAGTTTTCCCGAAGATGTTTAAGTCATATTTCTTTGTGATTTGTTCTGATGGAAAATAATGTTCTAACATATTTTCTGAATCCCATGTTGTTACAGCCTTCGGGGATACTATATAAGCCGCTGTTTTTTTATATTTTCTTTGTTTATTACTTTTACTCTCAGAATCAATTTTCTCTACCTCACCTTTTTCATTTTCCCCGTACAAAGGCGCATTAAAAAATGAATCCTTAAGAGGCAAGGATGGAGGGATTACTTTTGTTGGGGCGTAGCCATCATAAAGAAAAAAAGTAACGTTCTCCTCTAAAAATGAGCTATCCTCTTCCAAATTATATTCATTATAAATATACAAAGAATTCTCTACTTTTATCTCACTTAAGAAATTTTTTTTCATGTCGTTCTCCTTAATGAAATTTGATAAAATCTTTATTTTTTGAGTGTTATTTAGTAATTTTAGCCTCTATACATTTGATTTTCAAGTATTTAACTACATAAAAATGTATTTTTTTTATTTTTTTAAGTGTTGAATAATTTATAAAGATGTCATAGAATTAAAATCAACACAACACAACAACAACATAAATTTTTATTTTAAATGATAATTTATGTGTAAAGGAGCTGTTTAATATGTATAAACGTAATCAAGATATTCGAGAAGCAAAAGGGAATATTCCCACTTGGGTAATAGCTGAGCGGTTAGGCATCCATGAGAATACTTTACACAATTGGATGAAGAAAGAAATGTGTAAGAGGCGCAAGGAAGGAGTTATGAATGCTATTGTAGGAATCAAAAAAGAATTGGCTGAGGAGCTAGATACAGCAGAAGAAAATAAAAACAGTGGTAGCAAATCAGTTTAAAACAAGAGGCCATGTATCCATTAGGTGTTTTTGGATTAATAAGGGGGTGATTTTATTACAGTAATAGAATTGATAAAAAATACAATTCTAATAACAGATGTATTGGATAGATATGCAGGAGTAACCGTTACAGGGGCAAAAACAACGCGAAAAAGCTTTAACATTAGTTGTCCTTATCATAATGACAGAAACCCAAGTTTTACTGTCTATACAGAGACTAATACATTTTTTTGTTGGAGTGGCTGTTGTAATGGCAGATCTGGAGACGTTATCGATGTGGTTAAATTATCAAGGAAGGTCGATACAAAAGAAGCTATTAAAATATTGATTTATGATTATGAACTAAACAGGCAGAGCAACAATCAAGCAAAAGAATGGCAGAAAAAAAGAGCAAACCGTAGGCAAACGGCTGCTCTTCAAAAACAGTTAAATCAAAAGCTAATATCCAGCATTGATACACTAAAAAGAATTGAATCAAAAGCAAAACTAGGTTTGTCGTCCATCAAAACCATAGAAGATATGGAACGAACCGGCGAATTGTATCATGTAACCACGTTAGTTAACTACTGGATGGATTGTTTGATAGAACACGATCTAGTTTTACAATTTGAAACGTTACAAGAAGTTGACCGCTTCTTTGTAAAGCTCAAAATGAAAACGGAGTGATAAATATGAATCAAAAAAATAATGCAGAAATAATTTTAGCCCAATTCCCCAAGAAAGATATAGAGGAAACATTGGGTGTAAAACTAGATACAAGTATTGTACCAAAAGATGCAGAAGAAAAACAGATGGAAAGCAGTTTGAAAATGCTGAAATTAGATAACGATGAAGACTTTATTAATGAACACGGAGAATTTATTGCAAAACTTAAACTTTATAGCGACAGTGAGGAAGCTGCTTCACCAGCTTATCATGGATTAGCTGGTGAGATAGTTAGAGCAATAGATCCTCATACAGAAGGCGACCCAGCAGCAACACTTATCACCTTTTTAACTATGTACGGAAACATTATTGGTGATAAGGCGCATTTTACTGCAGGAGCAAAGGAACATCCAGCCAGACTTTTTACCGTCATTGTAGGAGCTACTGGAAAAGGAAGAAAAGGTACATCGTTAAGTCCTGTAAGGCAATTGTTTAAAGCAGTTAGTCCTGATTGGGAAAAAGATCATATCCTTTCAGGCATGTCGAGCGGTGAGGGACTTATTAACGCTGTACGAGATGAAGTAATTAAGAAAGTTTCATCAAAAGGTAAATCGAAAAGTAAGAATAGCACAGATTACGACATGGAGATTATTGATGAAGGTATTGAAGATAAAAGGATGTTTGTAGTTGAAGAAGAGTTTGGAAAAACTTTGAGAGCGGCCAAAAGGGAAGGAAATACACTCTCTGCTATAATTCGAGAATTATGGGATTCAGGCAGTCCGAGAACGTTAACAAAGAGCCCTATTAAAGCAACGGGTGCTCATATATCCATATTAGGACAGATTACACAAGATGAACTAAAGAAAGAGATAACAAACGTTGACTTAGTAAACGGGCTTGCTAACCGTTTCTTATGGCTAATAGTTGAACGTTCGAAATTGTTACCAAGTGGTGGACATTTTCACAAGTTAGATGTATCTAATCTTGTAGGAAAAATCAAAGAAGCTGTTAGTTTTGGTGAGAAAGCCGAAGAGATTACTAGAGATAAAGAAGCTGACGATTTGTGGCATCAAATTTATGAACCTTTATCAACTGGAGCAGGTGGACTCATTGGAGCTGTAACAAGCAGGGCAGAAGCACAAACAATGCGCTTGGCGTGTATATATGCTTTGTTAGATTGCTCTAAAAAAATTACAGCTACTCACTTAAAAGCTGCTCTTGATCTATGGGGTTACTGTTTTAGGTCAGCCCGTTTCATATTTGGTAGTGAAGCTATATTAAAACATCCCAATGCTATTAAGTTATTAGAAGAGCTGAAACAACGCAGGGAAACTAGTACAGGTAGTATGACTCGTAATGAAGTAAAGAATTTCTTTAATCGTAATCTTTCTAAGGAAGAGTTGGATATCATTGTAAATGATTTAATATCAAATGGCTTCATTAGGCTAGAAAAAGTGAAAAAGCCCGGAGTTAAAAAACCGACTCAAAAGATAAGCCTTCTTGAGTGATTATTACGACATTAACGACTTTTACGTTTTTAATTATAAAACATTGGTATAACAATGTTCTATTAGCTTTTAGAAAACGTCTTTAATAAGATTTTAATGCGACATTAATAAACGACGGTAAATTGATTTAGTAATGTCGTTAATAAAGGCGTATTAAAGACGTAAATAGAAAATCAGTATAAAGCAAGCTTATTCATGGGTTTTTATATAAAAGACTTTAATGACGTAAAAGTCGTAAAGAAGAAAACGGAGGGCAGGTGAAGGTATGGCAATAATCCATGAATTAATTGAGCAAGCGGAAGCGGAAAGCTTAGATGAAAAAGCAAAGCGAATTGGTTTTATAGTAGCTCTATCAGGTACTCTTTATACTTGTTCATTAAGTAGACACAGCGCAGTTTACATTGAAAAAAATGAAATTGAGTGGGATTTGTGGAGAGAAACGCACTTGCCAGATAAGAGAGATTTAATCAGTTTTAGAATAATTGCTTCTTCTAAAGATTTTAAATTTATATTGCGTAAGGCAGAAAACTACATGAAATATATTCAAAAAAAGAAAGCAAAGGATTTATAAAGTGAGGGCATTCTTACATTAGTATTACTTCTTTTGTTTCTTGTATGATTGCAGATGAAAATTTAATTTGTAAATTGTGTATTTCAGGTTTATAAGAAACTTTATAAAAGTGAGTTGATAATATGGCTTATGATTTGCAAAAAATTGAGAAGCTTATGGAGTTAAGGGCAAAAGGAAAAAGCTTTAATCAAATAGCTCAACAGCTTAAAGTAGGTAAACAAACATTGATTGATTGGAATAAAGAATTTAAAGAAGAAGTAGCTAATCGAAAAGCGGTAGAAATAGAAGCACTTCAAGAAAAATATTTTCTCACTGTGCAAAAGAGTATTGAATTTTATGGGAGTAAAATTCAGCGACTTGAAAATGAACTGAAACATCGTGAATTATTAGAAGTCCCAACTGAGAAATTATTTGAACTGCTTTTAAAGTACCGTGCAGCACTAAAAGATTTATCTATGGAACCTATTTTCTTAACTGAAAAAGAAGCAAAGGAAAGTCAAAATGAGCAAAGACTTCTGAGAACTATTTTGGAACCGCTACAAGACCGGAATGAGAGTGGGGAAAAAGCTGGTACACTTAAAAGTCAGGACTTTGCCCTTATGCTTGTCAAAACATACGAGCTTTATAAAAGTGGAAGTATTAATGAGAAGACAGCACAGCAGGAAGCATATTTACTTAATTCAATTATCAAATCAATCGAGGCAAAGGAATTTGAAGAACGCCTGGAACGAATAGAAGGGGTTTTAAAGTATGACAATTCGAGATAAATCAGTAGATTTCAAATTAATTTTAAAGCATGGAGATGCATTTCAAAAAGGTCTATTAGTGGCCAACAATAGAGCCGATGATCTAGTTTTAAAGAAGCCGTTTTTAAGAAAAAGCCAAGTCTTAGAGCTGATGAACAGTATTAAGACACAACAAGAAGGTAAGATATACAATCAAATATTAGATTATGAAGAGGGCTTAAAGATTTTAGTCTTAAATGCAAGATTATATAACAATATTTTAAAGGAGAGAATTGCCTTTATAAATGGATTACTCATGCAATGGACAAGCGCATATAAGACGGTTGAATCTATTAATTCATTATTAGCGGTGCTCCCTTATTCTCTGCCAAAGGAGCAAGTGGAACTGAGGGATGTTCTAAAGAAAGAGATTATAAGACACTTCACGTATTTAGGCGGGCGCCCCTTTCCTTTAATTAAATTTAAAGAAGATTCAAAAGATAGTAGCTCGCTAGTGGCCGCACCAATAGAAGAGTTTTTAAAAATAATTGAAACAGTGAAGGCGGATATTAAGGAATTACAAATTAAGCTGAAGACTTTAATTAAAGTAGTAAAAGATTCCACAGAAAAAGAAGGGATCAGAATAAATGCTTACTTAGATATTCTTAATAATTATGATAGGGAATTGAAAGCTGATCCTTCTCTTGATCCTTTGTTCAGTCCAGAAAGCCTTAAATCACCAATGATAAAGGAGATGAAAAGGTTTTATGATTTCCCACCTGTTTATCATGATTATCAGGATTTAAGCATCCATGAATCAGATTACAAAGAGATGAGTGCGTTATTAGAAGGTGAAATTTGATTGAGAAACATGACTTAGGTGAGAGCAGGGGGAAGATAGATTCATGGGTTCTCCCTATCAACTAATCAAAAAGGAGGAGTGACTTATGAGAGAATTAGAAAATTATCCGGACGTATTAAATGTTGAAGATGTTCAAAAAATTTTATGTATTGGCAGACGCCAAGCTTATGAACTGGTTTCTTCGGGACAATTTCACACAGTAAGAGTGGGGAAGAGGATTAAGATATTAAAGGCTGTTTTTATATGCTGGCTCCAGGGAGAGAAGCCTTTTTAACTTAAAAATATATATAAATTCCTCTATAATATATTGATTAAATTACTGTTTACCTTATATATTTGAGGTGGCATATATTATCACATCTCAAATAATTAGTTTATATATGAGATGTGCTGTTTTGAAGCACTCTCTTCTTAAAGTGCTTATCCCGCTATGTGTGGTTAAGCACTTTTTATTTTAAAGTGAGGAGAGATTGACTTAAATGAATGGATCTGTAAAAAAAGATGTTAATAGCTGGTACTATGTCTTCTATTTAGAAAAAGATGCTAATGGCAAGCGTAGACAAAAGAAGAAAAGAGGGTTTAAAACCAAGAAAGAAGCACAGAGAGCTTTAAATGAAGCTATTAATGCTATGAACAAGGGTACCTACATTGAACCATCTAATCTTCTGTATAAAGATTATTTAGAGCAATGGTTCTCTACTAAGAAGAATAGCATTGGTATCCAAACCGCTAAGGTGTATGAAAACTACCTTAAGGGACGAATCATGCCTGCACTAGGAAACTATACTTTATCAAAGTTCTCTACTATTCATATCCAGTCTTTTATTAACAGCCTAAACGAAGAGGGATTAAGCAGTGCAACGATAAAAAAAGTTTTTGAGATTATAAGAAATTCTTTGGAACATGCAGTGGATTTCGAGTTAGTCCATAAAAATGTTGCCTTAAAGGTTAAGCTGCCAAAGTCCAACAAAAAGGAAATGACAGTTTGGAATGAAGAAGAAGTAAATAAGTTTTTAAAAGTTGGAAAGGAAGACTCTGCTTATATCGTTTTTTATCTGGCTTTAACTACTGGAATGCGTCAAGGCGAAATACTTGGTTTACGCTGGAAAGATATTGATTTAGATAAAGGACTTATAAATATCAAACAAACTCTAAGTCACGATGGCAAGACATTTATAAGCGGCGCTAAAACTAAATCGAGTCTGCGAACTATCAACCTATCGGATTTGACTATAAAGACACTTAAAGCACGTAAGTTAATCGTTTCCAAAGAAAAACTTAGTTTAGGACCTATATACGTAGATTATGATTTGGTTGCGTGTACTCAACATGGTACACCATTTAATCCCGCTAATGTTAGAAGAACCTTTAAAAAGTTAATCAAATTAGCTGATGTTTCTGATATCCGCTTTCATGATTTAAGACATACTCATGCCACGCTACTTCTTTCAAAGGGAATAAATGTAAAGGTTATATCAGAACGTTTAGGACACAGCAACATAAAAGTAACGCTTGATACCTACTCACATGTTCTTCCAACTATGCAAGAAGAAGTAGCTCGTAAATTGGATGAAATCATTAAATAACGACTTGTATGACCAAATTATGACCAATAGAGCATTTTTGAAGAAATAATTGTTTATGATACTGGTAGATAAAAAGGATAAACCTTGATAAATCAAGGTTTATCCCGCTTCTTTTTCTATAGAAAAGAGGGGATCAACCCCTTGACCGCTACGCTGCCAGCGTGGATATCTTGTTATATAAAATTTTAAATACTTCAAATAGAAACAAGAAATTAATCTAAAGTACGGTCATATTAATTCCAGTTTCTCTCTATAAATTGAAATGCAGGTCGTAAATTAGTTTTATTAGCAATTGAAATAAGAGCGGGAACAACCGAAGGATCTGTTTTAGAGAAATTAGGAATCCGCGGATTTAACCGGAAAAACTGATCGCCTAAAAGCTCAGAGCTGACCATTGATTCATAGTAGCTCGATCCACCAGAGATAATCTGAAGAAATGGCAGCAAGGGTTCATTAGGAGACCGGTCTAAAAGCACTCCCCAATTTGGCGGAAGGTCCTCCATATCTTCAGGTCGTATGTTATCGGCACTAACCATTCCCCATCCCTTGGTATCTCTTCTTAATTGAGTGGGCTGCTCACCTGTTCCGATGGACAATACGGCAATTTGATCCAACGGCTGCTTTGCTTTCCCTACTGCAAACGCGATACTAGCTGTACTGGTATTAGTTGCTACTGTATACCCATCCACGTAGTTTTGATAAGCTCTTTGCGTTGCGGGAGCAGCGCTGCTCCTAAGTATTACGTCACTTGCTTTTTCATTAAGATAGGGAGAACCAGGAAAATTATGAAATAACACAGGATTCCAACGATTCAGCTCCGGTGAAAATAAGTGGAACGCAGGTACAACAATTCGTTTCTTTAAGTCTCTAAGGCGAAGGTCTAGGGGGAAAAACGTTCGTATGGCTTTAATAAAACCAGAATAGGGTAGTTGTTGGTTAAAAACAGGTCCGCCCGGTCGGGAAACGCTGAACGCCGGTAAGATGTGATCTTTGAAAAACTGAAACGTCTCTTCTGGTGATCTTCCGCTTGCTAATGCAAGAGCAGTAAATGAACCAATTGAATTTCCTGAAAAAACATTGGTTTTACTAATTAACTCTGGGTTTCGGTGAGCCAATCTATTCAGAAGCTGTAAACTTAAAGCACCTAAAGTACCGCCTCCATCAAAGGTCATAATCCGATATTTTGTCAAAGGTGATTTCTCCTTTCAAATTTCATGAGACGTATCATTCTGTATATATTTATTTTATGTGTTGCAGAGGTATGATTATCTCTTTTACCGCTCCTTTAGAAGCCAGGTTATGTAGATGAACATTCTTAGAAATAAATAAAGACTCTAACGAACCAAACCATCGGCTAAATCTTAGCCGATGGTTTTATTTGAGTAGATGTTGTTAATAAGGAACATTTCCTTGCTTAATTACAAAAATAAGAACAAGAAAGAGTATGAAAATGGAAATGAAGCTGAAAATATTATACTCATAACATTTCGTTCCTTCTTTTAATCTTTTCATTCCCTTTATAAGTGCAGGTCAAATCTAAAATAGCCCTTTTAAAGAAATTAAAGGAAATATAATACCCGTTTATACAACATTTTATTGTAAGATAGATTAGTTGCATATGAATCGAATATTAGTAGGTCCACACTAACTTATCTATTTTTAGTGTAAGGAATCAAGAAAGAGTGAGGGAAAGGTCAAAATGTCTAAGACAAGGTATAAGAACCAAAAAGAATCCAATGAAGCAATTGCAAAAGCTTATATAGAGAACAATTATACAAATAGTCAAAATAAGCTGTTGCTAGTATCAAAAGCTAATTACGGGAAAAGAAGTTCAAATGTATGTTACTCGGCAGTAGACGATAAAGGTATGAATTTTTATGAATTTAACAACAACGCTGAACAGAATTTAATGTTAATTGAGCGGTATGAATGGGCTGATTTCTCTAGCGTTACAATTGACCATAGCATTGCAAAATCAGTATTTACATTTGTAGGTCATGGTGAAAATAGAGATATTACAATAGAGGTAAAAGGAAAGGAAGTAGAGCAAGTTATTCGTAACCACTCTTCTATGGAAGTTAACGTAGTAAAAAGACCTGTCTGGACTAAGGTATTAGGATATCGTTCACAGACAACTTGGAAAATGTTTATGGCTTCTACTGTTTACACCTTAATTCTTTTATTCATATTACATCCCTTATTACCAGCAGCTACTCATAATTTTATTATGGGACTAGCTTTACTGATTCTGTTTTTAAGCATCACAGGCTTATTTGTTGGATTAATAAAGCCAAAGTGGGTATTGCCTAAATTTAAAATCAAAACAAGAAAACGTGTATTATTTTCTTATCTATATTTAATTATTAGTTGTTTTTTTATTGCTGTAGCTTTTACAGATGGAGAATCAACTTCTACCCCTGCTTCAACTCAAGTAAGTTCTTCGCAAAACAGCGTCACTGTTTCATCTAAAAAAGATGGTGCTGATAGCAGCAAGCAAAAAGTTGAAAAGAATGATAGTGATAAAACAGCAAAAGAAGAGAAAAGACAAAAAGCTGAGGAGCAAGCAGTAAAAGAAGAAGCAAAACAAAAAGCTGAGGAGCAAGCGGCAAAAGAAGAAGCAAAACGAAAAGCTGAAGAACAAGCAGCAAAAGAAGAAGCAAAACAAAAAGCTGAAGAACAAGCAGCAAAAGAAGAAGCAAAACAAAAAGCTGAAGAACAAGCAGCAAAAGAAGAAGCAAAACAAAAAGCTGAAGAACAAGCAGCAAAAGAAAAGGCAGAACAAAAAGCTCAGGAGCAAGCGGCAAAAGAAGAGGCAGAACGAAAAGCTCAAGAGCAAGCGGCGAAAGAAGAAGCGGAACGAAAAGCTGAGGAGCAAGCTGCAAAACAAGAAGCAGAGCGTAAAGCTCAACAACAAGCAGCTAGTCAACAGTCTACACCTAGCAGTTCTACTAGCAACAGTGGAAATTATAAGCCATTTGAAAATGATCCGAGTGATGATCAACAGTCTAATATGTCTTGTTCGGGACAAATCAAAGGTAACAAAAATTCGAAAATTTACCATGTACCTGGCGGAGCTTATTATGATAGAACTCAAGATAATATTGTTTGGTTCTGTTCAGAAGCGGATGCACAGGCAGCTGGGTATAGAAAATCCCAACGATAAAGATATTTATGCAACCTTTAAAAGCTCTCCTATATGTTTCTTGGAGAGCTTTTTTCTTTGTGAGAGATTATTTAATGTAGGTATTAAAGGCGCAGAACGAGTAAGTTTTAAAAGCAGAGAAGATATGAAAAAAGAATTCTTTGAATAAAACAACTTGGATAAGAAAGCTTAAAGTAGCGTTTTGTAAACGCGTCTGCAAATAAAGTTCCCTTGCTCATCTGATGCTGTCATATAATAGAATTAGCTATTATACTTACATTTATTAATACTTTTTCAAAAACGGTCTTAGCTCTAAGGTTTTAAATAGTTTTATAGATGGGAGTTAAAGCAAGCTTATGAACAGAGAAGAAGTACTACAAAAAATAAAGAACTTAAACATCTGGAAAAAAAGAGATCAAAGAGCTCCGCACAAACCATTGCTAATACTGTATGCCCTAGGTCAGCTGCAGGCCAAGCAACGAATGCACCTGCCGTATAGCGAGGTGAAAGTTCCTTTGAAAGAGCTGCTTATGGAGTTTGGACCTTCTCGGAGTTCCTATCATCCGGAGCATCCTTTTGTTCGTTTGACAGGAGATGGAATATGGGAGCTAAGTGAAGAAGTTGATAAGCGTAGCTTTACAGATAAATATTTGCTGAGTACAAATATAGTAGGCGGTTTTAGACAGGATATTTATAACCTTTTTGCAAATGATCCTACGCTACTTCAAGATGCAGCACAATTTTTATTAAATGAGCATTTTCCCGATACGATCCATGAAGATATATTAAGAGCGGTAGGGTTGGATTTTGAAACACAGTTAAAGAGAAGAAGAGATCCAAAGTTTCGAGAGAAAATTCTTCAAGCTTACGGATATAGCTGCGCTGTTTGTGGGTTTAACGTTCGTCTTGGACATAATTTAGTTGGTGTAGAGGCCGCTCATATTAAGTGGCATCAAGCGGGAGGACCAGATATTGAAAGTAACGGAATTGCGTTATGTTCGATGCATCATAAATTATTTGATCGAGGAGTTTTTACTTTTTCAGATCATAATGAGCTGTTAGTTGCAACTCAAGCGCACGGGACAAATGGATTTGAAGAGTGGCTTATGAAGTATCATGGACAAAAGCTTAGAGATCCGATTCATCCGGCATACCAGCCGAGTGAAGATTTTCTTGGGTGGCATGTTAGAGAAGTGTTTAGAGGACCCGCTAGATATCAGGCAAATGATATAAATTGATTTTTGTGAGGGGTAGATTGCTGCGTCTATAATTAGGAAGTAATTTACATATTGTAATGTCAGTTAAAATACGTTCAAGAAGATATAAACGGAGGAAGAAAGATGCTACGAAAAAGCGGTGCGAAACGAGTACAGACTTGGTTTTACGATGAAGATCCAAATGGGATTAAAGTATTTGAGGTGCCGAATACAACGATACAGGCTGTATTCATTCCCAGAAATAGTTTGAAAGATTTAAAGGGTGAAAGCGAAGTAGAAAAGCCCGGCATTTATTTTTTATTTGGAGAAGATAAAGAGGCATATATTGGAGAGGCAGAAGTGGGATATGAACGTTTAAGACAGCATGCTAGTCCATCAACAGGTAAAAGTTTTTGGGATGTGGCCGTGTTAATTGTCTCTAATGCTTCTCAAGATCAATTAGATAAAGTTGATGTAAAATACTTAGAACATATTTCTTATCTAGCAGCCATGCGCTCTGGTACATATGATATTAATCAAACCGTTCCCACAAAACCGTTTGTGCGTGAATTTAGACGAGACGACCTGACAGATATTTTTAATGTTATTAAAGTTTTACTTGGTGGGTTAGGCTTTTCAATTTTTGCGGATGTTTCAAATGGAATAGAATATGAAAGCGAAGCTGTACAGTCTGGTGACATACCAAAGATTGAAGCAGAGCAAGCGATAGAAAAGGTTGTTCAAGTTAAGACACATTTGTCAAAAGATATAAAATCAGTAATAGTAGAGGACGTTCTATATTGTAAGCGCCGAGATGCGTATGCTACCGGGAAATATGTTAGCGATGGATTTCTTGTCTATAAAGGAGCTTTGCTTGCGAGCGAACAACAGCTAGAAGGAGCTAAACTTAAAAGGCAGCAAGACCATATTAATACTTTTCTAGAAAACGGTGTATTAGAAATAAAAGATGGTAGATACGTGCTGGTACAAGATCAAATTTTTTCTTCTATCTCAGCTGCGGCAGTGTTTGTGACACAGCGAAGAAGCAGTGGAACTTCTGAATGGAAAGATAAGAACGGGATAACAGCGCGTAATAAAATCGAACAAATGTTAAGTGCAGAAACAAAATAACCTAGATCTAAACCTTTGGATCTCAATAAGGATTTCAAAACATTGACATTCCCTTCCAAAGCGCATACAATAGCTACTAATAAAAGCACACAAATTCGTTGAAGAGAATCAGTACGCTGCAAGTTTGTTCTACAGAGAGCTGGTGATAGCTGAAAGCCAGTGTTCAAGCCGCAGGGGAATATCCTCTCTGAGAAGTCAAACTGAACCTATAAGTAAGTTTGAACGGTAGTCTACCGTTAAAAAGAACGCGTATGATTGTACGTTGCTGAGTGCTATTGATGAACGGATCAATAGAAGCCAGGGTGGTACCGCGGTTAAAACCCGTCCCTAGTCATAGGGACGGGTTTCTTTGTGTGCTTTTAACTTTAAAAGGAGTGGTATCACATGAAAGAAGTGAATGTAAGGGAGTCTTCGCAAGAGCGCGAACAGCGTATCCAGCAGCAGTGGCAAAAAGGAAATGTGTTTCAGCAGTCGGTTCAAAATCGAGAAGGGCATCCTTCGTTTGTATTTTATGAAGGGCCTCCAACAGCCAACGGTTTGCCTCATGTGGGGCACGCGCTAGGCCGGACGATTAAAGACGTGGTGGCTCGTTATAAAACGATGACAGGGCATCAAGTGATCCGAAAAGCAGGCTGGGATACGCACGGACTGCCGGTAGAGCTCGGTGTCGAAAAGCAGCTCGGGATATCGGGGAAGCATGATATTGAAAAATACGGCGTAGAAGCTTTTATCAACAAGTGTAAGGAAAGTGTGTTTGTGTATGAAAAACAGTGGCGCACGTTCACGGAGCAGCTTGGCTATTGGGTTGATATGGAAGACCCTTACATCACCTTAGAGAATTCATACATTGAAAGCGTATGGAACGTACTTGGCACGATTCATGACAAAGGACTCCTTTATAAAGGCCACCGCGTATCACCTTACTGCCCGAGCTGTCAAACTTCGCTGAGTTCGCATGAAGTGGCGCAAGGGTATAAAGATGTAAAAGATTTAACGGTAACGGTGAAATTTAAAGTGAAAAACCGCGATAATGAGTATTTTTTAGGCTGGACGACAACGCCTTGGACGCTTCCGTCAAACGTGGCGCTTGCGGTGCATGAAGAGATGAACTACGTTCGCGCTCAGCAAGGCGACAGCGTGTATATAGTGGCAGAAGCACTCGCAGACAAAGTGTTAAAAGGAGAATATAGCGTTTTATCTCATCATAAAGGAAATGAGTTAAAAGGGATGTCGTATGAGCCGCCGTTTGATTTTGTGAAAGTGGAAAAAGGGCATGAAGTCGTGACGGCTGATTACGTAACGGATCAAAGCGGAACAGGAGTTGTTCATTTAGCACCTGCTTACGGCGAAGATGATTACAGAGTTGTAAAAGAAAACGGCTTTTCATTTGTGAACGTAGTGGATGAAAAAGGACAGTACACGTCTGAAGTGCCGCCTTTTCAAGGACGTTTCGTGAAAGACTGCGACGTTGATATCGTACGTTATTTAGCAAACGAAGGCGTGCTGTATCATAAAGAAAAGCATGAGCATAGCTATCCGTTTTGCTGGCGATGCGACTCGCCGCTTCTTTATTACGCAAATGAAAGCTGGTTTATCCAAACGACGGCGTTGAAGGAACAGTTTTTGAAAAACAATGAAAGCGTGACGTGGTACCCGAATCATATCAAGCACGGTCGCTTTGGCAACTTTTTAGAAAATATGGTGGACTGGAACATCAGCAGAAAACGCTACTGGGGAACGCCGCTGAACGTATGGGAATGCGGAGCATGCCAGCATCAAGTAGCTCCGAAAAGTATCAAAGAGCTTCAAAATCATGCGTCTCATTCCGTTGATGACAGCATTGAACTTCATAAGCCTTATGTAGATGACGTGCAGCTGACGTGTCCGGTCTGCAGCGGAGAAATGAAGCGAACGCCGGAAGTGATTGACGTTTGGTTTGACAGCGGATCGATGCCGTTTGCGCAGTATCACTATCCGTTTGAAAACAGCGAACTGTTTCAAAAGCAGTTCCCGGCAGACGTTATCGCAGAAGGAATTGATCAAACGCGCGGCTGGTTTTACAGCTTGATGGCAGTTTCAACGCTGTTTACAGGAAAAGCGCCTTATAAGCGCGTTTTGTCTCTTGGCCACGTGTTAGATGAAAACGGTCAAAAGATGTCTAAAAGTAAAGGAAATGCGCTAGACCCTGTTGATCTTATTCATACATTTGGTGCGGATGCGCTTAGATGGGCGCTTTTAGCAGACAGTGCGCCTTGGAATCCGAAGAAATTTTCAGAGCGCGTCGTGCAAGAAGCGAAGTCAAAAGTGATTGATACACTTGTGAACGTGTACGGCTTTTACGTTCTGTACGCCAAGCTTGACGGCTATAACCCTGAGCAAACGTATGAATTGAAAAAAACAAAATTGGATAAGTGGATTCTTTCACGTTTGCATAGTACGGTTAAGCGAGCAACAGCACATCTTGAAGATTACGGATTTACAAATGCCGCTCGTGAAATCGCAGCATTCATTGAAGAGCTAAGCAACTGGTATGTACGACGTTCTCGCGATCGTTTTTGGTCAGAAGGGATGGGCGGCGAAAAAGCAGCGGCTTACGATACGCTTCATGAAGTGTTAGTCACGCTTAGTCAGCTGTTAGCACCGTTTACTCCTTTCGTTGCGGATGACGTTCATGAAAATCTGACAGGGAAAAGCGTTCATTTAGCAGACTATCCTGTGTATGATCAAACCAAAGTGAATGAAAAGCTGGAAAAAGAAATGGCAGTGGTACTGCAAGTAGTTGAGCTAGGCCGAAGCATCCGAAATACGCATTCGTTAAAAGTAAAGCAGCCTCTGCAAAGTCTTTCACTTGTGTTAACGGAAGAAGATGTAGAGTGGGAAGCATACCATGACGTCATCAAAGATGAGCTTAATGTGAAGAACTTTAACGTGGAGCAAGACGACGACAAACTTGTTTCATACGTATTAAAACTTGATTTTAAACAGGCTGGGCCAAAGTTCGGGAAACAAGTTAATGAGGTCAACCAAGCGCTGAAAAACCTTTCAGAAGAGAAAGGGAAAGAGTTTGTTGAACAAGGCAAGCTGAGTGTTACGCTTGCTTCAGGAGAAAACCTAACGCTTGAAACGGCAGACGTACTCGTTGAAAAAGTGCCAAAAGAAGGTTTTGCAGTTGCATCCAACGGCACGTACACTGCGGTGTTGGATACGACTTTAACCGAAGAACTCGTGCAGGAAGGAGTCGCTCGTGAAGTAATTCGAGCGGTTCAAGATTGTCGTAAAAAGCTGGATTTACCGGTGAATTTACGTATCGATTTGGAGCTTAGCGGAGACGAAGAAGTGAAGGAAGCCGTTGCGAAGTTTGAAACGCTGCTTCAAGAAAATCTTCTGCTGCATAGTCTCAGTGTGAAAGAAACTATCAAAAACGGAGAGACGGTAAAAGTCGGAACAAAGCAAGTTACGCTTCGCATTTTAAATCAGAACTGATAAAGAGAGGCAGGGATAAGTTGAATTAATGTACGAACGGTTTATCGATTAACCGTTCGTTTTTTCTGTTTTTATAGTGAAGGTAGCTGCTTCTAGCTGTGGATTGGAGGGCAAGATGAAGACTCCTGCGGGAGAAGCGGAATAGGTGAGACCCCGCAGGAGCGAAAGCGACGAGGAGGCTCACCGGCCGCCCGCGGAAAGCGAAGTCTTGCACGGAAATCAACAGCGGGGTAACAAGCAATTCATACTAATCATTCACCCGATTTGTTCGTCTTTAGGTGAGATAAATTTCGGTATTTCTAAATCTCTCTTTTACCTTTAATCAAACTGTCCGAGAACATTTTTAAGACTCGGCCAAACGATTTCAAAAGGAGCCGCTAGTACATACTCTTTTCCGTTTTCATCTTTAAAGTGTTGAACAAAACGATATTTTCCTACTTTGTAGTTAGGAGTTGCGATATCTAATTTGAGTGATTTCCCTGGCTTCAGCGTGACAGTTTTATCAGGAAACTCCAATCCGTTTAGCACAACTTTGTACCACTTTCCGTCTTTTAAGTGATCCGCCGTATTTTCATAAGGAATCGTTAAGGTATGCGTCGAATTGTTTTGAATAACAAAAAAGCCAAACTGCGTTTTATCGTACTTTTCGCTTACAGCAGATAGCGTAATAGTTCTCCCGTCAATGCTTATGGAAGATGGGATGTTTTTTTCTTGTTTGGCTCCTAAATCCATTTTTTGACCGTTATAATCGATATAGCCAAAGATACAAAACAAGATAATAAAAATACCTAGTATTAGTAAAAGTGTTCGTACTATTTTCAAAAGCTTTGCACCACCTTTTTTACTCTTCCATTATACGGAAAACTTCTTGTTTGAAATAGTATGAATTTACATTTTCTATATCACTTTTTTGAAAGGAAGAATTGAAATGAGACAAATTATAGCCATGGGCGGCGGAGGTTTTTCGATGGAGCCGGATAACTTGCTTCTGGATCAATACATACTTTCACAAGCTCATATAGATGTGCCGAAAATCTGTTTTATCCCTACAGCCAGCGGAGATGCCGATAATTATATAGAAAGGTTTTATGAAGCGTTTGAGAAGTTGGTATGTACACCGTCTCATTTATCGCTGTTTTCACCAAACTTTATAGATTTAAAAGCATATGTGCTGCAGCACGATATTTTGTATGTAGGCGGCGGTAATACAAGGAATATGCTTTCTTTATGGAAAGAGTGGGGACTTGATACAATTCTAAAAGAAGCTTATAAAAAAGGAATAATCTTAGCAGGAATAAGCGCAGGTTCGATTTGCTGGTTTGAAGAAGGCGTCACCGATTCAATGAACAATAAACTGTCTAAAATCGACTGTTTAGGATTTTTAACGGGAAGCAACTGTCCTCACTACGACGGAGAAAGCAATCGAAGACCTTCGTATCATGAGTTAATGGCAAGCGGGGAAATGAAAGAAGGCTACGCTGTAGATGACGGAGTCGCGCTGCATTTTAAAGATGAGAAGCTATCCACGTCAGTTAGCTCAAGGGCAACAGCAAAAGCGTATGCTGTTGATCGGAAAGAGGAAGATGTAATTGAACGTGAGCTTCCGGTGACCTATTTAGGTAACCGCAAGCAATAAATAGCTCTTTGTATGTTTCTCTGCATAAAATCGATCCTATTCGTACATACATAAGCAGAGATTCTATCTAGGAGGGTGCTTCAGTGAGTTATAAACAGTACTGGGGAAACATACATGAACAAAGAGATAAGCTGCAGGAGTTATTATCGTCGTATTGGCATCAGTACTCAGATTTCGGAAACTGGCAGTTTTGGGTGGTGGTTGCTTCGCTCGTTCTTCCTCTTGTGTTGTTGTATTTTACCGTAGATTGGACGAGGATCTTTGAGGTGTTTTTCTTCGGTTACACAGTGCACATGCTCTGGGCATATATTGATATTGCGCTTGGGAGAAGCGGTCATTTAACGCACACGTTTTTTTTAACGCCGCTGCTTCCGAACGCAACGAATGTTACCGCTTCTATTTTGCCAGTAGGCTTTCTGCTGCTTTATCAATATTGTACGAATTACCAAAAGAATTTTTATCTGTATACGATTCTGCTGAGCGCTGTTTTTTCATTTGGGCTAGCCCCTCTTGAACACCATTTTAAATTTATCGATTCAGGAAAAGGAATGAGCTTGTTCTATATTTTTCTGATTGATATAGGGATAACGCTAGTGGCGTACTGGGTTACAAGGCTGCTTGTAAAAGCAAAAGCCGCAGCCTATCGTAAAGTAGAAAAAGAACGCTGAAAAAATGTTTGAAGATTATTAGTTAAGGGTATACATACACTTAAGATAAATTGAGGTGAAGAAATTGTATTACTACCGTATTTCAGAAGGGCAAGGCGAAACGTACTCTGAAACAATTGTTGTTCATGAAGAACAATTTGATCAAGGTACATTTGAAAAAATGGTGAAAGAAGCGATGGTCGATAAGCCTGGCAAAATCGATCAAGTGGATATTGTGAAATATCTAATTGGACATTATCATTTCCAAGTTGCATATATTGAAGCCGCTTTTCACAGTACATATACAGATTAATAACGTTATGTATTCGTTAAAAAACCCCGTTGCACTGGCAGCGGGGTTTTTTTGTCTCTACCAATATCGATAGTGATAGGGATTTTGAGGAGAGTAATAAGGATTTTGAGGCGGAGGATACGTATAAGTAGGCTTCTGGTGGTGAACAGGGCCTCCTTGTTTTTTCTTTTTATAGTGTTCTTTTTCTCCGCATTCGTCCGTTGGTCCAATCACGATGGTTTGATTTTTCAACGGAGCCAGCGTTTTCTTTAGCTGCTCCGGATCTAAGCAGTACGTGTGAGCAAGGACTTCAATAGGCGTTTTATTTAAAATGTCCGATCCAAAAATGTATTCCGGATAAGGAGCGTCAAAAATGGCAAGTAAATGCGTATTGTCTTCAGACGCAATTTCCCAGTGCCACCAGCCTTGAGGGATATTAGCTACTTGACCGGGAGTAATCGGAATATTTGTCACTTCATTGTTAAACGGATTGATTAATGAAACGACGGCTGAGCCTGAAATGCAGTAGACTAGCTCAGCGGCATTTTGGTGATAGTGCGGTTCGACTACGTGGCTTTTGCTTAAGTAAATATCAAGTAATGATACGTTTCCTAATGTGTTGAGCACATCCCGGCCTAATCGGTTAATGTAATTTTGATCGTTTCGCGTATTAAGTCTGTTTTTATTCACATCAGAAAAGTATTGTACGTTTGGATTATTGTAATCCATATAGGGCGTTGACAAGGGTCTCCAGCTCCTATCCTTGAATTTTTTATGATACTGTATCGTATGTGAAGAGTTTTATTTCGTGACAGAAGCCTAGGAGGATATGTAGGTAAGGCCTATTTTTGATAACGTGTACAAACATTTGTCCACTGATTTTCATACACTGTAACAGGTTCTTTTTTTACAGAGCCATGATCAATGTCAGACGCATAAGACGGATCATTTTAAGGAAAGTGAGTTGCAGAGCTGTTGCTTGATCAATATGAAAAGATAAATAGTACGTATGAAAAGCTGGATGAACTTCAGCTGCCGTTTGATAAGCCCATTTTAGTAGGAGTCGAGTGGAACGGAGTGCTGTTTGAGTTTTTAGTAAGGCTGAAAAAAGAGTCTTCTCATTTGCTTGTGTTTGGTTCAGGAGGAGGAGCAAGTCAAGAAATGCCGGCAGGTCCTCCATATTTTCAGCGCCATTCGTGGATGAATGAATTCCAAGATTCAATTATTTATTATAACGATCCTACGCTTTATTTAGGAAAGGTGTCGCTTGCGTGGGGGCAAGGGACAAGCGACCGTTTTTATTTAAAAGACATTGCGGTTTTAATTGAAAAGTTCATGAAAAAAGTACAGGTGAGTTCGTCTAATGTGCTATTTTACGGATCTTCGGGCGGCGGCTTTATGTCAATGTTTTTAGCGGGGTACGTAAAAGGAGCAAAAGCGCTTGTCAATAATCCACAGACTTGCTTGACCAAGTGGCTGAAAACGCCGGTTCGGCAAGTGTTTAATTTATCTTATCCGAACTTGACAGAAGATGAAGTGATCGCCTCATACGGTGAGCGAATTAACGTAGTGAAGTTTTTTCGCCATATTAACTATGTGCCAAAGGTGTATTACTTGCAAAACGGGGCGTTTGAATACGATATGAACAATCACTTGCTGCCGTTTTTAACGGATTTGCAGGATATGCCAGATGACTGTGAAATCAATAATATAAAAGTCGAGCTCTATTATAATTCAAAGCTGAAGCACGCGGCTGTTAGCAAGCAAGAAACGATTGATTATGTGAATATGGCAAAGAAGATATAAGAAAAAAGGCAAGAGTTTATCCTTTAAGGAGCTCTTGCTTTTTTATGTCGAATTTTCTACCTCAATAGATACAAGTAAGAAGTTATGTTGCTTTTTCTTTTGAATATGATAGTGAAGATGAGGTGTAAGGAGGGGAAGTATGGCCGATCAAGATGAGAGAAAAAGATACTTGATGGAAGTTCAGACCTGGCTTGAACAAGTATGTGATCCTGTATTTGAAGAAGCCTTTACAGAAGTAGATATAACGTCATATATCACGCGCACGCAAGAAGACGTTCTTGAATATTTAAGTGAAGAAGATGTCAACGAATATACGTTAGAAGAAATCAATAATGCAGTACGGCATATTGATAAAGTTTTAAAAGAGCGGCTTGGAGACGACGGCAGAGAGCGAGAATCGATAGCGCCGGGAAGGCACGAGCTGCCGCCGCTTGGCTATAGCTATTCAGCTCTTGAACCGTATATTAACCGGGAAATTATGCGCCTTCATCACAGCAAACATCATCAAAGCTATGTAGATGGATTAAATAAAGCAGAGCTCATGCTGCAGCAAGCCCGTAACACAAATAATTTTGACCTCATAAAACATTGGGAACGGGAAGCTTCTTTTCATGGTTCCGGTCATTATCTGCATACAATTTTTTGGGAAATTATGAGCCCAGAAGGAGGGGGAAGGCCGAGACGACAGCTGTTGCAGCAGCTTCAAAAAGACTTTGGCAGCTACGAGAAATTTGTGATGCACTTTTCTCAAGCCGCAAAAAAAGTGGAAGGCGTGGGCTGGGCTATTTTAGTGTGGTCACCGCGTTCGCGAAAGCTTGAAGTTTTGCAGGCGGAGCGCCATCAGCTTCTCACGCAGTGGGATACGATTCCGCTGCTCGTATTAGACGTATGGGAACACGCCTATTATTTACAGTACAAAAATGAACGTGATCCGTACGTTGATAATTGGTGGAAAATAGTTTACTGGCCCAATGTAGAAAAAAGATTTGAGGCAGCTAAAATGCTTCAGTGGCAGCCGTATTAACAAGTATTGCAGGTATTTTAATTTCAAATAAAAAGGCTATGATAAAAGCATTTTAGTTGAAGGAAAATCCGAACGATGAATTGAGATTCTTGATGGAGAATCTAACTCGTTCGGATTTTTTATTGTTATGACGGTGATATCTGTATACGCTTCTAGCAGTTGATTGGAGAGCAAGACGAAGACTCCTGTAGAAATAGTGGAATAGATGAGACCCCGCAGGAGCGCAAGCGACGTGGAGGCTCATCGGCCATCCGCGGAAAGCGAAGTCTTGCACGGAAATCAACTGCGGTGTAAAAAGTGATTTATATTAAGATCCTTTAACGTATTTATTAATTTTAAATAAACTATGTTCTAAATAACCAATTTAAAATAAAGTATAAGCCTCTAGAACCAGTTAAATGTTACAAATGAAATAATCTAATATAAATGTGTGTAAAAGCACCGTTATATGCCTAAATATGTATGTTTTTAAAATGCTAAGATGATTAATTTACTAGTTTAAAAGGAAGAATCTTTATTTTTACTGTAACTAAACTATCAAAATATTGACATGTTACTGAAATATAACTGTAATATTCATGTGTTATTTTTTATGTATTGGTAGATAAAGGGGAAATCAATTACATGAAAAAGACAATGATTACGTTCAGTTTAGTTCTAATGTCACTGTTCGGAGTGGCAAGTGGTGCATCAGCTGCAACAAATACATATACAGTAAAAAGCGGAGATTCGCTATACAAAATTGCAAAGACATATAAAGTATCGGTTAGTCAGCTGAAACAGTGGAATAACTTAAAGTCAGACAGCATTCATCCGAAACAAGTATTAAAAGTATCTCAAGTAAAATCAAGCACGCCTGCTAAAGCAGCGCCTGCGAAGTCTTCAAACGTGGTGAAAGAATTTAAAGTAACAGCAACAGCGTACACAGCGAACTGCAAAGGCTGCAGCGGAAAAACGGCGATTGGAATCGATTTAAAAAAGAATCCAAATCAAAAAGTTATTTCTGTCGATCCAAAAGTGATTAAGCTTGGTTCAAAAGTATATGTAGAAGGTTATGGCACGGCAATCGCAGCTGATACAGGCGGTGCGATTAAAGGAAATAAAATTGATGTTCTTCTTCCTTCTCAAAAAGAAGCGTTAAAATGGGGAAGAAAAACAGTAAAAGTTCAAATTTTAAAATAAGTATTCCTTAAAGAAATGAGAGCCTTCGTTGAAAGGCTCTCATTTTTTTCTTCATTAAAGGGCATGCTACTTTATATATACTGATGGAAAAGTTTTACGAAAATGATCATATTTGTTGACAAATATTTCGGAAACGGATATATTTATCCGGTATATAATTAAGTTCATTAAATATTCGTGACATAAATTAATAGAATGAACACATAAACTATATTCTTAAACTGTTTGTCATCTGAAGATTTACATACAGATAATTTTAAAGGGAAAGGTCTTGTTAAAATGAATACACAAACACAACAGTCCGATCAAGCCCGAACTCGGTCTATTTTTGGCGTAATGATAATGGGAGCGCTCGTCGCTTTTTTAAATCAAACGCTAATTAACATTGCGCTTCCGCAAATGATGGATCATTTCCACGTAACGGCGGCTACGGGCAATTGGTTAACAACCATCTTTATGTTAGTAAACGGAATTGTTATTCCAATTACAGCATTTTTAATGAATCGATTTACGACAAGGCAGCTGTATATTACAGCAATGGGGCTGTTTACAGTAGGGACACTCCTTTGCGGTATCGCGCCGACATTTTCCGTTATTTTAGTGGGACGCGTCGTGCAAGCAGCAGGAGCGGGAATTTTATTTCCGTTAATTACAAACGTTATTTTTACGTTATTCCCGCCTGACCGACGCGGTTTTGCGATGGGGATTTTTGGAGTAGCGATGAACTTTGCACCGGCAGTAGGTCCGACGCTTTCTGGTTTAATCGTTGAGCACTACTCATGGCGTGTTTTATTCTTTATGATGTTTCCAATTGCACTTATTAACGTAATTGCGGCGATTATTTTAGTGAAAAATGTTACGGAAACAAGCCGACCTAAGCTAGACGTGCTTGGTGTTATTTTATCAACAATTGGATTTGGCGGCTTACTGTATGCGTTCGCTACGGGCGGTACAAAGGGATGGACCAGCACTGAAGTATTAGCCATGTTCATTGTAGGCGGTATTTCAATTCTGTTCTTTATTTTCCGTCAGTTGAAAATCGATCAGCCGCTTCTTGAATTTCGTATTTTCCGTTACCGTATGTTCACGCTGACAACAATCATTAACGTGATTGTGACAATGGCAATGTTTTCAGGTATGATTTTAATGCCGATTTATATGCAAAACGTACGCGGCTTCTCACCGTTTCTTTCAGGATTGCTGCTACTTCCTGGGGGAATTGTAATGGGGATTATGTCTCCGATTACAGGAAGGCTGTTTGATAAGTTCGGCGCAAGATGGCTTGCTGTTATTGGTTTAGCAATTACCGTTGTGACAACATATGAATTAACAAAGCTTGAAACAACCACAACATTTATGTATGTCATGATTGTCTATACTGTTCGTATGTTTGGGATGTCACTGCTCATGATGCCGATCTTTACAGCAGGATTAAATGAGCTTGCGCTTAGTCTAAATAAATACGGCACGGCAATGGTTAATACGCTTCGAATGGTTGCCGGAGCTGTAGGAATGGCGTTCTTTGTATCCATTATGATGAATCAAGGTGAAAAACACGTGAAAAACATCGTAACGAATCAGCAAATTTTGCCGACAGATAAAGGCAGTATGGCTGAAGCTGTGAACCAAGGTACAGCAATGGGTATTAACGATGCGTTTATGATCGCAACGATTTTAAGTGTGATCGCGTTTGTTTTAGCCTTCTTTATTCGCAAAACATCACCAAAAGAAGATACCATTACAAATCGTGTAAAAAAAGCAAGCTAATAAAAAATCCGTGCCTTATATGGTACGGATTTTTTTTATGAGTTAAATTTATCTTTTTTATAGTCAATATAAAGCGATCCGTCCGACTGAACTTCAGCATAAAAGACGTCATCAATTGAGTTGACTCCCGCTTTTTCGAGCTGCTTATGCAGCCAGTTGTTATCTACATGCAGGTCCTTCAACGCATCTTCATTCGCTTTTCCGTCGTAAATAACGCCGGTTGAAGTGGGAAATAAAAGCGTTTTTGACCACGCGTTTGGCTTTTTATCTTGTTTTTGCATAACGGAAAGATTTCCATTGATTTCTAATATGGCGTATTCGACATCTTTTATGGAAAATACGTTTTGCTGCCTCAGCATGCCTAAAAGAGATTCAATATCTAGCCGCACTTGTTTTAACGCCTTTTCCATCACTTTTCCTTGCTTAATCACAATTTTAGGCTCACCGGTAATAAGATGCCGTGCTTTTTTCGATTTCATTCCAATATAGCCCATAGCGATTGTTAAAAATGTCCAACCTAGCAGTGAATAAACCCCTTTATCAATCTCCACTCGCTCATCGGTGGAGAGGGAAGAAGCGATATTACCAATCGTAATTGCCGTAATAAATGTGAATACATTTAACTGGCTGATTTCTGTTTTTCCCATGAGCCGCGTTAAAAGAAGCAGCACAAAAAATGAACAGGCGATTCGAAACGTCGATTCAGCATAGCCCATACATTTCACCCTTCCTTCATTTCATTGTTTTATGTTGTGAAAAAATAGAAATTTTATGCAGTTAAAAGGATAAATTCCATGCTTGTCTCCCAATCGCTTTTGCTTTTGCGCTACAATAAAGAAGCTACGTGTTTAACTAGACAAAAGAAGGTGAAACCATGAAACCATTTAAAGCCTCAGCCCTACTAGATGTTATCAGTGAATTGTTCTCCGATGAAGCGTCGATTGCCGTTTCAGATCTAGAAACGTACGTGTATTACCGAGCAAGCAAACGAATTAATTTGAAAATCAGCCCTGGAGATCAAATAAAAAAAGGAACGATTACATATAAAGCATTAGAACGAAAGCAAAAAGTATCGGAATTTATTCACCGAGACGTGTTCGGCACGCCTTACTACGGCATGGCCGTGCCTTTTTTAGATGAAGGAGATGTTCAAGGATGCGTAACGGCGATTTTTCCTGCGTTAACGAGCGGAAAGTCAGTTGTGACGTTAAAGGTGAACGAAGGATGGATACCGGTTCCTTTCTCAAAAATCATCTACGTAGAAGCGCGTGACCGAAAAACCTATGTGTACGCACAGAAGTATACGGGTACGCATAAATACACGTTAAATGAATTTGATTATGTGCTTCCAAAAGAAGAGTTTGTGCGCTGTCATCGTTCCTTTATCGTCAATGTGACACAAATTCAAGAAATTTACCCTGATACACATTCGACTTTTTTATTAGTGATGAACAATGGAGAAAAAATTCCGGTCAGTCAGTCGTACGCCAGTTATTTTCGAAAGCTGCTTGGGTTTTAACCGTCATTTAGCTTCATTATCATCAAATATGCTGTTTTGTCGCTATTTTTGTCCATTTCATTCCAAAAACTCTTGTGGACGCTTTCTTTACAGTAAAATGGTAAAAAAGAGCAAAAACAAGGAGTGAACAGAATGAAAAACGTTTGTAATCGAATTAAGCATGAAGCATTACAGAATCGCGTTGTCTCTGCTGAAGAAGCAGCGTCTTGGATTCAAGATGGAATGACGCTTGGTCTAAGCGGTTTTACACGCGCGGGCGATGTCAAAGCTGTGCCGTTTGCGCTAGCGAAACGAGCGGAAACTGAGCCGATAAAAGTCAGCGTGTATACCGGCGCCTCGCTTGGGTCAGATGTAGATAAGCTATTTGCAGAAAAAGGCATGTTAAACAAACGCCTGCCGTTTCAAGCAGATCCGACGATGCGTAAAAAAATTAATGAAGGTGAATTTCAGTTTATTGACCAGCATTTATCGCATACTTCTGAATGGGTGCGTTCAGGCGTGTTAGATTCAATAGATTTCGCTATTTTGGAAGCGGTTTCTATCACGGGTGACGGAATGATGATTCCAACAACGTCAATCGGCAATTCGATGGTGTTTGCCGAGCATGCAAAATCGATTATTATTGAAATTAACACAGCGCAGCCAGAGCTGTTAGAAGGTATTCACGACCTGTATGATCCGGGTGCTCAAGGACAGCGAGATGCAATTCCTTTGAAAAAATCCGATGACCGTATTGGTTCGTTAGGCATACCAATTGATTTAGATAAAGTAAAGGGTATTGTATTTACAAATCAGCTAGACTCACCGTCTACAATTGTAGCACCTGACGAAGAAACGGTTGTGATGGCTCAAAATTTGATTTCATTTTTACGCCAAGAAATTACAGAAGGGCGATTAACTGAATCGCTTGCTCCTTTACAATCTGGAATTGGATCTGTGGCAAATGCCGTTTTCCACGGTTTGTTAGATTCGGAGTTTCATGATTTAGAAGTATATTCCGAAGTATTGCAGGACGCCGTTTTTGATTTATTTGACGCAGGAAAAGTTACGTTTGCTTCCTGCTGCTCAATTACGCTTTCAGCAGATAAAATGAAACAAGTTTTCTCTAATTTTGAAACCTATCGAGATAAACTAATTCTTCGTCCGCAGGAAATTTCAAACCACCCAGAGATTATTCGTCGTTTAGGGCTGATTTCCATTAATACCGCGCTAGAACTAGATATTTACGGAAACGTTAATTCCACGCATGTGATGGGAACAAAAATGATGAATGGCATCGGAGGTTCAGGGGATTTTGCCCGAAATGCGCGTCTCGGCATTTTTGTAACAAAATCTATTGCCAAAAACGGTGATATTTCAAGCATAGTGCCGTTTGTTTCGCACGTTGATCATACGGAACACGATGTGGATGTCATTGTAACAGAGCAAGGATACGCAGACTTACGCGGACTCGCTCCAAGAGAACGAGCAAAACGAATCATTGAAAATTGTGCACATCCAATGTATCGCGATCAGCTTATGGCGTATTACGAAGAAGCGCTCACGCGAGGCGGCCAAACACCGCACGTTCTTGAAAAAGCCTTTTCTTTTTATACGTCTTATCAAAAAAATGGAACAATGCGAGAAGTTTTAGCGCAAACAAAGTAAATGAACGCTTTGTCTCATGAGGAGACAAAGCGTTTTTTGCTGAGTAAGAAACTTGTGTTTGTTATCTCGTTGAATTACGATGAAAGGGAATACATAAAGAAAACGAGGTAACTTATCTATGAAAGCATTAGTATTTGAAAGGTTTGGAGGACCTGACGTTCTTCACTATCAAGATATACCGAATCCCTCTATTGGTCCAACAGACGTACTAGTAAGAACAAAAGCAATTGGACTTAATTTTGCGGATGTTTACCGAAGAAAAGGGAACTATCACTTAACGGGTACACCTCCATATATTTTAGGATATGAAGGAGCAGGTGTGGTAGAAGAAGTAGGAGCAGAAGTAAGTCATGTTAACGTAGGAGACCGCATTGCGTTTGCTGACGTTCCTTTTGCAAATGCAGAGCTTGTTGCCGTGCCACAGGATAAAATAATTGCTGTACCTGACGATATTTCGTTTGATACAGCTGCTTCTGTGCTTTTGCAAGGGTTAACGGCCCATTATTTAACACAAGACAGCTACAGCATTCAGCCGGGTGATTATGTACTTGTTCACGCAGCTGCTGGAGGTGTAGGGCAGCTTTTAGTTCAAATTTCTAAGCTATTAGGCGGACAGGTTATTGGCTTAACGTCATCTTCTGAAAAAGCAAAAGCAGCGGCTCGAGCAGGGGCTGACTATGTCTTTTTATACGAAGATAACTGGGTAGAACAAGTGAAAGAAGTAACGAAACGAGGCGCAGATGTTGCCTACGAATCTGTAGGGGTTACGCTAGAAAAAAGCTTTGAAGCCGTAAAAACAGGCGGAACCGTGGTGTTTTACGGAATGGCAGGAGGCGATCCGGCCCCGGTCGACCCACGTATGCTGATGGATACCTCTAAAACGCTTACAGGCGGAGATCTGTGGAACGTGCTTGTATCTTATGAAGAACGCAAAGTACGCTCACAGCAGCTGTTTGAGTGGATCAGTAAAGGTCAGCTTGTGCTAACCGATCCTGTGGTATTTGACTTAAAAGACGGAGCGAAAGCACATGAGCTTCTTGAAAGCCGAAAAAGTACAGGTAAAATTTTGTTAAGACCGTAAAAGAAAAGCCCTTTCGTCAAGGGCTTTTTTCCGTTAGTAAAGGAGAAATCAAGGAGCTGTCTAATATATATAGTAGAGAAGTAGAGTAAAAGAGGTGAAGGTCGATGAAACATGCATTAATTACAGCAGGTCATAAAGGTATCGGCAAAAAAGTAACAGAACAGTTTCTAAAAAAGCAGTATTCCGTTACCGTCCATTTTCGCAGTGATAAAAATAAAGTGCGAGAACTGCAAGAAGAATGGCATCAATATAGTGATAACGTACAGTTTATAGAAGGAGACATAACAAATAAAGAAGATATTGAACATGTCGTTGCGCAGGCTATGGAGCGGTTTGGACGTATTGATGTTTTAATTAATAATGCAGGTCCGTATGTATTTGAAAGAAAGAAATTAATAGAGTACACAGACAGTGAATGGTATGAAATGGTGGAAGGGAATTTAAGCTCTGTTTTTCACTTTGTCAAAGCTGTTGTTCCTATTATGAAAAACCAGCAGTTTGGACGGATTATTACATACGGCTTTCAAGATGTAGAGCATACCCCTGGATGGATGTACCGCGCGGCTTTTAGTGCCGCTAAGTCAGGGCTGGCTTCTCTGACCAAATCGCTTGCTCTAGAAGTAGCCGAATACGGGATTACGGCCAATATGGTCTGTCCCGGAGATATTGTAGGAGACATGAAAGAAAATGATATCATAAAAGCAAGATTACTAGAAGACAAAGCAACGCCTGTCGGTCGATCCGGGACAGGAGAAGACATTGCGCGTATTATTGAGTTTCTTTGTGATGAAAACTCAGATATGATTACAGGCAGCATTATATCTGCTTCGGGTGGAGTAGACGTTGTTCATAAAAGCAAAAAACAAGCCCCTGGCAGATAATGCAGGGGCTTGTACGTTACAGCAGCGATTCTCCGCCGTCAATAAACATTTCACTTCCGGTAATATGTTTGGACGCGTCAGAAGCTAAAAAGGAAATTAAATCTGCTACTTCTTCAGGCTTAGCCGAGCGTTTAGCAAGCGGTTGATTGCCATTTGGATATTCAATTGGAATCGCGACTTCTTTTAATTTGTCTTCTTGACGGAATGTATTGCTTTCAATATTTGTATCAACTGCTCCTGGACAAATGACGTTAACCCGTATTCCGTATGTAGAAAGTTCAAGAGCTGCCATTTTGCCGAAGGCCATTTGGCCAGCCTTGGAGGAACTGTATGCGCTCATGCCGATGTTTGAAAATGTACGGTTGCCGTTAATCGAGCTAGTAATAATAACGCTTCCTCCCTGAGCTTTTAAATAAGGAATAGAATGCTTCACGGTTAAAAAAGTACTCGTTAAATTTGTATCAATTGTTTTTGTCCAATCTTCTGGTGATAGTTCTTCAATAGAAGAAAACGTACCGTTGATGCCTGCGTTAATAGAAACAATATGTAATTGACTCCATAAGCTGCTAATCGTTTCGATACTTTCTTTTATACTTTCAGAGTCAGATACGTCTGTTTTAATGGCTATACACTCTCCACCGCTCGCCATGATGGTCTCTTTTACTTCTTGTAATTTTTCTTCCTCTAAGTCTAAAAGAGCAACACGCGCTCCTTGTTCAGCTAATGTAATGGCTGAAGCCCGTCCAATTCCAGATGCCGCTCCCGTCACAAGCGCAACTTTTCCAGTTAATGCAATCATTTGTAACCCCTCCATATAAAAATGTTGTTTCCTTTCTTTAACCTATAAGAAGGAAATAAAAACCTCTTTTAAACTATTTGTGTTTAAATTTGCTAAAAGATGCCAAAAGGAAAAGAGAAAACAGCGGCGAATTATTAATATGACGCCAGAACATGAAAAAGGCTAATCTCAAATAGGCTTACTTGAGTAGCTAAAGATATACTCTGTCTTTTCAGAAGAATGTTTATATAAAATTTTACATCAGAGGGACTTGCAAATCGTTCCTTGAAAGCTTACACTAGTAAAGCACAGAAAAAGGACGGTGTTTTATGAAGAAGAAAGATAATGTGATTCCATTCCCGCAAAGAAGGGAAGCAACTGCTTATGTTCCCGCTTCTATTAGCTTAGATAAGGATATTGTGGAGTTTTTAGAAATTATGAATTTTGAAGATCGAAATGATTTTTTAAATGAAATGATTGATTCATTTTTTAAATATGTAAAAGGTGAAGAAGACGAAGTAAGATAAAAAGTAACGTAAAGACATCCAAAGAGATGTTTTTTATTTTGTGACCAATTGCTTAAAATGCATGCTTAAGCCTCGTATAGTTATTTATGGTATAGTATACATTAGATACTATCTAGCAGGTGCAAATGCGAGGAGTGATAAGATGAGTGGATTTAAAAAAGACATTCGTGCCGGATTTGAAGAACCACACTCACTAGAACAATTAAAGCATGAAATGGAGCAAAGCCTGTGGAATTTAAGAAAAGATTTGCGAAATGAAAATCGTTCGGAAACGGAAATGGAAATGATTAAAATTTCGCTGCTGTCACTATTTGAGGAGCAGGCCAATAATTTGAGCAAAACGGAGCTCTCTGATTACCTTGCAGACTATCACAAAAGAGTCGAGCAATTATTCGACAGGTATAGCTATAAATAAGACAAGCATCCTTGCGGGGATGCTTGTTTTTATTTGAGCAAAATTCGCTTGTATTCGTTGCGTTTCAGAGGTTTGGATACATATCCGTCAGCTTCTAGCTGATAAATAATGGTGGCAGCTGCATATACGCTAAAGGCATGATCAAGACCAAAGTAGTCTTGCAAGGCGGCGACGCTCACTTCCTCTTGAAAGATTTTACTGCGGTTCGATAAGACAATAGGGTAGACGTTTTTAACGATTTGCTTTGAAATTTCGAGTGTTAACATATTGAATCCCTCCTGTGTGAGTGTACATAACTAAAGGTATTCAGCGCATTGTACATTCATGAAAAAGGGAGCGATTACATTTTTAAAAGATAAAGAAAAGAGGAGTAAATGCCCATAAAATCAGATATTTTATCACTTTGTGGAACTTGTTTGAGAAGCTCAGTATTTTAGTGTATGACAAACATTTTCAAAAGTTCTATGGAATTATTAGGAGCAATTTAACTAAATCCACATATCTTAAAGTATAGCAAATGGAGGTGAAACACATGGGATACTACGGAGGTTACGGATACGGTTGTGGTTATGGCGGCGGTGGCTGCGGCGGCGGTTTCGCTTTAATCATTGTACTTTTCATCTTATTAATCATCATCGGCGCTTCTTGCTTCGGCGGCGGCTGGTGCTAATTATTAAAAAATGAGGACGACGCAACATCCACACTTTATTTCTTCAACTATTTCTTCCACAAAAGGTCTCTTCGGAATGAAGAGACTCTTTTAGTTTACTATTTATAATAACGTGTATAAACTACATGTTAAAAAAATTTATGCGTAGCTCTACATAAAAAAAAGACTCTGACTGGAATCAGAGTCTTTTTACTACTTATGCTTTTTGAACGTTAGCAGCTTGAGGTCCGCGTTGACCTTCTTCAACGTCGAATGTTACAGCTTGACCTTCGTCTAAAGATTTGAATCCTTCGCTTTGGATTGCTGAGAAATGTACGAATACATCGTCGCCGTTTTCGCGCTCGATAAATCCGAAACCTTTTTCTGCGTTAAACCATTTTACTGTACCTTTTTCCATGAATGTTGCCTCCTCGTGTGCTATGCACACATTGTATTACTATCCTTGCTCATGATCAAAATCTTTAAGACGAAAGTATTCACCTATCGATTGTTGCCGAACAAAAATAATTCTTCTTATAGAATAGCAAAAGATAATGATAATTGCAAGGAATGAAGAAAATTTAACGAAGATGTTGTCTTCCTTTAACGAAAGAAAACGAAAATTATAAGGCTGAAAATAAGTAAGAAAGAGCGTATCAGGTCACACTATCTCTATATATAAGAAGAAAGGGGTAGTCATATGTTTAAACAAAAAGCTGGAGAAAAACTGATTGAACTGCTAATTGAATGGGGCGTTGATCATATTTACGGCATGCCAGGAGACTCCATTAATTCAATTATTGAACCGCTTCGCAAAGCCCAGGATAAAATTAAATTTATTCAAGTAAGGCATGAAGAAGCGGGAGCTCTCGCAGCAGCTGCATATGCGAAGCTAACGGGTAAAATCGGTGTATGTACGGCTATTGCCGGACCGGGAGCAATTCATTTACTAAATGGCTTATATGATGCCAAATTAGACAAAGCGCCCGTTTTAGCACTTACGGGGCAAGTAGAATCAGATCTCATCGGCAGCGATGCGTTTCAAGAAATTAATTTAGAGAGAATGTTCGATGACGTGGCTGTATATAACCAGCGAGTCATGTCCGCTGAGCAGCTCCCAACTGTTGTCAATCAAGCGATTCGAACAGCGTATGCTAAAAAAGGTGTGGCTGTGTTAACCATTCCCGATGATATTCCTCGTTTTGAAGTTGGATCAGAAGCACGAGAAACATCAAGCATCATTGTCAAGCAAGACATTTTCCCCCATAGAGAAGATCTTGAAAAAGCAAAAGATTTGATTGGTAAAGCGGAAAGTCCGGTTATCCTAGCCGGTCGAGGCACACATGAAATGAGAGAAGAGCTGCTTGCATTTGCAGAAAAAATCGCAGCACCGATTGTTCTTACGCTTCCTGGAAAAGGCGCAATACCGGATGAACATCCATATTGTCTCGGAGGACTTGGATTAATCGGGACAAAGCCAGCGTATGAAGCGATGCAAGAAGCGGATACGCTCATCATGATTGGGACATCTTATCCGTTTACAGGATTTTTGCCAGACCATGCGAAAACGATTCATATTGATATTGATCCTGCACAAATTGGCAAAAGATATCCTGTAGATGCAGGGCTTGCAGGAGAAGCGAAAGCAACGGTTCAGTGGTTTTTAGAAAACGTTGGCCGCTCAGAGCATCGCCAGTTTTTAGAGCAAAGTCAAGAACGTATGAAAAAGTGGTGGAATCAACTTGATAACCAAGAAGCCAAAGAAAGTGTACCTATCAAGCCTCAGCGAGTGATTCGAGCGCTTCAGCACGTAGCGGATGATAACGCGGTCTTGTCTGTAGATGTAGGAAACGTCACAGTATGGATGGCGCGTCATTTTCGGATGACAAATCAGCAGTTTGTTATTTCAAGCTGGTTAGCCACTCTCGGATGCGGGCTGCCGGGCGGAATTGCTGGAAAAGTTGCTTATCCCGAGAAGCAGGTGTTTGCGGTGTGTGGAGACGGCGGCTTTGCGATGACAATGGCTGACTTTATTACAGCTGTTAAATACAATCTTCCGCTAGTCGTAGTGCTATTTAATAATCATAAAATCGGCATGATTAAATTTGAACAAGAAGTAATGGGAAATGCTGAATTTGGGACAGATTTAACAAACCCGAATTTTGCTAGGTATGCAGATATCTGCGGAGGTGTTGGCTACCGAGTAGAAAAGGAAGACGAGCTGTTGCCGGCTTTTGAAAGTGCAGTTAGACAGAATAAACCGTGTATTATCGATGTAATCGTTGATGCAAACGAAGCGCCTATGCCAGCAAAAATAACGCTTGGGCAAGCAACAGGGTATGCCAAGCACATGGTGAAAGAATTGTTTCAAGAAGGCAAGCTAGATTTACCGCCTTTATAAAAAAATAGGCTGTGACGAAAGTAATTTAGTTGAAGAAAGATCCGAACGATGAATCGAGATTCTTGATGGAGAATCAACTTCGTTTGGGTTTTTTTTATTGGCATGGTGAATGTAGTTTTCATGTATTTCGTTGCTTCTAGCAGTTGATTGGAGAGCAAGGCGAAGACTCCTGCGGGAAAAGCGGAATAGGTGAGACCCCGCAGGAGCGTATGCGACGAGGAGGCTCACCGGCCGCCCGTGGAAAGCGAAGTCTTGCACGGACATCAAATGTGGTGTACCAAGCAACCCATATGAGCTCATGTATCCCATTTGTTCGTCTTCAGATTGGACTAGTGTGGTTATGTCTCAATCTCTTTTTCATGGTGAAATTCATTCAATATGATTAACTATAAAATTATTATGTAAACTAAAATACTTAAAAATAAAAAATAGCTACTATTATAATTTTTGATAAAGTGGATGAGCAAAAAAACGCCGAATTGGATGGTCTTTTTTTATAAAACTGCTTTAAGATAAGAGAGATAAAGGATAAACTACTAATTAAGAAAGTTTAAATGTAAGGACTGACGCCGCATGAACTGGAGACCAGATCGCGCTAGCAAAAAAGCGATTTATAAACAAATTGCAGAATATATTGAAAGCTGTATTTCATCGGGAGCTTTTCCACCGGATTCTATGCTGCCATCAGAACGAACGCTTGCCGCTGAGCTCAACGTGAACAGAAGCACGGTAGTAGCTGCTTATGAAGAGCTGCAGGCACTTGGAATCGTAGAACGTAAAAAAGGAAGCGGCACGCGAGTGAGTTCGAGCATCTGGGGAATTTCCCGAAAACGTATTCCAAACTGGGGGAGATATGTAGAAGACGGTTCATTTTTGCCTAATTTACCGCTCGTACAGCGAATCAGAAGCGAGGCTTTGCGAACAGATTTTGTGAACTTAGCCAGCGGAGAGTTAGCTCCTAGCTTATTTCCAAGCGAAGATTTTCAGCAAATATTAGCGGGCATGCCTTTTAATGAACATTTAGGCTATGATCATCCCCACGGCAATGAACGTTTGCGCGATGCTATTGCTGCTCATGTTTATGAGTACCGGAAAATCTCCACGGATTCTAATTCTATTCTAATTACATCAGGTGCACAGCAAGCACTTCATTTAATTGTGCAGTGTTTGTTAAAACCAGGGGATGCAGTAGCGATTGAAGATCCATCCTATAGCTATTCACTGCCGCTTTTTCAATCAGCAGGTCTACGAACGTTTTTACTGCCTGTAGATAAAAATGGAGCCAACCCGGACGACTTAGTAGAATTACATAAAAAGCATCGCATTCGAATGATTTTTTTAAATCCGTACTATCAAAACCCGACCGGTATTGTGTTATCAGAAGCGCGTCGAAAGCGGTTTTTAGAGCTTTCTTCAGAATACGGCATTCCGCTTATTGAAGATGATCCTTATTCACTCACGGCATTTGACGGAAATGTACATCAAACGCTGAAATCGATGGACGAGAATGGAAACGTCCTCTATATCAGCTCGCTTTCTAAAATTGTTGCATCAGGCCTTCGAATTGGATGGATAGTGGGGCCGGAGCAAGTAATTCAGCGCCTGGCAGACGCTAAGCAGCAAATTGATTTTGGTCACAGCATCTTTCCGCAGTGGATTGCTTATCAATTCTTAGATTCTCCTACGTTTTCTTCTCATATTGAAAAGCTTAGACAAGAGCTCAAAAAGCAAGAGTATGCCCTGTCGTCGAGTCTGAACGAATTGCTTGGATCAAAAGTATCTTTCGATTCGCCTCAAGGCGGGATTCACTTATGGTGCAAAGTGAATCAGCCGGTCGATGACTATCGTCTATTGGAAGAATCGCTTAAAAAAGGAGTGGCCTTTGTCCCAGGAAGCGTGCTGAGTTCTCAAAGCGGAGCTATTCGCTTTACGTTTGGCAGAGGGGAAGAAGAGGTTATTCGAGAAGGAATTAAACGATTTGCGAGCGCCCTAGAGAGTCTGGAATAGCTATAAACCTAGCTAAACGTGCTGGATGAAAGTTTTATTTTATTATTTCGTATAGATTGTTATGATCTTGTGCTATACTAAGAGTACCATTAACTTTACTTCTGTATTTGTACCGACTGGCCCTGTTGAAAAACAGGGCTTTTTTATGTTTGTGCACAAAAAACAGATCCTTTAAAGGATCTGTTTCTGATATGTTGTGTTTCTTATGCTTTTTGAACGTTAGCAGCTTGAGGTCCGCGTTGACCTTGTTCTACGTCAAATGTTACAGCTTGACCTTCGTCTAAAGATTTGAAGCCTTCGCTTTGGATTGCTGAGAAGTGTACGAATACATCGTCTCCACCTTCGCGCTCGATGAATCCAAAACCTTTTTCTGCGTTAAACCATTTTACTTTACCTTGTTCCATAATTGTTGCCTCCTCGTGCGGACTCGCACATTGTGGTACTATTCTTGCTCAAATCTAAAGACGAAAAGTGACAATACTCATACATCCCCACCGAACAAAAATAATTCTCTTATATCTTAGCAGAAATTTCCTATGCTTGCAAGCGCTTTATTTAAAAACTATCCGTATTTTTTTGACAAGTTTTTCATAAGACACGTCTAAAAAATGTCACATTTTGAACATTTTAGAAAGGCTATTCTTTGTATTCGCTTTTACTGTAGTTATATAATAATGAAAATATGGTTTTTCTAAAGGTAGAAAACAAGTATAAATGTACATACTGAGCGCTGAAATGGAGTGGTAAAGATGAAAGTGGGTTTAATTGGTTTAGGAAATATGGGATTACCGATGGCGGAAAATATGATAAAAGCGGGTCATGAACTTGTGATTTATAACCGAACTGCTTCAAAGGCGGAAAGTCTTGTGAAAAAAGGAGCAAAGGTTGTAGAGACACCTGCCCAAGCAGCACAAGAAGCGAATCTTGTCTTTACGATTCTTTCCAATGACGAGGCTTTAGAAGAAGTAACGATGTCACAAGACGGTATACTTGCAGGCCTCCAAGAAGGCGGTATTCACGTTTCTGTGAGTACTATTAGCGTAGATTTGTCCGAAAAATTAACAAGCGCACATGCTGCATCAGGACAGCATTTTGTTGCAGCGACCGTTTTAGGGCGCCCCGACGCAGCAGATGCTGCGGCTCTCAAAGTAATAGTTGCAGGTAATAAAGAACCAAGAGAGCACGTTTGGCCGCTGTTTGAAGCGATTGGTCAAACTATTTTTACTGTAGGAGACGAGCCTTACTTATCAAATGTAGCTAAGCTTGGCAATAATTTTTTACTAGTATCGATGTTAGAAGCCATTTCTGAAGCAGTAGTCATGGTAGAGCAGTACGGGATGCAAGCGGAGCAGTTTCTTGAAGTGGTTAACAGCTTATTTGCATCTCCTGTGTATAAAAATTACGGCAATTTAATTGCTAAAAGAGACTTTGATCCAGCCGGATTTAAGCTGGAGCTTGGATTAAAAGATGTAAACTTGGCTATTGATGCAGCCAAAAAAGTGTCCGCGCCGCTTCCGTTAGGAGAGCTTGTGAAAGGTCATTATGAACAAGGAATTGAAAATGGCTGGGGTCATTTAGACTGGTCGGCGTTACTAAAAACAGTTGAAGCTCTAAAAAAAGATAACTAAAAAGACGAAAAGGAGTGCAGCCAGTGAAAGCGAAAGGAAAGTGGGTATGGATCGTATCCTTTATTTCAATTATTTCGTGTCTGCTGTTTGCAGCAGGGCTTGGAATGTCTATTTATGATTATGTTAGCGCCTCAAAAGCTACTGTAAAAGAAATGCCAAAGCCGAAGCAAGAAACAAGCAGCAGTAACAAAAGTACCAAAAATTATACGATTGTTGCTTTAGGAGATTCACTGACAAGAGGAACAGGAGACGCAGCGGGAAAAGGATACGTTGGGTATTTAAAAGATAATCTTGAAGAAAAAACGAAGAAAAAAATCCTCTTAAGTAACTTTGGAATAAAAGGTCAAACGTCTTCGCAGCTGGCAAGTCAAGTAAAGCAGCAGCAAATTCAGCGGCAGATTAAGTCTGCAGACACCGTGCTGATTACGATTGGCGGAAATGACTTATTTCAAGGTGGACAAACGCTGCAAAACTTAAATAAAAACAATATTCAAAAGCTAGAAAATGACTATTTAAAAAACGTAGACAGCATCTTAAAAAGCATCCGTTCGGCAAATAAAGACGCAACGATTTTTTTAATTGGTTTATATAATCCGTTTAGTAACCTGCAAGATGCAAAAACGACAACGGCTATTGTACGAGAATGGAATTATAAAAGCAGTGAATTAAGCGCTAATTATAAGCAAACTGTTTTTGTTCCGACCTTTGATTTGTTTCAGCTAAAGGTAGATGACTACTTATATACTGATAAGTTTCATCCGAATGCAAAAGGCTACAAGCTGATCGCAGAACGTGTAGCATCGCTTATTACGTGGTAAGGGAGGGAATGATATGAGTGAAGTAACACTTTCAGTAAAAGGCCTGAGAAAAGTAATAGGAAAACGCGAAATCATCAAAAATATTAATTTTGAATTAAAAAGAGGCGAAGTGTTCGGTTTTTTAGGACCCAATGGAGCGGGTAAAACGACAACGATTCGAATGCTTGTCGGCTTGATTCGCCCGACGGCTGGTTCCATTTCTATCTGTGGATACAGCGTATCGAAGCAGTTTACAAAAGCGATGGAGCATATCGGCTGTATTGTTGAAAATCCTGAGCTGTATCCATACTTAAGCGGCTGGGAAAATCTGCAGCATTTTTCACGTATGATTCCTTCTATGACGGAAGAACGCATTCATGAAGTTGTGGCATTAGTTGGCTTGCAAGAGCGCATCCACGACTTAGTTCGCACGTATTCGTTAGGCATGAGGCAGCGTTTAGGAATTGCGCAAGCGCTTCTCGGAAAACCAAAAGTGCTCATTTTAGATGAGCCAACGAACGGACTCGACCCATCTGGGATTCGGGACATGCGTAAATTTATTCGCTTTTTAGCTGAAAGTGAAGGTCTAAGCGTCTTAGTATCGAGTCATTTGCTGAGCGAGATTCAGCTGATGTGTGACCGAGTAGCGATTATTGCAAAAGGAGAAGTTATTCACACAGAATCGGTGAAGACCCTGTTAACTCAGCAGGAGCGCTTACTGTGGAAGCTAGATCCGCAGCCAGCGGGAATAGACGTCTTAAAACAAGTGACGGACTTTGTGCAAGTGCAGGGAGAATATGTCACGACGTTTTATGAGGAAGCTGAAGTGGGAGAGTGGAACAAACAGCTCGTTCAAGCAGGAGTAACGGTAAAAGAAATGAACCGAAAGCTTCCGACTCTTGAAGATTTATTTATCGAAATGACAGGAGGCGAATCGATTGATTAGTTTGGTTCAAAATGAAATGATCAAGCTCGTTCGAAAAAAGCGCCTGTTAATCGTTACCCTTATTATGGGCGTTTTGATTTCCATGTTCACCTATGCTCAGCTTCGCGAAACGCAGCGCCTTCAAGAAAAGCTAGGAACGACCGATTGGCGCAGTACGCTGCAGCAAGAAATTATCGATACGCAAAACCGGCTGAGCGGAAGCCAAATTTCAGATGATTGGCGCAAGCAGCTTGAAATTCGCGTGGCGCAGCAGCAGTATTACTTAGATAACGATATCAATCCTTCGGAACCAGGAGCGCCAACGTTTGTGCGAGGGTTCATTGAAAACGCCATTCAGCTTTTGCTGCCGCTGATGATTATGATTATTGCAGCGGATTTAGTGTCTTCAGAATACAGCTTGGGATCCATCAAGGTACTGTTGACGAGGCCTGTGAAACGGTGGAAAATCCTGCTTAGTAAATACATCACGCTCGTCATGTCCGTCTCGTTTTTAATTTTAATGTTTGGCGTTTTGTCGTATCTCATTTCTGGCGTTGTATTTGGGTTTAAAGGCTGGACAGCGCCTATTCTTACGGGATTTAGCGTGCAGGGCAATGATTTGAATACAGCGGACGTTCATTTAATTTCGCAGTGGAGATATATTTTAATGGAATTTGGCCTTGCTTGGTTTGTATCCCTGGTGGTTGGAACGCTTGCTTTTATGCTGTCCGTTTTAATTAAAAGTACGGCTGCTGGTATGGGGGTGATGCTTGCTTGTTTGATTGCAGGTACGATTTTAAGCAGTATGGTTTCTTCGTGGAATTCAGCTAAGTACTTGTTTATGGTCAATTTAAATTTAACTTCTTACCTGCAAGGCACAGCTCCTCCGACTGAAGGAATGACACTAGGATTTTCCTTAGGTGTTTTAACCATTTGGGGACTTGCCGGGCTGCTCGTGTCGTTTCTGGTATTTACCAAAAAAGATGTGTATTAATTCCATATAAGTTGACGATAATCAGGAACATACGTTATGATTGTGTTAACAAAAAATGCTGTTTTGCTCAAAGGGGAGTAGCTCTTGCAGTAAAGTCGTCATTTCGAGATTATTATCTCCGGCTTTATTGACAATGCAAATTGTTAGCGAGACCTTTGCCAATGTTGCCATTGGTAAAGGTCTGGATACAAACACCTTTACCACATATGGTAAAGGTGTTTTTTGTTATTTCAAAAGAAGAGAGGAGCTTAAAAATGTCAAAACTATCGAGACTGTTAAAAAGCCCCGCTGTAAAAAAAGGAATAAAAAAAGCTGTACCCATTATTATGAAAGAGTTAAAGAAACGAAAATCGAAAAGAAGATAGTAGAAAAGAAAATAAGAAAGGTTGAGTGCTAAGTGAAAAAGTGGATGCTAGTCATGTCAACTGCTGTTCTCTTTATGGTCGGCGGCTGTTCTTTTCTTGAAGATACAAGCAGTACGTTGAACTACGCAAACGATGCGAAAGATTACGTGAGTGAAGCTCAAAAGTTTGCTGAAGAAATACCGCCTCTAGCGGAAAAAGCTGTTAATGACGATGAGGCAATAAAAAAGCTTGAGCAAAAGCTGCAGGAAATGAAAGGGAAAGCCGAAGAATTTAATCAAACCAAAGCTCCTGACATCGCTTCTGATGTGCACGATCAGCTTGTTCAGCAAAACGAAAAAATCATTAGTGGAATTGAAGCGTATGAAGCCAATATAAAGGATGGCAGCTTCAATCCAGAAGCGCTAAAAAACAGTGAATTGTTTCAATCAATTCAAGATGTATCAAGTATTACGAAACAAATTAAAGAATTAGGTCAGTAAAAAAACAAACCTGGGACAAAAGTGTGCTAATTGAAGAAAATCCGAACGATGAATCACGATTCTTGATGGAGAATCAACTTCGTTCGGATTTTTTTATTTGTAGGATGAACGTAGGTTTCATGTGTATAGATGCTTTAGATTGGATTGATATAGTAGGTATGCCTTATAATTCAACCTCGTTTCCATGTTATAAATGTAAAATTATATAAATATATCTATTTATTAGAAGACAAAAACCTTCTCTTTCTTTTTTATATCTACGAAATTTTGTTAGAAGCTGTGACAAACTTAATGTCTGCTTTTCATATCCTATGTATAGTACATATATACACACCGCTTGAAATAAATTTTTTTTGAATGAAAAGAGAACTTGGGAACGTTGATGCATTAGGTAATAAGACTCATTTAAAAAGGAGGGTTCATCCAATTAATGAAAACTATAGTCCTTTGTTTTAAAGAGAGAAACTAAAAAAAATTTTTCGGTTTACAAAAAGTTAATAAAACGCATACAAATGGTTTACTAAAAAATCAAAAAATTTACATCCTTTATAAATCTTTTCTGCTATACTATTTTTGAACAGTTGCTAGATTTATAGCGATGATAACTTACTTGAAAGGTGAATGGTAGATGAAAAAGAACAAACGCAGCAAAACGAAGAAAATACTAACTACATCACTGGCACTTTCTTTATTATCAATGCCGCTTCTAACTACACAGGCAGGAGCAGAAGAACGTCACCCTGGACAAAGCTCACAGCAAAGCAAGCATCAAGGCCACAATAAAAAAGATGCGCTCGTGAATATACGCCTGATGGAAACAACTGATGTTCATACGAATCTATTAAACTATGATTATTTTAAAGACGCCCCTTATGAAAAAGTAGGTTTAGCTAAAACCGCTACCTTAATTAAAAATGCTCGAAAAGAAGTGAAAAACAGCTTATTAGTAGATAACGGAGACCTCATTCAAGGAACGCCTCTAGGCACGTATAAAGCCAAGATTAACCCGCTGAAAAAAGGTGAAGTTCATCCTGTATTTAAAGCCATGAATCAGCTGGATTACGATATTGCAACACTTGGAAATCATGAGTTCAACTACGGATTAGACTTTCTAAAAGAAGCGTACAACGACGCGAACTTTCCTTACATAAATGCCAATGTTTACGTTGATGATCATGACAACAACCCAAAAAATGACAAAAATAAATTTACGCCGTATAAAATTATGAATAAAAAAGTCGTCGATGAAAATGGAAAGAAACGAACGATTAAAGTTGGTTTCATTGGCTTTGTGCCTCCTCAAATTAACGATTGGGATAAAGCAAACCTTGACGGAAAAGTCATTACTAAAGGTATTGTAGAAACAGCCAACAAGTATATTCCAGAAATGAAGAAAAAAGGTGCGGACGTAGTTGTCGCGATGGCTCACTCTGGGTTTAGCAGCAATAAGCAAAACACGGAAGATGTCATTTACTCATTAAGTGAAGTAAAAGGCATTGATGCTATTACGTTTTCGCATACGCATAAAGTCTTCCCTGCTAAAACGGAAGCTTCGCTAGACGGTTTGTTCCTTGGAGCAGATAAAAAGCCTCTTCCTGGCGTTGATAATGCAAAAGGAACAATCAACGGCGTTCCGGCTGTCCAAGCAGGTTACGGCGGAGGGTCACTTGGTTTAATTGACTTAACGTTAAAAGAAGAAAAAGGAAAATGGAAAGTAGTAAACTCTCAATCGTCCACGCGTGAAACGTATAAAGACGTAAAAGATGCGTCAGGGAAAACGGTTACGCAAAGTACGGTAGAACCGGATAAAGGTGTTGTTAAAGCAGTTCAAAAAGATCACGATGCAACGGTTAAATATGTGAACACACCAATCGGTAAAACGACGGATGATATTCACAGCTATTTTTCTCTTGTGAAAGATGATCCCTCTATTCAAGTTGTAACAAATGCACAAAAAGACTACGTGGAAAAATACGTTTCTCAAAACAAGCCGGAATATAAAGACCTTCCGATTTTATCAGTGGGAGCGCCTTTTAAAGCAGGAAGAAACGGCGTTGATGAATATACGGAAATTAAAAAAGGGGATTTAACGATCCGAAGCGCTGGCGACCTGTATCTATATGACAACACGTTAAAAGCGGTTAAAGTAAAAGGTTCTGTTGTAAAAGACTGGATTGATATGTCTGCCGGTAAGTTTAATCAAATTACACCGAATAAAACAGAAGAGCAGGAATTAGTAAACCCAAGCTTCCCTGTTTATAACTTCGACGTAATCGATGGCGTTCAATATCAAATTGACGTCACAAAACCGGCAAAATACGATGTGAATGGAAACGTGATTCACGCAGATTCAAGCCGAGTTGTTAACTTAACGTATAACGGTAAACCAGTTGATCCGAATCAAGAGTTTATTGTTGTAACAAATAACTACCGAGCTGGCGGAGGCGGAAACTTCCCTGGTCTAAAAGGAAGCGAGCTTGTGGTGGATTCAGCGGATGAAAACCGTCAAATTCTAATGGACTACATCACCGAACAAAAAGAAATTACGCCTACAGCTGACGATAACTGGTCCATTGCACCAATTAACGGAACGGCTAACGTGACGTTCACAAGCTCACCGCGCGGAGAAAGCTATTTAACTGAAGGAAGCAACATTACGTATACAAATAAAACGGACGACAAAGGATTTGGCATTTACAAAATTAATTTAAACGGTGAATCAAAAGATAATACAAAGATTCAGCTGTTAGGCATGAACGACCTTCACGGTCAGCTCGATACAGATACAAAAATCAATTCAAACGGTCAATCGCTGTTAGCTGGAAATATGAAATATACAGCAGCAGCTATTCGTAAACAAGAAGCTGAAAATCCGAATACGCTTTTAGTTCATGCAGGAGACATGATTGGCGGAAGTCCGCTAGTTTCAGCGCTGTTTCAAGACGAGTCAACGGTTGAAGTGATGGAATCGCTTGGGTTTGATGTAGGCACGCTTGGAAACCATGAGTTTGATGAAGGCATTGCTGAGCTTCACCGCATGATTGAAGGCGGAGACCATCCAAAAGGAACAAAAGGATACGACGGCATGAATTTCCCAGTAGTAGCGGCAAATGCTTATGATACGTCAACGAATAAATTAATTACAGAACCTTATGCGATAAAAGAAGTAGGCGGCAAGAAAATCGGCTTCATCGGCGTTGTAACACAAGAAACGCCAAGCATGATTGTTCGTAAAGGAAATGAAAACTTAAAAATTACGGACGAAGCAGAAGCAATTGATAAATATACGGCAGAGCTGAAAAAGAAGGGTATTAAAGCAATCGTTGTACTTGCTCATAATCCATCTAATCAAAATGGAGCGTCTACCGAGTTTGATGCAGCCGATATCGCTAAAAAAGTTGATGATGAAGTTGACGTGATCTTTTCAGCTCACAATCACGTATACAACAACAAAATAGTAGATAACAAACTAATCGTTCAAGCTTATTCATACGGCTCAGCGTTTTCTGACGTAGACGTTGAAATCGATAACACGGGTGACATCGTGAAAAAAGATGCAAAAATTGTGACCGTATACCAAAAAGACTATACGCCAGATCCTGAAGTTTCAAGCATTATGAAAAAGTACGAAGATTTAGCAGCGCCTATTAAAGCACAAGTGGTTGGGAATTCATCTACAGATTTGGCAAAAGGCTATCCGTCTAGCGGGCCAACAGGTGATATCGCGCTTGGAAACTTAATTGCTGACGGTATGAAAGCAGAAATGAACGCTGACTTTGCTTTAATGAATGGCGGAGGCGTTCGTTCACAGCTTGATGCTGGTGATGTGACATACGGTGATTTGTTTGCGATTCAGCCGTTTGGCAACGTCTTAAATAAAGTAAAGCTAAGCGGAGCGGATTTAGAAACGGTGTTAAACAATCAAATTACATCATCTGGACTAGATTTCCATATTGCAGGCTTTAACTATACGTGGGATGGAAGCACAAATAAAGTAGTCGATATTACGCTACCAGATGGAAGTAAAATCGACAAAGAAAAAGAATATACGGTAGTAGTGAATAACTATATGTACGGAAATGAAAAATACGGGATTGGCGCACTTTCTTCAGATATGGAAGTGGGACCAGAAGATTTACAAGCAACGGTAAACTATATTAAAACACTTCAGAGCCCGTTTGAATACAAAGCTGAAGGTCGTATTCAAAACGTGGCAGCAGCTAAAACAGCTGAACAGCAAGAACCGACTTTAAAAATAGCTCAATAAGCCAAAAAAGGCTGTCTCATAACTCGGATTTCCGGTTTAGAGACAGCCTTTTTTTAATAGTTTAACTTAAATTTTAAACTCTCAGTCAATGAATTTACGTTATAAAACATAGCTTAATTTTTGAAACAATCACCAAATTGTGGTATTCTCTCCATAAGAAGACTTACGTAAACGTTAAAAATAGTATCAAAGATTTCACTATTTTTTCATTTATCTACGCTATTATGTAAAGTTATATAGAACCTGTAAAAGAACGTGTTCGCTATAGTAAAGGAGTAAATAAACGTGGCTATTAATCTACAAAAAGGGCAGAAAATTGATTTAACAAAGGGAAGAGAAGGGTTATCTTCTATTACGGTTGGATTAGGATGGGATCCTGTAAAAAAACGCAGCTTTTTTGGTTTTGGAGGAAGCGGCCCAGAGATTGACTGCGATGCATCTGTTCTTATGCTCAATTCGAATGATAAGCTTGTAAGTAACTCAGCCGTTGTGTATTTTGGGAATCGTCATAGTAACTGTGGAAGCGTCAAGCATTCAGGCGATAATCTTACCGGAGCAGGTGAAGGGGACGATGAACAAATTTTTGTTAATTTAAAAAATGTTCCTGGAAACGTACATAAACTTGTGTTTGTAGTCAACATCTATCAGTGTGTTGAGCGAAACCAAGATTTCGGTATGATTAAAAATGCTTTTATCCGTGTTGTGGACAGTGCTAAAAACGAAGAGCTTGTACACTTTAATCTATCTGAAGATCATTCAGGAGCAACAGCTTTATTTGCAGGTGAAATTTATCGAGACGGAAAAGAGTGGAAGTTTTCAGCAACTGGAGATGCAACGAGAGATACTGGATTGGCTGAAATTGCAAACAAATATACAAAATAAACAACTAGAAAAGAGGGAAACGAAATGGCTATTAATCTTTCAAAAGGACAAAAAGTAGATTTAACAAAAACAAATCCAGGATTAACAAACGTAGTAGTAGGTCTTGGGTGGGATGTAAATAAGTATGACGGTGGAAACGATTTTGATTTAGATTCATCTGTCTTTTTATTAAACGGAGCGGGAAAATGCGCTTCAGAATCTGATTTTATTTTTTACAATAATACGACGGGTGCAAACGGAGCGGTCGAGCATACCGGAGATAACCGTACAGGCGTAGGTGAAGGAGACGATGAGCAGGTTCAAGTAGATTTGAAAAATGTGCCTCAATCTATTGAACGTATTGCGTTTACCATTACGATCCATGAAGGGGAAGCACGCGGTCAAAACTTTGGCCAAGTAAGCAACGCCTACGTTCGTATTTTAAATGCAACAAATGACGAAGAGTTAATTCGTTATGATTTAGGTGAAGACTTCTCGATCGAAACAGCGGTCGTGGTAGGCGAGCTGTATCGACACGGTGGAGAATGGAAGTTTAATGCTATTGGCAGCGGCTATCAAGGCGGCTTAGCGGCACTTGTAAACGACTTTGGTTTAAACGCCTAATCATTAAAGTAAGAAAATGTACGGAGGATGTTTTTATGTCAATTTCTTTATCAAAAGGTCAGCGCATTGACCTAACCAAAACGAACCCAGGCTTAACAAAAGTAATAGTAGGTCTTGGGTGGGATACAAATAAATATGCTGGATCTCAAGATTTCGATTTAGATGCATGTGCATTTTTAGCCAATAAATCAAGCCAAGTTGTAAATGACGAAGAGTTTGTTTTTTACAACAATTTAAAAAGTCCAAACGGAGCTGTGGAGCATACCGGTGACAACCGTACAGGTGCAGGAGATGGAGACGATGAGCAAATCGCCGTTGATTTTTCTCTTCTTCCTGACCACGTTGAAAAAATCGGAATTAGCGTCACGATTCACGATGCAGATGCTCGCGGACAAAACTTTGGACAAGTATCCAACGCGTTTGTTCGTCTCATTGACGCCCAAACAAATGAAGAAGTGCTTCGTTATGATTTAGGCGAAGATTTTTCAATCGAAACAGCTGTTGTGGTGTGTGAGCTATACAAGCACGGAAACGACTGGAAATTTAATGCCATTGGCAGCGGTTTTTCTGGCGGATTGGCCGATCTTTGCCGCAACTACGGACTATCCGTATAAAAAAGACGCGGGATAAGTGAAAAGGAAAGGGTGCTTTAACGAGTACCCTTTCTTTTTAGCATGTATATGTCTGAAAAGAAAGGAGCTGTAAGGTGTGAGTAAATTAATTGATCCTCATATGATTAATCTTAACGAGCAGGATGGAACTTCTCTTTTTTCTAAAGATGTTTCTCTGCGAGGTGACTTTATACAAAATGAGCAGCAAACTACCTATAAACAAGTGGCAGGCAGATATTTAGGCACTCATCTTGATGCGGACGAGTACGCAGATTTTCTTTATGAACTTGCGCATTCATCACCATCAATTATTGTCTTGCAAGATAAGCTTGATAAGTCCATTTCTAATGATAGATTAAAAGAAGTACAAACGATCCTTAAAATTAATCAAGAAGAGCACGGCCTTTCTGTCAATCGGCTATTTGCTTTTTTAGAAGGAAAAAAGCTGATCGTGAAGTCAGAAAATCCCGCTATACATAGAAGAGTACGTGAGAAATTTATTGAAACGTTAACGTGTTTTAAAGAACAGCACGCAGAGGGCTTTATGGACGGGCATTTTCAACGCGTATTAATCGATTTAATAAAGTGGCAGTGGAATCATGTAAAACCTTGGATGGTCGATAAAGCATTTCCTGAGCACGCGCCTCGCATCATGTGGTATGGGGATGCAAATAAAAGCGAGCAGTATTTTCTCCATTATTTAATTTTACTAGGTTTTGACGTCCTTACCTTTCATCCAGAAGGAAAGGATCATTTAAAAGAAGTAGATAAGAATCAGCATTTAACAACGGTTTATACGTTTCCTTCTACTAGCTCGCTTGTACCTTTTCCAACGGATAAACCGGTTCGAAAAGGTACGGTAGCATTTCGAGCTTCTCAAGAAATTGAGCAAGTGCTTCATTCAGAGGAGTCCATGCTGTATAAACCTTGGCAATTTCGTTCGTATTTTCCAACTTCAGTTACTCTTAAAACGACGTATGATGAAATCTTTTTATTAATGAGAGAACGGGCGTTTATTCGTCCTAATTTTCAAGTGTCCAAGCCATATGTACACGTGCCGGTCTTGTTTTCAAAAGTACTTGGTATCTCTAAAAACCGAAAAGAGTACTGGAGTAAAGTTCATGAGCTCATGCAAACGGAAGATGAGTTAGCTCTGACGATTGATTCTGTTCCTTTTGCTAAAAAAATAGAAGGAAATAATCACTTTCACTATCAAGGAGCTCTCGGAAGTGATGGCACGCTCAGTGCTGATAGAATGATTGAAAGCAACTGGTGGCGCTATAAAGAGCTGCCTATCGGGCTTCAGCAAGGGCTCGCTGCAGCTATTTCTAGGTACTGTGCACATTCAAAGCTTCTTCGGTTAGATCATGAAGATGCGTATCAGCATCAAATGTACTTGTTTAATCAGTCGTTGAAGCTTCCAAACAACGTGCTTCGCATGCTTCAAAAGTTTGATTATACGCAGCATGTACCCCGTCTCATTATTTATCATGGAAATGAACGAGAAGCGTTTACGCGTGAAGATGCAGCTTTACTGCTTCTATTAAATGAATTCGGCGTTGATATTGTTCTCTTTAATCCGACGGGTCAACTGGATATAGAAGCGTTCGTCGAAGAAAAGTATTTCGATATGCACTGGCTAGAAGATATTAGCTTTAATGAAGAATTCAAAGAGCCGTCGCTCATTCAAAAATGGTTAAAACGAATCTTTTAAAGAAAGAAGGGTTTTTAAATGGCAACAAACGAATTACAGCCTTTAGATGTAAACGAAGCCGAAGAAGTTTTAGAAACAAAGCCTAACGAAGTAAAAGCAAAACTGCGAGAAGAGCCGGAAGTACGTCGCTTAGCAGAACAAATTGATTATAAAAATCAGCTGGCTTTACTTGAGTATGGTAAAGAAACAGCCAATGAAATTTCCTCTTTTTCCGGAAAAGTGCTCAGTACAATTAAATCGTCTAGCATGGAAGAGTCAAGTCAATTATTAAAGCAGCTTGGAAAGATTATGGACAAATTTGATGCAAAGGATTTTGTTGAAGATAAAGGGTTTTTCTCTAAGCTTTTTAAACGCGGTCAAAAAATAGTGGACAAGCTCTTTCAAAAATATGAGACGATGGGCTCTGAAATTGATAAAGTATATGTTGAAATCACAAAATATGAAACCGAAATGAAGCATTCAACCACAACGCTTGAACAGCTTTACGAGCAAAACTATCAGTATTATATGGAGCTTGAAAAATACATTGTAGCGGGCGAAGTGAAAGTAGAAGAGTTAAAACAAGAGCTAAAGGTGCTTGAAGAAAGAGCGTCGAGTGGAAATCAGCTGGCGGCAATGGAGCTTCAAACCTTAAAAAATGCAGTTGAGCTGATGGAGCAGCGATTATATGATTTAGAAATGGCAAAACAAGTATCTTATCAATCCGCTCCTCAAATTCGCATGCTGCAGCGAGGAAATACAAAGCTGATCGGCAAAATCAATTCGGCGTTTATTACAACGATTCCCATTTTTAAAAATGGACTCATTAATGCCATTGCAGCAAAGCGTCAAAATTTAGTAGCGGAGTCTATGAACGAATTAGACAAACGCACAAATGAGCTGCTCATTCGAAATGCAGAAAATATTTCACAGCAAAGTGTTAAAATCGCCAAAATGTCCGGTACCCCTAGCGTAAAAGTAGAAACGATGGAACAAACGTGGAATATTATTATGAAAGGAATGCAGGAAACAAAAGCAATTGAAGAAGAAAATAAACGCCTTCGTGAAGAAGGACTTGTTCGCTTGGAGCAATTTCAAGAAAACTTCAAGGCGCTTGAACATAAGATGTAACGAAAAAGCGGGAATCTTTACGATTCCTGCTTTTTTTGCATATACGTTTGCTAGAAGTCTGATCTACAAGCGATTAGTGAAAAGCGTGAAAGGGTATCAGATATAAAAGAAGTATTATCCAAAATAAGATAGTTATTTCCAAAAGGCGTTCGTGTACGTTTATAATTTAAGTTAAAAATGCAAAAAACTTAATTATTTTAAGTTTTTTGCTGGTTTTTAACTTTTCTTTGCGCTACAATTAGCTCATATCAAAGTAAAAAAGGAGGGTATTCGGGTGTATCAAGAACAGCGCATGAGTGCGATTATTGAATACCTTCACACACACCGCACGATTACATTAGACGAAATTTGCGATATGTTCACCGTTTCAAAAGATACGGCGAGGCGTGATTTAGTCAAGCTTGAAGAAAACGGCGAGGTTATGAGAGTTAAAGGCGGAGCAACGCTATCGTCAAGTCATATCATTGATTACAGTGAACGGACGCCTACCAAAGCGAAAGAACAAATTGCTAAAGAAGCAGCTGCGTTAATGTCGGAGGGGTATGACGTGCTTTTAGATACGTCCTCGACCATCGCACTGATGGCGAAGTACATGGATGTAAAGCATGTAAACGTTATTACAAATTCCATTGATAATGTGGATTTGCTCGATCAATATACCCCGTGTGATACGTTTTTGCTGCCGGGCAAGTTTAACGGGAAAAACCGTAACGTCACCGGGCCAAGAACGATTTCTACGTTGCAGGAATACAAAGTAGATCAGCTGTTTTTAGGTACGTGCGGCGTTGGTGCAGATGGTATTACGTCTCCAAGTGAAGAAGAAGCGTTTTTAAAAAGACAGATGATTCAATGTGCAAGACAAGTGATTATGCTTGCGGATCATACGAAGTTTGAACGTGAATTTTTACATCGAGTATGTGATATGAGCGACATTGATATCTTAATTACAAATAAAGACCCAGAAGCGGATGTAAAAGAAAAAATAGAACAAAATCAAGTGCGGCTTATCGTCACAGATTTTGATAAAGGAGAGGAAAAACGATGAAAAAAATAAAAGTAGGATTAGTAGGATACGGATTTTCAGCAACGGTCTTTCACACGCCGCTTTTAAGCGTGTTAGACGAATTTCATATTTCAAAGGTAATGAGTTCAAATCCTGAAAAAGTAAAGAGCGACTTAGAAGATGTTGAAGTAGTGAGCACTCTGTCTGAACTTCTAGAAGATGACAGCATTGATTTAGTGATTATTACAACGCCTAGCGGCATGCACTATGAAATGGTGAAAGACGCACTACGCGCAGGCAAGCATGTAATTGTTGAAAAGCCGATGGTCGTATCAAAAAAAGAAGCAAATGAATTAATTCAATTAGCAAAAGAACAAGGTGTTCAACTAAGCGTCTATCATAACCGCAGATGGGATAATGATTATTTGACGGTGAAACAGCTGATTGAAGAAGGGAAATTAGGCGACGTTAAAATGTATGAAGCTCATTTTGACCGCTATCGTCCAGCTGTTCGAGACCGTTGGAGAGAGAATGAAGGACCTGGATCAGGAGCGCTTTACGATTTAGGATCTCATTTAATTGACCAAGCTTTACACCTTTTTGGAATGCCTGAATTTGTTCAAGCTGATGTATTTGGTCAGCGAGATCATGCACGTACGGATGATTACTTCCACGTAGTGCTTGGATACGGTTCTCTTCGCGTTATTTTACATTCAAGCGCCATTGTGCCAAGCAACGGGCCGCGCTTTCAAGTTCACGGAACAAAAGCAAGCTATATCAAATACGGAATTGACGGCCAAGAAGATATGCTAAGAGCCGGCAAGAAGCCTGTGGATGATACGTGGGGAGCAGATCATCCTGAACACTACGGTAAGCTGACAACGGGCGAAGGAGAAACAACAGAAATTGAAACGCTGCAAGGTTCTTATGTGACGTATTATCAAAAAATTGCCGACAGCCTGCTTCGAGGAGAAAAACTTCCGGTTTCAGCAGAAGAAGCTCGTGACGTGGTTAAAGTTATCGAAGCGGCATTTGAAAGCAGCAAAGAAAAACGAGCGGTTTATTTTAACTAAGGAGCGAGAAACAGTGAGTAATCATTCGGTAGAGACGCTGCTTGAAAAAGTAGTTCAACAGGAAAAAGAACTAATCTTTCATCAATTTACAAATGACCAAGCTTTGCAGATGGGAACAGCAATTATTAATGAAGCAAAAAGTAAGGGTAAGGCAGTAACTGTAAGTATTAAACGAAATGGTCAAACTCTCTTTCACCATGCGATGGAAGGGGCCATTCCCGATCACGAAGAATGGATTAAACGAAAATCAAACACCGTTCTTCGCCATCATCACAGCTCATATTATATGAAGCTGTACTGCGAGTTAAAAGATCGTTCTTACGCGCAGTTTTATGCAGCGAACCCTCAGGAATTCGAAGCGGTAGGCGGGTCATTTCCGATTTCGGTTAAAAACGTCGGTGTAATTGGAACCATCACCGTATCAGGCATGTCACAAGAAGAAGATCATGCACTGGTGACCGATACGATTCGTAGCTTTTTGCAATAAAAATAAGCGGACTTCGTTGGAAGTCCGCTTATTTAATTAAAAGATGAGTGGCGATAAGGCGTGTGTTTTTTCTACATAAATAAAAGCATCATATCGTTTTGACAAGCGAGAAGGAACATAATTTCCGTATTGTTCAATCTCTGGGTCATATACAACACCAATGGCACGGTGGCCTATCGTTGAATGAAAAAAATTTCGGTTTTCCTCTGTGAACATGAGATATTGATCAAAAGCACCTGCTCGGTGAATGGTATCTTCCCAGCTTCCTTCTATAGCTGGAGGAACGGTTAACTCCTGCTGAGGATTACCCCAGCTATCAGAAGCAATGACCGTGCCGTGATGAGTCCCGAATCCGACGGCGTAAACATGCTTCGGTCCGTATTCTTCACGGGTAAGCTGACCTACATTCACCATGCCGCTGCTTTTCATGTCCGTTGCTCTTGCATCTCCGATGTGAGTGTTATGCTCCCATACAATTCCTTTAGCGCTATCTTTGTAGTAAGCTTGAATATATTTTAAAGCTTCTACCATATGACGATCGCGAATATTCCACGATTCATTGTCGTTAGTAATCATCGTATGATAATAAGCTTCAGCATTGCTTGCTACCAGCGCATTTACCTGCATACTAAGCGCAGCCTCAGGCTCATGAGTATAGGTATCTTTCTTTTGCTGAATGGTTTGTAAAAGCTCTAAGATTTCTACCATGCAGTTCTTTCCGTAAAGGGCAGAAGAAATTCCGTACATCTGTGCTTCGCGATGAAAAGGTTCAAAGCATTCAAAGGCTTTTTTCGCTTTCTTTGCATCAGGAGCGTGATTGTTTTCTAAGTACTCAATAATAGCTTCCATCGATTCCCACAGGCTGTATACATCTAAGCCGTAAAAACCTACTTTCGGCTGATGTGCTGGTAAGTTGTTGTTATAATCCCGAAGCCATTCAATTAATTCTTTGATTTCTTGATTAGCCCACATCCATGAAGGCCAGCGGTTAAAAGTTTTTAAGACATCTTCGGCATTCGCGTATTGATTTGTATATCCTTTAATATAGCGATTAACTTCAAAACACGAAGGCCAGTCTCCTTCCACTGCTATAAAAGAAAAATCATGATGCTGAATTAATTCTTTCGTAATAGCTGCTCGAATTTTGTAAAATTCAGATGTACCGTGAGATGCTTCACCGAGAAGTACGTATTGAGCGCGGCTTGACTTGTTAATAAGCGGCAGTAAGTCATCGAAATTAGCAAAAGGCATAGAATGTTTTTTAATGGCTTCTATCATTTGAATGGTTTTTAGCATATGATCACCTTGTTTTTAAGAAATGGATAGCAAGAGCTTGAGAAAGCAAGTCTTGCTACCAGTTAACGGGTTTTTATTTTTATGAATTACCTGCTAAAGTGCTTAATGGCAGAATCATTTAAAGAAAAATCTTCTTTAGTAAGCGCCGTTTGATTCTGTGTTTCGCATTCTTTAGTAGGGTGCTCTTCTTTTTTAGAAACAGTAGAAACTTCTTCGTTATTTTCATACGTGTAGTTTGTTGACATTATGTTTCACCTCTTGTATCTAGTGTTTGAGGTACAGAAAATAAAATAAGAAGAAATATCAGGAATACCTTAAAAAGAAGGGTGCTCTTTAAATTATTTGAACTCGTGCAAAAAATTGTCTACACTAAACACTGATACATAAATCAAGTGAGGAGAACGTGGACAGTTTATGAAGTTGATTTCCTGGAACGTAAATGGCATTCGCGCGTGTGTGCGAAAAGGTTTTTTAGATTATTTTCAAGAAGTGGATGCAGATGTATTTTGTATTCAAGAGACGAAGCTGCAGGAAGGCCAAATTGATTTGCAGCTAGAAGGGTATTATCAGTATTGGAATTACGCCGTGAAAAAAGGCTATTCTGGAACGGCTGTTTTTACAAAGCAGAAGCCTTTATCGGTTTCATACGGTGTGGATAAAGAATCGGAAGACGAAGGACGTATCATTACGCTTGAATTTGAACAATGCTATGTAGTAAATGTGTATACGCCAAATTCTAAAAGAGATTTAGCAAGGCTTGAAGAAAGGCTTCAATGGGAAGACGATTTGCTCGTGTACTTAAACAAATTGAATAGCCGTAAAGCGGTGATTTTGTGCGGAGACTTAAACGTAGCACACGCAGAGATTGATTTGCGTAATCCAAAGCCAAACCGAGGAAATTCTGGTTTTACAATAGAAGAGCGAGGGAAAATGACGACGCTTCTTGCTAGCGGATTTCTTGATACATTTCGTTATTTGTATCCGAATCAAGAAGAAGCCTATACGTGGTGGTCGTATATGAACAAAGTGAGAGAACGAAATATCGGATGGCGCATTGATTATTTTATCGTATCGGAGAGAATCAAATCCGTTATTCAAGAAGCTATTATTCATCCGCATGTAATGGGAAGCGACCACTGTCCTGTGATGTTGGAATTAAATGTACCTCATCTATGATATCTTTCTATATAATAGAAGAAAAACGGAAAAAAGGTTGGTTCACGCGAACGGTTGCGGTATAGTAAACATATCGAAAAGTACAGAATGTTTCATGAGATAAAGGGGGAGACAGAGGTGAAGCGAGACTCGCTGCAAACCATTGAACACGAAATTGCGCTGCTTGTTCGTCTAACAACGACGCACAGCCCTAAGCTTGGAAGCTTGGACCGTTCTGAGTATTTACTGTTAAGCGAGCTAGATCAGCGCAGTCCGCTCGGGATTAATGCATTAGCTGAAAATTTAAAGCTGAGCTTATCGACAGCTAGCCGGCAAGTATCTGCGCTTGAGACTAAACAGTTTGTTCGTCGCTTTCCGAGTCCAGAAAATGGGCGGATTAGTTTAATTGAAATGACGGATGCAGGGAAAGATATTTTGCAGCATGTACAAAGCAAGCGTAAACAAGCCTATGCTGAAGTGTTAGAAAATTGGTCGGAAGAAGAGGTTTTGGCACTGGAAAAAAGTTTATCACGCTTGAATCTTGATTTTAAAAGATGGCGCAGTAATGGATGTTAAAGCGAATACATATAGATGAACAAAAGGCTATTGAAAAATAGTCTTTTTAAGTTGAAACAAAGAAGTTGATTTCTTCATTAAAAGATGTATAATATGTAGTGCTGCTATAACTTGCATGATACAACTTGTACAATAAAATATGTAAGGAATTGTTAGTCATATGAAAAGAATTTAACAAAAGGAGGAATAAATATGAGTCAGAATAATCCAGCAGTAGCCTCCGACAAACAAGGTTTAAGCGTACCTAAATACTTAATTATGGCGATTTTAACGCTATTTTCAATTGGCCCTCAGTATTTTTTGAATTTATCCTACACGGTCAATCAAGTATTAATTCAAAATCGATTTGATGCGAGTACACAAAGCTTACTATTGCCATCTATTATTTCTAACTTGGCATTTGGACTTGGAGTACCTATTGGTCCGATGCTGACGAAAAAATATGGCGTGCGTAAAGCATACTTAACGTTCGTTTTAGTCTTTTTAGCAGGTTCGATTATCAACGTTTTTTCCGAAAACGTTGCGTTTTTATCCCTTGGTCGTCTGATTCAAGGCTTAAGCTCAGGAATGCTGTTTTTAACCATTATTCCAGCTGCGCTGATCTCGTTTCCGAATAAAATCCGAAACTTCTTTTTAGTGTTAGCGATCGGCGGACTGTTCGGTTCAACGGCAATTGGAGCCTTTTTAGGTGCTGTATCTCTTAGCATGGATAATTGGCGTTGGGTTTTTGTTTTAGGAATAATAGCTTCTCTTGTCTGTCTATTTATTGGGTATAAGGTATTACCTGCTCATGATCCAACTCAGCAAGAAGATCGACCAGTGGATAAGAAAAGTATCTTTATTCTTAGTCTTATTATGATTTTATTAGTGTATCCACTGTATGAACTGAGATACGAAGGATTTGCTTCTATTCAAGTGTGGCCGTTCTTACTAGCTGCAGCAGGATTAGTTGTCATTTTTGTCTTAGTTGATTTAGCGGCTGAAAATCCGTTAGTACCATTAAAATCGCTGCTAGCCGTAAAACCAGTTGCAGGTACAATTATGGCAATTGGCGGTCATATGGCGTATATTCTAGCCATTGCAGGTATTAATGGCGTCATGCAAAATGTGCAAAATGCATCGTACACCACGCTCTCTTATTTTTATTTATACTTTTTTGTTGGGGTACTGATTTCAGCATTTGCAACGACATTCTTATATGACAAATTTGGTCCAGGTTACCTTGGAGCAATTGGATCACTTCTTATTGTCATTGTAGGATTTAGCTGGGTGAACGTATCAGCTGATACATCACTAGTAAGTTTATATGTTCACATTATGCTCTTTGGTATGGGTGTTAGTATGGCACTTGTATCCGGTGCACTAGGAGCGGCACTAGCCGGAGATTTACATCAAGCTTCGATGCGTTCTATTTCACTGCACTCCATTCGAAATTTATTAGGAGCCATCGTAGCACCTGTGATTGGGTGGTTTGTTGTTCGACAAAACGCGATTTATTATGAAGATTTCCGAGGTCAAATTAGCTCAGTAGATCCTCAGGTGAAGCTGCATCTATCTGAAATGATTAAACGCTATATGGGTATGGGAATGAGTCAAGCAGACGCAAAAACATCGGCCGTGACGGCTGTTGTAGCAGGTGCTAAAAAAGCATCGATTTTACATGCGTATCACAACTTATTTTTCATGCTTGGTATTTTAGGTGTAATTATGCTCATTGCTTCACTAAGTAAAGCGTGGAGCGGTGAAAATAGAATTCTTGTTCAAAAAGAAGAGATTCAAGAAGAAGCTGAGCCGCAAGAAGAAAGAAAAATGCTGCCGGCACCTCAAACAGAAGAAACATCTGTATAATATACTAACTATAGAAAGAAGGAATTCCGATGAGTAAAAGTCGTTTATTGGTTACTAACATTGTTGGAATCATTGTGATTTTATTACTAGTAGGTTTTGGTGGATATTATTTCTACGAAAAAGCAAATTACGTTAAAACCGATGAAGCGCAGGTAGAAGCACCGCTTTCACAAGTCATCGCTTCAGCTAACGGTCAGTTAAGCGAATGGGATGTAAAAGAAGGAGATAGCGTTTCTCAAGGTGATTCTGTTGGAAGCTTAAAAGAAGGCGAAAAATCAACAGACGTAACGTCTATGATTGACGGAACAATCATTAAAAACAACGCATCTCAAAATCAATTAGTAAAAGCTGGCGATGTGTTAGCACAAACAGCTGATTTATCTAAAATCTATATCAATGCAAACATTAAAGAAACAGACCTAGGTGATATCGAAGAAGGAGATAGCGTCGATATTACAGTGGACGGAGATTCAGGTAAAGTCTTTAAAGGTCATGTTGAAGCAATCGGCCGCGCAACAAACTCAGTGTCTTCTATGCTGCCTGCTCAAAATACAGGAAACTACACAAAAGTAACGCAAAAAGTACCGGTGAAAATTTCAATTGATGACGCATCAGATAAAGTTCTTCCAGGTATGAACGCAGAAGTGAAAATTTCAATTTAATAACGGAAAAAAAGCTGCTTCCTCTAAGGAAGCGGCTTTTTTTATGCCTAAACAAATAAAATAAAAAATGTGCTAAAAAGGGGATGTATACAAAGGAAATGTGTGGTAAGATACTTCTTGTTTGAAATTGGATATCGGTAAAGAAGGTGATGGGATGACCGCGGTCGAAACAAAAAAAGGGCCAAAAGAAAAGCTGAATTTGTTTTTCTTAACGTGGCCGATCTTTTTAGAAGTGTTTCTTTTTATGTTAATGGGGATTGCTGATACCTTTATGCTAAGTGCGCTGTCGGATGATGCCGTATCAGGAGTCGGAGCAGCCAATCAATACCTTCACATTGCGATTTTGGTGTTAGAGGTCATTGGTAACGGAGCAGCAATTGTTGTCTCTCAGTATTTAGGATCAAAACGGTATATGGAAGCGTCAAAGATTTCTGCTTTGGCCGTTACGTTAAATTTAGGAGTCGGGCTAGTCATTAGCGCGGGTTTTCTTTTGTTTTCAAGACATATGATGGAAGCGATGAACTTACAAGGTGACGTGCTGATGTATGCACAAAGCTATTTATCCATCGTTGGAGGAGCTATTTTTCTTCAAGCGATTATTAACTCTCTTGCAGCGATTATTCGCGTGCATGGCTTTACGAAGCAGGCAATGTTTGTTTCACTTGGAATGAACATTTTTCATATTGCAGGAAACTATGCTTTAATCTTCGGGAAGTTCGGCTTTCCGGAAATGGGCGTACAAGGAGCAGCAATTTCATCTGCGTTCAGCCGATTCGTTGCCCTTATTGTGTTCTTTTGGCTGCTGTATCAAGTGATGGAATATAGAGTGAAATTTCAATACTACATTACGCTTTCAAAAGAATATATCGGTAAAATTTTAAAAATTGGTATTCCGTCGGCTTTTGAACAAGTGATGTATCAAGGCTGTCAAATTGTCTTTTTATACTATGCAACCTACCTAGGAGCAGAATCACTTGCTGCGAGACAGTACGCGATGAATATTTCAATGTTCATTTACTTATTTGCCATTGCAATTGGAATGGGTACAGCGATTATTGTCGGCCGTTTAGTAGGCGGAAACGAAAAAGATGAAGCGTACCATCGCGTATGGAAAAGCGTCAAATGGGCCAGTGCCGTAACGATGATGATGGTTGTTCTTGTGATGACATTTAGAACACAGCTGATCAGCGTGTTTACAGACAATCCGCATATCATTGAGCTTGGGGCGACGGTGCTGCTTCTGAGCATTGTGCTTGAAACGGGAAGAACGATGAACATTGTGCTGATTAACTCGCTGCGGGCAGCAGGAGATGCCAAATATCCGGTGTTAATTGGTGCGATGTCGATGGTCGTGATGAGCTTGCCGCTCGGTTATTTCTTCGTTTTCCATTTAGACATGGGGCTCGCTGGCATTTGGCTTGCCATCGCAGCCGATGAATGGACGCGCGCAGTTATTATGTTTTTCCGCTGGAAAAGCCGAGCATGGGAAAACTACGGACTTATACAGCACGAACAAACAGTTGAAGAACCAACGCCGGTTCAAGTATAAAACAAAACCTCTGCAGGATGTGCAGAGGTTTTTTGCTGTGTAAAAAAATGAAGTGAAGTTGGTCTTTTTACGCAAAAAGCTTTAATTTGTGGGAAAAAACGGGTATGGGTACAAAGGAATGGTTTTATTCTACTTATTCTTTGTTTTAGATAACGGTATATGGTTGGATAACGTATTTAGACATGAGTCTTTTTTCTCTTATTTTTCATTTTTATCTCAATTCATGAAACTAGAAGCATAAAAAAGAGAGTTTTTTCCTATTTAGCTATAATGAGACAAATTTTATACTTATAATTATTGGATTAAACTCGAAATGTGCGGAACAGGAGGAACGATATGGGGTTAGGAAGCGTATTAGACGGACTGCTGGGTGAAGTATCTGGAAGAGTCTCAGATGTAGAAGGGAAAATTTCTAAGCTAAGAACGGCTAAAAGTAAAATTGAGCATGAACAAGTTGTTTCATTAAAAGAAATTGAACACATCAAAAAGCCTGAGCTGGGAGACAAATGGACGGGTACGTTATCGGATGATTTTGACGAAAAACGTACGGCAGCCTACGACAACATAAAAGGCATTTTAGACGGTGATTACGATGGATACATTCGTGAAATTGAAACAAAGATATGGGCGCTAGAAGCTGAAAAAGGAGCTTTGAGTGGCTTGAACGCCGTTATTGGAGAAGCGGATTCTTTATTAGCTAAAGGTGAAGAAGCCTATGACGCAGTAGAAAACAAGATTAGTGAAATTAGAAGGGGGCTGTTTTCATGACAATTAAGCTTGATCACGCTGACGTTATCAAAAAGCTTGAAGCAGTCAGCACAGCGATTGGAAATTTATCCATTAGCAAAATGCCTGACCTTGGAAAAAACAGCCTTGATACTACAGAGAAATGGGGAGCGCGCGAAGAAGAAATTCAAACTCTTATTTCTACTTATATAAAAGCACTAAACAAAAACGTAAAAGATACAAAATCTAATGTAGACTTACTAAAAGAACAAGACGAATCTATTATCCATTCGTAGCAGCAAAGGGGGATGACTGTGGGAAAGGTATACGATGCAAAAGCGCTGTTTGATGTAGCAAAAGACAGGGAAAAAGCCTACGATGAGTTACTCAGCCAGCTGGGTGAACTGAAAAAAGCGCTGCAGGGCGTAGCGGACTTAGATGGCAGCTTAGAAGGAAAAGGCGCTGACAATATAAAATCTTTTTATAAGCAGCACGCCGATACGGCCGGACAGTGGGAAAACTTAATTAAAATGCAGCAAAGCTATTTTTCAACGCTTCACGTTAAAGCTGAAAAAGCAAAGCTATCAGGAAGCACGATTGTAACTGAATCATTTTTAGAAACAGAGCTAAAAAACGCCAATAGCAATGCTAAAGAAATGGTTGCGCAGCAGCATGACGATCTGCAGAGTATTTTAAACGGTATTGACGATATCGTCTCTATTTCAGCGTTTTCAACGAGTGAGTTTAACGATAAAATAGAAGAAGCAGAGAAAAAACGCACCCATACAATTGAAGCAGTGAACCAGCTTGACGCTGAATGGTCAAAAGAATACAGCGAAATGGATGACTTCTATGCGGTAGTGGATACGCTAGTAAGCGGCTTAGAGCTTGCTACGAGTCAAGGAGGAAGTGTCTATCAGCTTGCCTTTGACGAAAAAGCCTATCACGACAGCGAGCTGTATAAAGTTCAAACAAAGCTAAACGACTATGCAACTTCATATGTTGACTACAACAAGCAGCAAGAAGAAGTATACGAGCTGGAAAAAAAGCAAGAAGAAGAAGCAAACAAGCCGTGGTATGAAAAAACGTGGGACGCGGTTTCTACCTTTACAGGAGAGGTCAGCGGATATTATGATTATAAACGAGCAGCAGAAGGCGTGGACCCTGTTACGGGTGAAAAACTTTCTACCTCACAGCGCGTCGCAGCAGGAGCCATGGCAGCAGCCGGCTTCATTCCGGTTGTCGGCTGGGTAGGACGAGCCGCAAAAGGCGGAAAAGCCATCTACAAAACGGCTAAAGGCCTAAGCGCAGCGGATCACGCCCTAGACGCCTACAAATCTGCCAAATCCTTCAAAGTCCTAGAGCAAACCGAAAAAGGCCTCTACGGTCTTGTGGCCGCAAACGGCTTAGGAGAATACATGACCGGACGCGACATGTTCGGGAATAAAATCAGTGAAGAGCAGCGTAAAGCAAGTCTTCTGCAAGCATTAGGAATTGCTGGAGCTGGAGCGCTTTCTACGAAGGTAGCGGGGAAAATGGGACAAAGCCTTGCGACCAAAGGAACCGAAAAGCTCAACAACATGCGCAACACGCTTCGCACAAGCGCCGTTGCCAACGTCACAAAGCAAGCCTACCAAAGCGTCAAAAATGCACCGGCCTCTTGGACTCAGTCGCTACATAAAACGTATAACAACATCCTAGACAGCAGTATGCCAAGACTCATGCCAGAACTTGTGCCGGCTGGTCCAGCACTTGCCCAGCAGACGGTGAGGGAGACCTTGCAGAATGTGAAGAAACAGACGATGCAGATGATTGGTAAGGTGACCTACGATCCTGTTCATAATCGCTATCGCAGAGCTGATGGAAGGTTTATGTCCAAGCGTGATGTGGAGAAGCTGGGTGATTCGGTTAAGGTAGAGACGGTTCGGAGAGTTGATAAGCCTGTAAAAGTAGAGCGTGTGAGTGAGCCTCAAATCTCAAAGGCTACGAGCCAACGTATTCCTAGGTCTAGTGGATCTAAAAGGTTAATTGCATCAGGAGAACATTTTACAAATGGGAGAAGAAATAGGTTAAAGCCCGACGTTAGGTATAAAACGGGGGAGCATGACTACTTTTACGAAACAGATAGCATGGGTAGAATTGTAAAATTCGAAACAGAAAATTTACAGTTAACAACAAGAACCGAGAGGTTATCACATAGTAAAAACACACCAGGTAAAATAAAAGGCCAAGACCACGCAGGACATTTGGCAGCAGATAGGTTTGGTGGTTCACCTAAAATCGATAATTTGGTTTCGCAGTTGTCTGATGTAAATTTAATTGAATATAAGAAAATTGAAGAGGAATGGGCCACAGCTTTGAAGAAAAACCCTCCCCAAAAAGTAACAGTTGATGTTGAAGTTATTTATGCGGAAAACGATATGCGCCCAGATAAATTTGTAGTGAGGTATACTATTGATGGTGACCTCGTTTCTAAAACGATTAAAAATGAACCTAAGGAGTAAAAAATGCGATGAAAGAATTTGAAGATTTATTTAGTGAATTGCAGGCAGATATGATTTCCATTTGTATGGAATATGTTGAGGACAGAGCAGACAAAGTTTATGTGTATGCTTCGTGTGAAGGAAATATTATTTCAAGTAAGTTCTTTTATCTCATCAACAATCAGTACGTAAAATCTCATCAAGTGAACGATGCATTGGAGGATGGAGAGGAAAGGTATGATGCATCCCCGCAAAGAGGATTTATGGTATTAGATATTTTAAATGAAGACATTGAAAAAATCGAAGCGTTGTGTGAAGAATATAAGCGAGACGTGCCGACAGAGATGAAATTAATTTATGATGTGAAGAGTGGTCATTTTAAAGCTGAATATAATTACGAGTTGGTTTACACAAATGATGATAGTAAAACATCTAATTATATTGCTAATGAATGGTATGAAGAAGTGAAAAATAATAAGCTTTAATTTCGTATGGATGTGTGAGTTTAGTAGAATTCATTTTGGTTTGAATCAATAGATCATCATATTTGATATTCTTTTGAAGTTTTTTTGTATATAACGACTGATTATACAGATTGGTTGAATACAGATTACGGATTTGTAGTACAGAAAAAGATTTGGAAGTACAAATATTTAGATGAAGTACCAACAGATGAAAAAACTAAGAATTTAATAGATCAATATTTAAAAGAGTATCCCAGTAATCCCATTTAAATAATTATTAAAGTTATAAGTAAACACACTGTATTTTATGAAAATCAGTGTGTTTTTATATTATAGAACAACTAAGACTTTTAATTTAAGCCTTTCTCACTGATGAAAAACTCTTCAAATCTCAACTCACTATAGCAATCGCCTTGATAAGGAATAAGGAAGAGTTGCAAACGGACTAGGAGAATACATGACCGGACGCGACATGTTCGGGAATAAAATCAGTGAAGAGCAGCGTAAAGCAAGTCTTCTGCAAGCATTAGGAATTGCTGGAGCTGGGGCGCTTTCTACGAAGGTAGCGGGGAAAATGGGACAAAGCCTTGCGACCAAAGGAACCGAAAAGCTCAACAACATGCGCAACACGCTTCGCACAAGCGCCGTTGCCAACGTCACAAAGCAAGCCTACCAAAGCGTCAAAAATGCACCGGCCTCTTGGACACAGTCGCTACATAAAACGTATAACAACATCCTAGACAGCAGTATGCCAAGACTCATGCCAGATCTTGTGCCGGCAGGTCCAGCGCTTGCCCAGCAGACGGTGAGGGAGACCTTGCAGAATGTGAAGCAGCAGACGATGCAGATGATTGAAAAGCCTGTAAAAGCAGAGCGTGTGAATGAACGTCAAATTCAAAAGGGTACTAAGGGTATAGATAATGCTAATAGACTTATTCCAGGTACTCCTGGAAACCCTACCTCAGGAGACCCAACTAAATTAGGTAAAAACTTACTAGAGTCAATGGGGTTACCTCGCTCTAAAAGTTGGAAAGGTTATCAAGCACAACATATAATTCCTTCTCAATTAAATAAACATCCAGTTATTAAAAAAATTGGAATGGAAATGAATGACTCTACAAACGGTATATTTTTACCTATACCTTCTGACGATGTTAGTAGTCTATCTAGACATAGAGGCTTTCATAGCGTTTATAACAATGTTGTAAGAAAACAGCTTGATAAAATGGATGTTAATCAAGATATAGCAGTGTTAGAAAAACAAGTATATGAACTACAACAAAAGCTAAAAAAGGGAGTGGAAAATGGATTACCGTTATATAAGACTAAAATAAATAATATCGAGGAATTTTACAAAAGTGGTAAAAATAAAAAACTGCCTGTTTGGAACAGAGGCGGTGGAGCAACCGAAGAGTTATGGGAAAGGTGGTTATCTAAATGAAATTTGGTGAAAACACTCAATTAGTAGAAGAAGTAATGGATTTTATTCGTAATGATAAGATGTTTAATAAGAATAACTTTCATGTAAATAACTTAGAGGTAATAAATGATTTCAATGAAGCCCAAAACCTTGCCTGGTCTCAGGACTCAAGTGAAGTCGATACTGTATGGGAATATGTTAAATCACAGGAAGCAGAAAGTATTGTTGAAAAGGTATATGATTTGGATTTAGTAACTCAGCAAGATGATTTATATGATTTTTTTAGTGACCATGACAATTACTCGAATGACTTTCTTCCTTTTGATTATATTGATATTAATGAGGAAGTTGAGGGAGACCTCACGATGTGTGCATTAAATCGATTAGTTAATGGGAAAACAGATAATTTTTATGAAAAAATCTTTGAAGTTTATAAGCAAGGAGGTTGGCCTTGTGGGTGGAAGGGGACATACCCTATTGGTGAAATTATTGTGTATGTGCCTTAAATTAAATGAATTTCAAACCTTGATGGCAAAGTGCCTTTCAAGGTTTCTTTTTTGTGGTAGGGCCACCTAGTGACTCATAGTTCATTTTTTATTCAGAGAATATAAGTAACTCCTTAAATCCCCATATTATGTTTTTACGAATTATATAGGACGTACAACACCTTTTAAACGTATGCCCTATTTATTCTTTATTTTGTTAAGCAAATAACCACAATATCATTAATAAGTTTTTATAGCGCTTTATCAGATGAAAAATTTTTAAAAGTCTTACACTATTTTTCAGAGGAAACTGGTTATGGAAATGAGTACCACATTTGTACATTTTCAGGTGACTTAGAGCCGTGGGAAGAGGGTTATGTTGAAAACGGAATTGAATTTCTAGACGGTACGGGTGACACTGACAAAAGTGTTATTGTCGATTATGAAACGTTTTTAACTTACTTGCACAAAATCTGCCGCGTATATATTGAAGATCATGCCCATGATAAAGAAAAAGTGATGGCTCTTTTACATAAAATCAAACAAAATCATAGTAATGAAGACTAGTAGGAGTATATAAAGAAGCAACGAATGGAGTCTTGCTATAGAGAACAAGCTTTCCACACTACAGCGCATTACACCAAGCAGAGAGACGATATAATGGAAGTGCTGAAGTATATTGGAGAGGATTCTACAAGGTAGAAAGTAAAGGGAAAACGAAAAATGGAAATAACTCAAATGACAAAAGCTATTAGAGGTGCTATAAAAGGTGGTCACTTAAATAAGGTAAGAGACTTATTTGAGAAAGAACCAGAAATGTTAACATGGATCACACCTTTTGGCACATGGCTACATGTAGCGACAGCTCATGGTCATTTAGAAATTGTACAATACCTTATTCGTGCTGGAATAGATGTTAATGCACAAGGAGGAACTTTTTCTACCAATGCCTTAGAAAGAGCGGCTGCAAAAGGACATATAGATATTGCTAAGTATCTTATTAACCATAATATTGAAATTGATATCAGTGAACCAGATAGAAATCCGCTGTTTGCTGCCATATATAACGGTCATTTTGAGATGGTTAAACTGTTAGTTGAGAATCATATTAATATATCGATTACATACTCTGGTGAAAACATAAAAGAAATGTATGCTTACACATTTGCGATTGAACGAGGACAAATAGAAATTGCTGAATATTTAAAGCAGAAGGTGGACAGTAGATGGAATTAAAGCTTAATAATATTTATCAAAAGGTGGCCGATAATTTAAAGGAAATGATACAAGAAGACTGGCGAGAAATCTATTTGTATGCAGAAGTAGGAGAAGGTTCTCAAACAACGTATTTCTTTTATTATCCAAAAGGAAGCGATGAACCTATATATAGTCATGATATACCTGAACTATTTGAGGTGTCAGAACAGAGCTACTTAGTGTTATTAGACAAACAGTTAGAGTGCTTTCGTGAGTTGTTAGATGTATTTATAGAAAACAAGCAGGAGATATGGACAAGTTTAACTTTGCATTTAGATCATGATGGGAAATTTGAGATAGACTACGGGTATGAAGATATTCTTACTGTTGACCCGTATGAACAACAGGTGATTTGGGAGTATAAGTACTTGGGGATTATTTCAGAAGATGAATATGATAAAAAGATCATAAAAAAATTTCTTTCCTAATCATAGAAAAGCAAAAGATATATAGACGGAGGAGTTAAGCTCATCATAGTGAGAGAAGTGGAAACGGAGTTTAAGAATGACTAATGCTAATTTCAATAGTTTAGAACATGATAAAGTGATATTTTTTCTGGCACTTTCAGAAAAAGTAGTACCGGTACTTTCTCGTACGGAAGATCAAATTTCAGCTCGGAAAGTTATATGTAAATGCTGGGAATGGTTAAAAGACAAAGAAAATAGTGGAGATACTCTTTATGAATTATTAGATCACGAGGAAAATGGTATCACAATAATTCAAGAGACGTCAGATAATAAAACAGATGTTATAGCCTGGGACTGTATTATTGATGCAGTTGCCTATACTAGTAGAAAAGCATTTGAAAGAGAAGGCGTGGAATATTATCCCGAACCCATTGCTTTAGTTAATGATAAATTAGTAGAGCATTTTATAAATGGTTTTGAAAGATGTATAGAGAATGCGGATAGTTACATAGAAAGATTAACTTCTTTATTAAATGATGATAAGAATAGGAAAACAGTGAATGATCTGCGAACAAAAGTCTTAAAAGAACTACAAGTACGACAGTGAAGTTCACTGACCACAACTATTTAAAAGTAAAAACGGTAGAAACAGCTAAATTAAGGGGGATATGCTTTGGAGAAAAACAGTGTCAATAAAGCAATAAGAAATGCAATTAAACGTGGTGACATTAACTCAGTCAAAGAATTAATAGGTAGTAATAAAGCAATTCTACACACCATGACTCCATTTGGTAGCTGGTTGCATATAGCAGCAAAAAAAGGACAGATGGAAATAGTAGAGTATCTAGTGCATAAAGGAATCGATGTAAATATAAAAGGGGATATATTTGATGCTTCTGCCTTACGAGTGGCAGCAGGTGAGGGGCATGTAGAAATAGTACAGTACTTAATCCAATCTGGAGCAGAATTAGATGTAAGCTCAGCAAAAAGAAATCCATTATTCGCAGCAATTTACGGTGGTCATAAAGAGGTAGTTGAACATCTAGTTGATCAAGGTATAGATATTTCCGTTCAATATACCGGTGAGAATATTAAAGAGATGGATGCGTACCGATATGCTAAGGAATTTGGACAAATAGAAATTGCTGAATATTTAAAACGAAAGCTGAATGAAAAAGTACAAAAGAGAGTGCTTAAAGATTAATTAAATCGTATATAACAGGCCACAAAGCTAATAAAAGCAAGGAGGGTCCATCTCATACTAGAACCCATATATGCTGAAAACGTAATTGTCGGAGTAGTACATAAAAAGCAGTTTCAATGGTATGTGACCGATCGAGAGCTATGGTATTTGGATTATGTAAAGTTTGCACAAGCTTTTGAAAATGAAGGTGATTCAGCGGTTAATGAATACATCGAACCTGAACGAAAAGGGATCGAAGTTCTCAGCAATGAAAATGCTGAGCTTTTTTTAAAACGTATAGAGTCGTATCAAGCAGATGCAGCTACTCTTTTAAAGCTGTTTGAAGATAAAATAGAAAGCGTAGATGAAGAAGACGTATTAGACTTTAGCCCTTCGTTTTTGGTGGACTTTGATCAAAAGACGTTCTACTCACTGTTTCCTGAACCGGCTTCATTTGAAGAATATGTTCCAAGTGATTGGAAAGGAACGTATAAAGACTTTACAGGTTTGATTCCAAAAATAGAAAAGTATTGGGTAAATAAGGACGGAGAAAATTTATTTGAGCTGTGAAAGCAAACAGGGCATGGAGGGATAATGTTGTTTCGTGTTCAAACATTCATTAAGCGTCCAGGTATTTTGATTACGGATTTATCATCTCTATATGAAAAGGAATCGCACTATTTTATCGATATATCGAACGAAGAAGAACTCATTCGTTACGGTAATCAGTTTGATTTTACTTGCCTTGAAGGAGCTATTAAGCTTGAATACTACGGTGAGCCGCTTCTTGATGCATCTGCATGGGATGTTATAGATGGGATGTGGCTTTATTTGTTGGATGCAATGGAGAGTTTAAAAGAGACCGGATATGGAGAGATGAATTTTCCAGATCAACCGTTAGTATTAACCTTAAAATCGGCTTCTGAACAGTTTGTACTGTATACCTTGCATACATCTCCTCCTGTAAAAGCAGTGCTTCCAAAACAAGACTTTTTTATGGTGGTGTTAGGAGGAGCGGAGCAGTTTTTTAAAACGATGGAGAGATGTTTTAAAGGGAACTTTCGGTATTTCAGTGAAATCAAACGTATCGAAGCGTTAAAAAGGCAGTAAGGAAGACGAGGTTACTAGTAAAAGATTACAGGAACTATGGCCACATTGTGACGGCAAGTGTAATTACTCGGCGTGCGCTTCCTTTTTCGAGCTGTTGTCCGATAGCACTTGATGTTTGCACCCAATTCACTTCATCAGGATAATTTGTAATCACTCCGTCACTTTTTGTTTTCCACAAAAATGAAGCGGTAAGCCGCTTGGTTCCAGACCACGGTGATATTTTCATTCCGGCAGAATGGACTTGGTGGATAAGAGCAGGCGTTAGGATGTCATAAGACGGGTTAAAGTAAGTGGCAAAAGCGGCGAATTGCTGGATTGAATTTGGGCTTGCGTCTCGCTGTGAAGAAGTTAGTATGCCTATAGGAACGTTTGGGAGAAGCTCATGCATTTTTTTCATGGATGAAACGTTAAAAGACTGAATGATAACGTGATCGAGCTGTCGCTTGTTGATTTCAAAAGCTACTTTTTTTTCAATTCCAGGATAAAGTTCCGGCGCTTTTAATTCTATTAATATACCGATTTTTCCTTGAAATTCATCTAATACTTGCGAAAGAGTTGGAATTTTTTCATTCGTAAAAGAATCCCCTTTCCAGCTTCCTGCGTCCAAGCGCTGAAGCTCCGCGTACGTTAACTCTCGAATGTGTCCGCTTCCGTTTGTCGTTCGGTCTACGGTACGGTCATGCATAATAACGAGTACACCGTCTTTGCTTTGCTGCACGTCAAGTTCAATGTAATCCGCATTCATTTCTAGCGCTTGGTGAAAAGCAGCCATTGTATTTTCAGGTGCGTAGGCAGAGGCTCCTCGGTGCGCGATATTTGTGAGTTTTTCTTCCGTGCGTGCAAAAGCAGAAGAGGCGATTGAACAGCATAACAAGGCGACGGCGCTTAAACCAGCTAAATATTTTTTCATCACATTTCTCTCCTATGCGTTGGTATAGAAATAGCGTAACGAAAAAATGTGATGCTGATATAGAGGAAGTGTGTAGAAAACGTTGACATTTCGTAAAGAAAAATAGGGATTTTTTCATGATGATGTTTACAAAAAATGCGTAAACGAATAGGAATTTTAATCAAACGTTAAGGAAACAGCGCTATAATAGAAGGTGTGAAAAAAAGAATAGGAATTTCTTAGAAAATAGTTGTATAATAGGTGAGTCAGTCAATGAAAGGAATGGAACATGGATATTCAGTATATACATACGTTTACGATGCAAACGAAAGAGGAGTGCCGGACGCTTCAGCAAAAGCTAAAAGCACAAATTGATTTAACATCAGGCGTCAAAATGACGCATATACATAACTGTGCTGGTGTTGATGTTGCGTATTGGGAAGAAAACGGCATATCTTACGGAGCTTGCAGCATTGTAGTGGTTGATTATCAGACGAAAAGCATTGTGGAAAAAGTGCACAGTGTAGGAGAAGTAACGGTTCCTTATCTTCCTGGGTTTCTAGCTTTTCGAGAGCTTCCTTTAATTCTTGAAGCGGCTAAAAAACTTCAGGTAGAGCCCGACGTGTTTTTATTTGATGGCAACGGATATTTGCACTATGAGCACATGGGAGTAGCCACACATGCTTCGTTTTTTCTCAATAAACCTACCGTTGGAATAGGGAAAAGCTATTTAAAGATCAAGGGACATGATTACGTTATGCCTGAAGATACAGAGGGCGCTTATGAAGATATTGTGATTGATGGCGAAGTTTATGGTAGAGTAGTAAAGACAGCCAAAGGGGTAAAGCCTATTTTTCTGTCGTGCGGAAACTATATTGATTTGGACATGTCATATCAGCTTATGATGCATTTTATTTCAAAAGAAAGTAAGCTTCCGATTCCGGTCCGCCTAGCGGATCTGCATACGCATGAGCTGCGGAAAAGGTACCGGCAGTCAACGGGGAAGTAAGCTGTTCATAATGAGTTCATAGTTTCCTTTTATACTGATGGTTGGAATATAGTAGTAGTGTAAAATTATTAAAGAATGAGTAAGGTGATTAAAGGTGAGTTCATTTATTACGAGTATTTTGGATTTTTTAACGAGCCTTGGCTATTTAGGTATTGCGCTCGGCTTAATGATTGAAATCATTCCAAGTGAAATTGTACTAGCCTACGGGGGGTATATGATTTCTCAAGGCATGATTAGTTTTCCAGGAGCAGTCATTGCCGGAATTATTGGCGGAACGATTGCACAGTGGTTTTTATATTGGATTGGAGCCTACGGAGGACGTCCGTTTCTTCAAAAATACGGCAAGTACTTATTTATTCATGATAAGCATATCGACCTTGCGGAAAACTGGTTTAATAAATACGGCGCGGGCGTGGTTTTCTCCGCTCGTTTTGTCCCGGTTGTTCGACACGCGATTTCGATCCCTGCAGGTATTGCTAAAATGCCGTTTTGGAAGTTTACGTCTTTAACCGTGTTAGCGATGATTCCTTGGTCGATTTTATTTATTTACTTAGGCGGAAAGCTAGGCGAGAACTGGGCGAACATTGAAGACGTAGCAAGCAAATATACGCTTCCGTTTGTAGTTGCGGCATTTGTGATTATTGTTCTTTATTTCGTATTCAAACGCACGCGTACAAAGCGCGTATAAGATCGTTTTTGGACTACAAGCATGGCGAAAAGCCATGCTTTTTTTGCATGCGCAACCAGAAGCTCTTTTATTTGCTCATGACTTCTTCAAGTGCTATTATTTTTCATACGCACTAAAAAAGGAGACGATTTAACGTGGTACAAGAAATTGTATTAAATGATATGCCTATTCAAATTTACAGCTATGAACAAGAAATTGTAAAAGGCAAAACAAAAGTTTCAGTTGATTTTAAAGTAACAAGTGAGGAATATCATGATATTACTACACTTTTATATAAAGGTACTTTTCATGTAAATGTCCCAGAAGAAGATCTGGATTTCCAAGGAACGATTCATCAGTACTCTACGTCTTTTACAAATTTATATGAAAAAGGCCAGGTAGGGGATTTTTCATTAAGTTTAATTGAAGTGAACGAATAAGGAGCAGATGCGTGATGAAAGTAAGTATACTTGACCAATCGCCCGTTTCATCCCATCAGACTCCAGCGGAAGCGTTAGAAGCATCCATGCAGCTGGCCAAGGCTGGTGACAAGCTTGGCTATGAGCGCTACTGGATTGCAGAGCACCATGATTTGTCTGGACTTGCCTGTTCGGCTCCTGAAGTGATGCTTGGCTATATCGGCGCACAAACTAATAGAATTCGAATTGGATCGGGAGCGGTGCTGCTGCCTCACTACAAGCCGTATAAAGTAGCGGAAACGTATAACATGCTCGCAACGCTGTTTCCAGGGCGCGTTGATTTAGGGATTGGGCGCGCGCCGGGTGGATCGGCTGAAGCAACAAATGCGCTGTCGGATAACTTCTTGCAGCAAGTATTTAAAATGCCTGAACTTGTTGAAGAGCTTCTGCAGTTTTTAGACGATAAATTTCCAGCTGAACATGAATACGCCAAGCTTTCAGCTTCGCCGCTTCCGCCTGTCTCTCCAGAACCGTGGCTGCTTGGCACAAGTAAAAAAAGTGCCGAGCTCGCTGCTAGAAACGGAATGGCCTATACGTTTGGACAGTTTATGAGTGAACAAGACGGTTCAGCTATTATTGATCAGTACAAGCAGGCATTTCAGCCAAGGCGGAGCGGAGATCAGCCCTATGCAATTGTCACTGTATCGGTCATTTGCGCAGAAACAACCGAGCAAGCCCATCGCATCGCAACGAGCTCACTCGTATGGAAAATTCAGCAGGATAAAATGGAAGCAAAAGGCGTGCCTTCTATTGAAGAAGCGGCCAGCTATCCGCTTACAGAAGAAGAAGAGAAAAAAATGAAGAAGATGAAAGAAGCCATGATTATCGGAAATCCAGAAGAAGTATACGTCCGTCTTCAAGAAGTTCAAGCACGCTACGGAGCGGATGAACTCATGCTTGTCACCATTACGCATGATCCGGCTGACCGATTAAAATCATATGAGCTTGTCGCAGAGAAATGCAAAAAATAAGAGCCAAATGTCGGCTCTTATTTTTTATGCCCGTAATAGTACTCAAATAAGTGCTGAAATGCTTTTATAGCACGTAAAAAAGAAGCGGTGTTTTGGCGGTCCTCTATTAACCAGCACGTGGCTAGTACAGAATGAGCATATCCCCACAGTAAAATGCGTTTTTTACTTACGTTCAGTTCTTTTACAAATATATTGATTCGATGGTCAATTGTCTCTGCCACGTTTGTCTTAGGTAAATGATTTAAAAGAAAAGGGATGATTTCGTACTCTTTTTCTCCAATTAACCCTTTTGGGTCAATTATTTTCCATGCTTCACCAGACTGTAAGATGTTATCATGATGCAAGTCTCCGTGAAGCAAAAAAAGCTGCTGAGAAGTGCGGTTTAATTCAGAGAAAACGGATAGCGCGTGTTGAAGCGTTTCAGAAGAAAGAAAATCAATGCCACTTGGATACATTTGTGTATACTCTCGAAGCTGTTTCTCTCTTTTAACGGCTGTTTCGATAGTGGAGTCCGAGTGAGGCATGCGCCACAGAGATTTCATAAGCCTAGCAGCGATTAACGCAGCTTCTTCTTTAGTTGATAAAGAGGAAAGCGGGCATCCGGGAGATAGCTTTTCAACCAGTAAAATACCTTTTTTAGCATCACTGTCCACTATTTTTACCGTGTTCTCACCAGCTAGTGCTGTCAGTGCTTCTTGCTCATGAAGCAGCTCTGAAGGCTCTACAAAAAATTTGACAACTAGTTCGCTTCCATCTGCTTTGCGCGCAGGAGCAACAAAGTGGTAAGAAAGGGGAAAGTGACTGTGAATGGTGATATGCCAGCGCTGTTCGCAGTAGCGAATCAGCTGAGGGAAGTCAGCGAGCCACTTTTGGCTTTTATGAGGGTAAAGGTGAGTAATTGTATCACAAAATGTTTGAGGCAGCGTATACATGCGTTTATCTCCTTTGTCGTTTCCAAATTTTTCTGATAAACTCATCATATACAGCCTACATAGAATCTGTAAAGAAAGAGGAGATCGTACATATGAAGAAAAAGAAGGTGAAATCCCCTTGGGCTCTCGTTGGGTTTCCTATTTATATCATTGGATTTTCACTTTTACTTGCTGGAAGCGCACCTGAGTGGGTAGAAACAGTGAGTAAAATCATGATTGCTCTTGGAATCATTTTGCTTATTATAGCAGGAATTGATCTTAAAAAACGAAAAAAATCAGCACAGGCCTAAAAAACTGCCGTTTGGCAGTTTTTTTATTTGGAGAAAGGGTAACAAGATAACTAGATAAAAATGTTGAATTATTATTCTTTTTGATGTATAAATATAATATAGAAAGCAACGGTATTGAGAGGAGAATGAACGTGTCTTACGTAATAAAAAAAGAGGTTCCGTTATTTGAGCAGTTTGCTGCTTTGCATGAAGCGAGCGGATTACATAAAAGTAAAAAAGGCAATTATACAAAAGAACAGCTGTTTGAAGCGGCAGCCAACAGCTGGTTTAGAGTCGGTATTTATGATAATGAACAATTGATTGCATTCGGTCGTATGATTTCAGACGGAATTTACCAAGCGCTTATTTGCGACGTGATGGTTGATCCCTCGTACCAAAACAAAGGACTTGGAAAGCAAATTATTCAAGAGCTGTTGACGAAATGCCAAGAAAGCGGAATTGAATCGATTCAGCTGTTTGCAGCAAAAGGAAAGCATCATTTTTATAAAAAATTAGGATTTCAAGAAAGAGAAGAAGACGCGCCAGGCATGTCGCTTGTTATGTAAAAAAGCTCAGTGATCAATCATACTCACTGAGCTTTTTGTATTATGCCGTTTTTAAAACCGTACTTTTTTGGACTAAATTCCAAGCAACTTTTACTAAATAAACAACAAGCAAAACGTTTAGCATCGATGTAGCAAACATAGAAAACGGGTATGACGTGCTGTTTTGCATATTACTGTCGCCGTATAAAACAAAAAAAGTGTTCATAAAAATACTGATGCTAAATCCAAGGGATAAGTAAAGCAAATTTTTGTCTTTTAAATAAATATAAGCCACTAAAGCAAGCGCTGCTGCTGGAAATAAGTAGCGTTCATGCATGCTTGAAGAAAACGTAAATACCCCTGAAATTTGAATAAGCGCTGCAAGAGCGGCGTATTTAAAGCTCCGTCCTTTTATATAAATAAGCCAAGAAAAAATAGTTGTCGCGACGATAAAAATAAGTCCCCACGTATGATAGCTGAAAAACAGCAGCGTTGCAGAGCTGTCTTTATAGTTTGCGCCTATTAAACTATAAAAGTTGTAGGCGTTAACAGAAGCATACGGGTACTCTCCAATGGTGGATGAAAATAAATCAATAATCCACGTTGGACTTTTTCCGACTGAAAAAGGCAATAAAATCACCCCAGCAGTGAAAGCCGCCGTTAAAGCAATGCCGAAGAAATGCTTCACTTGCTTCAGGCGAATGAGCTCGAAAAACAAAATAGGCAGGATAATAATCGCCTGCGGCTTCATTAAGACCGCTGCTGTAAAAATAACGGCCGACGCGTAAATTCGTTTTTCCGTAATCATTACAATGGCTAGGACAATAAGTAAAGTGAAAAATGAATCCACTTGTCCCCAAAACGTTGAATTAACTAAAATGGCCGGATTAAATAAATACCCAATTGCTAACAGGTATGCAAAAGAAGGTGCCAAGTATTTACGAGCTAAACGATAGAGTAAATAAGATGTGACAACATCTGCTAAAATAGGCGGAATTTTAATCAACAGCGAAAAATACTGCTGAAAATCCGGTAAACTGCCAACTTTCCCAACGATAAACAAGATATAAATATAAAACGGCGGATAATCGCTTCCGCTTTTAGCGTAGAAATTTGAAAAATGATTAGCCGCAACCGATGCCCAGTTTTTGAAAAGCGACGCATCCATATGAGAGCCTACCCACGGAATCAGCGCAATCCGAATAAATAAACCAGTGCCAAGTAATGACCATAAAATAACGCGAGAATGCCCTATCGAATGATGCCATTTCTTTTTCTTTACTAATCCGTAAACGAAAGCTGCTGCTATAAAAAAGCCCACCGTATAAAGAGCTAGCGGCGTTTCATAGTCTTTATTAGCTCCTTGACTTCCGGCACCGTTATCCATAGATAGATTATGAAAAGGCGTTACGTGTTCTCCGGAATTGCTGGGTGAAGCAGGACCGTTTCCTGAAGGAAGACGATGATCTCTTGAGTTATTATCAAGAGCAGATATACCATTCGTAATCTTTTTTAACTGATGACTTTCTTGAATTGAAAATAAATGTTCTTCTCCTTTATAGTGTGATAGTGAAACGATACTGAAAACAAATGCTAAAAGAAAAGCTGCCGTTACGATAAAAGCCGTTCTTTTTTGTAGTATGTTCATATAAAATCCTCCGATGACAATGTATCGAATAAGTAGTAGTGTGTCTCCATACTATAAGGGGAGTTGGTGAAAATAAAGTGAAACTTCTTTAATAAAGAGCGGAAGAGAGAGCATAAAAAAACAAGGCCTTAGAAGACCTTGTTTTTTATATTGCTTATAGTACAGCATCAAACTTATTTACTTTCCATTGTGAACCAGATTTATAAAATGTAACGGTGCGTTTTACACTTCCTCCGTCAACTGTTGGAACCGTAAATTGATAAGAGCGAACATCGGCGCGCTGATAAGTTAGTTTTGCTTTTGCTTTGTTCCACTCTAGCATGCTGAATCCGTCACCGACAGGACGAGCAAGCTTTCCGTTATATGTGATGTAGCGATAATTTGTTAATCCTTTTTGAATAGCACTGTTTGTAAACGTTTCAGATAAGTAGCTTACTAGTTTGCTTTTTGTATTAAAATCTTGACAAAGATATGAGTACTGAGTGCCTTTATAATTAAATGTTTTTTGAGTACATAAATTACCTTTAGATCCATGAAGTGCATTCCAGAAATGGTTGCTTGCGTTTGCTGCAATTTTTACCGCATTAGTCGTTGATAGATTTTGTGATGCTGCTTGAGCTGTAACTCCTGTGCTTAGTGAAAAGAAAAGAGCAAGTGATGCTAAGATTATTCCAAATTTTTTCATTTCCATTTCCCTCCTACTCATTCATTGAAATATATGTAACATTCATGCTGTTAATATTACAATTGTTACATTTATATTACAATACTTCTTTAAAGAAATAAAGAGTATTTCTTATATATGTTTGAATTATTCCCGTATTTTCTTAAATAAAACGTAGAATTAAAAGAAAACATATAAACAGTATGTCAATTATGTGTCACATATTTCGTCGCTTTACAAGTTCGTATATAATAGGAATAAATCGATCAATATGCTGATTTAGATAAATAGGTCAGGCACAAAAGGAGAACGTAAACTAATGGGTGTTTCAGAAGTGACATCAGGAATTATTATTACCACTGCCGTAATTGCTATTGTGATTATTACAGTTGGTGTTTTGGCTACAATGATTGCGATTGCGAAGAAAGCAAATAAAAAGTAAGTGTGTAGAGGAGAGTTAGTATAATAACTAATTCTCTTTTTTTTGAAAAAAACCTATCGCTATTTTTATAATAAAAATGCATAAATAACGCGTGCATTATTCATAGAAAAAAGCAGGAAATTTACGTTTTGAAGCTAATAGATACATAAGGCAAGCTGCGCACTTTCATTACAAAAACAATGGAAGGGGTTCTAACAGACTTCAAGTGATATCGCCTATTTTATGTCATAATGAATGATATTCATTAACACAGCATCTTAGACGCACTTTATAACCAAATAATGAGGAGAGTGGTTGAGTTGCAACGACAAAAAGTAGCAGTGAATGGAGAAAGGTTAAAAAATACGCTTGAACGATTTGCCGATTATGGACGAACACCTAATAACGGTGTAACCCGCCTAGCGCTGTCAGAAGAAGATCGCCTAGCACGAGATTATTTTTGCTCATGCTGCCGGGATCTTGGAATGGATATTAAAATCGATGACCTTGGATGTATTTACGCCACGCTTGAAGGACTAGAAGATAAGCCGCCTGTTGTGATTGGCTCACACATGGACAGCGTAAAAAAAGGCGGAAGGTTTGATGGAATCCTCGGTGTAGTTGCAGGGTTAGAGTTAGTAAGGACGCTGGTTGAACATAATATTAAGCCGAAGGTGCCGATTATGATTGTTAACTTTACGAATGAAGAAGGAGCGCGTTTTGAGCCTTCTATGATGGCTTCAGGTATTTTATCGGGCAAGTTTCAAAAAGACGTTATGATGAAGAAGACAGATGTTGACGGCGTGATGTTTAAGCAAGCCCTTCAATCATGCGGATATGAAGGCGATAGAAGTAACCGTCTTACTGAAGCATCGGCATTTGTAGAATTACATATTGAGCAAGGGCCTATTTTAGAAAGAGAAGCCAAATCAATTGGTGTAGTCGAGTGCGTGCTCGGAATGGTATGCTATGAAATTGAAGTTACGGGGGAGTCAGATCACGCCGGGACGACGCCGATGGATATGCGGAAAGATGCGCTATTTGCAACTAATAACCTGATTGCTGAAGCTCGTCATGAGCTCGGCAGATTGGATTCAAATTTAGTCTATACAATGGGTCGTATGAACGTACTGCCTAATATTCATACCGTTATTCCAAATAAAGTGATTTTTTCGCTTGAAGCGAGACATACGGATGAAGATGTCATTGCATCCGTGGAAAAAATTATTCAATCACTGCCTGATCAAGCGGAGCTGTTAGAAGGGTGCGAAGTGCGGGTGACCAAGCTTTGGGGACGCGATACCGTGTGGTTTGATAAAACGGTTTGTGATGAAGTGGAAGAGTCGGTTCGTTCGCTAGGGTATTCCTACAAGCGAATGGTCAGCGGAGCTGGACATGACGCACAGTTTTTAGCTAGCTATATTCCGACGGCTATGATTTTTATTCCGAGCGTAAACGGAAAAAGTCACTGTGAAGAAGAGTTCACTCCTTGGGAAGAATGCGAAAAAGGTGTAAACGTACTTTTAGAGACGGTGATGAAGTTAGCTCAGAAGTAACAGGACGAAAGAGTAAACCTGCGGAGGTTTGCTCTTTTTTAGTGCTTAGAAAGACTGCGAACTATCGCATTGAACTTTTGGTTTATTATGGCTACAATAAATGAGAAGCATCGGGATGGATGTGAAAAAAGGATGTGAAAAAAAGTGAGATCTTCTCACTTGCAGAAATGAAAATTACTATTATTATTGCAGATGATAATTCGTTTATTCGAGAAGGAATGAAAATTATATTAAATACATACGAGGAATTCGACGTTGTCGCTACGTTAAAAGATGGTCAAGAAGCCGTTCAATATTGCAAGAATCACTCCGTCGATATTGCATTGTTAGATGTAAGAATGCCTGTTATGGACGGTGTAGAGGCTACAAAGCTTATTTCAGAGTCAACGAAAGCAAAGCCGCTTATTTTAACTACGTTTGATGACGATGAATATATTATTGATGCTGTAAAAAACGGAGCTAAAGGCTACTTGTTAAAAAATACAGAGCCAGAGCGCATTCGAGACGCAATCAAAAGTGTGTTCAACGGACATACGGTGCTGCAAGATGTTGTGCTTGATAAAATTAAATCAAGTTTAAACGCTGCAACTGAGCGCGAGTCCAAAGCGGATATGACACAGTTTACCGAGCGTGAAACGAGCATTATGACGCTGATTGCCAAGGGGCTTTCAAATAAAGAAATTTCTAAAACGCTTTTTATTTCAGAAGGTACCGTAGCAAACTATATTAGTTCGATTTTAAGTAAAACGGGACTTGAGCACCGTACTCAAATTGCTATTTACTATTTAACCGGTAAAGGGAAGTAGGACTATGGAAGTCGGATTAATGATGACCAAGCTCATCCTCATGCTGTTTTTGGCTATTACGTACATTCAGTTTAATTATGTACACTCGATTTCAGCTATTGTGTTAGCACTGCTTCTTTACAGCTGTGTTAATATCGCCGCGTCTATTGTGAAAAAGAGCGCGTTCAAGCGCATGCTTATTGCTTTTTCAATTGTCCTTATTCTATATTGTGCGTATCAACTTCATCCTTTGTTTTTTCTTCTTTTGCCGCTAAACCTTTGTGAGCTTATTGGAGAATCAATCGTAAAAAAATGGATGGTGCTGCTTGTATTGCTTCCAGTGCTGCTAGTTCCCTCTGATATTAGAGCTCTGTATGTGTTAGTCGCTGCGTTTACTTTTTTTATTTACACAGGAGCAGCTATCTATCAAAAGCGGACAAACAATTATGAACAAAAGCTTGATGAAATGAGAGTAAGTATGCAAAAGCTGCAAAAGCACGTGAATGAAAATAAAGAGTATGTGAGACAGTCTCAATATGCTTCAAAATTAGAAGAGCGAAATCGACTATCGCAGGAAATTCATGATAAGATTGGTCATTCAATGACAGGAGCACTTATTCAAATGGAGGCAGCAAAGCACGTAATGAAGCAAGACGAGGAAAAAGCGCTGTCTCTTCTTCAAAATGCGATTACGATTTCGAAAGAAGGCATTGAAGAAATTAGGTTAACGTTAAAAAGTATAAAGCCTCCCGCTGAGCAAATAGGAATCAGCCGTCTTAAATTATTTATTGGTGAATTTGAGGCTAAGCATAGTATCGCAATGCCTCTTGTATACAAAGGGAATTTAGATCTTATCACGCCTCTTCAGTGGAAAATTATTCATGAAAATATAACAGAAGCTATTACAAACGCTTTAAAATATGCAGAAGCAACGATGATTGCCATTGAGCTTCACGTACTAAATAAAATGGTGAAAGTAGAAGTCAAAGACAATGGAAAAGGCGCTCACTTGTTTCAAAAAGGACTTGGCATAGCAGGAATGGAAGAGCGCGCTGCTTCCATTAACGGAACGGTGATTGTTGACGGAGCAAACGGATTTTCTGTTACCACACTGCTGCCGATAGGTGAGAAACTTCATACGTAAATAATGAGATTTCTCATGGGGAAAAGGTGAACTTATGCACTGACGTAAGTTTGCCTTTTTTTCATAAAATAAGGATATACCAACACACTAGAGGTGAAATGATGAACGTATTATCCATTCAAAAATTAACAAAGAAATTTGGAGATTTTATTGCGGTAGATAATTTATCTTTACAAGTAGAAGAAGGAGATATATTTGGGTTTTTAGGAACAAACGGAGCAGGAAAAAGCACAACGATTCATATGGTAGCTAGTCTTCTTCAAAGCAACAGCGGCGATATTGAAGTACTTGGGAAAAATATAAAGAAACACCGAAATTTCGCAAAGATGAACATCGGAATTGTTCCGCAGGACTTAGCGATTTATGAAGATTTGACAGCCTATGAAAATGTGAAGTTTTTTGCAGGACTCTACGGATTAAGAGGATCACTTCTTAGCGAACGAGTCGAAGAAGCTTTAGCGTTTGTAGGGCTTTTAGATAAACAAAAGGCGTATCCGAAAAGCTTTTCAGGAGGAATGAAAAGAAGGTTAAATATCGCATGCGCAATTGCTCATCGCCCTAAGCTGATCATTATGGATGAACCGACGGTTGGCATTGATCCTCAGTCGCGAAATTATATTTTAACATCTGTAAAAAAGCTAAATGAAATGGGAAGCACAATCATTTATACGAGTCACTATATGGAAGAAGTAGAAGAGGTATGTACAAAAATTGCAATTATTGATCACGGCAAAATTATTGCTGAAGGAACAAAAGAGCAGCTGAAAGCGATTATCACCGATACAAAAGATATTTGGATTGAAGTAAAAGAAGCAGACGATATAGATTGCAGCGGTCTAAAGGAAATTCCAGGCGTAACAGCCGTTACGTATGAAGATGGAATCATTAAAATTAATTCAAGCGCCGAAGTGAATAACTTAAACAAGGTCATTCATTATTTAATGACGCATCATATCGAAATTAAAGCAGTCAAGGAGCAAGCCCCTAATTTAGAGACGGTCTTTCTGACGCTCACAGGACGCAGTCTAAGAGATTTATAAAAGAAAGGAGGAATAGCGAATGAATATTATTGCAATTGCTTTGAAAGAAATGAAAAGTGATCTGCGAGATAAGCGTGCATTTATCTTTATGATTCTTTTTCCGCTAGCTCTTGTCCTTATTTTAGGAACAGCTTTGTCTCAAGCCTTTAATAACGACATGACGATAGACGATAGCTATGTTCTCTATAAAATCGACACAAGTAATGAAGAATCTGCTGCTTTTAAGCAGTTTGCTGCACATGCAGAAAAATCGGGCATTCACTTTAAAGCGTTGAAAAAAGATCAAGATGGAAAAAAAGAAGTAAAAGAGCAGCATTATACAGCTTATGTAGAAGTGAAAGACGGAGGCATTAATCTCTACGGAAATGAAGAAAACAGCATTGAATTTAACGTGGTGCAAGGTATGTTAAGTACATTTGTTGATAAGTATAACGTGGCTATGGAAGTGGCCAAAGTAAATCCTCAGCAAGTCGAGAACCTGCTGCGTGCGTCTAAGCATGACTATATTCAAGAAACATCCCTTCATTCTCAAAAACAGCCAAATTCAATAGACTACTACGCTATTTCAATGACCACCATGATTGTTTTGTACGGATCTATCTCAGCGAGTTATTTAATTAGAGGAGAGCGTATGCGAAATACAGCAATTCGATTAGTAGCCGCACCGATTAAAACCGCTGAAATTTTTGTCGGGAAAATTTTAGGCACTGTTTTGGTTCACGCCATTTGTGTATTAGTCGTCATTATGTCGACTAAATATTTTTTTGATGCGAATTGGGGAGATCATTTACTCTTAGTACTCGTAATGTTAGTATCTCAAATTCTTTTTGCCATTAGCTTTGGACTAGGAGTTAGCTACCTTACGAAGACGGAAGCGGCGTCAAGAGCAATTATTATGGTTGTGATTCAAGTGTCGTGTATTGTGGGAGGAACCTATTTTCAAAATGGATCTGGAGAAGGCTTCGTCAATGTATCACCTTTAACCTGGATGAATAATGGACTTATTAAATTGATTTATACAAATGATATCGGCGCTTCTCTTTCAGTTATCGGGTTGAATGTAGGCTTCTCTATTTTATTCTTGGGCACAGCCATTGTGCTTTTGAGAAAAAGAGAGGGGTTATAACATGAAAAATATCATGTGGCTTGTCACAAATATGCTGAGAAATATGCTGCTTAGAAACAAAAGGACGCTTGTGCTTGTTATTGGTTTGCCTATTGCAGGTATTTTGATGTCCGTTCTTATTTATGGAAATACAGCAGGGACTTCGGTGAATATCGGAGTTGTCAATCACGACTCAACGGATATCTCAAAAGACACCGTTCAGTTTTTAAAAGGGCTGCATAAAACAAATGTTAAAATGCTCACTGACAAAGAAGTGGATCATGAGATTACGTCAAAGAAAGTTGATGCTGTTATTACTTTTGAAAAAGGGTTTTTTGAAAGCGTCAAAGCGAACAAACCAGATCATATTACGATTACTTCGATAAAAGGAGCAGAAGTAACGGGCTTTATTAAGTCTTATTTGTATCAATATATTGATAATGTTTCTGCGCTTAATCAAGCAGCAGGCGGCAATGACGCTGCGTTTAACCAAATGTATGAGAGTTATCAAAAAGCGCCATTCCACGTCTCTACGCATGCACTTGAAGACAAAGGAACCGATCAAAACATTGTCAAGCAGACAATTGGGTATTTAATTATGTTTATGCTTTTTTCTGCCGTAAATCTATCGGCTCTTATCACAAAAGAAAAAGAGCAGCGCACGTATTTTAGACTGCTAGCTTCGCCAGTCAGTGCAAGGCAATACGTGATATCTAATGTTATGACAAATATGATTTTATTAACTTTGCAAGTAATGATTACACTTGTTTGTATTACGACTCTTTTTCACGTAGATATGAACATTCCCGTGTGGCAGCTATTTTTTATTTTAGTTTTGTTTGGGCTAGTAGCCATCGGCTTGTCGCTTGTAATCGTTGCTTTTACAGAAAGTTCAAAAGCGGCAAACGGCCTTCAAACGCTTATTATTACGCCAACTTGTTTACTGTCAGGTTGCTTTTTCCCTCCTGAATTTATGCCGGATGTGATGCAGAAAATAGCCGACTTTCTTCCTCAAACGTGGGTATTAAGCACGTTGAAAAGTGTTCAGCAAGGAGCCGCATTAAGCAGCCTATGGTTAAATATCAGCATTTTACTAGCTTTTGCACTCGTTTTTTTCCTGCTATCGATTTATAAATTAAATCGAAATAATACTGTTCAAAAGTTTATTTAAATGGTAAAGTCAGAGAATACCTCTGGCTTTTTTTGTAATTTTTAAAAAGTTTCAAAAAAAGATTGAAAAATATAAGATGAAATTTTAGAATGAAAGAGGAAAGGGGTATACAAAAAGAGAATAAATAGGGGAGAAAAACGAAGTTCATGTTGGTTTTTTGCACAAATAAATGAAATCGCTTACATAAGTCAGCATGAAAAGACGGAAGGAGAGATTGTCAGCGAGATAACAAAGGGGGAAAAACAGTGGGAATTTATGAACTACTTGTACCACGCACGGTTTTATATGGAGAAGGATCATTTTCTAAAATTGGAGAGCAGGCTGCACTGCTTGGGACAAAGGCATTGCTTATAAGTGATGACGTTATGGCTAAAGCAGGCAATGTAGAAACTTGTCGTCGTTACTTAGCAGAAGCTGGCATGGACTGTGCCGTGTATACAGGCGTAAATTCAGAGCCAACGGATATTCATCTAGATGAAGCGCTTGCCATATGCAAAACGGAGCAGTGCGATGTGGTTATTGCCTTAGGGGGAGGCAGCTGTATCGATACTGGGAAAACGATTGCTGTGATGATGACAAATGAAGGGCATCTACGAACGTATTTTCAAAATCAACAAGATTTTCAAGGTAGCCCTCTTCCTTTGATTGCGGTGCCTACGACTGCCGGAACCGGCTCAGAAGTGACGAAAGCGACGGTTATTACAGACACGGCGTACGATGTGAAAATGATGCTCGCAAGACCTCAATTATTGCCTGATACAGCCATTGTTGATCCGTTGTTAACGCTATCATGTCCGAAACACGTAACGGCAGCTACAGGAATTGATGCACTCAGTCATGCGGTCGAAGCGTATTTGTCTAAAAAAGCACATCCTTTTACGGATTCACTTGCGCTTCAAGCAATTGAGTTAATTATGAAAAATATTCGTCTTGTGTACAGAAATGGAGAAAATGTCCAAGCAAGAAACGAAATGGCCTATGCTTCTATGCTTGCGGGGATGGCGTTTTCAAATTCATCCGTTGCTCTAGTGCACGGTATGTCAAGACCTATTGGCGCGTTATTCCATGTGCCGCACGGTATTTCTAACGCGATGCTCCTGCCTGCGGTTTTGGACTATACAAAAGAGGCTTCAATCGATCGTTTAGGTGAAATAGGACAAGCTCTTTTTCCGAACGTATCATATACAAAAAAAGAAGGAGCAGATGTGTTAATTGAAGCCATTAAGCAGCTTTGTATCGACTTAGAGATTCCTAATCTTCAATCGTGGGGCATTGATCGACAGCTGTTTTACGCGGCGGTTGAGAAAATGGCAGCGGATGCGATTCAAAGCGGAAGTCCTGCTAATCATCCGATCGTACCGACGGCAGAAGAAGTTATTCAGCTTTATTACACGTCCTATGAATATGAGTTTGAGTCTGCACTTTATAAGAAATAAGATAAATTCAAGACAAATTGAATGAGGGATGAAAGGGGAAACGTTATGGATTTGCTGATTATTTTGCTGTCTCTGGGGCTTTTGATGCTGGTTGCTTACCGCGGATTTTCAGTTATTTTGTTTGCTCCACTTTGTGCGCTGCTAGCCGTTATTTTAACGGAACCAAGCTATGCACTCCCATTTTTCTCAAACGTTTTTATGGAGAAAATGGTTGGATTTATTAAAAACTACTTCCCTGTCTTTCTATTAGGAGCAGTCTTCGGGAAGATGGTTGAAATGTCTGGAGTCGCTGAATCGATTGCGAAAACAATTGTTAAAGTCGTGGGGGCTAAACGTGCGATCTTGGCGATTGTTTTAATGGGAGCAATCTTAACCTACAGCGGCGTAAGTTTATTCGTTGTTGCGTTTGCAGTTTATCCGTTTGCGGCTAACTTATTCCGGGAAGCGAATATTCCAAAACGATTAGTACCGGGAACGATTGCATTAGGAGCTATTTCGTTTACCATGGATGCACTTCCGGGTACACCGCAAATTCAAAACGTTATTCCAACGACTTTTTTTAAAACAGACATCTATGCTGCTCCGACACTGGGGATTATCGGATCGGTTATTGTCTTTAGCTTAGGTCTTTGGTATTTAGAAAGCCGAAGCAAAAAAGCAAGAAAAGCTGGAGAAGGCTACTACGGATTTAATAATGAACTAGCGGCTGCTGCAGAGCTAGAAAAAGAGTCTGTACCTTCTACAGAACCTAAATATGAACCTAGCGTAGCAAGACAGGTTTTAGCGTTTGTTCCGCTCGTGCTTGTAGGGGTTGCAAACAAATTTTTTACTGTTTCTATTCCAAAGTGGTACCCAGACGGTTTTGATTTTGCCAAAATTGGCCTTGAAGCGTTCGGAAAAGTAGATTTAACCGCAGTTGTTGGTATTTGGTCAGTGGAGTTAGCACTTGTTATTGGAATTATTACGACGATTGCGTATGACTGGAAGAGAGTGACCACCGGTTTCCAAGCGGGTCTTAACGCAAGTATTGGCGGAGCGCTTCTCGCTGCGATGAACACGGGAGCTGAGTATGGCTTTGGAGGCGTTATTTCATCTCTTCCTGGCTTTGCAACCGTTCGCGATGGTATTTCACATACCTTTACAAATCCGCTTGTCAATGGAGCCGTTACGACAAACATTTTAGCCGGTATTACAGGATCCGCTTCTGGAGGTATGGGAATTGCGCTTAGTGCGATGGGAGATAAGTATGTAGAAGCTATTAATCAATACAATATTCCTCCTGAAGTTATGCACAGAGTTGTAGCGATGGCATCAGGCGGTATGGATACGCTTCCTCATAACGGAGCCGTTATTACCCTGCTTGCTATTACCGGATTAACCCACAAGCAGTCTTACCGAGATATTTTTGCGATCACTGTTATAAAAACGCTTGCATGTTTCTTAATCATTGGAATCTACAGCTTAACTGGACTCGTATAACAAATAAAGAGGCTGAGTGTAGTTGAAGAAAGATCCGAACGATAAATCGTTCGGATTTTTTTATTGTTGCAGTGATTTTGTATATCGAGCCTTTTGCTCTAAAACAGATTCTTTGACTTTCTAAACTGTAAGTATTATGATTACACTACTTTCTAGAATACTATATGCCGTTACATTAATTCTTAGCATGTTTATGAAGAAAGGAGAATGACTGTGAAGCTATTTGAAGGAAATTTAAAAGTAGGCGACTGGGTCAAAGGAAAGTCTCGCGACGGTGAACTTATATACGGATATATAAAAACGATTAATCCATCTAAAAAAGCCGCACTAATCAATGTAGTGAAAAGTGATGATGAAAAAATGGTCGGCACAACCATTGGCATGATGGATGAAAAAATAGAGAAGCTGCCCCTTCAAAAAACGGCGCACGAAGAGCAGATTCTTTCATTGATTGATCTTGCGCTGCTAACAAAAGACGAAGCTTGGTTTATTGAATTAACAGCTGAATTAAAAAGAGTACAAGATAAAAAGCAAGGCTGACATTCCTAGTAAAGGAATGAAGGCCCTGCTTTTTTTATTATTCATAGGGGAAAAGCAGGAATGGAAAGCAGCTTGCGAGAAGAAGTAAATGATGACATTAAAAGAAAAGGTGATAAAAGATGAGTAAACGTGTCTTGATTTTAACAGGAGATGCCGTGGAGGCATTAGAAGTTTTTTATCCGTATTATCGCTGTTTAGAAGAAGATATTCAGTGTACCATTGCCTCTCCCGTGAAAAAGAAGCTCCAAACGGTTGTTCATGATTTTCTTCCAGAGATGGAAACATTCACAGAGAAAACGGGATATAAAATTGATTCTCATGCTTCTGTTGATGAAGTGGATCCTGCCGATTATGATGGTCTTATTATTCCTGGAGGACGGGCGCCTGAATACATTCGAATGAACACAAAAGTTCAGGAAATTGCTGCTCATTTTTTAAAAGAAAACAAACCTTTAGGCGTTATTTGTCATGGTCAGCTCGTGTTAACGACGGTTAGAGAGTATCTGCAAGACAGAGAAGTGACAGCGTATCCTGCTTGCCGTCCGGAAGTAGAAGCGGCGGGTGCTGTATTTGTTGAACAGACGCTCCACGTAGACAGAAACTTAGTAACCGGACAAGCTTGGCCGGATTTACCTAAATTTATGAAAGAGTTTTTTAACGTGCTAAAAAAAGCTGAAAAAGTGAACGCATAATAAAAAAAGCGGGCTGAGAGAAAACCATTCTTTCAGCTCTTTTAATTGATGATAGGTGAGGTGTAAACAACGTGCAGCTAGTTTCTGAACTGTCGAAGAAAATTATAAAAGAAGTGCAGCTGGTGATGAAAGAACATGTAATTGTAACGGATCCACGCGGAATTATTATTGCATCAACAGAAGAAAAGCGGGTTGGTTTTTTTCACGAAGGCGCGTGGAACGTGATGCAAAAAAAGCAAAAACTATATATCTCTAAAAAAGAAGCAGCAGATTTAAAAGGAGTTAAGCCAGGAATTAATTTGCCTATCAGTTATCAAGGAGACATTATTGGCGTTATTGGCATTACAGGTACTCCAGAAGCTGTTGAGCCTTTTGCAGATATTATTCGAAGATTAACAGAGTTAATTATTCGCGAAGCATACTACATAGAAACAAAGGAATGGGAAAATAAAGGAGTAGAAGCTTTTTTTCGTGAATGGATTTATAGCCAGCAGGTAGATGCAGAATTTATTGAACGAGGTCATATTTTAGGAGTACAAGTAGACAGTCCTTATTGCTGCACGCTCTTTCAAATTGACTCATCTCTTTCGAAAAAGAAGCAGCAGCAGGTACAAGAAATGATTCGCTACTGGTTTGAAAGTCATAAAGGTGAAGGAGATTATATCGCAAATTGGGGATACGATCGCTTACTTTTACTGAAAGAAGCGGTAGGTGAAAAGGTAAGACAAGGATTTAAAGAAGAATTAAAAAAATGTCAGCAGTACATTCAAGCAAACAACCAAGTTATCATCACTATTGGTGTAGGAAAGCCAGCGGAGCAATTTGATTTGCATGCTTCATATGAAGAAGCAAAAAAAGCGCTTAAAGTAGCTTCAAAACGTCAAACCGTTGTTTTTTATGAGGAACTGCTGATGGACATGATTTTAGAAGACGTTTCTGAACCTGTAAAAAAGGAATTCTTAAGTCGAGTGCTTTCCGCTCTTTTAAAAGAAAAAGAGCTTCTCGAAACGTTGAAATGCTATTTATCCAATGATCAATCATTAAAAAAAACGGCAGTTGATTTACATATTCATATCAATACGCTTCATTACCGCTTGAAGCAAATGAAAGAACTAACAGACATTGATCCTAAAAGTGTAAAGGGTCTCACGCTTTTTTACCTTGCGCTGTCTTTACTAGAATAAGTACGCTATTCATTAGATGAACATACAAAAAATAAGTTTTTAAAGCGTTTTTTTTTAGTTCTTTATCCATAGTCCCTCATGGCTTCTGCAACTATAATAAAAGTAAGAGATACATACAAGGAGGAACGTTATGCTTAATGAACGAACAAAAGCAAAGCTCATTGAAGTTGTAGGATCGGCCAACTTTCAAGATAGCAGTGAAGCAAGACTCGTATATTCTTATGACGCAACCCCTAACTTTCAGTCGCTTCCTGATGCAGTTATTATGCCTGAAAATAAAGAACAAGTGAAAAGAATTTTAACGATATGCAATGAAGATCACGTTCCTATTGTGCCAAGAGGTTCTGGCACAAATTTAAGCGCAGGAACGTGTCCCACGCAAGGCGGAATTGTTCTTACCTTTAACCGGATGAATAAAATTTTGGAAATTGATGAAGAAAATTTAACCGCTACCGTGCAGCCGGGTGTTATTACGTTAGACTTAATTAATGCCGTAGAGGCAAAAGGTTTATTTTATCCTCCTGATCCAAGCTCTATGAAAATATCAACCATTGGAGGAAACATCAATGAATGCTCAGGAGGATTACGAGGCTTAAAATACGGAGTAACAAAAGATTACGTTCTTGGTCTTGAAGTAATTCTTGCAAACGGCGATTGTATTAAGACAGGAGGCAAGCTGGCTAAAGATGTAGCTGGCTACGATTTAACGAACTTGTTTGTTGGTTCTGAAGGAACGCTGGGCGTCGTGACAGAAGCGATTTTAAAGCTCATTCCAATACCTGAAACAAAACAAACTCTGCTTGCGCTGTTTGAAGACATGGACGCAGCTGCTAAGACGGTTTCAGCAATTATCGCCAATAAGATTATTCCGGCTACGCTTGAATTTTTAGATCAGCCGACGTGTGAAGTAGTAGAAGATTTTGCCCAAGTTGGGCTTCCAACTGATGTAAACGCTATCTTATTGATTGAACAAGATGGCCCGCCAGAAGTGGTGAAGCGCGATATTGAAATGATTTCACGCATCTGCAGCGAAGGAAAGGCTGTATCGGTGAAAGTAGCGGCTTCGCAAGCAGAAGCAGAAGCGTTAAGTACAGCAAGAAGATCAGCTCTTTCTGCTTTAGCACGAATGAAGCCAACGACGATTTTAGAAGACGCAACCGTCCCGCGGTCTAAAATTAGTGAAATGGTCAAAGCGATTAATGAAATTGCTGTAAAATACAACGTTAAAATCTGTACGTTTGGTCATGCGGGAGACGGAAATCTGCATCCGACTTGTTTAACAGATGCGCGTGACGAAGAGGAGCTTCACCGAGTCGAACAAGCTTTTGAAGCAATTTTTCATAAAGCCATTGAGCTTGGAGGAACGATTACAGGTGAACACGGAGTCGGAGAAATGAAAGCACCGTATTTAGCATTGAAGATGGGCGGAGAAGGAGTAGCTGCGATGAAAGCAATTAAGTATGCTTTGGACCCGCAAGGAATTATGAATCCAGGGAAAATTTTTGCTAAAGACACCAGAAAAAGAGTGGTGGTTCGTTCATGACGGCAACAAAAGACATTCAGCAAGCGTTTAAAGAACGGTTAGATTATGACGAGTTAATGAATTGTATGAGATGCGGTTTTTGTTTGCCAAGCTGTCCGACGTATGGCCAAACCAATCAATATGAAGCAGCGTCACCGCGCGGAAGAATTGCTTTGATGAAAGGAGTTGTAGATGGGCTTATTGAACCGGATGAATCCGTTGAAAAACAATTGAACCTTTGCCTTGGCTGCCGAGCGTGTGAGCCTGTTTGTCCTTCGGGTGTGAAGTACGGACACTTATTAGAAGAAGCGCGTGATATTATTCAGCAGAAAAAACGACATAAATGGCCGGTAAAAGCGCTCAGGCATATGGTGTTTGAACAGCTTTTTCCGCATAAAGAACGATTAAAAAATGTACATTCTCTGCTTGCTTTCTATCAAAGAAGCGGCTTGCAAAAAGCTGTTCAAAAAACAAATATATTAAACGTCCTGCCCGGTAATTTAGCACAAATGGAAAAAACGCTTCCGCCTGTGCCAACAAAAAAAGAAATGAAGAAACGTCCTTTTTTATTTGAAGCAGAAGGAACAAGAGAGCGTACGGTTGCTTTTTTTACAGGGTGTTTAATGGACACGATGTTTATGGAAACAAACAACGCGACGATTGCACTTTTACAAAAAGCGGGGTGTAAGGTCGTTATACCAGAAGTGCAGACGTGCTGTGGCGCCCTGCATGCGCACGGCGGAGAAAAAGATCAGGCAAAAAAGTTAGCAAAACAAAATATTATGGCGTTTGAATCCATTCAAGCGGATGATATTGTTCTTAATGCAGGCGGCTGCGGTGCGCTGTTAGTGGAATACGATCATCTATTAAAAGATGAGCCGGAATGGAAAGAAAGAGCAGCGGTCTTTTCTGCAAAAGTCAAAGATTTCTCAGAGATTTTATTGCAGCAGCAGTTTGTAGAAAGACAAAAGTTATCGCTTCCAAGTCAAATTATTACGTATCAAGATTCGTGTCATTTAAGAAACGTGATGAAAACGTCCAGCGCACCGAGAAAACTGATCCAAGCGATTAACGGAACGGTGTTTAATGAAATGGAAAATGCGGCTCATTGCTGCGGCTCAGCTGGTATTTATAACTTAACGGAACAAGAGATGTCTATGCAAATTTTAGATTATAAAATGGAAAAAGTGAAAGAAGCCCATGCCCATACAATTGTAACAGCAAACCCGGGCTGTCTCATTCAAATGAAGCTAGGCGTAGTCAGAGAAGGAGTAGAAGAAAGTGTAAGGGCCGTTCATCTTGCAGATTTACTTCTTGAAGCAGTAGAAAGCAAATAAAAAGGCCGGACGTGTCCGGCCTTTTTATTATTTGAACAGCTGAGAAACAATTTCGTACGAACGAAGGCGAGCTTTGTGATCGTAAATTTGAGCGTTCACCATCAGTTCATCTGCTTCTGTTTCTTCAATAAACTGTTCAAGCTTGACTTTAATCGTCTCAGGACTTCCGACAATAGAAGAGCCCAGCTGCTGTTGAAGAGAAGCTTTTTCAAAGTCAGTCCATAGTTCATCCATATTATCCACGGGAGCTTTTAGTTTACCCGGTGTGTTTCGAATTAAATTTAGAAACTGCTGTTGCATAGAAGTAGCCAAGCGTTCAGCTTCTCTATCTGTATCAGCAGCGATTACGTTTACACCTAACATTGCATATGGTTTCTCTAACACTTCGGACGGCTTAAAATAACGACGGTACATGTTAAGAGCTGTCATTGTATTATTAGGCGAAAAGTGACTTGCAAATGAAAATGGCAAGCCTAGCTGTGCAGAAAGCTGTGCGCTAAAACCGCTTGAGCCAAGGAGCCAAATCGGAATATTTAAACCTTGACCGGGAACAGCTTTAACACGCATCTGACTTTCTGAAGCAGGTTTAAAGTATTCTTGCAGTTCGGCCAGCTGTTCTGGGAAGTCACTGCCGTCGCTTCTGCGGTCGCGTCGCAGCGCCTGCGCTGTCAGCTGATCTGTCCCTGGCGCTCTTCCTAAGCCTAAATCAATACGTCCTGGAAATAGTGATTCAAGCGTACCAAAATGCTCAGCAATAACAAGCGGAGAATGGTTAGGAAGCATAATGCCGCCAGAGCCTACGCGAATGCGTGACGTGCCTCCAGCGACATGACCAATTACAACAGATGTAGCGGAGCTTGCGATACCTGTCATATTATGATGTTCAGCTAGCCAATAGCGGTTATACCCCCATTTTTCAGCGTGCTGAGCTAAATCTAATGTATTTCCAAGTGAGTCAGATACAGTTCCTCCTTCAACTACAGGAGAAAGATCTAACACGGAAATCGGAATATCTTTTAATGCTTTACTCATCAATTTCATCTTCTTTCTTTAAAGACTTCATAGGCCTTGTTATTTCAATGGAATACAAGTATTTTAACAAGAATCTTTCGAGTTCCAAAATATTTTGCTTCGGTTGTTTTTTTTAATTCCTTACTCTTTTATTACACAAGCTCCTAAAACGCAAAAAGCTTGTACGGTATAAGGCAGAAGCCGCCTCTTTCTATAAAAGACTGTCATATTTTATAGAAGAAGGGAGGATGAATATGGTTACTTTAAATGAACTAAAAAGCAAGCAGTACGATATGATATACAGTTTAGGCTATAACTGTTTTCCAGGGATATATATGAAAAAATATTCTTTGCGAAAACAAGCCGGGGTGATTGATTGGTGTATTAGCATTTCTCTTTCTCATGTCAATCAGCTGTTGAAAAATCGCTGTAAAGACTTATTTGTATATGAACACTTAACCTATATCAGTTCTTTCGGAGATGGTTCCACGCTTAGACTGCGTGATAAGGTGTATCAAATTGATTCTGCTCATGATTTTCCGTCGTCTATTAATACGGAGACTAACTGGCTTTCATATAATGAAGTCAAAGAAAAATATGAACGGAGAACGGAGCGATTTTTAACGTCAATGGAGACCAGTTCTTGTATATTGTTTATTCGTATGGGCGGAACGTATGAAGAAGCGAAAGAATTAGAGCATGTTTTAAAGGGAATGGTCAAAAACGATTTCTATATACTGCTGCTGACAAACAGTGAAAAAGAACTTTTGTCCGAAGCTAACTGGGACTTGCCTTATACATGTGTTTTACATGCACCTATTTTTTCAATGGACGTGCTGCGCGATGATAAAGTATGGGAAGAGCTCTTAAGCGGGCTTGTTATAAAATAAAAGAAACTCTTTTTGTGTAATACGGGAATGAAAAAGCTCGTTTTTTTCATAGACTTTGTTATATCTGTGTATCAAAGGAGATGAAAAGATGGAGTCCAATGTGCGGAAGGCGATAAAAGAAATTGTGTTGCTGCTGCTAGAACAAGATCAGCGCTGGAATGAGTATCTAGTACAGCTGGAGGATTTGAAAATACAAGTGGATTTGAATAGTTCCGCATATGAAGTCCTGAGAAAGATGACGGGTAATTACGAAGTGCTGCTTGAACATATGGATCTCATTCAGCAGTTTGAAAATCATTCTAAAAGTGAAACGGCGCTGAATGACTTAGTTACTATCGTTATGAAGCATTACTCATTAAAAAATTCATAAGCCTGCTTTGTGCAGGTTTATGGAGTTTAAGCTCTCAATGGAATTCGGTAGAGATAATCGTTTATAATAAGTACATATGGTGATGAAAGGGTGATCGATATGGAAGAGAAACAAGAAATTGTACCCGTTCGTACAGAGGAAACAGCCAAATATTATTCGGAAGAAAAATTTTGGGACAAGCTTAAAAAGTTTGGTAAAAAAGCGGGAGCAAACGTTGTTTATGCCGTACTGCTTTTATACTACACGCTGCAAAAACCTGATATTCCTCCAAAAGCAAAAGCAGTGATTATAGGAGCGTTAGGTTATTTTATTCTTCCTTTAGATTTAATTCCGGACTTTGCAGCAGGAGTTGGATTTACAGATGATTTAGGAGCTCTGGGGCTTGCATTGATTCAAGTTGCCATGTACATTGATGAAGATGTTAAACTGAAAGCAAAAGAAAAAATCAAAACGTGGTTTTCAGAAGAACACAATTTTTCCATTATTGATGCTAAAATAAAGTAACGTTATGATCAAAATGTCATTATTAAATAAAGTGAGCAAAAGAAGGTGATAGATGAATCATCTTCTTTTTAACCGATAATATATAGGTCTTTATGACTATTTTAATCCGTTTTATGTAAAAAAAACAGGATTAAAATATTTTTTTCATTAAAATTTTAAGCAATGTAATTGAATAATTCCCCTACAAATGTTAAGTTAAAACATGTTCATAAATTCGTCACAGAAAGCAATATACAAATAAGTAAGATAGTTTGTAAAAACTTTGTGAAATTATGGAACTTTTTAACTGAGAGTTTCAAACTCTTAGAGATTCTTCCTCATCAATCAGAAGTCGCTTTCTTTCGTCACAAGATTAAGCATCTTTCATTTGAAGGTGTTTTTTTCAGCTTAAGTAAGCCAACAACATGATTGTATGACAAGTTTTTACTAAGGTTGTAGAGTTACTGTATTGTATGACAAGTTTTATGTGATTTGATATTGATTAAATGAACAGTTTCGAAGTAAATAAATGATTGTAGAAAAACAAAGTCCATGCGTTTTCATGAACCATTATACGTTACTTCATATTTGTAGAGATGTTTAGCAAAAAGGGAGATGAATGGCCTGACGTAAACAATATCCATAGACAAGCCTTAGAAGATAATTATCTTTCTAAGAAAGCAAATTTATATGATTGATTCTAATCTAAACAATGGAGTGTTCAAAAATGGAAATTAGTCAAATCTTTATTATTTTAACCCCAATCTTTTTTGTTATTTTGCTAGGTTATTTAGCAGGATATTTTAAAAAGTTTGATGCAACAACATCTAAAGGGTTAAATACGCTTGTAACAAAATTTGCGTTACCTGCACATCTATTCGTTGGTATTACAACAACATCAAAACAAACGCTTATTGAAAAATGGCCGTTTTTACTAGCATTAGTTCTTGGTATTATTGGATTTTATGTTCTTTTCTTACTTGTTGCAAAATATGTATTCAAATACTCACTAACAGGCGCGTCTATGTTCTCTTTAAACTCTACGCAGCCAACGTTTGCGTTTATGGGTATTCCCGTATTAGGTAGCTTGTTTGGCGCGGATGTAGTAGCAATTCCAATCGCTATTACGGGTATCGTAGTAAATGCGATGCTTGATCCTTTAGCAACTATTATTGGTACGGTTGGACAGCGCGAAAGAAGTGAAGGGGATTCTGAAGAAAGCTTATTTAAAGTAACGATTAAATCAATCTTACACGGTCTTTCTGAACCGTTAGCTTGTGTTCCGTTAATCGCAGTAGTATTAGTATTATGTGGGTTCCAATCTCCAGATTTACTATCAAGCAGTTTAGATCAAATTGGTTCAATTACCTCTGGTGCGGCACTATTCGCAGTTGGGGTAACAATTGGTATCCGTAAAATTCAATTTAGCCCAGCGGCATTTGGTATTGCGATTTTAAAAGTGGCTATTCAGCCGCTTGTAATGTTAGGGATTGCAACAGCAATGGGTCTATCATCAGCTGACATCGTAAAATTAGTGTTATTAGTAGCGTTCCCAGGTTCAGCTGTAGCAGCGATGATTTCAGTGCGCTTTGATAGCCTAGCTGGTGAAACAGCTTCAGCATTCGTACTTAGTGCCATTATGTCACTTGTTACATTACCGCTATTAATTTCTTGGTTAATGTAGTCACATATATCAATATAAAATAAAAAAGGCTTTGCTATTTTAGCAAAGCCTTTTTTGTGCATCTATACTTAAAAAAGCTTTAAAAATTCTTGAGCGATTTTGGGGAGATAACTATCGGTACGCCACGTAACTAAAGGCTCAATTACAAATGGATTATCTTCTATGCTTAAAATTTTAATATGTTCTAGTGAAAAAGAAGATAGCATCGAATAAGGAACAATAGCAGCACCAAGGCCACGACATACTAAATTAAGAAGCATCGCTGAGTCATGGCATTCGCATAAAATGTTAGGTGTTATATCCATCTTTTTAAATTCCTTTATAATGCGATTGTATATGCTTATTTCCCGATTTGAACGAAGAAGAATAAGAGGGAGAGAAGCGATTTCAGCGACTGAAATCTTTTCTGTTGCATAACTACTTTCTTTGGGAACTGCTACAACAAAGACATCTGGTGCAAGTGTTTTTGTTTTTACCTGTTGATAAGGTAAGTCTGTAGTGGTGACTGCTACATCAATCTTTCCATCCGTCAACAACTCATTTAAATGAGCTGGTTCGTTTTCATAGATATTAAAAGTACTGTTTGGATACTGTTTTTGAATAAGAGCTAGCTTATCGAGAACCGTTGATGCACAGTAGATTGTACATCCGACTTCAAGCTTTTCATTTGTTACGTTTTTACATTCCTGTACTTCCAATACTGATTTTTCGACCCTTTGCACAATTTCTTTCGCTCGTTTTAAAAAAAGCTCTCCTTCTGCCGTTAACAATAAGCGCTTGTTATTGTTTCGTTCAAAAAGCAAAAGGCCCAGCTCATTTTCGAGCTGCTTTAGCTGTCTGCTTAAAGGAGGCTGAGCCATGTGCAGACGCTTGGCTGCTTTAGTTACATTTAATTCTTCAGCTATGACAATAAAATAATGCAGCTGTCTTAATTCCACTGTATTCAACTCCATACTTTAAAGGTATTATTATATACTTTATCAATATTTTAATTGTATGGAAAATAAGTGTAAAGTTAAACGTGTAACCAAAGCAGAGAGGAGGAAAAGAAATGAAAATAGCTGTAGGAATAACAGGAGCCACAGGAGCTATTCTAGGTATTCGAATTTTAGAGCTTTTGAAGAAGGCTTCTGTTGAAACGCATTTAGTCATGTCGTCTTGGGCTCATGCCACAATTAAGCTGGAAACACCGTATAGCGTTAGGCAAGTAGAAGCGCTAGCAGATTATTGTTATTCATATCAAGACCAAGCAGCAAAAATTTCGAGCGGTTCATTTCGTATAGACGGAATGATTGTAAGTCCTTGCAGCATGAAAACATTAGCATCTATTCGAATGGGACTAGCAGATAACTTAATAGCAAGAACGGCAGATGTGATGTTAAAAGAAAGAAAGCCACTGGTGCTACTTCCTCGAGAAACGCCTTTGAATACGATTCATTTAGAAAACATGCTGGATCTCTCAAAAATGGGAGCTATCCTCGTGCCTCCTATGCCAGCTTTTTATAACAAACCTGAGACAATTGATGATATTGTCACGCATATTGCTGTTCGAACGTTAGATCAATTAGGAATTGAGCTTCCTGAGGCAAAAAGATGGAATGGAATTAAACATTTATCACAAGGAGGAAAATAAACATGGCTTATAAAGACTTTAGAGATTTCCTTGATACGCTACATAAAGAAGGGCAGCTGCTGACGATTACAGATGAAGTGCAGCCAGATCCGGATTTAGGTTCAGCAGGTCAAGCCATCAGTAATTTAGGAGATCAAACGCCGGGATTATTATTTGCAAATATTTATGGATATAACAACGCAAAGGTAGCTCTAAACGTAATGGGTTCCTGGTCAAATCACGCGTTAATGATGGGACTGCCTAAATCAACTCCTGTAAAAGAACAGTTCTTTGAGTTTGCTCGGAGATATGAAAAATTTCCTGTTAAAGTGAAAAGAGAAGAAACAGCGCCATTTCATGAGTGTGAAATTAAAGATGATATTAACTTATTCGACCTTTTGCCATTGTTCCGCTTGAATCAAGGAGACGGAGGCTATTATCTAGATAAAGCGTGCGTTATTTCTCGTGATCAGCATGATAAGGCGCATTTCGGCAAACAAAACGTAGGTATATATCGTATGCAGGTCAAAGGGAAAGACCGTCTAGGCATTCAGCCCGTGCCACAGCATGATATTGCCATTCACTTGAAACAAGCCGAAGAAAAAGGTGAAAACCTCCCTGTATCAATTGCTTTAGGATGTGAACCCGCGATTGTCACAGCAGCTGCTACGCCGCTTCATTACGATCAATCAGAGTATGAAATGGCAGGAGCTATTCAAGGTGAGCCGTACAGAATTGTGAAGTCTCAGCTTTCTGATTTAGATGTACCTTGGGGAGCAGAAGTGATTTTAGAGGGAGAAATCTTAGCTGGTGAACGTGAGTATGAGGGTCCTTTTGGTGAATTTACAGGTCATTACTCCGGTGGCAGAAGCATGCCTGTTATCAAAATCAATCGCGTATATCATCGTAAAGATCCTATTTTTGAAAGTTTATATATCGGTATGCCTTGGACAGAAACAGATTATTTAATTGGAATCAATACAAGCGTTCCTTTATATCAGCAGCTAAAAGAAGCATATCCTGAAGAGATTGAAGCTGTGAATGCGATGTATACTCACGGTCTCGTTGCTATCATTTCAACGAAAAGCCGATACGGAGGATTTGCTAAGGCGGTTGGTATGAGGGCATTGACTACGCCGCATGGATTAGGATATTGCAAGCTAGTTATTTTAGTAGACGAAGATGTGGATCCGTTTAATTTACCGCAAGTCATGTGGGCGCTATCGACAAAAATGCACCCAAAACATGATGTTATAACAGTGCCTAATCTTTCAGTTCTTCCACTTGATCCAGGATCTGAGCCGGCTGGTATTACAGATAAAATGATTTTGGATGCTACAACACCAGTTGCACCGGAAACAAGAGGCCACTATTCCCAGCCTTTAGATACACCACTTGAAACTGAAAAATGGGAAAAAATCTTAACGAATATGATGCAAAAATAAACAAGGAGGAATCGACATGCATACTTGTCCAAGATGTGAAACCAAACAAGCAAACGTAGTATCTAAATCACCAGTTGAAGGAGCCTGGGAAATTTATTTATGCGACGTGTGTTTGTTTACCTGGCGTTCTTCTGAACCTGAAACCATCACCAATCCTGAAAAATACCCTCGATCATTTAAAATCAATCCAAAAGACGTACCGCTGGCAACGCACGTGCCTCCTGTGCCACCCCGATCTTAATGAGCAAAGGTGGTAAGTAAAATGAATAAAGCAGAGCTGCCAAAAGCCGTGCGCGTATTTTTAAATGGAAAAGATCTAGAAAGGAAACAGCATGATGCGATGCTGCTATCTACAGTGACATCCGAGGGGTTTCCTCATGTAGCAATGATTAGCGCAGGAGAGCTGGTAGCTATTAGCTCTTCGCGCGTCAAGCTGTTAGTATGGAAAGATACCACGTCTTCAAAAAACATGATACAGAATCATAAGTCAACCGTTACATTAGTTGTTGAAGGCAAAGCTTATTACATTAAATTTCGGCTAAAAAAAGAAGCTCCTGTGTTATCAGGCTATGAGCTATTTACGGGAGAAGTAGCCGCTGTTAAAGAAGATTACGCAAAATATGCAGTTTTAACATCGGGCATTCAATTTCAGCTTCATGATTCCAAAGAGGTACTGAGCCGCTGGAAGCAATCAATTAAGGCTGTTCTTTCTACCGAAAAAACCGATTCTTAAAAATAAGAATCGGTTTTTCAGCTGTAGTGAAATTTTTTCAAATAGCACGCTAGCTGCACTTTTAATAGATGTTCACTATTTGTAAATGATATGTTCATTTTATCTTCGATTTTCTTCAACCGCTGATAGAGTGTATTAACGTGAATATGAAGCTGCTTAGCTGTAAGTGAAGCCGAGCGGTTGTTATCAAAATACGCTTCTAGCGTTTGTTCTAAAGGTTCATCGTTCAAATGATTGTTTTTAAGAGGGACAAATACTTCATCAATAAAGGTTTTGACTTCTTCTTTCGATTGATTAATAAATAACCGGTTAATTCCTATTTCCTCATACAACATGCATCCATCTTGCTGCTGAGACAGAAGGTAAGAGACAGCTTTTTCAGCTTCACTATAACTTTTTTCTATTTGGGTAAAGTGAGAATAACGACTTCCAATCCCTATTTTTATATGACATTCATTGTAGTAACGCCATTTTGAGAGTGAATCTTCTAATTGTTTGATAATAGCATGATGGTCTTCATAAGAATCAAGCGTGAATACAATGGTTACTTTCGTGTCGAATCCGTATACGACCGGCGCTTTTGAACTGAAAACCGATTTGATGTCAGAGACAAGGCGATGAAGATGTAAGTTTAAGAGCTGCAGGTCCGCCTGTGAACGAATGGTAATAAGAGTGACTAGAATATGCTTTTTTGTATCAATGTTTAGCTCATTTGCTTTTTGATACAGTAAAGTGGTGTCATAACATGATAAGTATTCACTAAATAGTTCATGCGTTCGCTTGTAAAATAAATCGACTAACGTTTGTTTTTTCAGCATTTCTAGTGCAATAACAGAGCTGCTTTGTTCGAGTGCCACTTGATCTAGAGAGGAAAGATCTTCTTGATTTGTCTGCAGAATAACTAACCCTAAGAGCGTGTCAATACCGTGTATCGGTTGAATGTAGACGCTGTGCTTCTGGTTGTGTGACTCAATAGTATAAAAGCAAGCTTTTGTATGTAAAAGAAAATGCGTGTGAAATTCAGCTGTTTTTGTGTCTACATCAAGAAATTTTAAAAAGCCATAGGTCTTATTATCAACAAAATCTACAATGGTGACGGGAGATGTAACCATTCGGCGTAATTCGGTAAGTATCGGTTCAATTCCTTTACTTTGAAGTGAAACGTTCATGAATGTGCGATGAATTTGATCGCGGCGTATTAAAAGTTCATTTTGTTTTTTTACATCTTCAAAAAGCGCTGAGTTTAAGAGAGCAATCGAAACTTGATCGGAAAAGCTTTCTAACAATTCTTTATCCTCTTCATTTAAAAGAGGAGTTGTACCGTTTTGATAAATAATGAGTACGCATACCGTTTGTTCTTCCATGCAAATTGGGACAGAAATAATAGATTGAATGTGTGTAAATGTATAGGACTGATTAAGATAGTGAATATTATCGTCAGTCATAGTAGAAGAATCGCGTACTATATCCTCTAAGTTCGTATACATATAGCTTTTATTATGCTGAAATGTCTTTCCGATAATTCCTTCGCCAACTTTCATTTTCATGTTTTGAATTTCATTGTTTGGCCCCCCGGACCAGGCGCGAGGCAAAAGAAATTGAGTGGAAGAATCAAACATCCACAGCACGCCCATATCCGCAACAGAAATAACTGAAAGAGCATTTTCTAGAATTCTTGTTAATAGATAGTCAGAGTCTTGTAAAAGCGAGATTTCCTTAATGCTTTTCATAAGTACGTTCAAAATGTGCTCATGCCGCTCTAGCTTTTTTTGCAGCACGTAAGGAGAAAAGTTAGCTGATAGCTTCTTTATTTGTTGTGGTGTCCAGTGATGCTTAGCAAATATGCGAACAACAAACGCATAGCGATTTGGAAAGGATAAGTAAATTTCTTCGAACTCTTCATATGCGATATGCTTTTGAAAGGAATCACTGCCGTTATGTAGGCTAGTGGGAGGAGTGTAAGTCAGGGATGAGCATAAAGAACTGGAAAAAAACATGTTAAAATTTGCAGAATCAATACTTGTCCAAATTTGATAAGAACTGTTTTTAATAATAGATGTAAGATAACCTTTCATATTAGCTAATAAATCACTCATATTAATAACCCCTTATAGACTACTTAATGTAAAAAAATACATAGTTATAGTTCTTATTATATAGAAATACACATTGAAAAAATAGTCAGAATTTTTTAATATTTATGTAACGAATCGATTTGTTACAAAACATTACATTAAATGGAATAAAAAGGAGATGAGCGAGTTTATGCTAGCAAGGTCGAACTGGAAATACATCATTTTATTTTTATTATTTTTAGGCTGGTCGCTTGGAAACTTAGATCGTTTTATTATTAATTACGCTATTTTAGATATCTCGAAAGATCTACACCTTAATGCTTCTTCTACAGGCATCATCTTAAGCAGTTTTTTTGCAGGATACGCACTGATGCAAATACCTGGTGGCTGGCTAGCAGACCGCTTTGGGTTTAAAAAAGTCATTACAATCGCCGTGCTTTTATGGTCTTTGTTTACGGTTTTTACCGGAATGGCCTGGTCTTTTGCTTCTATTATTATCATTCGCTTTTTATTCGGATTAGGGGAAGGGAGCTATTTTCCATCTGCGTCAAAAGGAATCGCAGGGTGGTTTCCTCAGCAAGAACGCAGTAGAGCCATGTCTTTTTTGTTATCGTCAGGTACGATTATGGGCGTGGTGACACCGATTCTGGCGACGCAGCTGATGCAAACAATAAGCTGGAGAAGTATCTTTTATATCATAGGAGCCATCGGGCTTGTTATTACAGTTCTGTTTGTTTTTTTACTAAAAGAAAAGCAGCAGGGGGAAAAAAGAGAGGCTTCTGCTATTCCTGCTAAGCAGATGACATTAAAAGAAATTATCAAAACCCCGATGATTTGGAATTTATTTATTGCCTATTTCAGTATTTACGCTATTAACTGGGGGCTCATGTCGTGGATGCCTACATATTTAGCCGAAGTAAGACATTTGGATTTAACGGACATCGGTTTTCTTTCCGCTATCCCAGCATTTGTAGGCATTATAGGAATGTTTGTTAGCGGCTTTATTTTAGACAAGCTTCCAGAAGGAAAAGACAAGACGATAGCAGCGGTTTTTGGTTTACTGATGGGCGTTTTTCTTTGCTTAATGGCTATTTCACCTAGCGTAGGCATGTTTATCGTTTTTCAGAGCGCAGTAACTTTACTGTTTTCATTTAATGTGATTTTAATCGCTTCAGCTCCTTTAAAAATGTTGCCTGAATCAGTGGTCGGTTCAGCAAATGGTTTTATTAATACAGGGGCTCAAGCAGCCGGCGTATTAACACCAATGCTTATTGGTTTTTTAGTACAATCGTTTGGCGGGTCGTATAATGCAGCGTTTGCTTTATTAATTATCTGCGCTCTTGTCTGTGCTATTTCGTTGTTTTCGATTCGACCTGCAAAAGTGGTAGTGCACGCACAAAATGCTGTCAAATAATGAGGGGAAAAGGAGAGTGTCTCATGGATATTGTCAAAAAAGTCGAACAACTTATTGAACAAAAGCGACACGAGCTAACTCAAATCAGTGATCAAATATGGGAATATGCAGAAACGAGGTTTGAAGAGTATAAGTCGGCACAACTAATTTGCGACATGTTAGAAAAAGAAGAGTTTACGCTTCGTACACATATTGCTAACCTTGAAACAGGTTTTATTGGAAGTTACGGGCACGGTTATCCGATCATCGCTATTCTTGGTGAATATGATGCGCTTACCGGGCTGAGTCAAAAAGATAAGTGTGCAGTAGCAGATCCAGTTAAAAAAAATGGAAATGGCCATGGGTGTGGACATAACCTACTTGGCGTAGGCTCACTAGCAGCTGCGCTTGCAGTCAAAGAATACTTAAAAGAAAAAAATGTTCCGGGAACCGTTCGATACTATGGGTGTCCAGCTGAAGAAAGTGGCTACGGAAAGACGTATATGGTACGAGAAGGATTTTTCCAAGATGTAGACATCGCGTTTTCGTGGCATCCGGCTACCGTTAATGGTGTCATGCATACGTCATCGAATGCGGTTATGCAAGCAACTTTTAAATTTAAAGGAAGAAGCAGTCATGCAGCTGCTAGTCCTCACCTTGGCAGAAGCGCTTTAGACGCTGTAGAGTTGATGAATATTGGTGTGAATTATATGCGTGAACATATGATAGATGAAGCGCGCGTACACTATGCCATTACAAACAGCGGAGGCATTTCTCCTAATGTTGTTCAAGCAGAAGCGGAAGTCATGTACTTAATTCGTGCTCCGAAGCCATCTCAAGTAAAAGAACTTTATGAACGGGTTGTGAAAATTGCAAAGGGAGCGGCTTTAATGACTGAAACACAAATGGAACAGGAAGTTCAAGGAGCCTGCGCTAATCTAATTCCAAATCAAACAATGGAGCAGCTGATGCATAAGCAAATGATGCAGATAAATTTGGCTGAAGTGAAACAAGAAGACATGGCTTTCGCCAAAGCTATTTACGAGTCTACATCCGCTGAAGACAAAGAAGCAGCAAAAAAACAAGTCGGTTCACTGCTAGACAGAGCTTTAGCAAATCATCCAGTCTTCAACCAAATTGCTCCTATGTCTAAAAATGTTTCCTTCATGACGGGATCAACCGATGTTGCAGACGTTAGCTGGAATGTTCCAACTGCACAGTGCGTGACTGCAACGTGGGCTTATGCTACGCCGTTTCATACATGGCAAGCTGTTGCTCAAGGGAAAACAGAGTATGCTCACGATGCGATGTTGTTAGCTGGAAAAGCCATTGCGGCTACGGCGATTGAAATGATAGAAAATCAAGAGCTGATTAGTCAAGCGAAACAAGAGCTAGAGGATAGGCTAGAAGGGGAAAGCTATGAATGTCTTGTGCCTTCACATATACAGCCACCTAATTACTCAGAAAGTGAGCACGAAGACTATAGCATGGTGTAAAAAACGTATTTTCGTGTAAGGAAAATCCGAACGATGAATCGTTCGGATTTTTTTATTGTTAGGTTGAACACAGGGTTCATTTATCCCGTTTTTTCGTCTTTAGATTGTATTGATGTAGTTATGCTTCAATCTCTTTTTTTGTTTTCATTAAAAATAAATGGTTAAAAATATATCTCTTTGCTGAACCTAACCCTATCTAATTGTTCACGAAAAGAGGTAAAAACATGAGAGCATATAAAATGGAAAAAGATGGTTCAATTTCAACTTCACTAAAAGGAAAATCAGTTTTATCCACTTCTTATTTAAACAAAGGTTCTGCTTTTACTGAAGAAGAAAGACAAGACCTTCATCTGCAGGGGCTTCTTCCTCCGACGGTCTTAACGTTAGAAGAACAGGCAAAGAGAGCATATGAGCAGTTCAAAAAAGCACCGAATGATCTTCAAAAAAATAATTCGTTGAATGATCTACATAATCGGAACGTCGTGTTGTTTTATCGTTTATTAACCGATCATTTAAGTGAAATGCTTCCCATTATTTACACGCCTACTGTAGGTCAATCCATTCAAGAATACAGCCATGAATACCACCGTCCTGACGGCTTATATTTATCCGTAAATGAAGCGGATCGATTAAGTGAGGCGATTGAAAATTTAGGGCTCGACAGCGAAGATATTGATTTGCTTGTAGTCACGGATTCAGAAAGTATTCTAGGAATTGGGGACTGGGGTGTAGGAGGGATAAATATTGCAGTGGGAAAGTTAGCGGTCTACACAGCTGCAGCAGGAATTGACCCAAGCCGCGTACTGCCTGTTGTTCTTGACATGGGGACCAATAACAAAAAGCTTCTTGAAGATCCTTTGTATTTAGGAAATCGTCATGAACGAGTAAAAGGAGAAGACTATAATCGTTTTATCGCTCAATTTGTAAAAGAAATAACGGCCAAGTTTCCTAAAGCGCTTCTTCATTGGGAGGATCTTGGTAATATTAACGCGCGTCACATTATGAAAGAATATGGCGATAAAATTTTAACATTTAATGATGATATTCAAGGAACGGGAGTAATTACTCTTGCAGCCGTTTTAACAGCGGTTCGTATTACAGGAACGCCTTTAAAAGATCAGCGAGTTGTTGTATTTGGACCAGGATCCGCTGGAATTGGGAATGCCGATCGTATTCATAGTGCGATGATGCTTGAAGGGTTATCTGAAGAAGAAGCATATGATCGTTTTTGGGCATATGATTACAGAGGTCTGTTAACGGAAGATATGGAAGATTTAGCTCCTTTTCAACAGCCATATGTTCGCCAAAATGAAGAGATTAAAGAATGGGAAAAAGACGATGAAAATAAAATTTCACTGTTGGAGCTTGTCAAGCAAGTGAAGCCAACGATTTTAATTGGAACATCAGGCGTCACGGATGCTTTTACCGAAGAAATTATTAAAGAAATGGCAAAGCATGTAGAGCGCCCGGTGATTATGCCGCTTTCAAACCCAACTAAACTTGCTGAAGCTGTTCCGGAAAATATTATAAAATGGACGGAAGGAAAAGCCCTTATTGCAACGGGAAGTCCATTTGAACCCGTTGAATATAACGGGCACACTTACGAAATCGGACAGGCTAATAATGCATTTGTGTTTCCAGGTCTTGGTTTAGGTGCAATTGTGGTTCGCGCTCAAAAGTTTACTGAATCTATGTTTGCAGAAGCAGCCAATGCAGTAGCGCGTATAGCAGAAACAGATACAAAAGGAGATACGCTTCTTCCAAATATTAAAGATCTTCAAAAAGTATCAAAGGCGGTTGCTGTAGCAGTTGCCGATGCTGCTGTAAAAGATAACGTAGCAACTGTTACCGAAAAAAATGTAGCTGAACTTGTAGAAGAAGCGGTATGGCAGCCTGTTTATAAACCTGTTAAGGCAAGAAATGAATGAGGTGAATGATAAATGAGCATAGGTCAAATTTTCCTCATTCTCGCGCCTATCTTTTTTGTCATTTTGCTTGGTTATTTAGCAGGGCACTTTAAAAAATTTGATAAGCAAACGTCTAAGGGGCTCAACACATTAGTAACGAAGTTTGCGCTTCCTGCACACTTATTTGTAGGTGTAACGACAACGCCAAGAAAAACACTCATAGACGAATGGCCGTTTTTAGTAGCGCTGATTTTAGGAATCGTCGGGTTTTACCTCATTATCTTGCTTGTCGTGAAGTATGCAGGGAAGAATACGTTAACTGCCTCTTCTATGTTTGCCTTAAACTCAGCTCAGCCAACGTTTGCTTTTATGGGCATTCCAGTACTCGGAGGATTGTTTGGTGCAGGCGCAGTAGCGATTCCAATTGCCATCACAGGAATCGTGGTGAATGCGATTTTAGATCCGCTGGCAACGATTTTAGGAACCGTTGGACAACGGGGGCGAAAAGAAGGGGAAGAGAAAACAAGTTTATTTAAAGTAACGGTTCATTCCATTTTGCATGGTTTATCTGAGCCTTTGGCATGTGTACCGTTAATTGGAGTGATTTTAACCCTTTGCGGTTTTCAGTCACCTAAACTGTTACAGGATATGCTTGATCAAATCGGAAGTATTACATCGGGAGCAGCTTTGTTTGCGGTAGGAGTAACGATTGGAATTGGAAAAATTAACTTTAGTAAAGGGGCGCTTGGGATAGCCGTCTTAAAAGTAGCGGTTCAACCCATCGTTATGCTCGGAATTGCAGTATGGATAGGGTTGTCTTCAGATGAAGTGACAAAAGCTATTTTACTGGTAGCTTTTCCTGGGTCTGCTGTAGCAGCGATGATTGCTTTGCGGTTTGAAAGCTTAGAAAACGAAACGGCATCTGCTTTTGTTATTAGTGCTATTTTATCGTTGATTACGCTGCCGCTTCTTATTTCTTGGCTTATGTAAATAAAAAAACGAAAGAGGAGAATTCCTCTTTCGTTTTAAGACGGATTAATAAGCTAATGCAAATAATCCTTTGATATGAGATAAGTAACGAACGTTACTTGCTTCTTTCATAAGTGATGCTGGTAAACCTTTTAATTGCGTTTTGTTTCCGCCGATTGTACCAATTGCATCTTTGCGTCCAAGACTTCCTAGTGTACCAGAGAAGACAGGAACGAATGATTCCATTGCTCCGCCGCGAATAGCTACTGCTAAGTTCACGCCTACAACTTCACCCATTTGCCAAGCTAATTGAGCAGTAGGTGGGTAAGGGCGACCTTCTGGACCCATTACAACCGCTGAGTCACCAGCAAGGAATACATCTTTATGAGATGTAGATTGTAAGAATTCATTTACAAGTGCACGACCGCGGTTTACTTCGATACCTGAGTTAGCAACTACAGAGTTACCTTGAACTCCGCCAGTCCATACCATTGTTTTTGTTTCAATTTTGCTGCCGTCTTTAAGTTCAACAGTTGTAGCATCCATTTTTGTTACAGGTGTACCAGTAACAAATGTAACGCCACGTTTTGTTAAGCTTGATTGAGCGCGCTCTACTAATTCAGCAGGGAAGCCTGGAAGAACTGTAGGAGCTGCTTCTACACAGTATAGAGAAATTTCTTTCGGATCAACACCGTGTTTTAGACATAGGCTTGGCATTAAGTCAGCGTATTCACCAACAAGTTCGATACCTGTTAATCCGCCACCGCCAACTACGATTGTACCGTCAGCTTTATTTTTTGTTTTGCTGTATTCAGCGATACAAGCTTCTACGTGTGCACGTAAACGGTTTGCATCATTTACTGATTTAAGAACGAAGCTGTGCTCTTCTAAACCAGGGATACCGAAGTAAGCAGTTTCACTACCTAAAGCTGTAACAAGGTAGTCGTAGCTTAATTTTGTACCATCTTCAAGAGATACTTCACGTTGATCTGGTGAGATTTCTTTTACCGTTGCAATTTTTAAATCAACGTTGTAGTTTTTAAGTAATTTATCAAGTGGTAAAGCTACCGCTTGTTCAGAAACGCCGCCTACAGCTAGACGGTGTAATTCTGTAATGATTTGGTGAGTAGCAAAACGGTTCACTACTGTAATTTTTGCTTCATCCGCACTTAGGTGTTGGCGAGCTGTCATTGCAGTTAATAAACCACCGTAACCGCCGCCTAAAATTAAAATATGTTTTGACATAGTCGATCCTCCGTCCACACTTTTTAATGAAAATTATTTTTGTTTTTCGTTTGTAATGTCTAAATACGCTTGTGCAAAGCGGAATAGTTTTTGAGCTTGTGGATCTTTAAGCATGCGTAATAAACCGAATAAACCGATTGAATTAGAAGCATTTGCTTCTGCACGATCGTTTGCTTCGATTGCAGTAGCTGCAAGACCTTTTACTGTTCCTTCTACCGGCTCGATAAATTCTTTTACTCCACCAAGTAGATCTTCTTTTAATACGTCGTCAGTTAATAATGATTGCGCAACGTCGTAAGTTTTTGTAAGCACCGTTACCATTTCAGATAATTTTGGTAAATTATCTACAAGAACAGTAAGAGCTTCTTGTACTTCAGGCTTTAACAATTGATCTAACACATCCGCTTGACCTTTGTTAACTGCCGCTTCTGTTTGTACAGCAGCATTTTCCTCTGCAGCTGATTTTTGAATAGTTGATTGAGACATGAAAAGTCCTCCTTTGCTGGATACTGTTGCATATGTAGTTCCTAGTTATCTGCTAGACTTTCAAACTACATTGTGAAGTTGTGAAATCTTGCACATAATTCTATTTTAATTTTAATACGAGATAAAATCAACTCATTTCGTTGAAAAAATAAGTGAAGAACCTCGTAACCCTTTGTTTAATAAAAGTTTATAAAAAATAAAGCGAATAATTGCCTAGGTAAATAAAATTAAAATAGGGAACTAACATAATTCCTCTTCCTACGATAAAACAAATAACGTCATATTTCAACACATACGAACTTAATATTCTATAAGTAGTAAAAAGATAGGGCGCATTTACTATTTAAAGAGTTTTCAAAAAATTACATTGACTTACTATAGTGTTCTACATATAATCTAAATATAACATCTTATGTAAGGAGATATAACATGGTTATAGTGGATGAACTTTATCATAATGTGGTCATTACATTGCCTCAATTAAAATTAATTGAATTTATAATGAAGTTAAAAGAAGCTAAAGCACAAGAAATAGAGGATATAAAAGCGAAAATTAGTAAATACGAAGAGAAGAAACGTGCTGAAGAAGCTTGGTACCAATCACTATCACCGTTTCGTAAATTTTTTACCGGGCGTCCTTTAAGTCAGCATCAAGCGGTCGAGTATATGGTATACGTAAAGGAACGCTTTAAAAAAATTGATCACCTTAAAGCACAAATGCGAGAACTTCATGAAGTTCTTGAATTAATAAAAGCGGAAAATGAAGAAACAAGTGAAATTACGCTTTCGCCTGCTATTGTACAAGAAATAAAACGATTAAAAAGCAGTGGAGGCGTTGGGATATGAGTGTTAATGAACTAAGTTTAGGTATAAATACGACGTGGGTTGTGTTAACAGCGGCGATGATTTTGCTAATGGAAGGCGGCTTTGCCTTGCTAGAGGCAGGTTTTGTCCGCTATAAAAATAGCGTCAATATTATTATGAAAGTATTCGCTGATATTACAATAGGAACGCTTTGTTTCTATTTAATTGGGTTTGGATTAATGTACGGAGATGATTTAGGCGGAATCTTCGGTAAAAGCGGTTTTGCGCTCTCAGGTAATTTATCGCACCTTGACATTCCAATTGGGCTTGAAACATTTTGGCTGTTTCAATGTGCGTTTGTTATTGCGGTCATTTCTATAGTTTCTGGAGCGGTGGCAGAACGAATTAATTTCCGCGCATATCTTTTATATGCGATTTTAATGACTACATTTATTTATCCTATAGCCGGCCACTGGATTTGGGGAGGCGGATGGATTAGTAAGTTAGGGATGCTTGATTTTGCCGGTTCGGCAGTTATTCATGCTCTTGGCGGTTTTTCAGCTTTAGCAGCTGCAATAATGATTGGACCTAGAAAAGGGAAGTTCACGAAAAATGGAATTAGTTCTGTTTCTCTTCCAAGCAATTTGCCGCTTGCATCAGTGGGTGCTTTTTTATTATGGTTTGGATGGTTCGGGTTTAATGCAGGAAGTACGCTAAGTGCCACTGACGTTAGAATTGGTCACATTGCTATTGTCACAATGTTATCAGCAGCAGCAGGCGGAGCAGCTACTTTATTTTATACTTTATTTCGCTACAACCGTTCAGATGCACCTTCTGTGATAAATGGATCGCTTGCCGGACTGGTTGGCATTACGGCCGGGTGCGCTTTTGTAAATACGCCATCTGCTATTTTTATTGGAGCTGTATCCGGCTTATTAATGATGGCAGCTACAAACTGGCTCGAAGCACGTCAAATCGACGATCCTGTAGGAGCTTTTCCTGTACACGCTGCTTCGGGAATATGGGGCACGTTGGCTGTGGGTTTATTTTCTACAGACGGCGGTGTGTTTACAGGAGGGAGCTGGACGTTATTAGGTGTTCAACTTCTCGGATTAATTGCTCTATGCGCTTGGGGATTTGTTACGACGTGGATAGGGTTAAAGGTTATTTCCTTGGTGGTTCCGCTTCGATCTACGGAAGAAGAAGAAGAAGTGGGCTTAGACATCAGTTACCACGGTATCATGGCAGCTCATCAAGCTCCTGAATTTATTGAATATGAAAACTACTATGCGGAAGTAAAAGAAAAAGCCGCAGATTCGTAATAAAAGGCCGCGCCTTATAACAAAAGGGCGGCCTTTTTATGTGGAAAAAAATAGATGTAAAATACTTGGTTTAAATGATTGAAAAGTCAGAATATTTGTGTTATATTATAAAAAAGCCAAGGAGTTGATTTCTTATGAAAAAGAATTTACTTAATTCACCGCAAAAATCCAACGGAAAGGTGCTTGATGCATTATTCGCTGAGATGATTTTAGACAAGGCGATTGCAGAATTTCGTAAAGCACAGCTAAAAGAAGAAATCGACCGCACGCTATTGATGAAAAATAAAGAAGAGTTTTTAAAACTCTCATCAGAACTTAAACAAATTTCTTAATTACTTACTATACTTCACACACCATCTATTTTAGATGGTGTGTTTTATTTTTGAGACCTACTAAAAGGGATTAATTAGTAATAATTATGGACCTCCATGTACGCTTAATGGGTTTACAGGATCTCGAAACGGGGAAACCGTTCCAGAGTTCAAATTTGATAACTATTATCCACCAGCAAACGGAGCGGAACTATATCAAGTGGTAAATGGGGAAGAAGTACTTTTAGCTACCTACGTGGTAGAAGAAAAACGATTTGTACCAGCGGTTGCTAAACCAATGTAAAGGAATGTTTTTTTATGATTCGAAAAGGTTTGTATGCAGCATATAATGAACGAGACTACGAATGTTATGAAACGGAAAATGGGGGTGTAAAGCTGATTAGCTATGATAAAGGCGATGTAGCAAATGGATTCATTCCATACAATGACACGACTTTTACAAAAAAAGTTCCTCGTGATGCTGTTGAAGAAGTGTTTTTTGTAGCTCCGTATGCTACTTATCAAAATGAAACGTTTGATGTGTCAGCTGCTTCTGATGTTCGAGTGCTTTTGACCACATCTGAAAAAGAAAAAGCTGATAAATATCATTTTCAACGAACGGATAAATATCTATATGAAAAACGTGTGTTAAAGGAAGAAGTAAAGTTAACGGAGAAAAAAACTCCTTATTCATAAAACGCCACAATAAAAAGAGGATGCATTTGCATCCTCTTTTTATTTAATCAATTTTCTTGAAGTGTTTCTGTTCGTATTATCATTTGTACGAAGGAAGGTAATGCCAAGACCGATTAATCCTCCTACAATAGCAGGAACTACCCAGCCGAGACCCACTCCATACATAGGTAGAATCGATGTAAACAGATCGTTTACTGCGGAAATTTTGAATCCAGCAGCATTTAAGCCATCAAATAAACTAACGATAAACGTGAACAGAAGGCTTACTTGGTAAACTTCAGAACGTCCTTTAAATAAAGGATGTAAGAATGTTAAAGCAATTAACACAATAGCTAACGGATAAATAGCTGTTAAGACTGGAACCGAAATAGCGATTAATTCCGTTAAGCCAAAGTTTGCTACAACGGCGCTGAATGCTGATAAAATGACAGCAATCAACTTATAAGAAACCCTTGGAAACAACTTATGGAAGAAAGATGAACAAGATGTTACAAGGCCTACACTTGTTGTTAAACAAGCAACGGTAATCATCAGACCTAAAAGAATTCCTCCGTAAGAGCCAAAGTAGTAATTTGATACTTCAGCCAAAACCGTACCTCCGTTATCAAGACGTCCAAGCTCTGATACGCTTGAAGCACCCATATAAGACAATGCACTATAAATAAGAGCCAAAATAACGGCAGCGATAGCCGTAGCTTTTGCACAAATTGTGATGATTTGTCGGTTGGTCTTTGCTCCTTTTTCTTTAATTGCATTAATAATAATAATTCCAAAAACAAATGATGCTAGTGTATCCATTGTTAAGTAGCCTTCTTGGAAGCCTTTAAAGAAGGCGTGTGTTGTATAAGCTTCGCTTGGTGCTTCGAACTTTCCAATTGGGTTCACAACGGCTACAACTACCAATATTCCAATAAACGTTAATTTAATAGGTGTTAAAACTTTTCCTACTAAATCGACAATTTTCGCAGGATTTAGCGAAAAAAAGCACGTAATCGTAAAGAAAATTACCGTGAAAATGATAAGGGGAAGGTGACCTGAATTTTCTGATAAAAAAGGCTTAACGCCAATTTCAAACGAAACACTTCCCGTTCTTGGCATTGCAAAAAGCGGTCCGATTGCCAAGTATAAAATCGTAGTAAAGATAATACCGAAAGCTGGGTGTACACGACTAGCTAAAGACTGCAGATCCTCTTTTCCGGAAAAACCAAACGCGAGAACGCCTAGCAGAGGCAGACCTACACCCGTTACTAAAAATCCAGCATTTGCTGACCAAATATTGCTTCCAGCAGACTGACCTAACATCGCAGGGAAAATTAAATTACCTGCGCCGAAGAATAGGGCAAAAAGCATAAAGCCAATAACCACTATAAATGAAAAAGGAACTTTGTTTGACACATTAAAACCTCCAAAATTATAAATGCTTTTTATTATCGTGTTGAATAATTAAAATTTTCAGAATTTTATATTCGAATAATAAAAATAAACATGTATCGTATTATACTAACCTAAAATGCATATTTCAATATAAAATTTTATTTTTTTTATTTATTCGCTGAAATAGCAAAAATAGAAAAATACTTAGCAAAAAAATCTCAGTGTACAACAATTATTTGATATGATAAAACAGAACCGTGGCTTTTAAAAATTTGCATGTGCGGCCTTACATCCTTATTAGTAAAGAACTGTTTACATAAGGTGCTGTAAGGATGTATATTTATACACGGTTCGTTGAACCGCATATGCTCGATGGGTGAAAGTCAACTGTGCGAAAGGAGCAAGAAAGTGAAAAGGTTAGGTCTAGCAACTCAGATTCTAATTGGACTGATCTTAGGCGTAGCTGTAGGTGCTATCTTTTACGGAAGCGATACGGCCATTTCTATTTTACAGCCAATTGGAGACATATTTATTCATTTAATTAAGATGATTGTCGTACCGATCGTGATTTCAGCATTAATCGTAGCGGTCGCAGGAGTAGGCGATATCAAAAAATTAGGTAAGCTTGGCGGAAAAACAATTCTTTATTTTGAAATTGTTACAACCATTGCGATTGTAGTGGGGATTATTGCCGCTAACTTATTCCACCCTGGTGCAGGGGTTGATATGGGACATATTGCAAAAAGCGATATTTCTCAATATGAGGCAACGGCAAAAACGTCTGAAAGTACAGGGATTGCTCAGGAGCTTCTTCATATTGTTCCGACAAACGTCTTTCAGTCGGTAGCAGAAGGCGATCTTTTACCAATCATTTTATTTTCCGTACTGTTTGGTGTAGGCGTAGCTTCGATTGGACAGAGAGGAAAACCTGTTTTAGCCTTTTTTGAAGGCGTCTTGGATGCAATGTTTTGGGTAACTAATTTGGTGATGAAATTTGCTCCAGTAGGTGTATTTGCACTTATTGGTGTTAATATTATAAAGTTTGGTGTCGGATCACTTATTCCATTAGGGAAATTAGTGTTCGCCGTTTACTTCACCATGATTTTCTTTGTGCTTGTGGTTCTTGGAATTATTGCTAAAATGGCTGGAACAAGCATGTTTACGCTCATAAAAGTGTTAAAAGACGAGCTGCTTCTTGCTTTTACAACAGCAAGTTCAGAAGCCGTTTTACCATCTCTTATCAAAAAGATGGAAGACTTCGGTTGTTCTAAATCGGTTACATCGTTTGTTATTCCAACAGGCTACACGTTTAATTTAGATGGTTCAACCATTTATCAGGCGCTGGCATCGCTGTTTATTGCTCAAATGTACGGCATTGACCTTTCCATTATGGATCAAATTCAGCTCCTTCTTGTGCTAATGTTAACCTCAAAAGGGATGGCTGGTGTACCAGGGGCATCGTTTGTAGTTGTACTTGCTACGCTTGAATCTATGGGCTTCCCTCTTGAAGGCATGGCATTTATTGCAGGAATTGACCGCATTCTTGATATGATGCGTACCACAGTTAACGTAGTAGGAAATGCTTTAGCTGCAATTGTAATGTCCAAGTCTGAAGGCGAATTTGATAAGCAAAAATCATTAAATTACACAAATGAATTAAAGAAATCAAACATAGCTTAAAATAAAAAAGCCGGGCAGCTGCCTGGCTTTTTTGTTTGGAGCTGCCTGTTATCTTTTTTGAAACATATGGTAAAATAAAAGAAATGAGAGACAAAGGAAGTGTCATAATGACGGAAACTGTTCAGTTAATTAAAAAGCTTGTTTCGATTCCCAGTCCTTCTGGAAATACAGAAAAGGTGATTTCATTTGTCGAAGACTATGTAAAAGAGCTAAATATTCAAACGTATCGCAATCGAAAAGGAGGCTTAGTCGCTACTATTCCCGGTAAAGATACGGATCATCACCGCATGCTGACGGCTCATGTCGATACATTAGGTGCTATGGTAAAAGAAATCAAACCGAGTGGACGTCTGAAAATCGACTTGATTGGAGGGTTCCGCTACAATTCCATCGAAGGAGAATATTGTGAAATCGAAACGTCAGCAGGAGAAGTATTTACAGGGACCATCCTTATGCATCAAACATCTGTTCATGTGTATAAAGATGCAGGTAAAGCTGAGCGAAATCAAGATAATATAGAAATTCGATTGGATGAAAAAGTACATAGCGCAGAAGATGTTCGCAGTCTTGGAATTGAAGTCGGCGACTTTGTTTCGTTTGATCCTCGTGTAGAAATAACAAAAAGCGGTTTTATTAAATCTCGTCATCTCGATGATAAAGCAAGCGTAGCTTTATTGCTTCAGCTCATGAAAACAATTCAAGAAGAGCAGATCGAACTGCCATACACTACGCACTTTCTTATTTCAAATAATGAAGAAATTGGATACGGAGGAAATTCGAATATTACGCCTCAAACGGTAGAATACTTAGCGGTTGATATGGGTGCCATGGGAGATGGACAATCTACTGATGAATACACCGTGTCTATTTGTGTAAAAGATTCAAGCGGCCCATATCATTACGGTTTGAGAAAGCATTTGGTGGAGCTAGCTAAGCAGCATGATATTCAGTACAAATTAGATATTTATCCGTTTTACGGATCAGATGCTTCTGCTGCTATTCGTGCCGGGCATGACATCGTACACGGCTTAATTGGTCCAGGAATTGATTCTTCTCATGCGTTTGAGAGAACGCATCAAGATTCATTGAACCATACGTACAAGCTTCTTTACCACTATGTGCAATCGAACATGGTTCTGCTTTAAGAAAGGAATATTTAATTAGTGTATTTTTATGCAAAACAAAGAGCAGGACGGGACAGTGATGTCTGTACTTTCCTTTCCTAAAAAAGAAGCGGGCTGTCCGGCTTCTTTTTTTAATAAATACTATATATTTTTTTACTGGTGAAGCAACAGTTGGTAAAAAAAGCACCTTTTTTAAAGAGGTATAATACGGCTTAAACCTTTTGTACATTTTGTTCATTTACAGAAGTTAAAATGTTTTTAAATTTTTAAAAGTTTCTTGTGACAAGTTTTGTAGAATGGGTTTTCAAAAGGATATGGTTTCGTCATAATGTGGATATAGCGATCACTACAATAATCGGAGGCGAATCTTTTCATGTGGGTACTGACGGTATATGCTGGAAAAGAAATGAAAATGTTTGAATTTGAAACTGAAACGCAGGCGAGAGAAGCTTTTGCCAAAACAAATGGCTGTAAAGTTCTTTCAGAAGTCGTGTATTATAATGATCCTCATTTAACATTAGTAGCTATATAATGAAAAAACAAGAGCTGACTTTATGCTCTTGTTTTTTTATAGCTTCTTGTATCTTACGAAAAGAATAGAGTTGAAATAAAAAAAAATGTACGCTATGATATGGTAGTTACTTCTATTATTCTGATAGTTTAAAAGGTTCATATATATCAAACAGCAACAGTGAAGATGCCAAGAAGGCTTAATAGGGAAACTGGTGAAAGACCAGTACTGCCCCCGCAACTGTAAGTGTGGACGAACGAGTATAACCACTGTGGAAAAATCACGGGAAGGTTCTCAAGTAGAATGATACACAAGTCAGGAGACCTGTCTTTATTGTGAAGTTTCTATTTCTCCGGGGAGCGGGAAGGGAAACGTTGGCTTAAAGTGGCATTCGTGTACACTTTTATTCTGACGTTTTACCCGCTCGCATATTAGCGAAGCGGGTTTTTCTCGTAGCACAAAACTACATATCGTGCAAAAAAGGTGCGCAATGTTCACATTGCGTTAAATGGGAAGTCTGGTGTGAAGCCAGCGCGGTACCCGCCACTGTGAAGAGGAGCTGATTGCATATGCCACTGTATTCGGGAAGGCGCAATCAAGTGATGAATCGAAGTCAGGAAACCAGCCTTTTTCTAATGCGAAGCTTACCCTACGGGATATAGGTGGAAGTGCAAAAACTTAGTTTGAATTTTTCTGCGCCTCTATCATTGATAGAGGCGTTTTTTTAGTAAAGGAGCGAATAAGTGTGACGACGTGGAACTTAAATGGAACAAAACATCACGTATTGATTTGTAATGGAAGCAGCTGTATGAGAAAAGGTGGAGAAGAAGCCACGCAAGCTATTCGAAATAAAGTGACTGAACTGAATCTAGATGAAGCGGTTCACACAACCCGTACGCGCTGTAACGGAAGATGCAAAGATGCTCCTGTAGCTATCGTGTACCCTTCAGGAGATTGGTACAAGCAGGTCACTGAAAACGTAGCTCATCGAATTGTTGAAGAACATTTAGCAGGAGGCTGCAGTATAAAGGAATCACTTATTTATGAATATGATCAAAACGGTTTTGTTTCTCCGGAAAAGAGTGACTCCATAGAAGGAATTGACAAAGTAAAAAGTAACGCATAAAGGAGGAGCTAGCATGAAAGGTAAACTGTTAGTTATTGGATTCGGCCCAGGAAGCTTTGAACATATTACACAGCGAGCAAGAGAAGCCATTCAAGAAAGTGATATGATCATTGGTTATAAAACCTATGTGGAATTAATTCAGGGACTATTAACGAATCAGCAAATTATTAGTACAGGAATGACCGAAGAAGTAAGCCGTGCACAAGAAGCCGTAAAGCAAGCTGAAGCGGGAAAAACCGTGGCGGTCATTTCAAGCGGAGATGCAGGAGTATACGGAATGGCCGGCCTTGTGTATGAAGTGTTGATTGAAAAAGGATGGAAAAAAGAAACGGGCGTAGAGCTGGAAGTGATTCCTGGCATTTCGGCTATTAATTCATGCGCATCCCTCCTTGGGGCGCCCGTGATGCATGATGCCTGTACGATTAGTTTAAGTGACCACCTTACGCCTTGGGAGTTAATCGAAAAACGAATCGAAGCAGCTGCACAAGCGGATTTTGTAGTAGCTTTTTATAATCCGAAAAGCGGAAGACGCACAAGACAAATTGTGGAAGCGCAAAGGATTTTATTAAAATACCGTTCCCCCGATACGCCTGTTGGTCTTGTGAAAAGCGCTTATCGTGACCGTGAAGAAGTGGTAATGACCAATTTAAAAGACATGTTAAATCATGAAATAGGCATGCTGACTACCGTTGTTGTCGGAAATTCATCTACGTTCTTTTACGATGACTTAATGATTACACCGCGCGGGTATCAGCGGAAATATACCCTCAACCAAACAGAGCAGCCGCTAAGACCGCATCAGCGGCTTCGAAAAGAAGCAGAACCATGGGCTCTTGATCAAGAGGAGACTGTAAAGCAAACGGCTTCAGCTATTGAAGATGTTCAGAATACAAAAGAAGAAAAAGTAGCTTCACGAGCTCTGGCAGAAGAAGCGCTTCAAGCAATTTTAGGTGAAACTACTTCACCGGTCGTACACCAGCCAATTGAGTCTATTTTTGAAGTGGCAGTTAGTCCAGGGCTTGCGAATAAGAAGTTTACGCCCGTTCAAATGACAACACTAGCAGAAGTTGTTGGTGAAAAAGGTACGATGGAGTATACGCCTGACCATCAAATCAAACTGCAAATTCCAACGGCTCAGCCAGATGTGATTATTAAAAAGCTCCAATCAGCTTCCTTTTTACTATCTCCAGTCGGAGACGTGTTTACAATTAAAGCGTGTGATTTTTGTGATGGAGAAAAAAGTGACGCCATCCCGCATACGGAACAATTACAAAAGCGTCTCGGTGGAATGGACATGCCAAAAGAGCTGAAGCTTGGTATTAATGGATGCGGTATGGCCTGTTACGGTGCTGTTCAAGAAGATATCGGCATTGTCTACAGAAAAGGTGCGTTTGACTTATTTTTAGGGGCTAAAACGGTTGGACGAAACGCCCATTCAGGTCAAATTGTGGCGGAAGGCATAGCGCCCGATGACATTGTTGAAATAGTGGAGAACATTGTCCATGAATATAAAGAAAAAGGTCATCCAAATGAGCGGTTTCATAAATTCTTTAAGCGTGTGAAGAATGTTTATGGATTCGACTATCAAGATATAACACCAAAAATAAAAGTAGAACCAGCTCCGTGTGGAGATTAAAAATGGGAGGGCATTATATGAAATCAGTTTTATTTGTCGGTCATGGAAGTAGAGATCCTGAAGGGAACGATCAAATTCGCGAGTTTATCTCGACTATGAAGCATGATTGGGACCCATCTATTTTAGTAGAAACGTGTTTTCTAGAGTTTGAACGTCCGAATGTAAGTCAAGGCATTGATACATGTGTGGCAAAAGGAGCGACAGATGTAGTTGTAGTTCCAATTATGCTCTTGCCAGCTGGCCACTCAAAAATACATATTCCGGCGGCTATAGATGAAGCTAAGGAAAAATATCCACACGTAAACTTCGTGTACGGACGTCCCATTGGCGTTCATGAAGAAGCCCTTGAAATTTTAAAAACGAGATTACAAGAATCAGGAGAAAATTTAGAAACTCCAGCTGAAGACACGGCTGTTATTGTCTTAGGGCGAGGAGGAAGCGATCCTGATGCAAACAGTGATTTATATAAAATTACGCGCCTCCTTTGGGAAAAAACAAACTACAAAATCGTCGAAACTTCTTTTATGGGCGTGACCGCTCCATTGATTGATGAAGGAGTGGAACGATGTTTAAAACTGGGCGCTAAAAAAGTGGTTATTCTCCCGTATTTCTTATTTACAGGAGTACTAATTAAGCGTTTGGAAGAAATGGTGAAACAGTATAAAATGCAGCATGAAAACATTGAGTTTAAGCTAGCCGGCTATTTCGGTTTTCATCCAAAACTGCAGACAATTTTAAAAGAACGTGCTGAAGAAGGATTAGAAGGCGAAGTGAAAATGAACTGCGATACATGTCAATATCGCCTCGGCATTATGGAGCATATTGATCACCATCATCATCACGATCATGATCATGATCACGGGCACCATCACCACGATCACCATCATGACCATCACCACCATGAAGATAAGGTCGGCGAGTTAAAATGATTTTATTGTTAGCGGGAACTAGCGATGCACGTGCATTAGCTGTTCAAGTGAAAAAAGAAGGTTACGACGTTACGGCGACGGTTGTAACCGACAATGCAGCAATCGAATTACAGCGAGCAGAAGTGAAAGTGAAAATTGGACGTCTCACAAAAGAAGATATGATGACTTTTATAAACGAACATGGTGTAAAAGCTATTGTGGATGCAAGTCACCCCTTTGCCGAAGAAGCATCTAAAAACGCCATCGGTGCGGCTGCTGAAACATCGATTCCTTACATACGCTATGAGCGGGCTTCGCAGGCTTTTACCTACGACAATATGACGATGGTTTCTACGTATGAAGAAGCAGCTGAAGTAGCAGCTGAGAAAAAAGGAGTTATTATGCTGACAACAGGCAGCAAGACGCTACAGGTTTTTACAGAAAAGCTCCTTCCTCTTTCAGATGTACGGCTTGTTGCTCGTATGCTTCCAAGGCTGGATAATATGGAAAAGTGTCAGCAGTTAGGATTGCCGCAAAAAAATATTATTGCTATTCAAGGTCCGTTTACAAAAGAGTTTGATCAAGCGCTTTATAAGCAATACGGAGTGACGGTCATGGTCACAAAAGAAAGCGGAAAAGTTGGATCTGTGGATGAAAAAGTGGAAGCAGCCAAAGAGTTGGGCTTAGATATCATTATGATAGGGCGACCAAAAATCGAGTATGGAACCGTGTATTCTACTTTTGAAGAAGTGGTTCATGCTTTAGTAAACCAAACTAGGAGTTGATTGAGATGGATTTTCGTACAGAATTTAAACCGTTAACTGTTCAGCCTCAGCAAATTGAAGGAAAAAGTTTTGAAATGATTACAGAAGAGCTTGGGCCTCACCCGTTTACAGATGAACAGTACCCAATTGTTCAGCGTGTGATTCATGCGTCTGCAGACTTTGAACTTGGACGCAGCATGCTGTTTCATCCTGATGCGATTCAAGCAGGAATTAAAGCCATTCGCAGCGGCAAGCAAGTGGTTGCGGATGTACAAATGGTGCAAGTAGGAACAAACAAGCAGCGAATTGAAAAACACGGCGGTGAAATCAAAGTTTATATTTCAGATCCGGACGTAATGGAAGAAGCAAAGCGCTTAAATACAACGCGTGCAATTATTTCAATGCGAAAAGCAATTAAAGAAGCAGACGGCGGAATTTTTGCAATTGGGAACGCACCGACAGCTTTACTTGAATTAATTCGTTTGATTAAAGAAGGAGAAGCGAAGCCTGGGCTTGTTATTGGTCTGCCGGTAGGATTTGTTTCAGCCGCTGAATCGAAAGAAGAACTTGCAAAACTTGACGTGCCGTTTATTACAAACATTGGGCGAAAAGGCGGCAGTACGGTAACGGTTGCTGCATTAAATGCAATTTCAATTCTTGCAGATCAGGTGTAACACATGAAGGAAGTACCAAAAGAACCTAAGAAACTCAGAGAAGGCTACACGACGGGCGCTTGTGCAACGGCAGCTACGAGAGCAGCTCTGCTTACGCTAATTTCAGGAGAAGTGCAAGATGAGTCAACGATTTACTTACCTGTCGGCCGCTTTGCTACGTTTCATCTTGAAGAATGCGAGTATCGCACAAGCAGCGCTGTAGCTAGCATCATTAAAGATGCTGGAGATGATCCCGATGCCACGCACGGAGCGCTGATTATTTCTGAAGTTTCGTGGTGTAATGGTGCAGACATTATCATTGATGGAGGAGTGGGAGTAGGGCGTGTGACAAAGCCTGGCCTCCCAGTTCCTGTCGGTGAAGCAGCCATTAACCCTGTGCCAAGAAAGATGCTGAAAGAAACGGCTGAACAGCTTTTAGCCCAATACAATATACAAAAAGGCGTTAAGATTGTCATCTCGGTTCCTGAAGGAGAAGAAATGGCGAAAAAGACATTAAATGCACGTCTAGGTATTTTAGGAGGCATTTCGATACTGGGGACGCGGGGGATTGTTGTTCCGTTCTCAACAGCTGCTTATAAAGCAAGTATCGTGCAGGCAATCAGCGTGGCTAAAGCGAGTAATTGTGAGCACGTTGTCATTACGACAGGGGGCCGAAGCGAAAAGTATGGAATGAAACAGTTCCCTGAACTTCCGGAAGAAGCATTTATCGAAATGGGAGATTTTGTTGGATTTACGTTAAAACAATGTAAAAAGCAAGGAATGAAAAAAGTGTCGCTCGTAGGCATGATGGGAAAGTTTTCAAAAGTCGCGCAAGGCGTTATGATGGTTCATTCAAAAAGTGCACCTATTGATTTTAATTTTTTAGCAAAAGCAGCTTCTGAGTCAGGAGCTTCTGCTGAACTGGTAGAGGAAATAAAAGGCGCAAACACAGCTTCCCAAGTGGGAGATTTAATGACGCAAAGCGGTCATCATCAGTTTTTCGAAAAACTGTGCGAATACTGCTGTTTATCAGCATTAAAGGAAGTAGGGGACGGAATCGATGTCGATACGTCTCTTTACACATTAAAAGGAGATTTTTTAGGACAGGCGGTGCAACATGGCAATTAAAATTATTGGAATAGGTGACGACGGAAAATTAAGTTTGCTTCCTATGTATGAACAGTGGATTTATGAAAGCAATGTGCTAATTGGAGGAAAGCGTCATCTTGACTTTTTTCAAGATTTTGAAGGAGAAAAAGTAGCCATTGAAGGAGGTCTTTCTTCTCTTGTTGAACGTTTAAAAAACGAAGAAGGAAATGCGGTTGTGTTAGCCTCAGGCGATCCGTTATTTTACGGAATCGGAAGCTATCTTTCTACGAAGCTAGACGTTGAAATATATCCCTATTTAAGTTCTATTCAACTTGCATTCTCACGTCTAAAAGAGCGATGGCAAGACGCTTATTTTACAAGCGTACACGGCAGAAGTATAAAAGGGCTGGCTCAGCGCATTGATGGCTATAAAACAGTGGCGATTTTAACCGATGAGCAAAATTCTCCTAGTGCTCTGGCAAACTACTTGTTATCATTCGGCATAACAGAATACAAGATGTTTGTGGCAGAGAATCTAGGTGGAGAGGCGGAGCGCTGTCAGCTGCTTTCGCTGGAAGAGGCGGCGAATCAACTCTTTTCTCCGCTTAATGTCTTGATATTAAAACAGGTAGAAAAAAGTCCAGTCTGGCCTCTCGGAATAGAGGACGATGAATTTATTCAACGCAAGCCGGACAAGGGACTTATTACTAAAAAAGAAGTTCGTACACTTAGTATTAGTGCCCTGCAGCTAAAGAGAGACAGCGTCGTATGGGATATCGGAACATGTACAGGTTCAGTCGCGATTGAAGCAGCTAAAATTGCGCGTGAAGGACAAATTTTTGCTGTGGAAAAAAACGAAGCAGACTTGGAAAACTGCAGGGGAAATCTAGCGAAATTTCGAGTAGATGCCCATATTGTGCACGGAAAAGCACCGGAAGGGTTAGGTGAGTTTGCTGATCCTGATGCGGTGTTTATTGGAGGGACAGCAGGAGGCATGGAAACCATTTTAGACGTGTGCTGCAGCCGATTAAATTCAGGAGGGCGCATCGTATTAAATGCCGTAACGATTGAAAATTTGGCAGAAGCGATGAAAGCTTTTAAAGAGCGAGGATTTGAGACTGCTGTTACCCTTGCACAAGTTTCAAGAAGCAAGCCAATTTTACACTTAACACGATTTGACGCTTTAAACCCCATTTATATTATTACAGCCAAAAGAGGAGAATGAACATGATTGGAACATTGTACGGACTTGGAGTTGGACCAGGAGATCCAGAATTGATTACAGTAAAAGCATTTCGTAAATTAAAAGAATCACCCGTTATTGCGTACCCAAAAAAGCAAAAAGGAAGCAAAAGCTACGCCCAAAAAATTATTGATGTCTATTTCAGTGCAAATGAAAAAGACATGCTAGGCCTTGTGTTTCCAATGACAAAAGATCCTGCTATTTTAGAGAAAAAATGGACCGAAACAGTGGAACGAGTATGGGAAAAGCTCCAGGAGGGAAAAGATGTAGCATTTGTGACAGAGGGAGATCCTATGCTTTATAGCACGTTTATTCACATGATGCGCCTGATGCAAGAACGTCACCCTCAAGCTCCTATTCAAGTAATTCCTGGTATTTCATCTATTAACGGGGCTGCGTCTCGCTTAGGCATTCCATTAGCAGACGGTGATGAACACGTGGCCATTGTTCCTGCTCGTGAAGATTATGAAACAATGAAAAAAGTATTAATGGAAAACGACTGCGTTATTTTTATTAAAGTAGCTAAAGTCATCGATTTTATGGTCGGTCTTTTAAAAGAGCTTGATCTGCTTGAAAAAGCATCGGTGGTAACAAAAGTAACGTCAGATGAAGAAATTATTTGGAAAGCTTCAGAACTAGAAGGAGCCGATTTACAATACTTAACGCTAATGGTGGTGCGAAAATGAAGTTATACATAATCGGAGCTGGACCCGGAGATCCAGATTTAATTACCGTAAAAGGATTAAAATTACTTCAGCAAGCAGATGTTGTTTTATACGCTGACTCACTAGTAAGTCAAGAGCTAGTTGCTAAGTCTAAACCAGGAGCTGAAGTGTTAAAAACAGCGGGGATGCATTTAGAAGAAATGGTCAGCACGATGCTTGATCGCATGCGTGAAGGAAAAATGGTTGTAAGAGTTCATACCGGAGATCCTGCTATGTACGGAGCCATTATGGAACAAATGGTGCTTTTAAAAAGAGAAGGCGTTGAGATTGAAATCGTTCCGGGCGTCAGCTCCGTATTTGCTGCAGCTGCAGCGGCTGAAGCAGAATTAACCATTCCAGATTTGACTCAAACAGTTATTTTAACTCGTGCTGAAGGAAGAACGCCTGTACCTGAGTTTGAAAAATTAACTGATTTAGCAAAACATAAATGTACCATTGCTTTATTTTTAAGTGCGACGCTCACAAAAAAAGTAATGAAAGAATTTATAAACGCCGGTTGGAGTGAAGACACGCCGGTTGTAGTAGTCTATAAAGCAACGTGGCCGGATGAAAAAATTGTTCGCACGACGGTAAAAGACCTGGATGATGCTATGCGAACAAACGGCATTCGCAAGCAGGCGATGATTTTGGCAGGCTGGGCCCTTGACCCCCACATTCATGACAAAGATTATCGATCAAAACTTTATGATAAAACATTTACCCATGGCTTTCGAAGAGGAGTGAAGTCGGAATGATTCAACTCCAAGAAGGAAAAAAAGCTCCCATTACACAGCGCGGGGATTATGCTGTCGTGGCCATCACGAAGCATGGCGTAGAAATTGCAAGAAATCTAGGCCGCACTTTTCAGCAGTCCGATGTGTATTACATGAGCAAGTTTGAAAAAGGAGACGAACAAGAGCAGAACATTCAGCTGTTTTCAGGAAGCGTGCGGATGCTCTTGCCTTCTCTTTTTGAATCGTATAAAGGACTTATTATTATTATTTCACTGGGAGCAGTTGTACGTATGATTGCCCCTATTTTAAAAGATAAGAAAACGGATCCTGCGGTTGTTGTCATTGATGATAAAGGCGAAAATGTCATCAGCGTGCTTTCAGGTCATATCGGAGGAGCAAATGAGCTTACACGTGAAGTTGCGGCAGCACTTGAAGCTCATCCTGTTATTACAACAGCATCCGATGTTCAAAAAACGATTCCCGTTGATTTATTTGGTAAGCGCTTTGGATGGGTGTGGGAATCAGCAGAAAAGCTAACCCCTGTCAGCGCTTCTGTAGTAAACGAAGAAGCAATAGCGGTGGTTCAAGAATCAGGTGAAAAGGGCTGGTGGCACTATGAGCACCCTGTTCCTGCTAACATTAAAACGTACTCATCGATTCAGACAGCTCTCGAAGCATCGCCACATGCAGCCTTGGTCGTAACGCATCGCAATTTAAAAAAAGAAGAAGAAGCGATCTTAGAAAACGGTGTTCTTTACCGTCCAAAAGTACTGGCGATTGGGATGGGGTGCAACAGAGGAACAAGCGCAGCGGAAATTGAAACCGTTATTGAAAAAACGCTTGCTGAACTTCAGTTTTCAATGAAAAGTGTAAAAGCATTATGTACAATAGAGTTAAAGAAAGATGAAGAAGGGCTGCTAGAAGTGGCGTCTAAGTACGGCTGGGAGTTTGTCTATTATTCGCCCCAAGAGCTAAACAGCATAAGTATCCAACAGCCTTCAGATACTGTTTTTAAATATACAGGTGCATATGGCGTTAGTGAACCTGCTGCTATGTTATACAGCGGTGCTGATACGCTTGAACTTGTGAAGAAAAAGTCAGGGAATGTCACCATTTCAGTGGCGCTTATTCCATATGACTAAAGGAGAGAACAACATGTCAAACAGAAGACTCGTCATTGCCGGTACCGGAAGTGGCGTAGGGAAAACAACACTTACAATTGGGCTGATGGCGGCATTAAAACAAGCTGGTTATAGAGTTCAAGGGTTTAAATGCGGACCCGATTATATTGATCCAACGTATCATACGGCTGTTACAGAACGAGCGTCTCGTAATATAGACAGCTGGATGCTTGAACACGATATGGTTAGGGAAATTGTAGCTCGAGCTAGTGAAGACGCTGATATTTCCATCATGGAAGGAGTTATGGGATTTTTTGATGGGAAAAATCCGTTAACGAACGAAGGGACAACAGCAGAAATCAGCTTAATCACCAATAGTCCTGTCCTTTTAGTTGTCAATTGTGCTAGTATGGCTAGAAGTGCAGCGGCAATTGTAAAAGGGTTTCAGCAATTTTTACCGGAAGCGAACATTGTCGGTGTAATTGCTAACCGAGTTGGAAGTGAAGGGCATCATAAACTTGTTAAGGCAGCGATTGAGCAGGAATGTCATATCCCTGTAGTAGGCTACTTGAAAAGAAACGATGATCTTACGATTCCTGAACGTCACCTCGGGCTGATCCCGTCGATTGAACGAGGAGAATTAACACCGTTTTTTGAACAGTTAGGGCAACTTGTTCATGATACAATTGATATTGAAAAAGTATATGAACTGGCTTTAGCTCCTAAAATAGAAATTAATGATCCTATCTTTACAAAGCCGTCCGTACCTCAAGTGAAAATTGCTGTGGCAAGAGATGCTGCTTTTAACTTTTATTATGAAGAAAATTTCGAATTGTTAAAAGCTTACGGAGCAGAGCTTGTAGAATTTTCGCCTTTAAAAGGAGAGACGGTTCCGCAAGATGCTGATGGCCTTTACATAGGAGGCGGATTTCCAGAAGAATTTGCTGAAACGTTGGCTCAGCAAATTGACGTTAAAAATTCTGTTCGAGCAGCCATCGAAAAAGGGATTCCTACACTTGCTGAGTGCGGAGGCTTTATGTTTTTAACAGATGCTATTGTCACAACAGATGATACATGTCATGAAATGGTGGGGCTTATTCCCGGACAAGTAAGAATGCAGACAAAATTAGCTGCTTTAGGATACCGAGAAGTGACGGGAAAGCCAGGGAATTTTTTATTTAAAGGCGATATACAAGCTAAAGGACACGAATTTCATTATTCAACCTTTCATTCAGAGAAAGAGTTTTCGCCTGCCTATGATACAAAAGGGATGCGAGGAATGAAAGAAGAAGGCTATATGAACAATAATTTAATTGCCGGCTATACGCACTTTCATTTCGGCTCTTCTACGAAAATGGTAGAAAACTGGGTGGAACAGTGTAAAGCGGTAAAAAAAGAAAGAAGAGATGCCGTGTGACAGTTGGAAAAGTATATTTAGTAGGAGCCGGACCAGGAGATCCGAAGCTAATAACCGTATATGGAATGGAATGTATTCAAGAAGCGGATGTCATTTTATATGATCGCTTAGCTAATGAACAGTTATTAAACTATGCTAAAAAAGACGCGGAGCTTATTTTTTGCGGGAAATTACCGGGCAAGCACGGAGTCATCCAAGATCGTATTCACGAATTGCTTGTTGAAAAAGCACTTCAAGGAAAAGTAGTGACGCGCTTAAAAGGAGGCGATCCTTTTGTGTTTGGCCGCGGAGCAGAGGAAGCTGAAGTACTTGCTACTCGAGGAATTCCTTACGAAGTCGTGCCTGGTATCACGTCAGGAATTGCAGCTCCAGCTTATGCAGGAATTCCGGTTACCCACAGAGATCATGCCACTTCTTTTGCGATTGTAACGGGTCATGGAAGAGAAGAAAAAGGAAAAGATTATTTAAATTGGTCAGCGCTCGCTCAAGGAATAGATACAATTGCATTTTATATGGGCGTTGGAAATTTACCTCATATATGCAAACAGTTGATGGACCACGGACGAGATAAACATACGCCAGTGGCGCTTGTTCAGTGGGGAACGACAAAATATCAGCGCACCGTAACGGGAACGCTTGCCACAATCGAAGAAATAGCAAAAAAAGCAGAAATTGCTCATCCTGCCATCGTGCTTGTAGGTGAAGTGGTGACAATTAGAGAAAAAATAAAATGGTTCGAAGAAAGAGCGGAAAATATTCTGCTTTAACGTTAAAAGGAGGAGACAATATGACGATTATTTCACAGTTAAAAGAACGAAGAGCGGTACGAGATCATGAAGCACGTGAAGTGGAGCAAGAGAAAATCGAACAGCTGCTTGAAGCAGCGACGTGGGCTCCAAATGACCGAATGAGAGAGCCTTGGAGCTTTTATGTGATTCAAGGAGAAGCAAAAAAGAAGTATGAAGAACTGGCTGAAGCGTATCTAAAGGAGCGCTTTCCGACAAAGCCTCATTTAGTAGAAAGTTCGTTAAAAGCAGTAAAAAATACGCCCGTACATATCGTCGTAACAGCTGACATAGTTGAAGGAGACGAAGAAGCCACAGAAGATAACAAATATGCGGTTTCATGCGCGATTCATTCCATGTGGTTAGCGGCTAAAGAATTAGGGCTTGGATTCGTTTGGAGAACAAGAGGAGTTGGTCTCGTTCGAGACGAGCGACTGTATGAGTTTATCGGAAAGCCTGCAGGTAAAGTCGTGGTAGGAAACGTATTTTTAGGCTACCCAAATGAAGAGTCTCTTACAAAAATGAAAGAGCCTGCTAGAACATCGTTTACAGAAAAAACAACATGGCTGTAAACTGAAATTCGAAGAAAAAGAGGTTTTTAGATTGAAAGACAAACGGGGTCTTACGTTAATTTATACCGGAGACGGTAAAGGAAAAACAACCGCTGCTTTAGGTCTCGCTCTGCGCGCTACGGGACGCGGACAAAAAGTATTAATGATTCAATTTATTAAATCTCCTCAGCGTACATATGGCGAAAAGCTGATGTTTGACAGAATAGGAATTGAAATGATTCAAACAGGAGTCGGCTTTACGTGGACAAAAACACCGCCTGAACATCGTGAAGCTTTGCAAAAAGCCTGGGCGCTAACGAAGGAAAAAGTCTTCTCAAACGAATATGATGTGGTTATTTTAGACGAGTTAAATAACGCACTGGCTATCGAGAAATTTCCTATTGATGATGTGCTACCGCTACACGAAGTAATTGACCTTATTCAAAAGCGCCCGGAGCATATGCATTTGGTCATTACCGGACGTTCTGCAAAAAAAGAAGTGATGGAAGCAGCAGATCTTGTGACGGAAATGAAGCCTCATAAACATTATTACGATGAAGGAATTCCGGCTGTAAAAGGAATTGAATTTTAAAAAGCCCTCAGTGAAGAGGGCTTTTTTTATGGAGCAGGGGCATCTACTTTTTCAGCTTGCCAGTAAAATTGGCTAATGACATCAGACAGTGCTTTTGTTGTGTTGGTTAGTTCATCAAAGTTATTGTCAACTCCGCCTACTTCAATTAAAATCGCATTTTTAGAAACATCTTGATTATATACACCGTTACCGCTGGATTTGTTTTTGCCAATAACTCCGCGGCTTAAGCCGGGATATTTCTTTTCAAGTCCTTCATGAAGCGCTTTTGCCATCTTTAAGTTTTGTTCAAAGTTTTGATTCGCTTTCCCTAAAACAAACACAACTTTTGCATATGATTTATTGTTAATCTTAATGGTTGTATTATCTTTTCGAAGCGAATCTCGGTGCAAATCGATAAAGTAAGTTAAATCTCTATTTTCAGTCATCGCCGTTTCAATGACTGTGCGAGACATGGCGTAAGATTGATTGGTGTTCCAACCTTTTTCTTTTAATTTCTGTCCAATATTGGTTTGATCCACTTCTGCCCCAATTCCCTGAGCCTCTAAATCTTTTCCTAGCATATTTGCGACTATATTAATATTGGTTTTACTATCTACAGCTTTATTAGCATCTGGATCACCTTCAAGTCCTAACAGAGGCAAGTAAGATTCCCAGCTGTGCGTATGATAAATATAAAATACCTTCTTTCCGCCAGTTGTATTATTATTTGGAGCATTCGTACCATTGTTTTCTTTAGGCTGCTGAACTTTTGTAGTAGAATTTCTCTCTTTTAGTGTTTCATCTAGCGGCGGTGCAGATTCTCTAGGGAAGTTTGTGAAATTTGTACCTTCACCGGCGATGATAATATTGGAGTCGTAAATACTGAATCCAGGAAGTTCGGAACCAAACAAGCTTCTCGCGTCTTCTGCTCGAATACTTGTTGATAACTCTAGCAGTGTAGAAGAAAGACCTGGAGGCGAGTAGTTTTTATCAAAAGCCGTTGAAAAATGATGGTTTTCTTGGCTCATTAAATAATAAAGACTTTCTGCTTTATGCTTCGATAACGTTTGATAGACAATAGAAGAATTGAACTGTTCTTTAAATGCTGAGTAACTTACTAGAACAATAATAGATGATGTCATTAAAACAACGGATAAAATAACAAGAACCATCTTATATGTTAACACTACAAAATTGGCGCGATTACTAGATTTCAATGGCGAAATCTCCTCTCTATGTCAGCGTCAGGCTAATAGGTATGAAGGACTTTGCTAATCTAGTAATCATTATATGAATGGAGATTTCTAATTATGATAAGCATTTAATAGAGAAAGTAGTCTTCAAAATCAAAAAAGAAGAATCACGTGAGATATAATCTCATATTCTCCGTGATTCTTCTTCAAATAGACGTCGGATGGCTTCTCCTTTTGGAGTGAGGCTGAATCCTTTTTTCTCTTTTTTTAGCAGCTGATAGTTTTGTAATTCTTGTAAATACGTAACGATACGCTTGCGCTTTACCGAATTTAATAATCCAAATGCGGTTATTTTATCAAGCTCTTTTTGACGAATACTGTTAGTAGAAACGCCTTCTAAAATTTGTACGTAACTCTGCTGAGTTTCCGTGTTCTTTAAGGTATCTATAAGCGTTAATAACCGTAGCAATTGGTTTGAATCAAACGTTATTTGACCGATTTTTAGTGGAGTCAAAAGCAGGTTCTGACGCTGCTTATGAAGTTCATTTTCTATCTTAGCACTTATTTCTGTCAGTTTCTTTTCTATTTCGTTTGGATCCATATAACATGTAAATTTGTTTGTTTCCTGCAGCAGGGTGACATCTGAAAAATCCCACTGTGAAAACCATTGTATGGAACCAATTTTGAGATTGGCATTCGGTGTTTTTACTTGTAATACGTTTTGAATGAAGGAAAGAAAAGGATCATTTTCCCGTAAAACTTGTTCTTCATTAAGTTGATAAGTGGTTAGGCTGCACAATTTGTCTTGGATCTCTTTAATGTGCACTTCATGGTGCTTTAAAAGACTTTTCCACTTAAAAAAGACAAGAAGTTTTTGAATCACTTCTTTATTTTCATCCATAATCTCTTCGAACTGCCGCTGAGTTGTCACTAAGCGCTTGGCTGCTAGTACTACATTATACTCATCATCAAGTGAAATGGCATCACCTGTGACATCATATGTTACGGCGAGACCTCTGTTTTCTGAAGTTAAGCGAATGATTTCGTTTTCCCCGTGAACAGTTAATACCGTATCTTCCGTATCTGAAAATCCTCTCTCAAAAGCGGTGGAAGAAAGAGAGCGAAAAGGTCTCATAATGATTTCAATCCGATTGCGCCAAAAAGCAATTTGCTCAGGGTTTTTCATAATAAAAAGCAAAGGTGATTTTTTTGATTGTTCAATTGCTTCAATCACATCTGCATTTCGGTGATAAAGAGAAATGAGGGGGTGTTTGAAAAAACACTTATTAATATGTTGAATCCATTCTTCTTTTGAAGAATCATGTATTCTAGCGCAAAACATGTAATCTTTCATAATGCTTCCGAGATAATTTTCCAACTCATTTTTAGTCAAAACCGTAAAATCTTGAGAATAAAACTCATCATGATGAATAGGAATGCCGCGATTCTTATTATATTCTTTCCATAGAAATGAAGTTGGTTTCCAAAAGTAAGGATAAACGTCTTCATTTTTATCAATTGCGACGGGAAAACCGCCCCTATGATTTCCATATAAGAATGTTTGAAAAAGGATGATATCTTCTTGAGGTAACTCATTCATTGCTCGCTCAAAGTAGTCATTTAAACGTCCAAGCAACCCTTTAGTATGTTTACTTCCTACGGACCGAATCGATTTATTCTTACGTCCGAGCGGAAGGAATGTTAAGTGGTTGTAAGCTGTAAAATCAACTGGCAAATTCTCTGGTAAAGTCATTTATCTAACTCCTTTCATTTATTGAGTATTTTACCCATTAAAGAAAAGAAGAAAAAGTTTTAATGTGTCTTGAACGCAAGAATGATTTTTTAAAATTTTCTGTTAATTAACCTTCAGAAATAAAGAAAAGGGATTCAAAGTAATTTTGAATGGGTATAGTAATAAAAATTTTGACATATATTATCGAATATATATGAATGTTGTCAAAAAAACCAACAAAAGTGATGATTCATCCAAAGGAGGAAGCTTATGGAGAATAAAGGTCCGTTTAAAAAGACGATATCCCTATTAGATTTAACATTGATTGGATTAGGGGCTATTTTTGGCTCCGCTTGGCTGTTTGCCGTTAGTAATGTCGCTACGCAAGCAGGTCCTGCAGGAAGTTTTTCTTGGGTTATTGGTGGAGTTATTATTTTATTAATAGGCCTTGTATACGCCGAGCTAGGGGCTGCCTTGCCTCGTACAGGAGGAATTATTCGATATCCTGTTTATTCACACGGTCATCTTGTAGGCTATATGATTTCGTTTATTACGATCGTAGCTTACACTAGTTTAATCGCTATCGAAGTAACAGCAGTGAGACAGTATGTGGCTTACTGGTTTCCAGGTTTAACAAAATCCGGATCTGACTCACCAACGATATCTGGATGGATTCTACAATTTGTGTTGCTTTGCTTATTCTTTTTACTCAATTACTGGAGTGTAAAAGCATTTGCGAAATCGAATATTATCATTTCTATTTTCAAATATTTTGTACCGCTTACGGTAATTGTAACGTTGGCATTTTATTTTAAGTCAGGAAACTTTACGATGGGAGAGTTTGCTCCCGGGGGATTTGATGGTATCCAGGCCGCCATTGCTACAGGCGGGGTTATGTTTGCTTACTTAGGCCTTCATCCAATTGTATCGGTAGCTGGAGAGGTAAAAAATCCTCAGCGCAATATTCCAATTGCTCTTGTGATTTGTATCATTCTAGCAGCTCTCATTTATACTGCTCTACAAGTATTGTTTATCGGAGCTATTCCATCTGACATGATTAAAGGCGGTTGGTCCGGCATTCAAGATAAATTCTCACTGCCGTTTAAAGATATTGCTGTTGTTCTTGGCCTTGGCTGGCTAGCAACACTTGTTATTTTAGACGCTATTTTATCACCGGGTGGTAACGGTAATATTTTTATGAATACAACATCTAGACTTATCTATGCTTGGTCTCGTAACGGTACGTTATTTAAAACGTTTGCCCATGTGGATAAAAAAACAGGGATTCCACGATCATCTTTATGGCTTTCATTAGGACTTTCGATTTTTTGGACACTGCCATTTCCTTCGTGGAATGCACTCGTAAACGTATGCTCTGTTGCGCTTATTCTATCTTACACGATTGCACCAATTTCATCAGCGGCCTTTATGGTGAACGCAAAAGATTTGGAAAAGCCTTTTAAATTAAGAGGAATGAGTATAATTGGTCCATTATCCTTTATTTTTGCTTCCTTTATTGTGTACTGGTCAGGATGGAAGACTATTTCGTGGCTGCTAACTTCTCAACTGGTCATGTTTGTTATATATTTGATTTTTGCTAAATATGTGCCTAAAAATGAAGTAAGTCTTCGTCAGCAGATTAAATCAACATGGTGGCTAGTTGCTTATTATATCATCATGCTCTTTATTTCTTATATCGGTTCGTTCGGCGGAGGGAAAGGTTTAATTGATACGCCTGTAGACTTAATTATCATAGCGGTCGTATCTCTTGGGATTTATTATTGGGCTAAATATACGGGCCTTCCAAAAGCGCTTATTGATTACGATCACCATCCTGAACAGGAAGAAAAAGCGCCTGTATAACCTGTAAAGCAGCGACATTCGCTGCTTTTTTCTATGTTATGCAAACATGAATTTCTAAAGTTTATCGTATAATTGAGTAGGAAAGAAGGAATTAGCACATTATTGTTTAATTAATGTAATGTAACCGTTTTAAATCCAACGCTTGGAGGAAGAGTATGATTGAAAAAATAATAAATTCACTTCGAAAGCGGCTGTGGGAAAACAATAATGTTATAGAAGTGTGTAAAAATGAAGGAGAAGTATACAGAACCACTTGTACTTTTTTTGATGGAGTAAGCAAGAACCAACTGCAAGTTTTTGAAGAAGAAATGCATGTATCACTTCCTGAAGACTACAAGCAGTTTTTGCAGCTAACAAATGGGTGTAATTTGTTCATTGATGCTGACAAAAAAATAACAGGGAATTTTTATAGCTTAGAAGACGTAAGAGAAACAGCTTATAAAAGTCAGAGTCTTTATATGACAATTGGGTCTGTCGGAGAAGAAGAGATTATCATTGACTCTAAAAAATCAGCGCACTCTGCATATATAATAGTAAAAAAGCGGAACGCATCGTTTCAAGATGCACATGTATTACATATGAATTTTCAGAAATGGCTGGATTGTTTTATAGTGAGTCAAGGGAATTGTTTTTGGCACTGGAATAGGCTTTGTAATAAAGCTCATTCAACGGATAAAAAGACAACGGCTCAATAATATTATCGTCTAATAAATAAACGAGCACACTAGTGTGCTCGTTTATTTATTAGAAGGAAGACGTTCCCAACCGTATGCTTCGTCTTCAACTTTAGTTTCTCCAAATTGACTTGTACGATTCAAGCTTTTTTTGCCGCCTAATTTTTTATAAAACTGAACGGCTTTCTTATTTTTCTTCATGGCCCAAATAATCATAGACGTATAGTGCTGATCAGTAAATTCTTTTACTGAATGAGAAAACAGAAGACGACCAACTCCTTGGTTTTGCACTTCCTTGCAAACGTATAGCGCGTATATTTCAGCAGCAGACAAATGAGGTTTACCTGCTGAAAAGCCGACAATCTCTTCTCGTTCATCGATAGCGAGCAAAATAAAATGAGAAGGCTCGGTAAGAAAAAGGGACCACTTTTCTGCACTTTGTTTATAAGACAAGTTGTTTAAATAAGCATCAGGTACTAACCCTTTGTATGTAATGCGCCAGCTGTCTACGTACAGACGGGCAACAGAAGGGATGTGAGAGGAAGTAGCTTTAATAATTTTCATTAAAAAGTCTCCTTTTTTAAAATATTAAGGCATATAGTATACCTTTCAGCCTAAGAATATTATGAAAAATAGATCATAATTTTCCAGTAATTCATAAAATGGTAAAAAAGGTGGTGTTCATCCTTACTCTATCACGGTAAAGTGAGAATATACATTTGTTTTGTTGTTTTAATTTTTACTATTTGTATAATGTCTAACGATCTATTTGTTATTCACCTTTACTAGTCTATCAAATAGTTTTGTTAAAGCCAAAGGGGCATAGGGTAAGTCATGTCAATTCAGCTGCGTTTTGTTTTAACGTATATCAGTATTGTGTTTGTTTTTATTATTTTGCTTTTTTTATCGGGCTTTCTTATTTTTTTCTCCATTACTGGAGACGCCGATTTTGTAAGAAAACTGTACAGCCACTCCTATGAGTATAAATTGTTAACGCCAGAAGAAGAAAATGCATTCTTAGATTTAAAGTTATTGAGTGAAAAAAAACCAGAACAGCTGCTGCGGCCGGAGACAGTTAAAAAATATGAATTTGAAAATATTGATATTGTGATTCAAAAAAACACAGAGGTTGTATATGCTTCAGAATCCATTAAAGGAGAAAACCTTCGTAAATACTTGCCAAAGCATCAAAAAAGTAAAGGAAATCATTCATATCAGCAGGACATGCTGCGCATAGGCAAGCAGTATTTTACATATATCAACCTTGATTTTCCTTTCTCAAATCAAGAAAAAGGAAGCATTTACGTTTTGCGAAAAATCAGCCCTTATGTAGGCATTATTAATCGGATTTTCCCTTTTTTAATCTTTCTACTATTAATTTTAGTGATTGTGATTATTGGATTTTTAAACTATCTTGTTTCAAGAAGCATTATTAAACCCATTCGTGAATTAAAAGAAGCGGCCGAAAAAATAAAACAAGGTGATCTTCACTTTGAGATCTCTGCTAATTCAAAGGATGAAATAGGCGAATTAACGCAAGCTTTTGAAGAAATGAGGCAAAAACTAAAATCTTCTGTTGAACTGCAAATTCAATATGAAGATAATCGAAAGCAGCTGCTTTCAAGTATTTCACACGATTTACGAACTCCCATTACTTCCATTGTAGGATATGTAGAAGGAATTCAAGATGGCGTAGCTAATACGCCAGATAAGCTTTCTAAATATTTGTTAACGATTTCAACGAAAGCAAAAGACATGAATGCGTTAATCGATGAGCTGTTTTTATTTTCTAAATTGGATTTGCACGAAATTCCATTTGTGTTTAAAAAACTTAATATTTCTGCCTTTATGGAAAGTTATGTGCAAGAGCTTCAGTTTGAAATGAGCGAACATGATATTGATGTTTTATTTTCTAATGATTCTCTAACGACACTGTATGCAAAGGCAGATGCTGAGCAGCTGCGAAGAGTTTTAATAAATTTAACAACCAACAGCATCAAATTTATGGATAAAGAAAAAAGAAGAATCGATATCGTTCTTTCTGCTACCGAAAGTGAACTCATTATTGAAGTAAAAGACAACGGCTCTGGGATTTCACCGGAAGCATTAGCGCATATTTTTGACCGGTTTTATCGAGCAGAACAGTCCCGCAATAGCAATACTGGAGGAAGTGGACTTGGACTGGCCATCGCAAAACAAATTGTTGAACGCCACGGGGGAGACATCTGGGCACTAAGTAAGCTTGGCGAAGGAACAAGTATTTTCTTTTCTTTGCAAAAAATGAATGAAAATGGTGATACACATGAAGAAGATATTGTTAATTGAAGATGAAGTAAGTATTGCTGAATTGCAAAGAGATTATTTAGAGATTAACGATTTTGAAATAGACGTTCAATATAGCGGGGATAAGGGATTAGAAAAAGCGTTAAATGAACATTTTGATTTGATTATTTTGGATATTATGCTCCCTAAAGTGAGCGGATTTGAAGTGTGCAAGCAAATTCGAGCTGCAAAAGATATTCCAATCATTTTAGTTTCAGCTAAAAAAGAAGAAATTGATAAAATTAGAGGGCTCGGGCTAGGTGCAGATGACTATATTACCAAGCCATTCAGCCCTGGGGAGCTGGTCGCAAGAGTCAAAGCGCATTTAGCGAGATATGAAAGACTCTCTGATAAGCAGGAAAAGCGTATGATTCGCATTCATGGTTTAGCGATTGACACGCTCGCTAGAAGAGTATTTGTGAATGACAAAGAAGTGTTTTTTACAGCGAAGGAATTCGATTTGCTGAAGTTTATCGTTTCTCATCCAAATCAAGTATTAAGTAAAGAACATCTATTTGAAAAAATTTGGGGATTTGATTCTTCAGGAGACATTTCAACCGTAACAGTTCACATTCGAAAACTAAGAGAAAAGCTAGAAGAAAACCCAGCAGATCCTCAGTACCTAGAAACGGTTTGGGGAGCAGGGTACCGGTTTAATATTTAAAAAAAGAGATCCGAACGATTAATCGTTCGGATCTCTTTTTTATTACGTAGTAACGATTCTATGACGAGCTTTAATCTTACTCACGGGAGGTTCGGAAGAAAATATATTTTTTTCACCGATTTTATCATATAGACCGGTTGACTTTAACATTTCTTTCGGCTGGTGCTGTAAGCCAGAAATAACGACTTGGCTATGCGAATCTTTCAAACGTTCGACCACCTTCGATAGTAAAGCTTCTCCAGATGTATCAATAAAGGAGACTTGGCTCATTCGAAGCAATAAAACTTTCGGTTTCGCTTCAGCGATGTTATCAAAGGAATCTTCTAATACTTCAGCTGATCCAAAGAAAAGAGATCCTTGCATGGTATATTCCATCAGCTCAGATTTGTGAGCGTTTTCAGATGTTTCCGCTAAAACCTTTGAAATCTTCAGTGATCCGCTCATTCGTTTCACGAACATAACAATAGCTAAAAGTAGACCTACGCCTACACCTGTTGTTAAATCGATTGAAACTGTTAATAAAAACGTAGCTACAAGTACAAATGAATCAGCTGACTTGGTTTTTAAAATATGTGCAAATTCTTTACGTTCACTCATATTCCAGGCCACAAACATTAAAATAGGTGCCATACTTGCCAGCGGAATGTTTGATGCATAAGGAGCCAGCATCACAAGGACCAATAAAACAACTAAGCCGTGTATAACTCCTGATAACGGAGAAGCTGCGCCGTTTTTGATATTAGTAGCTGTTCTGGCAATGGCACCAGTTGCAGGAATTCCGCCAAATAGCGAGGTAGCGATATTAGCAATTCCTTGACCCACAAGCTCTTTATTGCTATTATGCTTGGTTTTGGCCATATTATCAGCAACAACAGCTGATAGTAAAGATTCAATACCTCCAAGCATCGCAATTACGCAGGCAGCAGGAAATAGCATCACGATGTTATCCCATGTTAAATCTGGGAAGCTAAAAGATGGTAGTTTACTCGGAATGGCACCGTAAGTAGAGCCAATCGTTGCAACTTTTCCTGGGAACAGTGTAATGGCTACAAGTGTGGAGACAAGAAGACCTAGAAGGGCACCGGGAATTTTAGGTAAAAACTTTGGCGTTATAATCACGATAGCTAAACAAATAGCGGCTATGATGACGCTGTAAATGTTAATCGTTGCAATTTTTCGTAGGATTTCAATCATATTTAAATGAAATTCCTCATGTTTTGCAATTCCCTTTAGGCCTAAAAAGTTAGCGATCTGACCTGAGAAAATAATAATCGCAATTCCTGCTGTAAATCCAATCGTCACAGGGCGCGGAATAAACTTTATAAGTTTCCCTAGTTTAAATATTCCGAGAAGCGTAATCATAATTCCAGCCATAAAGCCGGCAATAATGAGGTTCTCATAACCATATTGCATGACAACTCCAAGCAGCACCGGAACAAATGCACCTGTTGGGCCTGCAATTTGAAATTTCGATCCGCCTAATATTGAAACCATAATCCCTGCGATAATGGTTGTATAAATTCCGTATTCAGGTCTTACACCAGAAGCGATGGCAAAGGCCATTGCTAAAGGAATAGCAACGACCCCAACAACCAAACCGGCGATAATGTCTTTTTGTAAATGCCCTGCTGAATAGCCTTGAAATCGGTTATCTTTTAGCATTCGATAAAACCCTCCTTCATGAGCTTACGGTTTCAGCTCGGTCTTGGGAATAGCCGTTTACAACGACGTCAAGTTTTCCTGTTGAAGGATGAATAACCATTCCAGAAACAAGCACGTCTTTTGGTAATAAAGGGTGATTTCGAATCATATCCACACTGTTTTCGACACTATCCTCTACACATTCAAACCCAGTCAGCCATGATTCTAAATCAATACCAGCATATTTTAGATTACGAATCTGTTCCGTGCTAATCCCTCTTTGTTCAGCAGAGGCTAAAATAGCTTCAGCTTTCATGCCCGTCATTCCACATTCATGATGACCGATGACACATACTTCATCAGCTTGCAAAGCGTAGACGGCAACTAAGATACTTCTCATGACGCTACCAAAGGGATGGGAGATAACAGCTCCGGCATTTTTTACTATTTTTGCATCTCCATTTTTTAGCCCCATAGCTTTAGGAAGTAATTCTAACAAACGTGTATCCATACAAGTTAAAATGACTATTTTTTTGTTAGGAAATTTGGATGTTTGAAAAGCCTCAAATTGATTATTGGTTACAAATTTTTCATTAAACTTTAAAACTTCAGATAGACAAGTCATTGTTTTCCTCCTGCGTTATTTATTTTTAACTTATTTTTTAGTCTAAAGATAAAGTTTAAAAACGAACTAAATAAAATATTAAAATTTTCTTAAAATATTCAGAAAAAACTTATAAATAAACAGAAATTATATGCGTGAAATTATGTAAGCGTATTCTTTGTTTGTTTTCGCAAAAAATAGGAATTATATGTTAAAATGGTACAAAGTTGGGATTTTATAAAAGAATGGTAGAGAGGAGGAAGGCAAAAGTGAAGGTTCTTATAGTAATAGGCATTATTTTCTGTTGTTTAGTAGGGTGCAGTTCTAATGCCCAAGTCACCAACGACAAAGAAATGGGAGAGAATATTCAGCAATCATTTGAAAAAAAAGGTGTAAGCTCAGTGGATGTATCGAAGTTAAGTGATTTTAAATGGGAAAAAGGATATTTATTCACAAACAAAAGCAAGAAAGCCGACGTAGAAAAACTTGTAAACGCACCGGTTAGTGAGGAAGTGATGAAAAAAATATCTGCTACTGATCAAATGCTTGTGTTTGTACACGAAGGAGAAGTTGTCCGCTATGTAGAACTACCCCAAGATTTCGTAGCGCATGATAAAAACCAGCTTGAATTTTCATCTTCTCATTCGGAACTAAAATTTAATAAAAACAGGGAGGGCAAGCCTATAAAAGCAGGAGATAAAACGTTAAGTTCAGAAGATGCTTTAACTGTAGAATCAATTATGAAACAAATTCAATGGAAAAAAGCTGATTACAGCGTCGCTCTTGACCCAGATGTACAGCTTACTTATGAGGGCGCTGTATACAATGTACGATTCACCTCCGATAGTGCGGAACTTACTTCTAAAAAAAGAGGAGTGTACGGTAAAGTAACAGGAGAAACAGCACAGCAGCTATATGACATATTGATGTAACCTATTGATTTTTCAATAGGTTTTTTCGTGCACATATTTTTAAGATTTACATAAAATACCTTAATATTGTTGACATTAACGTTAACGTTAATCTATAATGAGTATATGAATGATTAACGTTAACGTTAATGTTAATGAGAGGTGAGGTGAAACATATGTATTTAATCGATGACGTGACGAAAATGACCGGTTTGACCAAGCGAGCTCTTCGGTATTATGAAGAGATTGGACTCATTTTACCCCCGCAGCGCACAAAAGGAAATGCACGAATTTATTCCGAAGAAGAGGTAAAAGAACTAAGAAAAGTAGCGGAAGCAAAAGAAGTTCTCGGTTTTTCTCTACAGGAGCTGCAGCAGTTTATGTCGCTTAAAAGAATGATTGAAGAAAGAAGTGAGCGGCAAGGGTTGTCAGTGAAAGAGATCACGCAAATAGAAGATTTGCTAGAAAATCAAATCAAGATGATTGATTTTAAAGTCGTAAAAATGCAGGCATTTAAAACAGAATTAAAAGAAATGCGAGAATCTGCTATGGAAATACATGAAAAAACAAAAACAAAAGGAGAGATGAAAGAGTGGAAGGACAGCATTCAACTAACCGATTAGGTCAAATTATTACGGTAGTAGCTACTTTTTTAGCATTTATGGGAATTGGAGTAGTAGATCCGATTTTACCGGAAATTGCTAAGCAAATTGGAGCTTCTCATTGGCAAGTAGAAATGTTATTTACTTCCTATTTGTTAATGATGGCTATTATGATGATTCCAGCAGGCATCCTAGCGTCACGTGTAGGAGACAAGCGCTTAATGGTAACAGGACTTATCATTGTGACGATTTTTGCAGCCCTATGCGGGTTTTCTAACAACATTCCTCAGCTTTCCATTTTCCGAGCAGGTTGGGGACTTGGTAATTCGTTTTTCTTTGCAACAGCTATGACGCTGCTTATTGCATTATCAGGTGAAGTGAAAAAAGCAGTAGGATTATATGAAGCTGCAATTGGTTTGGGAATGGCCGGAGGGCCGCTTGTAGGAGGCGTGTTAGGAAATGCTTCTTGGAGATTGCCGTTTTTCGGTACAAGTGCTTTAATTTTTATCGCCTTTATTTTAGTATTAACGATTGTTAAACAGCCTACAAGCACTAAACCTCGTAAAGCAGCAGGTTTTAAAGACATGGTTAAACTTTATAAATTAAAACCATTTACTCAAGGCGCTGTATCAGGCATGCTTTATTACTACGGATTTTTTACAGTGTTAGCTTATACGCCGCTTATTCTATCGATCGGAGCTCTTCAAATTGGCTTTGTTTTCTTTGGGTGGGGATTATGTTTAGCTTATGGCTCAGCGGTTTTAGCACATCAGTTAGAAAAAAGATATCAGCCAAAACAAGTGTTACATGTTAGCTTAATTGTTTTTTCACTTATTTTAATTTGTTTATTTGCCTTTGATGCAACATGGTTGCGCATTGTTTTAATTATGGCAGCAGGTCTTGTATCAGGACTTAATAATGCCTTATTTACGAGTCATGTAATGGAAGTATCTCCTTATGAACGAGGAATTACATCTGGAGGATATAATTTCTTAAGATGGTTAGGCGCAGCGTTTGCTCCTTTATTATCAGGAGTTATCGGCAATGCCGTAGCGCCTCAAGCTCCTTTTCTTGTAGCAGCGATTCTTGGATTGCTCGCTTTTGTTACTATGGTTATAAAAGTAAAAACAACTTCTCAAACGAATGAAGCTGTTTCTAAATAAACGTTGACATAAAAGGCTTTTTCCTGTAAAAAGCCTTTTATTTTGTTTTATGTTATAATAGTAAAAACGTTTTTAATCATAAAAATGAAACTCTTTACCAACTTGTACGTATACTTTATATGTACATAAATTCTTTTTAGGAGCGTGATGCCCATGGCCACCTGTCAAAATTGTAATCATAAATGGAACTGGAGGACAACCTTTAAACAACTGTTAACATTTAGAAACGTTTTAGAATGCCCACACTGTGACAAACAACAGTATATCTCTGCAAAATCCCAAAAGCGATTATCAATCTACTCATTTGCACCCCTTATTATTTGGCTTATTCTCTCACTATTTGACTTTTCCTTTCCATCCATTGTTGTCGCGGAGCTTATTTTCTTCATAGCAGCGGTTGTTATGATGCCACTTTCTTATGAAGTAAGCAGCGAAGAAGAACCCTTGTGGTAATAAAAAAACCTTCCGTTAACACGGAAGGTTTTTTATGCGGCTTTACCGTCTAGCTGTTGTCTGTGATGGCGCTGATAATACACCCACCCAGCATTCAACAGTAGAAGAACACTCGTTGTTAAAAATACGTAAGGAATTCCTTTAGCTCCGGCAATTTGTCCGCCAATAACTGGGCCAGCTAAATTCCCGAAGTATTGTGCTGTTTGATTATAACCAAACATTTTACCTGTAATCGAGTCCGGCACAATTTTCTTCAAATAAGAATTAATAGAAGGTAACAATCCTCCCATTGCAAAACCGAGTAAAAAACGTAGTAAAAATAGCTGCCAAGTACTATGCACAAAGGCCTGCAAGCCGCAAATAACCGCTACGATGAGCAGGCATATTTGAAGCACATTTTGAGGACCCACGCGATCGCTGACTTTGCCAAGTCTGGATGCAGCTAAAATATTTGATATTCCTGTTGCCGCCACGACAAAACCTGAAATAAGGGCAAGGTGATCGGTATGAGTAGACAGTTGTTTTACATACAGTGTAACGATTGGCTGAATAGCCATAACCGCAAGCTGCAGTAAAAAAGTTGTAACAAATACACCAATCACGGCCTTTGAATTCTTAAGAGAAAGTAACCCAATGTTAGATTCTTTCGTGGTTTTCGTCGTCTCTTTTTTGTCTTCTTGAATTAAATTTACAATTAAAAAAGACAAAAACATAAATGCACCTGTCACGAAAAAGACGTGACGCAATCCAATTGTATCTCCTAAGTAGCCGCCTACTAGCGGTCCTAATAAAGATCCTGATACAGCCCCTGTAGACAACGTCCCTAATGCTTTACCGCTGTGCTCTTTAGGCGTTTGAGTCGCTACTAACGTAATGGCTGCAGAGATGAAGCCGGAAACGGCCCCCATTAAAAAGCGCAGTCCGACAAGCTGATAGACATTTTGTACAAAACCAATAGAAGTCATAACAATTGCCATACCCAAGCTTGCGCGAAGGAGCATCAGCTTTCGGCCGTATTTGTCGGCCAAACTTCCCCATAAAGGAGAAACAATAGCAGCCATTAAAAAGGTAGCTCCAAATGCAATACCAGCCCATCTGCTGATGGAGCTTGTATCGTGAACCCCCAGCTTTTCAATATAAAGCGGTAAAAACGGAATAACTAAACTCATCCCGGCTGTGGTGCAAAAAGAACCGAACCAGCAAATGTACAAGTTTCGTTTCCATAATTCCATTCTATTTCCTTCTTTCATTGTGCCGCATAGCGTAAAAACAACAAAAGAGCGAAACCATATGGCCTGCTCTTTTAGCATACATGCAGCATCTTTTTATCAGCTTAAATTATACCACATATCAGAAATATTTAAAAATAAAATGATTCACTTAGTGAACTATTAACATGAAATAAAAACAGAAAGATGTGCTGCGGTTACACTCCGCTTAGAACATAAAGTGACCCTTAGTTCACTCATTACCTTATGCTGTAACAGTAGCGGATATGTAAAGAACTTATGCTTCACTGAAAAAAGCGTCAGATAATCTGTCTAAAATATACGTTATATCCACACAGTATTATATTGCGGAAACGAACTTAGCTTACGTAATGAAAGGCAAACAAAATAAAATAGTATCCATGATCCTTAAGGCAGCTCTTTTAGCTACTACTTTGTACGGGTCTATCCGAACAGTTGAAACTGCATGGGCATTAGCAGACATCGGAGTTGGAATAATGGGTTGGTTCAATTTAATTGCAATTTTGATTTTAGCTAAGCCTGCTTCAATAACCTTAAAAGATTATCGCGAGCAGAGAAAACAAGGCATAGATCCTGTCTTTTCTCCTGGGAAATTAGGAATTCAAAACGCTGATTATTGGGACGAGGAATATCAGCATGATCAAGATAAAGAAAATGTTTCACAAACTAAAAAAAGCCAACTGGGGTTGGCTTTTTTTAGTTTGTGAAGAAGCTCTTTCGACCGCTTGAAAATGGTAATGATTCGTTTTTTTCGGGTATAATGTGGCATGAAGCGTCCTCAATTTATTTTCGTTTGAGCATTTATTTATAATAGAAGACATATAAAAGGACGGTGGTATGTGCATGACTAAAAAAGAAAATGAATCTATTTATATTCAGCAGCATTTAGCAAATGAACGAACGTATTTAGCGTGGATTCGAACGTCTATTGCTACACTTGGCATTGGTTTTGTTGCAGGCGGCCTGCATTTTAATTCCGGAAAAAAATTAAATGAAGCAGCCGATACTCTTATTATTGCTGTTATCATCTTTTCTTTAGCTGCAAGTGCAGGTTTGCTTCTTTTCTCAACCTATCATTATTTTTCAACACGTAAAAAAATTAACAGCCAAACGTATCAATCTTCTCACGTTTTAGTTATTTTCGTTTCAATGATTATGCTGATGCTGATCGGGGCTCTTATGTTTTACTTTTTTAACATAGCGTAAAAAGTTTAAGGTGTAAGAAAAAAGGGAATACACCCCCAAAGAATTTACGGTTTTATGAAAGAAAAAGAAGATCTATTGATATGGTGGTAATGGCAGATGTAATTATAATAATATCTTCTTTATGAACCGGCTGTATAATTTTACAGGTTAAATTCTTTGTTAACCGCGGATAATGGAAAAGGAAAGCTTTATAAGCCGAAACTTATCCAATCCATGTTGAACATAAAAAATTGAATATGAATTTCACTGTAGAGTGAAGCGAAAGTAAAGGAGAACGCTGTATGATTCAAACATCTAAGACCGTTGCCGCTCGTTTTTTTACGGAGCGTTTCTTTGATCAGGCTGCTCAAACAGCCTACTATTTTTTGTTATCTTTTGTACCGTTTATTATCTTTCTTTTTTCTCTGCTGAGTTTTTTTCCAATTGATACAAACAATCTGCTGATATTTATTGAACCATTTACACCTAAAAGCGCCTACGACGTAATTGAACGGTCAATTGAAACAGTTAACAATAGCGGGAAAAAAGTTTTATCTTTTAGTTTATTGGCGACTTTTTGGCTCGCATCTATGGCTATACAATCTTTGGTTCGTTCGTTAAATGACGCGTATCATATTCAAAGAAAACAAACGTTTTTGCGCGGTTTAATCAATGATTTAATTTTAACTTTTGGTTTTATGGTTGTAGTAGCTATTTCATTATTTGTACCAATTATTGAAGAGGTCATTCGACATTTGGTCCTAACAAAAGTCCATGTTCCTGACATATGGTTTCAAAGCTGGACGACAATTAGATGGGGAATTGGGACATTATTTTTATTAGGTTTTTTTATTCTTTTTTACAAACTGATGCCAAGCGCAAGAGTAACGTGGAAAGATGTACTTCCAGGAGCTGTTTTCTCCACGCTAGGATGGCAAGTCGTATCTACCGGATTTGGATACTATGTCCAGTTTGGAAGCTACTCGCAAATCTATGGTCAGCTTGGAAGTATTATTATTTTAATGGTCTGGTTTTATTTAACGGCCGCTATTTTATTAATTGGCGGTTTAATAAACGGTAATAAGTTCATCAAAGCTCACGAGACAACGTATAGAGACGTGGAAAACGACTAGGGAAACCTAGTCGTTTTTTTATATTCAGTTTTACAGTTAAAAGGTTTATTAAAAAAATATCGCGGGTAACTATTGAATATCTCGTTGCTTTTTCTATACACATAACTAAAAAACAGCAGGAGTTCACGTTGAGATGAGGTGGAAAATTGAATAATTTTAATCGGTTTTTAATCGCAGTTATTGGAATTGCAGGACTGATTTGTTCCGGTATGTTAGCACTGATGGTTTATAGGGTTCCTCACCTTTCAAACTGGGTAGAAAAGTGGCAGCATCAGGAGTGGTTTTACTACACAATATTGTCAATAAGCGCATTTTTAGCTGTTATTTTTATTATTTTTCTTTTAACAGGCATATTTAGCAGGCCGCCTAAAAAGAATTTAGCAATTGTGACAGGCGAAGGCAAAATAACCATTTCTAAAGCCACGATTGAATCTACAGCTTTGCGAGCAATTAGAAGCTTTCAGGGAATACGCTCTCCTGAAGTCCAAGCATCTATTCATTCTCGTAAAGAAAGAGTTAGTCTATATATTAACTGTTCGCTGTTTGGACGAGATGGACTACCAACACTAGGAAAAGAGATGCAGCTTGAAACAAAACGTGCCGTAGAGGCTTTACTTGAGCTTCCCGTTCACTCCGTCCGCATCGATTTAACAGACACACAAACGCGAAAGAAAGAGCGTGTTGTGTGATGAAGGAGGGACATAATGGGTACTCCAGATAAATTGATTCCATACCGTGGCCGAGTACTTGGTATTTTGGCAGGTTTAGTGTTGGCAATTTTACTATTAACAATTGGTTTTGGCCCCACGCTGCTAATTGTAGCTTTTATGGGAATTGGTTATGTAATTGGGAAGTGGCGAGATGGTCATTTAGACCTAAATAATTGGGTAGGATTTTTTACTAAAGGAAGATAGAAAATCACTTTAAGGGAGATGTTAGTTATGGCAGTTAATGAAACAAATACAGCAGTAAAATCTCAGGAAAATACAAATCAAAATACATTAACATTTGAAGATCAAGTTATTAAAAAGATTGCTGGAATGGCAGCTAATGAAATTAAAGGGATTTTATCTATGAGCGGCGGATTTATGAGCGGGTTAACAGATCGCTTCCGCAGCACGGAAGATATCACAAAAGGGATTAACGCTGAAGTTGGAGAAAAGCAAGTTGCCCTTGATCTAAAAGTAATTGTTGAATACGGAAAAAACGTTCCAGCCATTTTCTCTGAAACTGTTCATAACGTGAAAAAATCAGTTCACGATATGACGGGCTTAGAAGTAGTAGAAGTAAATATGCACGTAGAGGACGTAATGACTCGCTCTGAATTTGAAGCGAAAACGGATCGAGACAAAGAGCAGGAGGCAAAGCGCGATCTCGAATAGAATATAAAAGGTAAACACTTCCATTCGTCATATATTCTCTGTATGATGAATGAGAAGTGTTTTTTTATGGGAGGGAGAATTCTGTGATTTTAGTTAGTTCCTGCTTAGCAGGTCAAGCTTGCAGATATAATGGAAGCAGTGCCTTAGTTAAGGAAATGGAAGCGCTCGTTGAAAATAAAGAAGCGGTGATGATGTGTCCAGAGCTATTAGGTGGATTTCACACGCCCAGAGAACCGGCAGAAATTATAAAAGGAACGGGAATAGACGTAATAAACGGACATGCGCGAGTTATTGAACAATCGGGAAAAGACGTGACAGATATATATATAGACGGGGCCTATAAGGCACTGAGCATCGCAAAAGAAATAAAAGCTACTGTTATTGTACTAAAAGAAAACAGCCCTTCATGCGGAAGTGAACATATATATAACGGAGCATTTCTAGGTGTTAAAATAGCCGGTGAAGGGGTAACGACTGCGTTGTTAAGAAAGCATGGTTTTATCGTTATATCCGAATCTCAATTTGCAGCTGAAATGCATGGAGACCAATCATAATCAAAAAAAGCGTACACTATGTGTGTACGCTTTTTTTCTAAAAGCTTATTTACTGTGAAGCGTATCTGCTGTGCTTTCTGTTCGTGTTACCGCATAAAGAGAGAAGCAAAGACCAAGCAATACAAAAATAGACCCGACCCAGCCGTTATAAATAACAGAGTATTGATTAACGACAATTCCTCCGACATAGGAGCCGATCGCAATTCCTACGTGTGAAATCGCTGCATTGGTGCTGATTAAAATGTCCGACGTGTCGCGTGCACTATGAATAATTAAATTGCTTTGAGCCGGTGAGACCGCCCAGCTGAGCGCACTCCAAATAATCATAAGAAGCAAGAACACAACGAATGGCAAATGAACGCCAAACGGCATAGCAATCATGCTAACAAAAAAGAGAGCAATCATGGTGATAACAGACGAAGAAGGGTTCCATCTATCAGAAACAGCTCCTCCAAGTCCTCCTCCTGCCACTGCAGCAAGACCGAAAATACCATAAATAATGGTCACCATCGTTGTATTTAATCCTAGCGTTTCTTGTAAAAATGGCGTGAAGTACGCATAAAGCGTTAAATGGCCCGCCAGTACAAACAATGTTGCTAGGTGAATAGCAAGCATTTTTTTATTGCGTAAAGCTTTTATCTGAGTCTTTAAAGGTACAATTGGAGCGGGAGCTAGACGTTCCATTGTAAACCAAACGGTAATCATAATAATAGCAGTTAAGATTGCAATCATAACAAATACTTGACGCCAGCCAAGCGCATTTCCAATCAAAATACCAAGAGGAATACCCAAAACAAGTGAGCCGCTGATTCCCATAAACACAACGCCAATTGCTCTGCCTTGATATTCAGGCTTTACCATTCTAGAGGCCATTGTGGTAGATAGGACAATAATAAAAGAGCCGCTCGCAGCAGCGAGGATACGCCCGATTAATAGCATATAATAACCTGAACTGTAGGCTGAAAATACATTGCTCAATAAGAAAATAAATAATGTCCACATATAAACTTTTTTCCGCTCTATCTTAGCCGTCACATTTAGTAAAATCGGCGCAGACAAAGCATAAACAAACGAATAAATAGAGATTAAATAACCTGCTTTTGCTAGTGATACATGAAATGCATCGGCAATTAAGTCCAAGATGCCTCCTAGAATTAATTCGACCGTTCCAACAACAAAAGAAGCAATCGCAAGTATGTAAACTTTTTTATTCATCAAAAAACCCCCTCTTTAAAAAGTTACAACTAGAATAGTAACCTTTTTTAGAGTGGATTTCAATAGGTAATATTAAAAAGGTTACTAATGAATTAGTAACCTTTTTAATATCGCAGTCGAGTAAGCAGCTCCATGATCTCAGAATCCTGAAGAAGCTGCTCTTGATATTTCTTTGTAATATGGGTAAGTGCGACATCATGATAAAAGAAATCAGCAAAAACTTTTACAAGCGGCTGCGACATGGTTTTTATTGCTTTCCATGTCTCATGTTCAATGCCGGCAAATAAAAGGTAGGCATCGTCAACAATAATCAACTGCGACGGCTCAAGGTTTTTATGATCATCTATTGGATTTAATGTATGTAAATGTTTGAGGGCAGTCTGCAAGTTTCCTATGGTTAAGACCTCGACGTTTACGCCTTGTTTCTCTTTTTCTTCTAGCAATGAGCGGTAATGTTCCAACTCATCATTCCAAGCCGATAAAATAATAGAAGATTCCGCTTCGTGAATCAATTGTTCAATGTGAGCAGAAATAGAGGATTTATCTTTTAAACTCCAAACATGATCATCTGTAAACGTTCTTTTAATTTTATATGTTTTTAATTCATTAATGTCATTTTCAAAATCAGCAGTAAGTTTTTGAATGACGGTTTGAAGGGCTACCGCTGAATAAAGTTTCTTTTTCCCGGACAATGTATTTACTACAATGCCTTTATCAATTAAACGATTAAGTACTTCATAAATCTTTGCTTTTGGAACATGCGAATACGTAACAATCGAACTAGCATCCAGCGGACCTTCATTCGCAAGCAGCGCTTCATATACTTGACTTTCATACTGAGAAAAACCAAATTTTTGCAGCATAATTCTCTATTCATCATCCTTTCTTTTTTTTAGTATATCACGGTTTGTAAAAGTATTACTAATTGTAACTATATCTTATTAAACTATGTTCTAAATAATCAACAAAGATAAAAAATAGGCTATTAAAGGGTCTTTACTACGATAAAACTATTTTTAATCACGTGCTTTTCATACTAAAACACTCATCATCGGGTAAAGAAAAGAAAGAGGTGAAAAAAATGAAGAAAAATGAAAAACTACTGTTGAAAAAAATGAACATGAAACAGCAAAGAGAAGTTGCTGCTCAGCTTGAAGACGTACTGGATTCCTTACTGTCTCTTGAAGAAAAATTATGCTCAGCACCTGATAATAAGGAGTGGCTGTCTTTACAAGCTCAGCTTGAAAAAAGAGAACATGAGCTGAGATTTAAGCATAAAATGCTGTGTGAGGAATGGACAGCGCTATAAAAGACAGGCATTTTGTCTGTCTTTTATGGCATCTAAATTTTCATGATCCGGATAGGACTCACCATCAAAATGGCTAAAATAATCATAAGATAAGGATTCACATAATAAAACATGCCGAGCAGTGCGATAATTAGAGCTGGAAAAGGAATAGGCAGTCCTATAAAATAACCTACGGTTGGATTTGCGCTAAATTTAGCTAACCTTAATGCACCCATGCTTGGATAAATCATAAAAGCGAGTACGGTTAGCCAAGAGTGGGGAGAAAGAGTATGAAATAGCATTGCAGGCGCTACGCCAAAGCTTATAATATCAGCCAAAGAATCTAGCTCTACACCAAACTCACTGTTAACTTTTAGCTTTCTCGCAATTTTGCCGTCAAATAAATCGAAAAAAGCGGCTAGAAAAATAAAAAGAGCAGCTAAGCGTTCGTAGCTGTTCATATTAAAGGCTATGGAAAATACGCCGCTTAGCAAATTTCCAATCGTAAAGAGATTCGGAACCCATTTTAACAGTCGAAGAATCAATGTCATACAACCGCCTTTCACAGTGTGTACAATTAGTGTAACTGTTAAATCGTATTATTATGTGAGATGCAAGATAAAAAGAAAGGAGTATTGAAAACTGGCTGTCGTTTCTGTAATATATATCGTATAATACGATAATAACTAAAAATACGATATAAAGGAGCAGGATCATGAAAGTAGAGGAGTTAAACAGCTATTGGACGTCTATTTATTATCATTTGCACTATACGCATCAAGAGAAAATTACGCACCAAACCATACGTCTTTTGCAGCATATCGACAAATCATCTTCGGTTGGAATAAGAGAAATCGCAGATTATTTAACTATTTCACATAATACGGCATCTGAACATGTAAAGAGAAGCATCAAGAAAGGATATGTGTATAAAAATAGAGATATACAGGATGAAAGAAAAGTAATTCTGCATTTAACAGAAGCAGGAAAAGACATCTTAAAACGGAATTCAAGCTTGGATGAAGAAAAAGTATCAGCTATTTTACGCGAAATGACAGCATCTGAAAAACAGCTAATTCAACAGGCTTTTCAGTTATTGAGCGAGCGTGCAGAACATGTATAGTATCATCAAAATTTTAATGTCGGCTCTTATTATTGCAGGGGTAACAGAAATGGCCAAAAGATTTCCGGCATACGGTGGAATCGTGGCTGCTCTTCCAATTGTGAGCTTACTAAGTATTATATGGTTGTCAGTGCGAGGAGAAAAAAGAAGTGGTCAGTCAGTTTACGCTTGGCGTTCTTTATGGACTCCCAGGCACTATTTTATTACTTGCTGTCGTCTATATTTGTGTAAAAAACTCTCTTCATTTGTTTGTGAGTTTATCCATAGGAGTTATGTGTTGGGCCTTGTTTTTAGTGCTTCAAAAGATGGTGATTAACCTAATTACTACATAAACTATTGGAATTTAATCCAATTTTCTGTAAAATAAAGGTCTAAGTAAAAGATAGGAGCTGAGTAGAGTTGAGTTTAGCAGAGAAAAAGTTAGGAATTGACCGAGTTGTTTTTATCGGCAGAACGTTTGAAGAGTATAGAGCTATGTTTAATTTGAATGACAAGCGTTTAAAAGGAAAAAAAGTGTTAGATTGTGCTAGCGGAGCCTGTTCTTTTACTGCTCATGCCTTGCAGCAAGGTGCGGCGGCTACTAGCTGTGATATTGCCTATAAATTTACGGCAGAAGAGCTTGAAAAGAAGGGAAGCCTGGATTTAATTCATACGATGAATAAAATGCAGCACGTACAGGAGCAATATGTGTGGAAATATTTTTCATCTATTGATAATTTAACTGAACATCGAAAAAGAGCATTAAAAGATTGTATTGCTCATATGAAAAAGAGCCCCGAAGCCTATCAGTACGGAGCGCTTCCTAATTTGCCGTTTCAAAAGAACGAATTTGATTTAACGCTTTGTGCAAACTTTTTATTTATGTACAGCGACCGGTTAGATTATCCGTTTCATTTAGAGGCTTTAAAAGAACTGATACGCGTTACAAAAGAGGAAGTGCGCTTGTTTCCTTTAACGGACCTGAGCGGCAAGATTTCTACCTATTTGCCGCAGCTTTTAGAAGAGATTGCGCCTCTAGTAAATGGAACAGAAATAGCAGATGTCCCGTATGAATTTCAAAAAGGTGCCAATCAAATGCTGAAAATATATGTATAACAAATGTAATGAAGAGGCTGAGGAAAAAGTATTTTAGCTCAAGTGAAAAACGAACCCTTGATCAAACATGTTAATCAAGGGTTCGTGTTTTTTTCTTTTGTTAGGGTGAACGTATGTTTCATCTGTGTCATTCCTTTTAGCAGTTGATTGGAGGGCAAGGCGAAGACTCCTGCGGGAAAAGCGGAACAGGTGAGACCCCGCAGGAGCGGAATCGACGAGGAGGATCACCGGCCGCCCGCGGAAAGCGAAGCCTTGCATGGAAATCAACTGCGGCGTCACAAGCGGCTCAGCTCATGCATCCCATTTGTTCGTTTTTAGATTGGATTCATTTCGTCATGTCTTAACCTCTTTTAACATTCAAACGTTTTTTAGCAGTTTGAGTATGCTTCGTTATGGTTTCAGATCCAAGAGCTTTAGCTAAGCCGAACGAAGGCATATTCACATATACTGATTCGTAATTTCCTGCAGGAATGACGTAAGTTTCATGATAAATGCCAACTGCATTCGTTTTTGAAGCCTGTTTATAAAAAGAATTCCAAGCTTTTAAGTGCTGAGGACCTTTGGCATAGGAGGTCAATTGATCAACTGACTCCCAATATTTAATCAGCGTAATGGTTCTTAAATTAAAAGATCCTTGCAAAGATAAAAAGCCAAGATTTTTGTTTGCATACAACTCTCGAATCATAGGAGGCATTGCTTTAAATACAGGGAGCCATTTGTGTACGGCTGTCCATTTATTAATACGCATTCCTATAACAAAGACGATCAGATCCTGACCGGGCTTAGCCATTACACGATTGGAATGAATCATAAATTCTGCGCCTCCTCATCATATAATTTATTAATCGTATCTTTGCACCATTCCATCGAAGCACGAGTTGTTCGTTTACCGTAGTCTAGGGTAATAAGCCAATACGTTCTGTCAGGAGAAGGGCTTTTAGAAATGCTGTCTTCGATTCCGCAATACATGTGATAGCGTTCAGTTAGTTTCTGCTGAGCGTTTTTTAACTGCGAAATTGTGAGCTGCTTTTCTTGGTGACTACTAAAAAATAGTTTTAACAAAAGTTCATTTCGTTCTGAGGGGAGCTGCTTAATAGGTTCACGCAGCCAATCTTGCAGAACTTCTTTTCCTTTAGTTGTTATTGCGTACACTTTTTTATCCGGCTTATCAGTTTGAGCAACGGAATTTACCGTCGCTAGTTCTTCATTCACAAGCTTTTGTAAAGTGGGATAAATTTGACCATAGCTAATTTTCCAAAAATGATTTAAACTTCGATCCATTAACCGCTTAATTTCATAACCAGTTCTGCATTCAGTGGTAAGCAGTCCTAAAATCGCATATGTCGTTTGATTTTCCTTCATTTACTTTCCTCACCTATATCTTTTTGATATATATATTACCATAAACAGGATATTATTCAATAAAAAAACGCGAGAGTTATGCACTCTCGCGTCTAAAAAAAGGTTTGTATTGCTGAACCATCATTTGCGAAGCAGCAATAAATAAAAAGATAAAGCCTCCACACATTAGCAACATGACAGCACCTATTCTCCATAAAAGCTTTGGCATCAGCATATCTCCTTTTTTGAAGTTATTACCTATAGTGTAAAGAATAGCTTGCAAAAATTCTAGTCATAACTAAATATAATTTTATAACTTTTTTAGACTGACTCTTCCTTTGGATCATCTTCATCAAAAATAGGAACTTCTGTATACGCTTCTTCTTTTTCGAAAGCGGAAGAAGAATTCTCTTTATCCTCTTGTGCAGGCTTCGGTTTACCAGAAGAAATATCTGATTTAGCGTTTTTTAACTCTTCCATATCTTTTTGGATTTGGTCCGTAAAATCCTTTGGTATAGCTCCGCTTCCGTATGTAGCTCCGATGTTTAAAGCACCTCCGAGCTCCTTAATGCCCACTTGGCCAATATTGTTGTTTTGTTCGTATTTATCAAGAAAAAATTTATCAATATGAATAGGCGGAGGAGCATTTTCTAAAAGTGCCGCTTTTTGATGAATCAATCTTACTTCTTCTTGAAGAGAAGACGTTCGTTTTAGCATGTCCACCTGTACTTCAGTTAAAAGCGACATGCTTCGCTCTAATGCTGAAACTCTGTTATCTAGTTCGGTCATTTTTTCGAGATAAGGAGCCATTTGTTTCTCTACAGATTGTTCTACTAAGCTAGCTATATCCGGATAAGGCACAGCTTCTTTCTTTTTATCGCGAGGGTTTTGCGTGGAGATGATTTGTTCCAATTGCGCTACTTTTTCTTTTAAAAAATGAAGCTGCCTAGCAGTCTCTTGCATGTCTTTTGTATATGATTGTTCAGTGTTTTTGTGAGCATCTCTTTGTGAAGATGAAGAATCGTTGGAAAGCACTGGCTGAGCCTCCAGCTTTTTTTTGAACATTATGAGAGAACCCATTTGCGGTTCGAGTTTTAAAAAACGGTTCATGTGAACTTCAAGCGTGTTAATACGCTTGATTTGATGTTTGAAGTCCGCTAGCTCAGTTTGAAGATGTTGGTTAGTCTGTTTGGGGTTGAAAAATCCTTTCATAGACATTTCGCTTCTCCTCATCTTGGGCTTATTTCCTCTGTAATCACAGTTAGATAAATACATATTTATTCAGTTTGGGAGTTAATATTAAATTTTTTGCATTTATAAATGCTTATGTGCAGCATTACATTTCATTCGTAAAACTACTAAACCTTATTCAATATGAATACGCTCTTCTTGAAAAAACTGCCTGTGATAAGAAAGAATAAGCAGTCCATTTTCAAATTTTGCACGCAGATGATGCGCATCTGTAGGCTCAGGCAATTCGATAATTCGGTTGAAATCTCCAGAAGGTCGTTCTTGTACAACAGGCTGCCCTGTAATGAGAGGGTGGGGCGAGCCTTTTAATAGAAGCCGGCTGCCTGAAACAGAAACGTGCAAGTTTTCTTTTAGATAACCAGGCAGGTCAGCGATAACAATGATCTCGTGAGGAGTAACATAAATGTCGATAGGTGGAAAATTACTTCTAGGAGGTTGAGGAGCCTGATGCGAATCCTGGGCAGTCATATCCATATTTTCTTTCATAAATTCGTTAAAAGCAGTTTGATCAAAAACACCGTTCCAAAAGTCGTTTGTTTGATATTTTTTAGCAAATTCCATCCATTGCATAAGTTTATCAAAGTCCATATGGTTTCCTCCTTACCACACATCATAAAAAGATGGAATTTGAATATAGTTTGAAAAGGGGGTGGTTTAAATGTCAGGTGCATCTATAAACATTAATATTTTAATGCTAAAGATAAATTCCTTTGAAAATGCGTCTGCAGTAAATATCGGACAGAATTTACTAGCAGACTGGAATAATTCAGATAAAAAAACACAGGGGTTTGGGCAAAATTTCGGTGATGATAGCGGCTTTATAGGAACGAGAAGCTGTGTTGATGATCGAGATCAAATTGACAGCCCATCATCTTTTCAAAAAGTCCCCATTTTATAGAAAGAGCCTAATAAATATAGCCAGTTCAGATGCAGGTTATATTTATTAGGCTTCAGATTGAATACTGATAGACAAATAGATGAAGGTATGCTGCTAGTCATGTTCGTTAGAGGCGGTGTAGAAGCTTAAATTACACTGTTTTTAACTGAGTTTGAATCGTTTACATCTGAATCTATAATCCATGAGAACGGAGTTACGTTTGGAGAAAAATCTCCGTTTGATTCTCCTAGACCTTGATTACGTTTGTAAGATACGAACACGTCAAGCTGCTGATTAGGTCCTATGCTTAAAACAGATGAATTATCCAGAACGTTCACTTTGAAGGCTTGTAAGTTAATGACCATAGGCGAAAAAATCATATGGTTTCCTCCTTATTTATCATTTTTTGTTGCAAATGCATCTACATAATCATTATCTACAGTTTTGTAAGCAGATCCTGCTGAAAAACATTGATCAGCGAGCTGCTGTCCGAAGGCCTGATTTTTCTTTGCTGTTACATACCTTGTAACTTTTGACGTATTTCCAATAGAAATACTGCTTGCTTGATCAGCACTGCGAACGTTCAATTTTCCTAGGTTGATTTTTGTTGAGTCAAATAGCATACTATTCTCCTTTCAAACGACAGTTCTTCTAAGTCTTTAAAAGCTTATTGTAGCTTCGTTGAAAATATGAATAATACATGGATTCATTCCGAGAGCAGAAGTAGCCTACTGTAGCGTATTTTAGTTCTCCACAAAACGTGAAAAGATTTTAAAAAATCAGTAGTAAAAGGAGGAAATAATAAAAATGCACGACATTTTACATACTGTAGAAAAATCAACAGTAAAAAGCGTGTTGGCAACGATTATTCATGTAGAAGGATCCTCTTATTTAAAAGAAGGAACGTCCATGCTGTTTCAAGAAAACGGGGAGAACATTGGGATGTTAAGCGCTGGTTGTGTAGAAGCAGATCTTGCTGAGCGCGTAAAAGAGTTGTTCGATACTGAGCACGTATTAACCGTTACGTACAATTTAAAAGAAGAAGGTGATGCGGGGTGGGGACAAGGAGCAGGTTGCAATGGAATTCTCTATATTCTCCTAGAACCTGTAACTGCGAAGATGAAGCAAGATCTTCTGCGGGTAAAACGTCATTTAGATAACCGAAATCCTGTTTTGCATATTAAAAAATTAGAAAAAGACTTTATTCAAACAACCTCTTTTTATGTAGAAAAGACGGGCCAAACATTTGGTGCAAATAGCGACGAATCATCTTTTGCAACAGATGATTGGAATGGGAGAAAGAGCGGTATTCAACTTTCGAATTGCTCTCTGCTCACATATGCTCATCTATATAAACCGAAGCCTCGTCTAATTATGTGGGGAGCAGGTGCCGATGCAAAATATTTAGTATCACTTGCTGCCAATACGGGGTTTTTTGTTACTTTATGCGACTGGAGACCTGCTTTATGTAATAAGGAACATTTTCCGCTAGCAGAGGAAATACAGATTGGATTCCCGGAGGAAGTAGAGAAAAACTTGTCCGTTCAGAGCGATGATTTTGTTGTGATTATGACGCATAATTTTTATCGCGATCAAGAAATTCTCTCGCTATTAAAATCAAGTCCTGTGAAGTATATAGGAGTTTTAGGGTCTAAAAAGCGAACGCTTCGATTATTGAATACCGATATTCCTTCCCATATTCATTCGCCCGTGGGACTTTCTATAGGAGCGGTAGGACCGCAGGAAATTGCGGTTAGTATTGTAGCTGAATTAATTGAGATCCTCCGAATGTATGATGAGAAAAAGGGGTGAAAATGTCCGGGTTAAATATTGTTGCTGTTTATCTTGCCGCGGGAGCTAGTAAAAGGATGGGCAGCAATAAGCTGCTGCTGCCTTTAGGGAATGGATGTTTAGGGAGTAAAGCTTTACGAACAGCGGTTTGTTCAAAAGTAAATCATACGATAGTAGTCACAAAGAAAGGAGATTCTCTTGAGTGGATTGACCCTATTCTTTTTTCAGAAGCATATCAGCAGAAGTGGAGTCATACTTCTTGTAGTAGCGCCTTAAAAGGTCAGTCTGCGTCTTTAAAATGCGGATTAAAAAAAGCAAAAGAATTAAGCGCTGATGCTATTATTGTGCTGCTGGCAGATCAGCCTCTTATAAGTATCGTGCTGATAGATACATTTGTTTCTCTGTTTGAGAACCATTTTTCCGCTCCGTATATTTCTTCTTTTTATCAAGGAATTGCCAGAGCACCGGTTTTATTTTCAAAACAAATGTTTTCAAGCTTGGATAAGCTGCAAGGAGATCAAGGAGCAAGAAAAATTATAAGGCAAAACGGACCTGGAAATGGAATGTTTTATGAATGTACCGACGCTTCCTTTTTTATGGATGTTGATACAAAACAAGCGTATGAACTCATTAAAAAGATATATAAAGAGAAATGTAGACGGGTTTGATTGATGGAGGTGAAAAGAGTGGATGTTATTGGGAAAAGCGTGATTCGAAAAGATGCGTTAGAAAAAGTAACGGGTACGGCTAGGTACACAAATGATTACAGTTTTAAAGGTTCCCTGCATGCCAAAATAGTGGTCAGCCCTTACGCTCATGCAAGGATTCAAGCAATAGACGTTCAAGCAGCGATTGCTACTCCCGGTGTTCACGCGGTTGTGACCGGTGAGCATTTGCCGTTAACCGGGGAAGGAGTTCGTGACCGGCGACCGCTTGCGTTTGAAAAAGTGCGGTATCACGGAGAAGCGGTAGTCCTTGTAGTAGCAGAAAATCCTGCACTCGCTGAGCGTGCGGCGAGTGCTGTTCATATTCAATATGAGCCGTTACCTGTCGTTCATTCTCCTAGCGCCGCTATTGAGCCGGATTCTCCTTTAGTGCATGAACATATGCACATCTACAAGCATGATGAAACGGTGTATCCAGAGCCCGGCACCAACGTAGCAAACAGAGTCAAAATACGAAAAGGCAATACGGAAGAAGGTTGGCAAAAAAGTGAGTTAATAGTTGAAGAAACGTTTTCTCTATCTCCTTCAGATCACGCGGCAATGGAAACAAGAAGTGCCGCTGCTGAAATTCTTCCGAATGGATTAGTTAAAATTATCACTTCTTCTCAAGCTCCTTTTATGGTGAAAAAATTAATCAGTGAGTACTTTGAAATTGAAGCGGGAAAAGTGATCGTTGAAACACCGCTAGTAGGAGGAGGCTACGGAGGAAAAGCAGCTGTCCAGCTGGAGTTGCTTGCCTATATAGCTTCAAAAGCTGTTGGTGGAAGACTGGTTAAAATATTAAATACAAGAGAAGAAGATATGCTCACTTCGCCTGCTCACATAGGTCTAGATGCCAAAATCAAGCTAGGTTGTTCTAAAGAGGGACTCTTGCAGGCTGCTGACATTCTTTATTTGTTTGACAGCGGTGCTTATGCAGATAAAGGAACGGACCTGAGTAAAGCTGCAGCAGCTGACTGTACGGGACCTTATCGTCTTGAACATATTGTTTGTGATTCATTATGTGTATATACAAATCACCCTTACGCTTCTCCTTTCCGAGGATTCAGCCACTCAGAACTATTGTTTGCGTTTGAGCGTACGATGGACATCCTTGCTAAAAAAGCAGGTATAGATCCTTTGGAGTTTAGAGAAAAAAATGCTATTTTGCCGGGCGATACTACGCCTACGCAAGTACGTTTAACGTCTAGCAGCGTCGGTAACTTACCGGAATGTATTCGTCGCTTGAAGCAGCTGATCAAATGGGAGGAAGGACAGAGAACGGTGCATGAAAACGGCCTTATTACTGCCAAAGGGATTAGCTGCGTCTGGAAAACCTCTACAATTGAAACAAACGCAGGTTCCGGTGTTATTCTCACATTCAATCCGGATGGAAGCGTGAATTTAATGTCTGGCGTTATTGAATTAGGCACGGGGACGAAAACCGTGCTAGCACAAATACTGGCTGAAAAATTGCAGATGCCCGTGGAACGTATTCATGTGCGAATGGAAGTAGATACTCAAACGACTCCTGAACATTGGAAAACGGTGGCTAGCAGAGGCACTTTTATGGCAGGAAGAGCGGTTTTAGAAGCGGCTGAAGATGTGATTAATCAATTAAAAAAGATAGCTTCTTGTATATTTCGAGCTTCTGAGGAAGATATCGAAATAAAAAATGAAAAAGTTTTTTTACGGGATGAGCCTGAGACTTCTTTGAAATTTAAAGAAATTGTGTATGGCTATAAATATCCGAACGGAAATGCAATTGGAGGGCAAATCATAGGGAGAGGAAACTATATTTTAAGAGGCATGACCTACTTGGATAAAGAAACGGGAGCTGGGCGTCCAGGGCCTGAATGGACGGTAGCAGCTGAAGGAGTTGAAGTGGAATATAACCCTAGAACGTATAGATATCGTATTGTAAAAGCTATTTCTGTTATTGATATAGGAACCGTGCTAAACGAGAAAATGGCAAGAGGGCAAGTCATGGGTGCGATGAGTATGGGACTATCGTTTGCAGGCAGAGAAACATTTTGGTTTGATTCAAATGGCCGTATTTTAAATCCTCAGCTTCGGAAATATCGTCCTCTTCGCTACGGAGAGCATCCGGAGTACTTAGTAGATTTTGTTCATACGCCTCAATTAGATGCGGCGTATGGAGCTAGAGGAGTCGGAGAACACGGGCTGCTTGGTATGCCGGCTTCTTTAGGAAACAGCTTAACGGTGGCAGCAGAAACAGAATTAAATCAACTTCCTCTTATTCCAGAATTGATTTGGAGAATGAAAGAAGGGAATGCAGATGATTTCGTTTGACTTTGAATACTATAAACCTGCAACTGTTTCAGAAGCAGTTGCCTTGTTTCAAGAGTTAGAGAATCAAGGCAAACAGCCGCGGTATTATGCTGGCGGCACCGAAGTTCTGACATTAGGCAGATTGGGTTTGTTTGTTACCCATGCTGTTATTGATATAAAAAATATACCTGAATTTCAACAAACCGAAGCTAATGAAGATTGGATGATTTTTGGTGCAGGAGTAACGTTAACTGAACTGGAAGAGAAAAATTTGTTTCCTTTATTAAGTAAGTCTGCTAGCGAAGTGGCTGATCACACGGCTCGAAATAAAATAACGCTAGGAGGAAATATTTGTGGGCATATTTTTTATCGAGAAGCGGTATTGCCGCTGCTTTTAACGGATAGTCAACTTGCGGTGGCAGGTCCTGCTGGAACAAATATCTATTCGATTCACGACCTTTTTAACCGGCGTTTGCAGCTGAAAAACGGAGAACTTCTTGTTCAGGTGTTTGTTGAAACGAAGTATGCTGCCCTGCCATATATGAGTATAAAAGAGCGCCAGCAGTGGGATACAGGATATCCGTTAGTGACAATAGCAGCGTTAAAAACAGAAGGAACCATTCGAGTAGCTTTCAGCGGAGTATGTTCGTTTCCTTTTCGCTCAGCAGAAATAGAAGAAGTGCTAAATCATAAAGAAACGCCATTAGAAGCTCGAATTCAAACTGCTCTTGAGTATATACCCGCTCCGATTTTGAATGATGGAGAAGGGTCGGATCGCTATCGCAAATTTGTGATTAAAAATTTATTGTTTGATATTTTCACAGAGTTGGGGGGAAGGTAATGTGCTAAAAGATGAACGGTATAGAATAACAATTAAGCTAAAGGTTAATGGTGAAGAAAAAATGGTTGATATCCGAACAGCAGATACGTTGCTTTATGTATTAAGAGAAAAGCTCGGCCTTACCGGAGCAAAACCAGGCTGTTTAAACGGGGACTGCGGAGCTTGTACAGTAGGGATAAATCAGCGGCCAATGAAATCTTGCCTCATGTTAGCGGCAGAAACAGAAGAGAAAGAAATAATGACTATAGAAGGGCTGAAGAGTTCACCTATGCAAAAAGCTTTTATTAAACACTTTGCTTTTCAGTGCGGTTATTGCACATCGGGTTTTATCATGAATGCTCATTTGCTTTCCAAACACCATCCTTCAGGCAGTGACGATATTATAAAGGAGTGGCTTGCTTCCAATATATGCAGATGTACAGGATATAAAGAAATTGAAGACGCAGTAAAATCTGTTTTACACTTTTCGGAGCGGGAGTGAGACAGGAAAAAGAAAAAATAGAATAACATTTACACGTGTTTAGAATAGTATGTGCTAAGGGTGTGGAGAATGTGGAATGGAAAAGCGGCTTTGACAAAGAAAGGGAACTGATCTTTGCCATTCAACGAAATCTGGATGTAGTAACAGCTATATTATTATTAACTGGCCAAATAACAATTATAGGCGTATTTGTGACACCCGGAGCTTTTCGTATTTCAGTAGGGGGACCTATTACAGGAACTAGCCGAATAGAAGGAAAAGGCGGAGATGCGGGAATTAATATCATTATTGATATGATTGATGTAATTCTTGCGGCGTTGCTGCTTAATAACCAGATTAATGTGTCGGGCGCCTTTATTTCTTCTGGAAGGTTTACCATTAATGTAAGTGGACCTATTTTTGGCGTTCCTAAAACAGAACCTGCATTAAGTGAACTAAATCAATCCTCTCAGTTTTTTCATCGTACCGTATCAAAACATTTTTATGTAAATCCTGACTTAGTTGAAAAATTTACAAAGGACTGATTAAGATGTCATTAACGGATATACCTACAGTAAGACCTTCAGAGACGAGTATTTTTCTTATGGCGCTGCCGCTGGTTATTTTTATTTTTTTCTTTACTCAGCCAAAAGCATCAGACATTAAATAATCGTGTAGCATAATGGCGATTGTATCACTGCGTACAGAAGCTGCCTAATTTTCTGTTCGTATCATTACCTCTTCATTCATTAAGCCCCCTAACGCTTTTCTTTTCTGTCATGTTTCATTAAAATGAACATAAACATATATGTAGAGATAAGTAGAGAAAAGAATAATGTAGTGTTTTCTAACGTTATAAAATAGCTTACGATACGAAGAAAACGTCTATAATAAAAGAAACGAAACTTTTGCGTGGTCAGCTGACGATGCTTTTTATTTTTACAAACTGCAGTAAAGGCAGAAAGGAGAGAATTCGATGAGTTTGCGCGATCGGCTGCTTTATGTAGCGGAACATTATAAACAAATGGGTGGAGACGTACTTGTAAAACACGAAGTAGAAAATATGCTTACACGCAGGCTTCCGATTTCTCTTTATCGATTGGATCATATAAATCGAGAAGAAATGCGTATATCGGGCCACCACGCTGAAACATTTCCTTACGTGACTCTTGCTAATAAGAATATAGAGAGTGATGTGATAGTAGCATATTTATTCAGTGAAGACGGTCAGCGCATTTACTTAGTCATGATTAAAGGAGATGCAGGGGAAGGAACTGATCTGAAAGACATTCGTTTTTTTACTCCTGAACATGCCCGCGTATTGAAAGATAATCATATTGTCATTGGTACAAGCATGGAAGCGAAAAGCTTTGAGGATAGAGTAGCTCTTTACCTTCCTTACAATATAGCAGACTTACCTAACAATGATCAGCTTCAAGATGATTTGCATTTACTGCTGAGTATACATGAACAGTATATAAAAACATACGGAATGAGCAAAGAGATGATGGGCGATAAAGACGCCATCGTCCACATTCATGAGTATATTAAGAAATCTGGATTTACATACGAACGACAAGATATAGCCAACGCCTACTTTGCTTTAAAGACCAAGCCGTTTATTGTTTTATCAGGAATGAGCGGGACGGGAAAAACAAAGCTTGCGCAGCTCTTGGCAGATAGTATCGGTGCTACGATTGAAAATGGAAGACAAGTGCTTATTCCAGTTCGGCCCGATTGGCACGATAGTTCAGATTTATTAGGGTATATTGATTTAAGAGGAGATTTTCGCAGAGGATCGTTTCTGTCGATTATGCAGCAAGCCATTCAGCATCCAGCTTATACATATGTTTCCATATTGGATGAAATGAACTTAGCTCGAGTTGAACATTATTTTAGCGATATTTTAAGCGTGATGGAAAGCAGAAGCTGGTCAAAAGGGAAAATCAAAACAGCTCCTTTATTTCCTGGACATAAGATGTTCCGAGATATTTATTTGCCGTCTAACCTTCTCATTATTGGTACGATTAATATGGATGAAACAACTCATGGGTTCAGTCAAAAGTTGTTAGATCGTACCAACACCATTGAGCTGAATAAGATTCAGCTAGATTCTTTTGATTTTTTAGATGATAGAGAGCCACCTCGGCACAGTATTGAAAATGTACAAATTCAAAGTCAATACGTTCACTTAAAAGATGCGTATGTTGAACATGCTGAGCTCATTCACGAAGTAACAAATGAACTGCTAACCGTCAACGAGATGCTTACAGAAGTCGATTTGCAAATAGGTTACCGCGTACGCGACGAAATATGCTTTTATCTAATTTACGCAGTGAAAAGCGGAGTGTTTACATTTGATCAGGCGTTTGATTTTCAGATATTGCAAAAAGTTTTGCCTCGTATTTCAGGAAGCGATGCTTACACATTTGACCTATTAAAAAATCTTTATTATTACTGTACAAATACGCTGTTAGATGATGAATTTGAGACAGCTGTCGTAAATGCAGATGGGATGAGATTTCCTAAAAGTGCACGCAAAATAATGGAGATGATGAGACGTTTTGAAGTATACGGATACACGTCATTTTGGATTAATACCGTACGTTGAAATTGAAACTGACACGTGTACGGTGGTTATAAAAGGGAAAAATAAGAAAAAAATAAAATCTGCAGAAGAAATGATGTTTTTTTCTTGTACAGGAAAAGGAATTACACATGTAAAAGTATTAAATCAAACAAAAGGCATGATGACTTCAAAACCGCCGCTTGAGCCTTTATTTTTTGAAAATGAAACCTATCAAATTACAGTTGTTTCTAAAAATCAAACAAGACTGTTTGTTAACCACGATTCAAAAGGGGTTGAACAAAGCTTTCAAAGCGTAGGATTTCCCTACATTTTGACGGGAAATATAAGCTTTCAAAATGAGGTAGGGTATTCTACGTTTCATGTTTACAGCGAAAGAGAAAAAGAGCTCTCCTTTACTCTTGAAATTTTCCCTTCAAAGATGAGCTACAAGACAGACTATGTACACATGGTCGATGAAGTGAACGAATACATTCATGATTTGGCATACGATATGCTTCGTAAAACATATATTCAAGCCAAATCTGTTTGGTCTAAGCAAGCAACATGGACAGAATTTTATCATGTTCTCTCTCACTATATGAAACCCTTTCTTCATTCTGTGCGTCAGATTGAAAATCAGCCGTTTCAATCGGTAAAAGTTGAACATGAGCTCATGAGAGGAGATCAAATAAAAAAACAAGATAGCCGTGCTATATCTTTTGTCCGAACCCACCCTACCTATCTTGCACCTTCAAGCAGGGGGATTAAAATTAATCGAAATATAAAAGTAGTACCCACAAAAGCGATTGGCACCAGGCATGTGTCTACCTATGATAATCTGGAAAATCAAAGTGTAAAATGGATGATGACGCAGCTGTATCACAAGCTAACTACACTAATTGACAAATTGATAGAAGATAGATATGTAAAAAAAGAAGCCGTATCGGCTCTAGAAACTAATCATACCGAATTAAAAAGGCTGCTAAACAATGTGTTCTGGCAAAGAGTGAAGACCATACAAGTTTCAACGCTTTCTTCTACACTGCGTACGGCACCCCGCTACCGGGAAGCAAGCAGATACTTTATGTTCTTAACGCGAGGGTTGGCTCTTAACGGAGAGTTTTACCACCTTTCATTAAAAGATATCGCAACTCTCTATGAATACTGGACGTATGTTAGTCTTTTAAAGAAGTTGCAAATTTACGGCAAACGGATAGAACAAAACATCATGACAACGACAGAACAAGGGTTGAACGTCAGGATGCAGCCGTCTTATCATCGTTTTCAAGTGGGGAAAGCAGAAGTCACGCTATGGTATCAGAAAGCATACCATCATACTCATACCGTTATTCAAAAGCCTGACTTACTGCTTGAAGTAAAGCAAGGGGAGAAAAAAAGTGTATACCTTTTTGACGCTAAGTATCGTATCAAACCAAATCACGATACGCCTTCACCTAGAGAAGAAGATATTAATACCATGCATCGTTACCGAGACGCTATTGTAGAGGGAAATGGAATAAAACCGGTACAAACAGCGGTTGTGCTGTTTCCAGGGAAAGCAGAAGGCTATAAGCAGCATCATTTTTATAAAAGTATTGAACGCGTTGGAGTGGGTGCGCTGCCTTTTTTGCCGGGAGAGGAAGGGCTAGTAGAAGAATTTATTAAAACTATTTGTACGGAAGAACCAAATCTTTTCAGCGCTGATTAGGTAAATAGGTAGAACGTGAACAAGCCTTTTTTTTATGCGTTGACATAGTGTTAAGTTTTTTATGTTTTGATGACATTTCGAGATTTTAGTTGTATTTTCCTGTTGAATTTTCTAGAATAGTAGAGAATAAAACCGTATCGAAAAGAAGTCGTATCATGTGCAGAGAACGTATCAGGAGGACAACGAAGTGAAAAAGATTCTACTATTCACGTTAGTAGCGCTATTGGCAACTTTTTTTATTGACAGGGTATACAGCGAACGCAACCAAGCGCAACTTCAGCAAACCGTAATTAATGAAATTAAAAAAACAAATCAAAGTAAAGAAGAAGCTTCCATCCTTGATTTTAATGAATTATGTGATTTTAGATGGGATAAAGTATATGTTTTTGGACCGGAAACGACCCGCAGTGAGGTAAATGAAAAGCTGGGCTTCAATTGGTCTGAAGCAAAAGCAAAAGGTATTGGAAAAGATAAAAAAGATAACTTTATTGTTTTTGTGGAAAATGATCAAGTAACGCAATATTTAAAAATACCGGCGTCATATGGAGCAATTATTCCTAAGACTTCTGTTGCAAATGAAAGCTAACGAACTTCTTCGTTAGCTTTTTTTATGCTTTCTTTTTTAAAGATGACGTTTTTTTCTCTGCTGTTGATTTTGTCGGCTGTAAAGTAGAAGGATCTATGCTCACTTTTAACATTTCCATCAAATGTCGAATGTCTCTTTCTTCACTTTCGCTGCTTTTTGTAACTTCGCCTTGATTTATTTTTTGTTGAATGACGTTTTGTAAGGCGTCTCGGTAGTTGTTTTTGTAAATAGACGGATTAAAAGAAGTAGATAGCTTATCAATTAATTCCACCGTCACTTGGGTATCACTTTCATTAATAGAAGAAGTACTAGATAAGTTAGGCACATCTGTAACTGAACGAAGTTCTTCTTCAAAATGCATCGTGTGAAGAACGAGAGAGCCGCCCACGGAACGAATAATGGCGATTTGCTGTTTGGAATATAAAAATACATTGGCAATACCGACTTTATTCGTTATTTCAAGCGCATTTAACAACGTATAATAAGCTTTTAGGCTCGTTTCTCCAGGAGAGATATAGTAGGGCTTATCAAAAAACAGGGGATCAATGTCATTTAATGAAACAAAGTGTAACAATTCAACAGCTTTGTTTGCTGCGAAGGGTCCTTTGACACTGTCAATTTCCTGTTGTGAAAGTACAACAAACTGACCGGTCGCTGTTTCGTATCCTTTAACCAGTTCATCGGATTCTACTTCTCGTCCACACGTTTGGCAATGTTTTTCTTGATGAATAGGTGTATGGCAAACGGAGTGTAGCGTGCGCAGCTTTACATCTTTTTCCTCAATTGCTCCGTGGAGTTTAATAGGGATATCAATTAATCCAAAGCTGATTTTACCTTTCCAAGCAGTATGAAGCATAAACGTTCTCCTTTTACTCTTTTTTAGTAGTGTGCCGTAAAACCAATTAGATATCCTAGGGTTTTGAAAAGGAAAACTTTCTAAAAAAACTATGTGCTAAATAAACAATTAAATAGTTCCAATAAAGCTGCAGAGACAACATCTGCAGCTTTATTGGAACTCAATAGGAACTATTTGCTGATTAGATTCATTTGTCTCATGTTTGGAAATCGTAATTTCAAGGATTTCGTTACTAAATGTAGCGGTAATCTTTTTATTCAACAATAAAAATGGAAAGTCAATTGTACGTTCAACGCTTTCTTCCATTTGTTCTCTTGCAAGCGTTCCTTGCTTTTCATCATGAAATTCTCTAATACAGTATTTTTTGGCTGTCAGCTGTAAATGGTCAGCTTGTATCTGAACGATAATATCCTTAGGGTGATACCCTAACAATTCAGCTTCAACAATAAATGATTGTTCCGTTTCAAATAAATCTATACGAACGGAATCATAATCTAAATAACTCATAAAGGGATTTGAAAGCATGACTTCTAACAACTCTTGAAAGCCTTTTACAAACATTTGGTCTGCTGGCAGACGCTTGTTTTTCATTTCTACGTTCCTCCATTATTTAAACTGTTTCACTATACTATCATATGCGCGTTTATGTACTTAGTGAACTCCTGTTCAAAGAATAAGCTTGAAGTACTAGCTGCCTTTTCTATGCATAAAAAAGCAAGCTCTGTAGAGAGCTTGCCGCTGTTTTACATATCATGTCCGCTATTGTGTTTTTGGCGAGAATGCTTACGGTTCTTTACTTTATGAGATCCGCTTAGCGGTTCAGGCTGTCCAGAATTGCTTTTTGGCGCATTTCTTCTGATGTCTTTGCTGCTGTTTTTGTTCATAGTTAAACCCTCCCTTTCATTTATTAGGGTGGGATAGTGACAGGGGATTTATCCGATGAAAAATTCCCCTTTCTAAAAATAGGTTTAGCAAAAACAGGAAATGGGAACAGAAAAAAAGCGCCATATATAATGACGCCTTCTCGTTAGATTTCATGGAGTTAAACGATTTTGCTTTTCTAACTAGTGATTAGTATATCCAATAAGAGAGTGTTTTATTGATTTTTTTTGCGTTTTTTATTATTTTGTTTCTGTTGTTCGGTTAATGGTTCATTTGAAAATTCTTCATTATAACCCGCTCCTTTTCCTTGAGCGCTAGCCGCGTTAGCTCCAGGAATGACGTGGTTTGACTTGCGTTTAGCCATGTTGAATCACCTCCGTTTCTAGCATGCGTAAAAATCAATGAAATATGAATTATTAGAAAAATAAAAGGAAGATGGAAAAAGGTTATAAGTGAAACTTATGTTAATTAATAACATTCTTTTTATTTACTTATGTATAATATTATATTAAGATAGATGGTGAAGGGAATAGAGGATGGGGTAAGAAAATCCTTTATACATAGAATTTTAAGGGGGTAAAAGCAATGACTAAAAAAGACGTTTTTAACGCTCGTTCGTCATTCGATCTTAATGGCAGCACATATAATTATTACCGCTTACAAGCTTTAGAGGAAGCAGGTTTAGGTAACGTATCTAAGCTGCCGTATTCAATTAAAGTATTATTAGAATCTGTTCTTCGTCAGGTAGATGGCCGTGTTATTACAAAAGAACACGTCGAAAACCTTGCAAAATGGGGAACAAAAGATATCAAAGATATCGATGTTCCTTTCAAACCATCTCGTGTTATTCTTCAAGATTTCACTGGAGTTCCAGCGGTTGTAGACTTAGCGTCACTTCGTAAAGCAATGGCTGATTTAGGAGGAGATCCTGACAAAATCAATCCAGAAATTCCAGTAGACCTCGTTGTCGACCACTCCGTACAAGTTGATAAAGCAGGTACAGCTGATTCATTACGAATTAATATGGACCTTGAGTTTCAACGTAATACAGAGCGCTATAATTTCTTAAGCTGGGCTCAAAAATCATTTAATAACTATCGTGCAGTTCCGCCAGCTACTGGTATCGTGCATCAAGTAAATTTAGAATATTTAGCAAACGTTGTTCATGCTGTTGAAGAAGACGGTGAATTCGTAGCTTTCCCTGATTCTCTAGTAGGTACTGACTCTCACACAACGATGATTAATGGTATCGGTGTTTTAGGATGGGGTGTTGGCGGTATTGAAGCGGAAGCAGGCATGCTTGGTCAACCTTCTTATTTCCCAGTTCCTGAAGTAATCGGTGTTAAACTTGTTGGTGAATTACCAAACGGTACTACAGCTACAGACTTAGCGTTAAAAGTTACGCAAGTGCTTCGTCAAAAAGGAGTAGTCGGAAAATTCGTTGAATTCTTCGGTCCTGGCGTAGCAGAACTTCCATTAGCTGACCGTGCAACAATTGCTAATATGGCTCCTGAATACGGTGCAACATGTGGATTCTTCCCAGTTGACGCAGAGGCATTAGCATACATGCGTTTAACAGGAAGAGATGAAAAAGACATTCAGGTTGTCGAACAATATACAAAAGCAAACGGTTTATTCTTTACACCAGAAAATGAAGATCCAGTTTTCACTGATGTTGTTGAGATTAATCTTGCTGAGATTGAAGCAAATCTTTCAGGTCCAAAGCGTCCGCAAGATTTAATTCCACTTTCTCAAATGCAAACAGAATTCAAGAAAGCTTTAACAGCTCCTGTTAGCAATCAAAGCTTCGGACTTGATGCTAAAGACGCGGATAAAGAAATTACGTTTAAGCTTGCAGACGGTTCAGAAACAACAATGAAAACAGGTGCCATTGCCATTGCGGCTATCACAAGCTGTACGAACACATCAAATCCTTACGTATTAGTAGCAGCCGGTTTAGTTGCGAAAAAAGCGGTAGAAAAAGGATTGGATGTTCCAGCTTACGTGAAAACTTCTTTAGCACCAGGTTCAAAAGTAGTAACGGCTTACCTTCAAAATTCAGGGCTGCTTCCATACTTAGATAAAATTGGCTTTAACATCGTAGGTTATGGCTGTACGACTTGTATCGGTAACTCTGGTCCATTAGAAGCTGAAATTGAAGCAGCGATTGCAGACAGCGACTTGCTTGTAACGTCTGTTCTTTCAGGAAACCGTAACTTTGAAGGACGTATTCATCCATTAGTAAAAGGTAACTACCTTGCTTCTCCGCCGCTTGTTGTAGCATATGCACTGGCTGGAACGGTAGATGTAGATTTACAAAAAGATCCAATCGGCATTGATACAGACGGCAATGAAGTATTCTTTAGCGACATCTGGCCTTCTCAAGATGAAATTAAAGAAGTGGTTAGCCGTACCGTAACGCCTGAACTATTCCGCAACGAGTATGAGCGTGTATTCGATGACAATGAGCGCTGGAATGAAATTAAAACGAGCGAAGATGCTCTTTATACGTGGGAGAATGATTCAACATACATTCAAAACCCACCGTTCTTTGAAGGCTTATCAGAAGAGCCAGGTGAAGTAGAACCGTTAAATAAGCTTCGCGTAGTAGCGAAATTTGGTGACTCAGTGACAACGGATCATATTTCACCAGCGGGTTCAATTGCTAAAACATCACCTGCAGGTCTTTACCTTCAAGAAAACGGTGTAGCACCAAAAGACTTTAACTCATACGGTTCTCGTCGTGGTAACCATGAAGTGATGATGCGCGGTACGTTTGCAAACATCCGCATTAAAAACCAAGTAGCTCCTGGTACAGAAGGCGGCTGGACAACGTACTGGCCAACAAATGACGTAATGAGCATTTATGATGCTTGTATGAAATACAAAGAGCAAGGTACAGGTCTTGTTGTACTTGCAGGTAAAGATTACGGCATGGGAAGTTCTCGTGACTGGGCAGCAAAAGGCACAAATCTTTTAGGTATTAAAACAGTAATCGCTGAAAGCTTTGAGCGTATTCACCGTTCAAACCTAGTATTAATGGGTGTTTTACCTCTTCAATTTAAAGATGGTGAAAGCGCGGATACATTAGGTTTAACTGGAAAAGAAACAATTGCAGTAGCAGTTGATGAAACAGTAAAACCACGTGATCTTGTAAAAGTAACAGCAACTGATGAAGCTGGAAACAAAAAAGAATTTGAAGTACTGGTTCGTTTCGATAGTGAAGTTGAAATTGATTACTATCGTCACGGTGGTATCCTTCAAATGGTGCTTCGTGATAAATTACAGTCTAAAACACATGCGTAAGGTATAAAGAAAAAGAGCGGTTCTCGTGAGCCGCTCTTTTTTTATGCAAACGCACCGTTTTCGACAAAAAGTGAGAGGGAAATATGCTATATTATAAAAGAAAATGCCCGATAAAAGGATTATTTTAGTAGATATTGCACATATCTATTAGTACATAGATTATCACTTTTTAGAAGAAATAAAGGAGCCGATCATATGGTTAAAAAAATAATTGCGGTCTTGCTTCTAGTAGGCTTTCTTAGCTACGCACTTTGGGAAGGGCTTTCTCCAAATGAAGCATCCGATAATTCTAACTTAAGCGAATACAAGGATTTAAATATTAAAAAAGGCGATAGTGCTCGTCAGGCTTCTGGTCAAGCTTATGGGTTAGAACCAAAAGATACAGCACCTCCGTTTACACTTTCAGATACGAACGGAAAAACTGTTCAATTATCGGACTTTAAAGGAAAAAAAGTTATTTTAAACTTTTGGGCCACATGGTGTCCGCCGTGTCAAAAAGAAATGCCCGATATGCAAGCATTTTATAAGAAATATGGAAACGACGTACAGCTGCTTGCGGTTAATTTAACTTCATCAGAAGGTAGTAAACAGGCAGTATCTAAGTTTCTGAAAGAAAAACAGTTTACGTTTCATGTATTATTGGACGACCAAGATACTGTGGGAAGTAAAAAATACCGGGTGTCCACCATTCCGACATCTTACTTTATAGATGAAGAAGGGAAAATTGTTCAGCGAGTGAATGGTCCAATGACGCTTAAACAAATGGAAAACTTTGCCCAACAAGCAGCGAATTAACTTCGCTGCTTGTTTTATTAAAAATGAAACTTATTTACTTTACCATCGTATATATAGATAAGTCAGTAAATATGTCAAACTTTCTTACAACTTTTCAAAAAGTATGTTTACTTATCTGACAAATTGGTTACAATATAGATAGTTATATGATATCAGTTTCTTTTGATTTTTCAGATTTTTCATAAAAATTACATAAAGTAGGTGTTGGAATCATGAGAAAATTACGCAAACGTTCATTTGAAGAGTTAGTGCAAGAAAATAAAACGCAGCTGTTAAAAGATCAGTCAGAAATTGAACGCATTGAATTGGAAATTGAAAAGCGGTTAGAAGATCGTATGCTTGAAAGAGCTGAATAACTTTAAAGTAAGTTGGTTAGAGTAACGGTGAGGAGGGGATAAGCATGGGAAATCCTAAAAAACAAAGCAAAAGTTTTGTTCCGAATCACATCGGCACTCAACCGAGAGAAGCTGGTGGAAATAACGGAAAACAAATGCAAGATACATCCGGCAAGCATCCTCAAGTTATTCAAACCAAAGGTGAATGAATAAAAAGTCGCTGAATTCAGCGACTTTTTATTATTTGAATTCTACTGTGAATAAATAAACGTAAGGGTTGCTCGAAATAAGCTCTTTAACAACTTCTCCGTCATCGGTTGAAAGCGGAGCAACTCGTATGCCACTGCCATCGTCACCAAATAAAGCAGCAACTGGATATGGTTTATTCATTTTCACTTTTTGTTTTTTCTCTAATCCAGTAAAGGAATAGCCGTTCATTTTCTTTGGCTTTTCCGCTTCTATCCCTAGGTTTGTATCGTTGCTTCCCACATTAAACATTACTTTGTGAGTATCATCATCGATTTTATATGTAATAGCAAACATGTCAAATTCTTTTGAAACAGTCAACCCTCCTGAGAATAAAGGTTGTTTGGCTTTTCCCTTTTCATAATAAGTAGCTTTTACATAGGCTTCTTTTGCTCCATTAGGAGCTTTAACATCGTATGCCATGATATTGCTTTTGTAGTCTAAGTTTGTCACGGCTAACATTTTTTCTTCATGTTTTGAGTAATGGTGAGGCTTGATAGAGGCACTTATTGTCAATTTTGATGCCAATGAAGTTTGCGACATAAAAAATACGGCAAGCACTGCAATAAAGATGACGCTTAGTAATGTTATCATTCGTTTGGTCATAGCGATTCCCCCTTTGTATGTATATATTACCATATTATGTATGTTTTATATATATATTTTAACTTAATTATAATTATATTATGTAAACTAAAATCATTTTTTTCCACTTATAGAGATGAACAAATCCGGCATACTACAATTGTAACAAAGTTATTTTGAGGAGGAAGATACAATGGCATGGAATAAACCGAATCCAGACGATCGTAGTGATAACGTTGAAAAATTACAAACAATGGTACAAAATACAATGAAAAACATTGAAGAAGCAGAAGAAGTTGCTGCATGCAGCACTGAAGAAGAACGTCAGCGCATTCAGCAAAAAAATCACAATCGCGAAGTAAGCATTGAAGCAATGCGCAGCGAAATAAAAGATGAATCAGAAGCTCGTCAAAATGGTTACGAAGGTACGATTTAATAAGTAAAACAGCGACAATAAGCAGCTAAAAATAAACGGTTTTAGCTGCTTTCTTTCTATATTTTTTTAGTAAGGTGAATAATAATATAAACTAGTGAAGAGGTTTATGTAGGTGAAAAAGCACGTGAAAAAGAAAATAGTAAGGATTTTGGTCAGTTTACTTGTCGTTTTGATTATTGTGGGCTCTTATCAAACGCATAAGCCCTTGCCTAAAGGAGTTTCATACGAAAGTAAGCCTCACAAAGTAGAAGATGTATTTCTTTTATCGGACCTAACGTATCAAGACCAGCAGACGTCGGTTTCCGAACAACATATTTTTCAAGCAGTTACGAATGCGATTGATGACGCAAAAGCTTTTATTATTATGGATATGTTTCTATTTAATGGCTACTATAACCAAGGTGAAACGTTTCCTCACCTTAGTGATACGCTTGCAAGTAAGCTGATTGAGAAGAAACGAAAACATCCCAATGTCGAAATAGTCTTTATTACGGATGAAATAAACACAACCTACGGCTCACATGATTCAAAGTGGTTAGATTCACTGCGGCTAAACGGAATCAAAGTGGTGCAAACCAATTTATCTAAGCTCAGAGACTCCATTCCACTATATTCTTCAGTGTGGAGAACTTTTGTTCAGTGGTTTGGTGAAAAAGGAACTGGATGGATCACGAATCCTTTCGGAAATAATGCGCCTAACGTGACGGCCCGTGCTTATTTTAAGTTGTTAAATGTAAAAGCTAATCACAGAAAAGTAGTAGCAACCGATCAAAGCGTTATTATCTCCTCTGCCAATCCTCATGATGCAAGCTTTTATAATTCCAACATGGCCTTTGAAGTAAAAGGGAATATCATTGGAGATGTTGTAAAAAGCGAACAAGCCGTGTCTGATTTTTCTTACGGAGGAGATTTACCTCTATATAAAAAGAAAGAAAAAGAAAAGGGAGACCTCTATGTTCAGCTGTTAACAGAAGGCAAAATCTATAAGCACGTATTACAAGATTTACGTCATGCTAAAAAAGGCGATGATGTGTGGCTTGGCATGTTTTATCTTGGAGATCGAGACGTAATAAAGGCGCTTTTGAAAGCTTCCGAACAAGGGGCAAACGTACGATTAATTTTAGACCCTAATGAAAATGCGTTCGGAAGAAAAAAGTTCGGACTGCCTAACCGTCCAGTCGCAGCAGAACTTGTGAAAAAATCTAAAGGCGATATTAAAGTTCGCTGGTATCATACAAGAAAAGAGCAGTATCATCCTAAAACTTTATTTATTCGAAACAAAAGAAAGGCAATAATTATTGCTGGAGCAGCAAATTTCACAAAACGAAATTTGGATGATTTGAACTTAGAAACGGATATTAAAGTATCAGGACCTTCTAACGAAAAGGTTATGACCGAACTAAACGCTTATTTTGAGCGTCTATGGACAAATAAAGGTCACACATATACGCTTCCCTATAAAAAGTATGAAAATAAGATGACGGGGCTGGAAACACTGATATACCGAATTCAAGAAGCGCTTAGTCTTACAACCTACTGAGTCAGGACCAAACTAGTAGGAGTATATTCTCCTTATATGGTAAGATAAAACAGGAACAGTGCAAGAGGAGGTAGAATCATGCTAGTATCGAAGAAAGAAATCGAAGTTCGCTATGCAGAAACCGATCAGATGGGCGTTGTGTATCATGCTAACTATTTAGTATGGATGGAAATAGGCCGAACACAGTTTATCAGTGATTTAGGTTTTAGCTATGCACAAATGGAAAGAGACGGTGTGCTGTCGCCAGTTATTGATATACAGGCATCATATAAAAAGCCGCTTCATTATGGCGAGACAGCTGTGGTACATACTTGGGTTGAGAACTATGACGGTCTACGCGTTGTGTACGGATACGAAATTTTTAATTCAGATGAAGAACTTGCGTTAACAGGAACATCGTCACACGTATGTGTAAAAAAAGAAAACTTTAAGCCTATTTCGATTCGCCGTAATTATCCGGAATGGCATAAAGCCTATGAAGACGCCAAAAAGCAGGGTTAAGCGTAAGAATAAAAAGCATCGATAAATCGATGCTTTTTTTCTTACGCTTCGTAATGAAAGTCAGGTTCTTTTGTTTCTTCATTATAATTTACGGTCAAATCATGACCATCAAAGTACCAAAGGTCTTCATCTTCTACGAAAAATGTTAAACCGTCAACTTTTGTTTCAACGCCAACGTTTTTAGGAGAATCTGTGTTTACACCTAAAGAAAAACCTTTTTGAACGTTGCTGCATCCGCCGTAGCGAACAAAAAAGCGAATTGTTTCGTTTCCTTCTAGCATCATTTCGTCTTTGTACCACGTAGCTGCTGCTTCTGTTACTGTTAATTTCATTAATTATGCTCCTTCCAATACTGCGGATACATTTATTATAGTAGAAAGATAGATAAATTACCAATATATACGAATTCAGCTAGGAAGGAATAAGATAAAATAAAATAAAACGATTTAATATAGAGGCGAATGCTTCATTTCTATATTAAATCGTTTCATTCTTTCATTTAAAATCATATTGTTTTCCAATGGTTTCCCAGCAGTGAACGCAGTAGCGGCTTCCTTCTAGCTGTGAATCCATTTTCTTATTACGTTTGCAAATGGGACATTTTTTCTTCACATTATTCACCTCCTTATTTTAGTATCAGTATAACTAATAAACAAGAAATGTATTCGCTTACAAAGTGATTATAAAAAAAGAAATAAGAGGATCTTTCTCTTATTTCTTTTTACCTGATAAAAATGTGACTTTCGGTTCTGTTTTGTTAAGAATTCGCGTAATGTTTGCGCGGTGTCTGTAAATGACAAAGGCTACAATTACACCAATAATCATAATAAGCATGTAGTCTTGTTTAAATAGCGTGTAGATAAAGGTTAATACCCCAGTAACCATTGATGACAGTGATACATACTTCGTTATGTATAAGCAGATAAAAAAACATAATAGCACGAAAACAAATAAAAGAGGTTCATAACATAAAATCACTCCGGCGGATGTGGCAACAGCTTTCCCGCCTTTAAATTTTGCGAAAATAGGAAAAATATGACCAATGACAGCAAATAAACCAATGAAGAGAATGTTCTGATTTGTATCAAATAAAAGCGGTAAAGAAGCTGCTAAGGTGCCTTTTAGAATGTCTCCAAGCGTAACGATAATTCCGGCTTTTACACCCAATGTACGAAATGAGTTGGTGCCGCCTAAATTGCCGCTTCCATGCTCTCGTATATCGATGCCGTATCCTAGTTTTCCAACAACTAGTCCAAAAGGAATAGAGCCCAAGATATAGGCAAGAATAGGTAATAAATAATTCATGTTTGAAAGCTCCTTTATTTCTATATCGTTTCTATTTTACCATGAGATACTTAAAAAAACATAGTTAGTTTTGGGTGAGAGCCAATTATTTTTAAAAAAGAAGACGTTTACAAAAATAGAGAAAACGGGTACTATATGCAGGAAATCAACTGTAAATCGCGAATGTTGTTCAGTACATATTATATAGCTAAGAGAGGTAATAGACATGTCCATTAAAATTCCTTCCCGTCAAGAGCTTGGCAAAATATTGAAAAAAAGCAAGCGCATTGCTGTAGTAGGTTTATCAGATAATCCTCATCGAACGTCTTATATGGTTTCAGAAGCCATGCAGCAGCAAGGTTACGAGATAATTCCGGTGAACCCAACAATCAACTCAGCGCTCGGCGTAAAAGCCGTATCTTCATTAAAAGAAATTGAAGGGCATATTGATATCGTTAATGTATTTCGTCGCTCTGAGCATTTGCTTGAAGTTGCAGAAGAGTTTTTAAAAGTAGATGCAGACGTATTTTGGGCACAATCTGGTTTAATTAATGAAGAAGCATATGACCTGCTCGCTAAAAAAGGGTATACTGTAGTTATGGATCGTTGTATAAAAGTCGAGCATGCTTTAACAAAGTAAGATCTATAAGCAGAACAACCAACCCATGCACACTGCTTGCATGGGTTTCACCATGCGTTGAAATAGTAAGAGAGTTTCCGCTACAATAGACGTTAGACAGCTAGCTTTATAAGGCTTATAATCCATGAATACACAAGATATTGCTTTTATAATACGGAAATTTGTGCTAAAATCTTGTAAGTACGCAAAAATAGAAACATACGTTCTGTTGATGCGAACACTATAAAATTAAAAGATAGGATACATGATCATTTATTCTTAGACACGAAGCGCAAACGTTTGTGTTTCATACATAATGTAGTAATGTTCGTTGTGATGAAAGGGGTAGTATGAATGGCTCGGAAACAACAATTTAATTATAATGAAGATGCAATTCAAGTACTAGAAGGATTAGATGCCGTTCGTAAACGTCCTGGTATGTATATTGGAAGTACAGATACACGAGGTCTGCATCATTTAGTATATGAAATCGTCGACAACTCTGTCGATGAAGCTCTAGCAGGCTACGGAGAAGAAATTATTGTAACCATTCACAAAGATAATTCAATTTCTGTACAAGATAAAGGTCGAGGTATGCCAACGGGCATGCATAAACTAGGAAAACCAACGCCTGAAGTTATTTTAACCATCTTGCATGCAGGAGGTAAATTCGGACAGGGTGGATATAAAACAAGCGGAGGCTTACACGGAGTAGGTGCATCTGTTGTAAATGCGCTGTCTGAATGGTTGACTGTAACTATTCATAGAGATGGATTTATTTATGAACAGCGTTTTGAAAATGGAGGAAAGCCGGTTACGACGCTAGAAAAAATAGGGAAAACAAAAAAAACGGGAACAACGATTCATTTCAAACCGGATGCCACGATTTTTTCAACAACCGTGTACAATTATGATACGCTTTGTGAACGGCTCCGCGAATCGGCTTTTCTGTTAAAAGGATTCAAAATAGAGTTAATCGATAAAAGGCATGATCGTCAAGATATCTTTCATTATGAAACAGGTATTCAAGCCTTCGTTTCATATTTAAATGAAGAAAAAGATTCACTTCATCCAGTCGTCTTTTTTGAAGGGATTCATCATAATATTGAAGTTGAATTTGCGTTTCAATTTAACGATGGTTATTCTGAAACCATTTTATCATTTGTTAATAATGTTCGTACCAAAGACGGGGGAACGCATGAGTCCGGTGCAAAAAGCGCTATGACGCGTGCGTTTAATGAATACGCCCGTAAAGTAAGCCTGCTAAAAGAAAAAGACAAAAACTTAGAAGGAACGGATATACGAGAAGGATTAGGAGCCATCGTTTCCGTTAGAATACCTGAAGAGTTGCTTCAGTTTGAAGGACAAACCAAAGGAAAGTTAGGTACAAGTGAAGCTCGTTCGTCGGTAGATGCAGTTATTTCTGAAAAACTTGCCTATTTCCTAGAAGAAAATCCAGACGTAAGCTCTCTTCTTGTAAAAAAAGCAATCAAAGCTGCTCAAGCGCGTGAAGCGGCACGTAAGGCGAGAGAAGACGCAAGAAACGGGAAAAAACGAAAGCGTCAAGAAACCGTTCTAAGCGGGAAGTTGACGCCTGCGCAATCAAGAAATCCTCAGCGAAACGAACTGTACCTAGTCGAAGGGGATTCCGCCGGAGGTTCAGCAAAACAAGGAAGGGATCGCCGCTTTCAAGCTGTGCTGCCGCTGCGAGGGAAAGTTATCAATACCGAAAAAGCCAAACTTCAAGATATTTTTAAAAACGAAGAAATTAGTACGATCATTCACGCGATAGGCGGAGGAGTAGGCGCAGATTTTACAATCGATGATATTAACTACGATAAAATAGTCATCATGACCGATGCGGATACGGATGGGGCTCATATTCAAGTGCTTCTTCTAACGTTTTTCTACCGCTATATGAAACCGCTTGTGGAAGCAGGAAAAGTATTTATTGCTCTTCCACCGCTCTACAAAGTAAGTAAAGGGTCAGGTAAAAAAGAAGTGGTTGAATATTCATGGAGTGACGAAGAGTTGCAAGGTGCTATCGATAAGGTAGGAAGAGGGTATATGATTCAACGCTATAAAGGTCTCGGTGAAATGAACGCAGATCAGCTTTGGGAAACAACAATGAACCCAGAGACGCGTACGCTGATTCGTGTTCGTATTGATGATGCTGCTCGCGCTGATCGTCGTGTGACCACTTTGATGGGCGATAAAGTAGAACCACGCAGAAAATGGATTGAAAGCAACGTAGCGTTTGGATTAGAAGAAGATCCAAATATTTTAGATAATGAAAATGTATTAACGGTCGCAGAGGAGGACGTACAATGACACAAACAGAACGCTTTTTAGATTTACCTCTTGAGGATGTACTAGGCGACCGTTTTGGTCGATACAGTAAATATATTATTCAAGAGCGTGCACTGCCGGATGCAAGAGACGGGTTAAAACCCGTTCAGCGCCGTATTTTATATGCAATGCACGTAGATGGAAATACAGCAGAAAAAGGGTTTCGCAAGTCAGCCAAAACTGTAGGGAACGTAATTGGTAACTATCACCCTCATGGTGATTCATCTGTATATGATGCCATGGTTCGAATGAGTCAAGAATGGAAAGTTAGAAATGTATTAATCGAAATGCACGGAAACAACGGAAGTATTGATGGAGATCCCCCAGCAGCAATGCGTTATACAGAAGCTCGCCTTTCATCGATTGCTGCAGAACTTCTACGAGATATTGACAAACAAACGGTTGAGTTTGTGTCTAACTTCGATGATACAAGCAGCGAACCAACTGTGTTACCAGCTATGTTTCCTAACTTGCTAGTGAATGGATCCACGGGTATTTCAGCTGGTTATGCTACAGAACTTCCTCCTCATCATTTAGGTGAAGTAATTGACGCAACGATCATGCGAATTGATAAACCAACGTGTACAATTGAAGAATTAATGACGGCTATCCAAGGTCCTGATTTTCCTACAGGGGGAATCATTCAAGGTGTAGACGGGATTAAGAAAGCCTACGAGACAGGTAAAGGGAAAATTATTATTCGCGGAAAAACGGAAGTGGAGTCCATTCGCGGCGGAAAACAGCAAATTGTCATTACGGAAATTCCGTTTGAAGTAAACAAAGCCAACCTTGTGAAGAAAATGGATGAGCTTCGTTTAGATAAAAAAGTGGAAGGTATTGCTGAAGTTCGCGACGAAACGGATCGTACGGGTCTGCGCATCGTAGTAGAATTAAAAAAAGACGCAAATGCTCAAGGAGTACTTCACTTCCTTTATAAAAATACGGATCTGCAAGTACCGTATAATTTTAACATGGTTGCCATTGCTAAAAAGCGACCAAAGCTTATGAGTTTGGCTAACATTCTTGATGCTTATATTGATCATCAAAAAGAAGTAGTAACAAATCGTTCTAAATACGAACTGCAAAAAGCACGTGAACGTGAACATATTGTAGCGGGATTGATTAAGGCACTGTCGATTTTAGATGAAGTTATTGCGACGATTAGAGCTTCTAAAGATAAGCGCGACGCTAAAAATAATTTAATTGGCAAATATGAATTTACAGAACCTCAAGCAGAAGCGATTGTGTCGCTTCAATTATACCGTTTGACAAACACGGACATTACAGCTCTACAAGCGGAAGCTGAAGAGCTAGGTGCTAAAATTAACGAGTTAGAAGAAATCTTACATAGCGAGAAAAAACTTTTTAATGTAATCAAAAAAGAATTACGCCGTGTAAAAAAGCAATACAGTACAGAACGCCGCTCAAAAATTGAAGCGGAAATCGAAGAGATTAAAATTAATCTAGAAGTGATGGTTCCATCTGAAGAAGTGATGGTAACAGTCACAAAAGACGGATATGTAAAACGAACAAGTCTTCGTTCTTACGCCGCGTCTAACGGGCAAGACTTCGGTATGAAAGATACGGACCGAATTTTAGCGAAGTATGAAATTAATACAACCGAAACGCTGCTCATCTTCACAAACAAAGGGAATTATTTATATATGCCAGTGCACGAACTTCCTGATATCAGGTGGAAAGACATGGGTCAGCATATCATGAACATTGTTCCAATTGATAAAGAAGAGCAAATTGTACGAGCGATACCGGTAAAAGAATTTAAAGAAAATCAGTATCTGCTTTTCTTTACGAAAAATGGTATGGTCAAAAAATCAGAATTACTTCAATATAAAGCACAGCGCTACTCCAAAGCTCTTGTCGCCGTTAATTTAAAAGGCGATGATGAAGTAGTGGACGTATATCAAACGGATGGTAAAAAACAAGTGTTTATTGCCACTCGCTCTGGCTACGGACTGCGTTTCCGGGAAGAAGAAATTAATATTGTAGGAACTCGCGCTTCTGGTGTAAAAGGAATTAACTTAAAAGACGATGATTATGTTGTAAGCGGCGTTATCTTCGATGAAGATGAAGCTCTATCAACTGAATTATTTATCGCCACGCAGCGAGGAGCTGTGAAAAAGACAAAAATTGCTGAGTTTGAAGAATCAGCACGAGCAAAACGAGGGCTAGTGATGGTCCGAGAACTAAAATCTAATCCGCATCAAATTGCAAAAGTAAAAGTAATCTCTAAAGAGCATTATATGATAGTGGAATCATCTAAAGGTCAAATCGAGCAGGTTGATCCATCTACAATGCGAGCTAGTGACCGATACAGCAACGGTTCATTCGTATTGGACCAAAGCGAAGCTGGGAATTTAGTTGATATGTGGCTGGAAGAAAAATAACAAAAAAAGTAGTAAAGTTTTTAAAGCTTTACTACTTTTTTTTACCCAATATTTTTAAATTAAACTATGTTCTAAATAAACAGTATAAAATGATTTTCCTACTCCTCATTCCAAATGAAAATCATACATCTCCTACACAAGCCTCTAAGAAACTTTTGAATGTTCAAATTGTCCAAAACATATATATATAAGAACATCTAGGAGGTGTTATATATGAACTATTTTATTCACGTAACTCCTAAGACTAAACTTTTTGTTCGGGATATTGGAAAAGGGGAACCCGTTCTTTTCCTTCACGGGTGGCCTGTTAACGCTAAAATGTACGAATGCCAATTTACAACGCTGCCGGCCTGCGGTATTCGGTGTATTGCTCCTGATCTTCGGGGATTTGGAAAATCAGATACGCCTTTCACCGGCTATTCTTACAATCAATTAGCGGATGATATTCGTATGTTAGTAGAAAAATTAGGACTTAAAAATTATACGCTAGTAGGCTTTTCTATGGGGGGAGCCATTGCCATTCGATATATGAGTAGACACTTAGGATATGGCGTGAAGAAGTTAATTTTATTAGGGGCAGCGGCTCCAAGCTTTATTCAAAAAACTGATTTTCCATACGGACTTCCTTCTGAAGAAGTAAATACAATTATTCAAAATACGTATAGAGATCGTCCTAACATGCTTGAAGACTTTGGGAACAAATTTTTTAATCAGCCTGTCAGCGCAGCTTTTAGAGGATGGTTTCAAGATTTAGGTTTAGAGGCATCTGGCCATGGAACGATTAAAACTGCGGTGTCTTTACGAGACGAAGACTTACGGGAAGATTTGAGTCAAATTTTCGCTGAGACATATATATTACACGGAAAAAAAGATCAAATTTGTCCATTTGATCTTGCAAAAGTAATGAATCGCCACATTTCATTTTCTACACTGATCCCATTTGAAAATAGTGGACACGGTCTTTTTTATGATGAACGTGAGAAAGTAAATGACACCCTTATTGAACTCATCAATAAAAGCTCAGCCGATAAGTAAGGATACACATTTAAAACCGAATTGGCAGCCAAATAAAAAAAGTAAAAAACCAGCACCTAACGTAATGAGGCGAAAAAGCTTAGGCGTGATAAATTTTCTTGTAAAATGAATGCTGCTCGCAATATTTAAATTCCAAAGAATGATGCCAAAAATAATAAAGAAGCTATGAAAAAAGACGGATAGCCACGTTTGACTTTGAAGGCTTTCGCTTAAGCTTGATCCAAATACACCAAACCAAAACACAATATTTAAAGGGTTCATAAGAGCAATAAAAAAACCTGTAAAAAACGACTTATCTTTTTTAGCAGAAGGGTTATTTACATCTACTGAAAAGGAACGAGAGACAGCTTGTTTCATACTTTGAAAGCCAACAAATGTGAGCATGACAAAACCCGTTGCATACAGGACAACCGTAACAGCCTGCATCTGAACAAAAGGGGTTAACCCTATTAAAATGAGAAGCATAAATAAGATATCGGCTGTCATTCCTCCTAAACCAACTAGCCAAGAAGCCCAAAATCCTTTTGTCAGACCTCTTTTAATCATCTCTATATTAATTGGACCTACCGGTGCTGCGAGACTAATACCTAGAATTATTTGTTTTATAGCAATCAAAAACCACTCCACAAACACAGCCTCCTTTCTAACTTGTCCAATAGTAGCTTATATATATATAGATTAGAATTTTATAATTTAGAAGCGAGATTTAGTTAAAAATACTCATAAACTTTCTTTTTTTTAATACACATGTAACGTTGAGTTCCATAAGGAGGGTTTTAATGGCATCAAAAATGCTTTTTCGAGCTAATGAGATTTTAGAGTCAACGCATGTCCCGTTCTGGGGGAAAGATGCTTTTCAATATTTCCAAAGCGATATATTATCAGAAGAAAATCCATTTCCCTGTATATTAGGGGTGGAAGGCTTTAAAAAAGATTTACTGCGTTTTTCATTTGTGACGACTCCTTATAACTATCAAGATATTAAACATGCAGCGGCGGCACTTAGAGAATACATAGATACATTTAAGACCATAGGTCGCTATACATCCTTTGTGTTATTCTTTAAGCCTGAACATAAAGAACGGTCAATGGAAGAGTACGAAACGATGTTTTGGGATACGCTGACGTTTATTCATCAAATTGATCAAAAGAAATGGCCGCAAGATATTCCGAAAGACCCAAAAGATGCATTATGGGAATTTTGTTTTCACGGAGAACCTATTTTTGTCGTCTGTAATACGCCTGCTCATTCTCTACGTAAAAGCCGTAAGAGCAGAGGATTTATGATTACATTTCAGCCGCGGTGGGTGTTTGAAGGTATGACAGGAGATTCAAAAATAGGGAAGCATGTACAAAAAGTCGTCCGCGATCGGTTAAAAACATATGATGACGTATCAGCTCACCCTGAGTTAGGCTGGTATGGACAGCAGGAAAACAGAGAGTGGAAGCAATATTTTTTACACGATGATAATAACAATACTACTGGACAGTGTCCATTTAAATTAAAAAGGAGTGAGCAGCATGGACGTAAAAAAAGCCTCTATTAAAAAAGGAGTTGGCGGAAAGTTTGAAGAAGTAATTAAAGAGCTGCTTCCGGCGTATACTGGATACGTTGAAGTACAGCATGATATTGCTTTTCAAACACATCCGTCTCATACGCATCCAACTGATGAAATTCTTCATATACTTGAAGGATCTATTTACTTTACAGTTGAACGTGATACGGTTCTATGTCAGGCCGGAGATCGGATACATTTACCGAAACAAACGGTTCATTCTTCAAAAGCCGGTCCTGATGGATGCACATACGTTATTTCCATTTTAAAATAAAGACGAAAGAAGATGATGCTTATGCTACGTTCCCGGCCAGTGTTGCTACTTATCGATGTACAAGAAGGGTTTTATTCACCCCAGTGGGGAGAAAGAAACAATTTAGATGCAGAAAAGAATATGCTGACGCTACTGCAAGCATGGAGGCGCCAAGACTATCCTGTCATTCACGTGCAGCATGCATCAGAAAATCCAGACTCTCCTTTACATCCAAGTTCAAAGGGGTTTCAATTCAAAGAAGGATTTGGTCCACAAGAAGACGAATACTTAATTCGCAAGCACGTGAACAGCTGTTTCATTGGAACAGAGCTAGATAGCTATTTAAAAGCAAATGGCTATGATACGCTTATCTTAATAGGACTAACTACTAATCACTGCGTCTCTACGACTGCGCGCATGGCTGGAAATCTAGGGTATAGGACGTATGTTGCGAACGATGCAACGGCCTGTTTTGATTGTATGTCCTACGATGGAAAAACCAGACTTCTTGCAGAAGATGTACATACATTCGCACTGTCTTCCTTGCACGGAGAGTTTGCAACGGTCGTTTCTACAAAAGAGACTCTTCAAGTCCTTCAAACCTTTCAATATGCCCAAAACCAATAACCGATGTGCATGCGCACATCGGTTTTTTATGTAGATTATGTTTCTTAAAAGAAGTAAAATAAAGATAATTCTATACTATAAGGAGTTTGTACATATGATCATTCGTTATGCTAAAGAAGAAGATTTACCTATGCTTGTTGAAATTTATAATCAGTCCGTTCAAACAAGTGCTGCTACTTTTGACTTAACGCCTGTAACAGTAGAACAAAGAAGGGGCTGGTTTAATAGTCATATTAGCAATGAACTTTTTCCACTTATTGTCGCGGAAAAAGATGGAGTAGTAGCGGGCTATGCTTCGCTTTCCTCGTATCGAGATAAAGAAGCGTACATTCAAACAGTAGAGCTATCGATTTATATTGATAAAAATCAACAAGGGCATGGTATTGGGAAACAGCTTATGAAGCGCATTTTGGAATTAGCTAAAGAGCTCGACCATCACGTTGTCATTTCAGGAATTACAAAAGGAAATGATATCAGTATCAAAATGCATGAGCAATTTAATTTTACATTTTGCGGAGAGTTTAAAGAAGTGGGCTGGAAATTTGATCAGTGGCAAGATGTACTTTTTTATCAGCTTATTTTATAAGATGTATGACGCCTTTACACATTGTAACGTTTTAGTTTCATGTGTAAAGGTTATTAAAATAATAAGTTGTTTTATTATTTTAATACGAAAGGTGTTAGCTATCATGAGTACACATTTTCAATATCAACATCTAAGAGCTGTGCCGAAAAGATGGTCCCAAAAAGAACTGCATATCCAGCTGAATAGAATCAAACACAATTCTGAACTATCTACTATAGCAGCAGATCCGCTTTTTCATCTGTTAGAATGTACCCGTTCAGGCCTTCAAACTAAACAAGAAATCATAGACTACATCCAAACCATTCCTAATCACCAACTTCCATCTTTTGCAACTCATTTAAGCAGGTTAATTCAGCGTATTTATTATATCGAAGCTGCTGATTACTATAACCGTCCCCTCAAAGGTTATATGCTTGTTATGAAAAACCAACCCGCTTATATATCTCTTCATTTTGCCGATCAGCTCATATAAAAAAAGCTCTCTATTCAAAAGAATAGAGAGCTTTTTTTATTCGTATTTTTTCACTGTTACTTGACATTCTTTTAACGGGATAAGCTTCGACTTTTTCGTCCATTTGTATCCTAGCCAAACAATTAAGAATAAAGGCAGTCCGATATAAGAAACAAGTACACCGTACCAGTCAATCGAGTCACCCATAAACGCCGAATAGTTTTGGCCTAAAATAACAACGGCACATAAAATAAAGGCAAAGATAGGGCCAAATGGGAAAAGTTTTGCATGATATGGAAGTTCACTCAAATCATGACCTTGAGCAACAAATGCTCTTCTAAAACGATAGTGGCTGATCGCAATTCCTAACCAAGCAATAAAACCAGACATACCAGAAGCGTTAAGTAACCACGTATATACCGCACCGTCTCCAAAAAATGAAGCACCAAATGCAAGTGTACCGACAAGTGCCGTTGCGATTAAGGCATTAACTGGAACGCCTCGTTTATTCACTTTTGCTAAGAACCTTGGTGCTTTTCCATCTTTGGCTAAGTTCCACAGCATACGCGTAGAAGCATACATGCCTGAGTTACCAGCAGATAAAACAGCTGTTAAAATAACGGCATTAATCGCTGATGCTGCAAACGCCAGACCTGCTCGTTCGAATATTAAAGTAAACGGACTTACTCGCACGTCATCACTTGCTAATGAATTCGCTGTGTATGGAATAAGCATTCCAATAACAAAAATAGCTAAAATATAAAATAACAAGATGCGCCAGAAGACTTGTTTAACTGCGCGAGGAACCGTTTTTTCCGGATCTTCACTTTCTCCAGCTGCGACTCCAAGTAACTCTGTTCCTTGGAATGAAAAACCAGCTGCCATAAAGATACCTAGTACAGTGAAGAATCCACCGTGAATCGGTCCATCACCAAGCGTGAAGTTTTTAAAACCTGGTGCTTCATTGTTAAAGATACCAAAAATCATCATAATACCAATAACTAAAAAGATAATAACCGTTACTACTTTAATTAACGAAAACCAAAATTCAGATTCACCAAATCCTTTTACAGAAAGGTAGTTAAGCCCAAACATAATTAATAAAAACAGGGCACTCCATAAAATAGAAGAAGAGTTCGGGAACCAAAATTTCATAATAAGGGCTCCAGCAGATAATTCAGCTGCAATCGTAATAGCCCAGTTATACCAGTAGTTCCAGCCGAGAGCGAAACCAAAGGATGGATCTACAAAACGAGACGCATACGTACTAAATGAACCAGCTTCAGGCATATAAGCTGCGAGCTCTGCTAGACTGGTCATCAAAAAGTAAACCATTACGCCAATAATAGCGTAAGCTAAAAGCGCTCCCCCAGGTCCTGCTGTGTGAATTGCTCCACCACTTGCTAGGAATAAGCCGGTTCCGATGGCTCCTCCTAATGAAATCATCGTTAAGTGGCGAGATTTCAACCCACGTTTTAATTCTTGCTGCTCTTGCATAGATAAATACTCCTTTCGAATGTACGGAAAGAGACGGGATAACATAAAAAAAGCCCGCAGTATATGTGCGCGCTTTTAAATCTGAAAACCGCGTCAACCTTCCGTGAAGATAGCTCTTCACATCACTCGCATGATGTGACAGTTCTGTTCCTGTTGGGAGACAGCCCCAGCTTAAATCAACCGAGAAGTGATTTAAACTTCGGCAATTTTTCCTTTCAAGCAACATCCTCAATGTTCTCTGCATTTCCGTTACTTTACTATTAAAAACTGCGACCTCTACCTCATCGATTAGGATGAGGGTTTTTTATATTCAATTGACATAAAAGAAGTATAACAAATACTAAAACGATTGTCATTATAAAAAATAGATTCAGAAAATAGAAACATCTTTGAAATCTCTCGAATCTATTTTGTTACGTATGGTATAATAAACATTGTCTTTATACTACATAAATATCCAAACGTACCACAGGGGGAGCCGCCGTGCTGAGAGTGAACGAAATGTTCAGACCCTTCGAACCTGTTAGTTAACGCTAGCGTAGGAATGTGGGAATAGTAGCATATATTTGCTTACTCCTGTGTAAACCGTTTGATATGAATGATTCAAAAACAGGAGTGAGAAACGTGAATAAAGCATTACCTTTACAGGCTAAAATTGAAATAGCTATTTTTGCAGCATTGGCACTTCTACTTGACCTTTTGCCTTCAATTAAAATTGCGACGGCTGTGAGCATTTCGTTCTCCATGGTGCCCATTTTTATTATGTGCTTTCGCTGGGGAGTAAAAGGCGGGGCTCTATCCGGTCTATTATGGGGGCTTTTGCAGTTAGCGACAGGAACAGCTTATATTTTAACAGCGCTACAAACATTTATTGAATATATTGTAGCTTTTGCTTTTATAGGTTTTGGAGGTATTTTTTCACAATCTATTAAAACAAATTTAGCTACCAATAACAGATCAAAAGCTTTTGTTTTAATTGTTTTATCTCTTATTATCGGCAGCTTCGCACGTTATTTCTGGCACTTTATTGCTGGTATTATTTTCTGGGGGTCATATGCGCCAAAGGGCATGTCCGCTCTATGGTATTCTTTTTCAATGAACGGGATTTCAATGGTAGGATCACTAATAGCCTGCTTAGTCATTCTTTCATTGTTAATTCCATCGGCATCAAGAATGATTGTAACTAAATCACACTCATCATAAGAAAAAAGACTAAATCTGCCAAGATTTAGTCTTTTTTCTTATTTGTCACCTTTGTTTACACAAAAGTGTGTCAGGTTTGATAACATAGTTAGTGAAATATTCAAAAAACTGTTTTATGATAGTCAACATATTCAAACGAGATAAAGGATTGATCGTATGCTACAGAAATGGATCACGAGCATAGGTTTAGATATTGGAACAAGCACAACAAAACTGATTGTAAGCAAACTGTTAATAGCAAATCAACAAAATCAGTTTACGCTGCCAGGCTGTCAAATTATTGATCGTCGCGTAACGTATGCAAGTTCCATCTATACAACACCTATGGTAAACGAGGTTGAAATCGATGTTCGGAGGTTAACGCTATTACTAGAAAAAGAGTACAAAAAAGCAGGGATCTCCTTAGATCAGGTGGAGGCGGGTGCTGTGATCATCACAGGAGAAACGGCTCGGAAGCAAAATGCAGAGAGTATCGTTCACTATCTAGCTGAACACGCTGGGAATTTTGTTGTTGCAACAGCTGGTGCTGACTTAGAAGGAATGTTAGCGGCAAAAGGTTCGGGAGCAATCGAACATTCTGCTGAAACCAATAAAGTGATTGCCAACATTGATGTAGGTGGAGGCACTGCTAACATCGCCTTATGTCAAAATGGAAAAGTGATTGAAACGTTTACCCTGCATGTAGGCGGAAGATTAATTCGGCTAAACGAAGATGGTATTGTTACCTACGTTTCGTCTTATTTAACTGAATTTTTAAAAAATAATTCTCTGATGCTTCAAGAAGGCGAAAAAGCAACATTTGAAAAACTCTCGTCTATTTGCAAATTGCTAGCTAAAGAAACCGTGGATTATGTGAGCGCACTGAAGCAAACCTCTTTGCTGCTCGTTTCCCCTCATACAAGATCTTCTACTCGGCCAGAGACAATCATGGTCTCGGGAGGAGTAGGAGCCATGATAGAGAAGGAGAAACCAAAAACAGTGAAGGAAGTGGCCATACACGGAGACATTGGTCCGCTGCTAGCTTATCAGTTTCAAGCCATACAGGTATCTCAAGCCGCTGAAACAACGCGAGCCACTGTCATTGGAGCTGGTATGCAAAATACAGAAGTTAGTGGATCAACCGTATACATTGAATCAAAGCGGCTGCCGCTAAAAAATATTCCGATTATAGAGATACCCGTACAGCAAGAGGAGGAGTGGAATCCGCAGCTGTTTCAAGAAAGAGCTCGAACGGCATGTATGCAGGCTTCAACTGTTTTCAGCGCAGAAGATCCTCCCGTTGCTATTGCTTTATCTCATTTCCCTTACTGCAGCTATAGAATGCTGCAAGAATTAGCAAAAGTAATAAGCGCTGAATTTGGTGCTTGTTTTAAAGGAGCTAAGTGCCTCGTTGTTTTATGCGAGCAGGATATTGCTAAAGCTTTAGGACAAGCACTAGCCAAACAGGAGAACGAATTAGAAATTATTTGTTTAGATCAAATTGACTTTACCCACGGAGATTATATCGATCTAGGGTTACCCGTAGCTGGAGAGGCAATCTCTGTTTCGATTAAAACACTCGCTTTTTCATCATAATCAACTGAACATACAAGGAGGAAACGATGTTTAAAACTACCCGGTTGTTAGGAGAAACATTTTCATTTTATAGCTTGAAAGAAATTATGGCCAAAGCAAACGAAGAACGTTCTGGAGATCAGCTCGCAGGAGTTAGCGCTGAGTCAATGAAAGAACGTATGGCAGCCAAACAAGTGCTAGCTGATATCACACTTGCTGATATTCGAAATTACCCGCTGCTAAGCGCAGATGAAGACAACGTCTCGGCATTAATCGAAAGTCAGATTGATTCATCGGTTTACGACATTATTAAAAATTGGACAGTAGGGGAGTTAAGAGAATACATCTTATCTGATGAGCATACCGGAGAAGACCTTCTTGCGCTTAGCAAGGGATTAAACAGCGAAATGATTGCGGCAGCTACTAAAATTATGTCCAATTTAGATTTAATTCAAGGAGCTGCCAAGATAGAAGTGCAAACTACTTGTCAAACGACTATCGGTCAAAAAGGCGTATTGGCTTCAAGAGCCCAGCCTAATCATCCTTCAGATAACTTAAAAGGAATGAGAGCATCTCTCTACGAAGCGTTAAGCTATGGAATTGGAGATGCGGTTATCGGAATTAACCCTGTTATTGATACAACGGATAATATCTACGCGCTTTTAAATGAAACAAAAAATATAATCAACGAATGGTCAATTCCTACTCAAAACTGTGTATTATCACATGTGACGAGCCAAATGAGAGCAATCGAAAAAGGAGCAGCTGCTGACTTGATTTTCCAAAGTTTAGCAGGCACAGAAGCCGGTAATGATTCATTTGGGATTTCACTGTCTATGCTCGATGAAGCGACAGCGTTAATTCATGAAAAAGGGACAGCAAAAGGTCTGAACCGCTGGTATTTTGAAACAGGACAAGGTTCTGAATTGTCAGCAGAAGCCCACTATAATATTGATCAAGTAACGCTCGAAGCTAGATGCTACGGCTTAGCTCGCCACTACAAGCCTTTCTTAGTTAACACGGTTGTTGGATTTATTGGACCTGAATATTTATATAACAGCAAACAAGTCCTGCGAGCTGGGCTAGAAGATCACTTTATGGGCAAAATGCACGGCTTACCTATGGGAGTAGACGTATGTTACACCAACCACATGGATGCTGATCAAAACGATATGGATAATTTAAGTATGCTTCTAGGAACAGCTGGGGTGAACTTTGTAATAGGAGTGCCCATGGCTGATGACTGCATGCTAAACTATCAGTCTCTTAGTTATCATGATATCGCAACCGTGCGCAATGTACTCGGTCGTACCCCAACGCCGTTATTTCAAAAATGGCTTGAAGATCAGCGTATTATGGAAAACGGACGCTTCACATCAAGAGCTGGAGACCCAACTATTTTTATGAATTTGATTTAAGGAAGGTGCTTACTATGATACCAAAGTCAAATCGCAATCCGCTTGAAACACTTAAACAATTTACCCCTGCCCGCATAGGTGTTGGCCGTACGGGAACAAGGCCGCTAACAAAAGACGTTTTATCTTTTCGCACAGATCATGCCGCAGCCGTAGACTCTGTATACGGCTCAGTTTCAGAAGATATTCTATCTGAGTTTAACCTTTTTTCTGTGAATACACGCGCGGAGTCAAAAGAACATTATTTAAAACGGCCGGATCAAGGGAGGTTATTAGCAGATGACGCTAAGAAAGAGATTTTAAAAAACTGCGTGCAGCAGCCTGATGTACAAGTAGTGGTATCAGATGGACTGAGTGCTAAGGCAATTGAAGAAAACATGAGCGACGTGTATCCTGCTTTAATTGATTCACTGGAGTCATATGGACTTCGTATCGGGACTTCGTTTTTTGTAAAAGGAGGACGAGTTGCATGTATGGATGAAATTGGTGAAATCATAAAGCCAAAAGCACTTGTGCTATTGATTGGAGAGCGACCTGGGCTGGTCAGTGCTGAATCCATGAGTGCTTACATGTGCTATGAACCTAGCAAAGGAAAAAAAGAGTCTGATCGTATGGTTATTTCTAATATTCATAAAAGAGGAACGCCTCCTATTGAGGCAGCCGCACATATCGGTACCATGATTGACAAAATGATTAAGCAGCAAACAAGCGGTGTACATCTTATTGTCTAAACATCAAAAGGAGGAGAACGTATGGCGTTACAAAAACAATTAAAACCTATTCATTTATGGGCTATTTCAGTTGGTATGGTTATTTCAGGACAATACTTTGGGTGGAACTACGGGTTTGAACAAGGCGGGATTATCGGACTTGCAATTGCAACCTTAATTGTAACCGTGTTTTACACAACGTTTATGTTCAGCTATGCAGAGCTTTCAACATCTATCCCGCAAGCTGGTGGACCTTCAGCTTATGCAAGAAGAGCACTTGGACCTTTCGGCGGATATATCGCCGGAATTGCATGCTTGCTTGAATTTATTTTTGCTCCTCCTGCTATTGCGGTATCAACAGGAGCATACCTGCACTTTCTTATCCCAGCCGTTAACCCTGTATATGCAACGGTAGGTGCCTTTATTTTCTTTGTTTTACTAAATTTAATCGGGGTAAAAGAAGTAGCGGTGATTGAGCTTACAGCTACCATTGTTGCACTAATTGGTTTATCTATTTTTTATGTAGCTGGTTTGCCTCATGTACAAACATCAAATATTTTCAACGCTCATTCATTTATTAACGGGCCAACAGGGGTACTAGCGGCTATTCCATTCGCTGTTTGGTTCTATCTTGCAATAGAAGGCGGAGCAATGGCAGCGGAAGAAGTGGAAAACCCTAAGAAAAACATTCCTAAAGGATTTATTGGAGCGATTATTACTCTTGCAACCGCAACGTTGTTTACACTATTTGTAACAGCAGGACTTGGCGGAGGAAGCGGGAAGCTAGCCGATTATCCACTTCCGCAGGCACTGTCTTCTGTATATGGAAACGGCATTTCAACCGTTGTTGCTATTATCGGGCTATTCGGATTGATTGCTAGTTTAAATGGAATCATCATGGGATTTTCAAGACAAACCTATGCGCTTGCACGAGATGGTTACTTCCCTAAATTTCTTGCTAAAACGAATAAAAAAGGAGTTCCTGTCGGCGGTTTGTTGATTCCGGGAGCAATCGGTGTGATTTGCGCTGGATCTGCCACGTTTGCCAATGCCCTTATTATCTTATCTGTATTCGGAGCAATGATGATGTACTGCATCAGTTTAGTTTCTCTTTTTATTTTACGCAAAAAAGAACCTAACTTGTCTCGTCCTTTTAAAGTAAATTACCCGGTAGTGCCAAGCGTTGCTTTAGTATTAGGTATTCTGTGCTTATACAGCATTATAAAATACAGTGTGCTTACAACAAGTTTAATGCTGTTTGGTGTTTCTCTACCTTTAATGTATGTGATTCTTGGCATTTTCCTTCTTTCAATTATTTACTATGTTTTTTATGGTTCAAGACAGCTTAAAAAAGAGGCATCCAATTCATATCAAGAAGCATCTATTAAATAAGAAGAAAAACGGCTGCTGTAAAGGCAAGCCGTTTTTCTTGTGAAATTAAAGGGTTGAGCGTTTTTTTGTAGAATGATATACTAGGTCTGTTTGTTGGAAGAATATACATACATTTATATTAGATAAAGAAGGGGCAATTATGATGAACAAACGTAATACAATCATTATCACGGTTGTTTCATCTATTCTGTTATCAGCCTGTCAGCAAGAAGAGACAATAAAAGACGGAAATACAATGATAGTAGAAAAAGATGCAAAAAAAGTACTAAATGAACCAAAAACACAGGTAGAAAGCATTCAATCAATTGATTTGAATAAAGAAGCAATGAGCGGAAAATTTATCACAGCCTGGATGACTGATTATTTTTCAGCGTTTGGAAAAGCAGTTGATGACAACTCTTTTAATGATCTAAAAGCTTACTTGAAAGCGGACAGTTCTTTTTATAAAGAGCAGAACCTTCTTGTTGAAAATTTCACACGACAAGGCATCGAGCAGAAGAAGCAAACGTTTCATATTGTCAATTGGTATGAAGAACCTAACCATGTGTTCAAAATACAAACCCACGAGGAAAGCTTATTAAAGCAGCCGGGTAAAGATCCTTACAGCAAAGTTTGCGACCGCCTTTATACAGCTGTTTACCAAAACGATACGTTAAAGCTATCGAGTGTAGAACCATTCGACTTTTCATCTAAACCAAATGCACACACTGAAACTCCCACTACACAAACAACAGATTTACACGACTACGATGGAAAATGGACCACTGGCAATGATAACGGATCTCCTATCATTCAATTTCTTGCTACATCCAACTCGGAAGCGACGATTAAAATAAATTCGTACCAGCCACCTAGCAAAATCCGCGTGTCAACCGTTGAACAAAAAAATATTCGCTTTGAAAATAACCAAGCCGCCATTGAATATGAAAATGATGGACAAGGAAATAAAGGAACCATTGTCATTACGCTTAAAGAAAACTCCATTTCGTTACTCGCTAAAACAGATCAAAATAAAAAGGCAAAATGGGGAATTCCAAGCGGTGATTACGTACTTGATACGTTTGAGAATTAAAGATCCTTTTAAGAACAGACTAAATTCGGCATTGAGGAGGACACCTTATGCATAAAAAATGGACGATTGCATTCGTTCTACTGCTGCTAATGGTTTTGACGGCCTGTGAAGAAAAAGAAACAGTTAAGTTATCCAAACCAACCGAACCTTCCTCAGATGAAGTGATCCCAAAAGATCAAGCTAAGTCATCTATCAAGCCTGATCTTGTATCAGAAAAAAAAGCAGAAAAAACTGCAGTTGAGACGATGAATAAAATTTCAAGCACCTATAAAGAATTAGGTGAAGAGTATGAATGGGATAATGAATCTAACCCTGCTGATTATGAAACGTTAAAAAAAGCGCTAACGCCATATGCAACATCATCTTTAATTGCAACAAAGTTAAAAAGTATCTCCACTAACTATTACTGTAAAGAATGTAATATGAGCTTTTTCCCTGATGTTAATCATCTTATTCGATTTGAACTTATTAACAATCACGCCGGGCAATTTTCGGTGTCAGCCATTGAGCCAATTAGTAAAGAAGGAAGCGGCGGACTGACCATTTACATGAATTTTAAATACGTTAATAAGCAATGGAAGTTAAATGAATGGGATGAAGTTACCTATCATCAAAAATACCTCAACATTACGGATGATGAGTATATGGAATACGTGAAGTCAATTAATCCTTCTAGTGATATTTCATACCAAGGCGAAACAACCCGCACAAATGAAAAAGGGGAAAAGGAAGAAATCATGGTTTTCAAAGAGAACCATACAAAGTATGCCATCAGCAAAAACAGCTCTCAGCGAATCGACGACTTTAAAGAAGATGAAAAAGAAAAAGAAGAGAAGGAAGAAAAAGAGTTTAATTTAAAAAATATCCCAAAAGTTGATCAAGAAACAGCAGATATTTTTATTGAACATTATTTGCGAGATTTAACAAAGTCCATTAACACAAATAAATTCGAACACGTACAGCCTTATATCCAGCGTGACAGTGTTTTGTGGAATGATCAAAAGCAGCTTGTGAAAATGCTGTATGAAAGAGACATTCGAGAAGAACTCGTTGATTATTCGGTATTAGACGTTGAACCTGTGAGTGAAGAAGAAGATGATGATGAAACGGTCTATACAATCCAAACAAAAGAAGTTATTTCCATTACAACGAACGGTCAAAGTCAAGAAAAAGAGTATTACCGAACGTATACCGTTTCTTACAGCAACAAACAGTTGTATCTGACAAAAATTGAATCACTTTAAAAAACATCACGCTTTGCGTGATGTTTTTATGTATACACAATTTGTGTAATTCCTATCATGATAGATTTTAACGTTCCACCATAAAAAGCAAATCTTTAGAAAGAGCATTTTAAAAAACACTTTACTATAATAACGCAAGATAACTCTTCCTTATCAAGCGTTCGTATGATAAAGTAGATTAATAAGCAGAAAATAGAATTTATTTTACATATAATGGATGTTTTTGTTGAAATCTTAAAAAAACGGCTTTCTAAATTGAGTTTTGAGAGGTTTTTGAAAACTTTTAATGGTATTTGTTGCAGTTTGATAAAAATTCGTTATATGCCATTTTGGATCATTTAAAAGGTATTCATTTATTTGTGGTAATTAGGAGGGTTAAAATGGAAGAATTTGAATTGTCGCCTGCGAAAAATTCGTTTCGCCAGCTAAAAGAGCAGTGGGAAGAGGCAGAGCTGTTAGATGAAGATAACAACTTGAATTTAAAGCACGTTTCAGATGAAGAATTTATTCAGCTTTTTTTTTCAATGCGTATTATCAAAAAATCACTTTCTCCTCATACGATCAGATCTTACAATCAAGACATGAAAACGATTCTGTCTTTTTTCTATGAACGAGAGATTACATTAAAATCGATTGGATTTATGGAAGTCAAATTATTTAATGAAGAAATGATAAATCAATATGCCAATCGCACTGCTGCAAGAAAACTAGAATTTTTTAGAAGAATGCTAGAGTTTGGACACGCTACTCATTTTTATCCTTCGCTGTATACGACGTGGATTGAAAAACCATCTATCGCAAAAGGACATTACAGTGATAAGGAAAAACAAAATCGTACCGAATACCGAGAGTTAACCGATCGCGAAGCACAGGTGATTGTAAATGCGTTAGAATCCGTCGTGCGCATTCGCCAGCATGAAAAGGAATTCAAAGCGCGCAATCGCTTAATGGGAATGCTTTTGTATATGAGTGGAATGCGTTCAAGTGAACTGCTAAGTTTAAATTGGGGAAGCTTTCGCGAAGACCGCCGCGGAAATTTGGTTGTAGATGTGATTGGTAAAGGAAAAAAAGAACGCACTATTCCTGTGTTTGATGATGTGAAAGAAACGCTTTTCACTTATCGGCAAGCGTTAAATGAAAGCACCGAACTAAGTCCTTTTGACACTGAACCGCTTTTTTATTCTATTAAAGAGTATTATCGTACCGGCGAAAAGAAGCGATTATCCTATACAACGTTGTATCGAACGATTAAGTCAGCTGTTTATAAAGTAAAAGGAAACGCGTCTATTTCTCCTCATTGGTTTCGTCATACCTTTATTACAAACAGTTTAGCTAATGACGTTCCGCTTGCGGTTGTGAAACAAGTAGTAGGGCATTCTTCTATTGCTACAACGAACGTTTATCTTGAAAAACTTCAAGAGGATACGGTATACGACGCGTTTCGAAAGTCGGGCTATCGCTAATTACTTATAATATTTTTATGTAAACTAAAAAATATATATTTTCATTTTTACTGCTCATGCGTATGAAATAAGTTGTATAAATGAATAAGTTACTTTTCCTACAATATAATGGTAGAAAGTCGATAAAGGAGGGAGCTACCTATGACGGCTAAACATCCGCTTCACTACCATTTCGGAGAAGTAACGGAGCTTTTTCATTACATATACGAAGTTTGTGAAACAGCAGGTATTTATATTGACTGGAGCGGAACAGCCCAAACCGTTCAGCTATATCGAAGTAAAGAATCTTTTTTATCCGGAGAACGCTACATCGGAGCGATTCAATATGAAGGGAGCAATCAGTTTCAAAAAAGATGGCCTTCTACCGTCAGTTTGAGATTTCGACGTGCAAACTTGTCGTTTATTTTAAAATATTGTTTAGAACAAATTGAAGACTACCGCAAAGACACAAATAAAGAACCCTTCATTAATCCAAATGCAGAATCCATCGCGTTTAAATTCACCTCTTTAACAGATGAAACCAAACAAGTGATTTCAAAAATTAAAGAAGTATTATGTATTGCCAACTACGTATAAAACCCCGCAGAATGTTACCTGTGGGGTTTTGGGTATTTAACGCAGGTTTTCTGCGTCTTGAAGCAATTGTTCGGCGCGGAATTCAAGTTTTTGTAAAGTGTCGGTATAAATCTTTACCTGCTGCTCGTTTAGCTGGGACGTTAATTCGGAAAATACCTGTTCTACAGCAGGCGTCACTTCTGTTTTTAAACGCAGGCCGTCTTCTGTTATTTGAATAAAAAACGAGCGGCGATCTTCTGGATTTCTAACACGCTGAATCCAATTTTGTTTTTCTAGTAAATCTAAAATTTTAGTCAGCGTCGCTTGATCTTTATCTGCTCGCTCAGCTAATTGCTTCTGTGTACTATATTCAGCTTCTGATACGCGCTTTAAAACGGTCCACTGTTCTGGCGTAATCCCAAAAGGACGTAAGTGTGCGGCAACGACTCTGCTTAAGCGCTTACTTGTACGAACGGTGGGAATGCCGAATATTTCTTCTAACGATTCCATATAAAACCTCCTGCATATATACCTGCTGTGATTATATCAGCTGTTTTTATTTCTGTAAATTTGTTTGTAAAGGTGATCCTTTATAAAAATAAATTTACACAATAAATCGCAAATACACTAGACTTATTGTATGTATCCTTGTAATCTAGTGTAAGAATAGTTAAACTTTTTCAAAAATAGTAGGGGGTACACACATCCATGATTAAAGCGGTTTTTTTCGACCTAGATGACACGCTACTTTGGGATCAAAAAAGCGTAAAAGAAGCATTCGTTGCAACATGTACATATGCAAGTGAAAAATATAATCTAAAACCTGAAGAACTAGAAGAAGCGGTGCGTAAGGAAGCAAGAGAACTATATGCTTCGTATGAAACCTATGAATTTACGCAAATGATTGGCATTAATCCATTTGAAGGGTTATGGGGAAATTTTTTAGACGATCATGATCAATTCCGAAAAATGAAAGATATTGTTCCTACTTATCGCAAAGAAGCTTGGACTCGAGGCCTTCGTGCTCTAGGAATTCACGACGATGCTTTTGGAGCGGAATTAGCTGAACGTTTTCCATTAGAGCGCCGCAAAACACCTTTTGTATACGAAGAAACGTTTGAAGTGCTTGATCAATTAAAAGGAAAGTACAAGCTGCTGCTGTTAACAAACGGTTCACCTGACTTACAAAATACCAAATTAGATATTACATCAGAACTAGTTCCATATTTTGATGAGATTGTGATTTCAGGGGCATTTGGCCGGGGTAAGCCTGATCCATCTATTTTCGACCATGCTTTATCACTTATGGATTTAAAGAAAGATGAAGCGATCATGGTTGGAGATAATTTAATGACAGATATACTGGGTTCTTCTCGCGTTGGAATGAAATCTGTATGGATTAATCGTCACGATAAAGAGCGAAATGAAGTCATTCCTACTTATGAAATTACCCATTTAAGTGAACTGCATTCAATTTTAGATGAACTAAATTCGTAATACGAACAAACAAAAAGAGGCGTAAATCGTCTCTTTTTTGTTGTAAAAACAAGTACAAAAGTCTCTGAAAGTCCTATATCCGTTCCAAACCTCACTGACTTCAGTCACTTTTTCTTCTTCCTGCATAGTAAACCAATCTTATCCTTGATTCCCAGATAAATACCATGTAGCATAGTATATAGACTAGTCATTGGAGGAATAACATGAAGAAAATAGTTACCAGAAGCCTTGTAGCGGCTGTTTTGTTCACAAGTCTCGCCGCTTGTGAAGACAAACAAGGCGATACGCACGTCACTTACAAAAACCCTCAACCTAAACATGCCCCTGGAGCAGACACTATTTCAGCAACAGATGAAACGATGGCGCCTGTAAGCCGGGTAGCGACAGAAGATGAAACCGATGATCGATTAGCATTTGGAGAACGATCAAAACACGGTCAATATTATGTTTCCGCAACGGATGCACAATTTTATCCTGTTAAAGGAGCTAAACAAGTAAACACTCAGTACGTTGTCGTATCCGTTCAGTTTCAGCGAACACCTAATGAACATTCGACTGTAGTATTAAACGACACAACGTTTACATTACAAGACACAACAACTTATCAAATCTACGAACCGTCTGATGGAGGAAATTTATCGACAGAAACCCCGCACATTTTGTGGACAGCTTTTTCATCACCGTCATTATCTGACGACGAACCACTTAACCTCGATGTTGCATTTAAAATTCCAAAAAAGGCCAACCATACGTATAACCTGTTAATTACACAGCAATCAGAACGAGCAGATGTGTTTAAGTTTGAAGAAGCCAAACAAGATTATTAATTACATACAGAAAAAAACGCCTATCTTTTGTTGTATAGAAAAAGAAGACGTTTTTTTGTAAAACTATCTTGTTTCTCATAGAAAGAGCAAACGATAGACATAAAAAGAAAAAGAGAATAGACATAAAACGCGTTAGTGTAGTCAAGTTCAAAAAGAACGTGTATCATTGTAACTACTGGTACCAAAAGATAGACATAAAATATAAATAAAAAAGTTATGAGAAAGGAAAAGGTGCGTACATCACGTTAAAGACATATGAATCATAAACATACAAAAACAACTACTGAATTTAGTAATAAAAAAATAAACATGCATTTAAATAGAAAGCTATCAGCCGCCATTATAGCTGCGTTTCTTTTTACTTTACTTTTTTGTTTTATGCCAGGTATAAAAGAATCAATTCCTAATTTTTCTATTAAAAAAACCAGTCAGAATTTCATTGATTTATTTCCTTTATACCTTTTATTTTTTACACCCTTCTTTTTAATAATGGGGACGTTAGGCACGGTTATCGTTGATTTATTAGTCAGTGCTTTTGTAAAAGACCGTAGTAAAAAAATTGATTTTATCATGTCATTCATATTTCACGCCATTTTTGGGTTATTAATGTTTGAATTCGGAATGTTGGGCGTCATTCTTATTTTTATTGTGGATCGCCTTCTTTCAATCCGTAAAGAAAACTATTCTTATTTATATCCACTGGGTTGCTTAGTACTGTCGGCCATTATTGGAACTCTCGTCTACTTCATTTTTACTATCGTTTAATAAAAAAATAATAAAAAAGAGACCCCATTGTTAGACTATATCTAACTTTTCAGGGTCTCTTTTTTGTTTTTTCTTGAAAGTTTGATTTATTTACTATGCGAATGTTTGATAAATCAAAAAGATATTTAAACAAATGACTAATGCAGCTATCACCCAAGCTACAGTAGTTGTTGCTTTATGATTAACCAACCCGCCCATGATTTTTTTATTACTTGTAAACATGATAAGAGGTACAAGCGCAAATGCAATTCCGAACGATAAAATAACTTGACTGACAACTAGTGCACTTGTTGGATTTACGCCAAGTCCGATAATCAAAAGCGGCGGAATAATTGTAATGAAACGACGAAGATATAAAGGAATTCTGCGTTTAATAAATCCTTGCATGATGACATCTCCAGACATTGTTCCGACTGAAGAGCTTGAAAGTCCTGAAGATAATAATCCAACACCGAACGCAATAGCTGCAAAAGGACCAATTAAATGTTCAAATTGTGTAAAAGCCACGTCCAAATCTTGCACGTTTAGTCCGTTTTTAAAGAATAGAGCGGCTGCGACAATCAGCATGCTTGCATTAATTGCACCAGCGATAATCATGGCAATCACAATATCGATAAATTCAAAGCGGAAAATCGCTTTTTTCTCCGATTCTGTAGTTCCTACCACGCGGCGCTGCGTAAGAGCTGAGTGCAAATAAATCGCGTGCGGCATAACTGTAGCACCTAAAATCCCAGAAGCTAACAGCACGCTGTCTGTCCCGTGAAACTGAGGGACAAATAAGCCGTGGACAACACTTGCGCCGTCTGGATGCGCAAGAAACATTTGAGTCCCAAAAGCTAATACCACAATAAAAACCATTGCTGCAATCGCTGCTTCTAGCAGTCGAACACCTCGTCTTTGTAACTCTAAAATAGCAAAAGAACCTACCGCTGCGATGAGTGCAGCTGGGAACAAAGGAATATGAAATAATAAATAAATTCCAAGAGCAGCCCCAATAAATTCTGCTAAATCCGTCGCCATAATGACTAATTCCCCTTGGATCCAAAGCCCAAAAGAAACGAAGGACGGGAAGTGTTCCTGTGCTATCTCGGGTAAATTCAAGCCTGTTGCAATACCTAATTTAGCTGATAACGATTGAATTAAGACAGCCATTAAGTTAGAAATTAATACAACCCAAAGCAACATGTATCCGTATTGAGAGCCTGCTGCGATGTTAGTAGCAAAATTACCTGGGTCAATATAAGCAACCGCTGCGATAAAGGCAGGCCCTAAGAAAGGTAATAATCGCTTAATTCCTTTTGTTTTACCCGACAATACGTCTTGAGCACTTAGCTGCATAGCTGATAATGCTTTACTGCCGTTTTGATCTTTCATGTCTAGTGCTCCTTTCTTTGATGAACAATAAATAGCCCAAGCTAATTTTTTTATATGAAGTATAAAATGTTTCCTTAATGCAAATTATATGCTGGCAAAGGTTCTTTTGACAATAAAAAAGTTTAGCAAAAAATATAAATCATCTTCAGCTGTTTTTTATCCCGTTTGGCACAATTCTTTAAATGCACACCCGTGACAGGAGGAAGGCGTATCTGCTTGAGGGAAATGCTCAAGCGGAAGAGGCTGATTTACCTCTGAGTGTTCCAAAAAAGTTTTCATATAGTCAATGCTTGTATCGATTTGCCGAAGAACAGCTTCAATTTCGTGAAGAGTAAGCTGATACGTACGCGCACTGCCTGAAAGCAAGTATTCGTTTCGGACTTTTATCTGATCAACAGAAATATTATATTCAGCTAGCACGTAGAGAGCGTAAATTGCCAGTTGAAACAAATCATCTTTTGTTTGTTTACTTGTTTTCCAATCAACAATCGTAAATTCGTCTGTGACTGGATTTTTAAAAAGGGAATGAAAAGGCGCATATACTTTATGATCATACACATTTATAGAACGAAACGACTGAGGAGAATCTACTTCTAAAGAAGGTGAAGACACCACGTCGCAAAACGATTTACTTTGTAAAAAGTTATGTACACAAATGTGTACCCGCTTTTGCATGTCTTTAAGATCTTTTTTAGAAATATAGCCGTTTTCGTAGAATTCTAAAAGCATCTTATACTGAGCAGGCTTATGATACCAAAGCTCTCCATAGTCAGTAGAATCACGCAGTGCGTTATTTAGTAGCTGCTGTACTTTCTTCACTAAATTTTGTTCACCCGGGACAATCTGTGTAGATGTATAGTCAGAAATGGCTTCTGTAATCACCTGACGGACGGCTTGTCCTGCGTACATAGATAAAGTAGAAACCTTTTTTAAACGATAAGCGCTTTGAGACTGTGCAGAAGCGCTGTCAAGCCATCCGTTGTGTGAGACATAATAATGATATGCATACTTTCGTTTGCACTGTGTGATCATTTTATGCCTGGAATAGGACCATGAAAATTCAGGGAAATCAGTGATTTGAAACAAGCTATTCACATCCTTTTTCAAAAACTGCGCATAGGTTGGTCTATTAGTGTATTCGTATATGAGTTAAAATAGACTAAAAATGTAGAGAGTGAATAGCTACGCATGCATATTATTTTGTGGATTCTTGCGAAATATGTATAAATAGAAAAAACTATTTAAAAATTGGTTGCTTTTTTCTATGGCAGGTGTTATATTAATAAAGCGATGAGCTAATTTGTGTAAGTCGAAGGACATGCTTTCGAGCTAAACGTGTGAATGTGGTCACACGGTCCCCGCCACAAACGCATCAAAGACGTCCTGCGTGGACGTCTTTTTCATTTTATAAAAAAGAGAGCATATTGCTCTCTTTTTTTGTGGTAACTTTTTGATCCCTTCTATAATTTCTGCCCCTTTTATTTACTGCAGCCAAACTTACTGTATTTGCACATTTGCCGCATATTGCATTGTTCCTCTTGTAGAGTTAATCACGATATCTACAACGTAAAAACCTTGATTTTCAGGAATCTTAAATTCATTATTTTTGACAAACAGCTTGGTTTTTTCACCGTTATTTTTCCATATATGCACGCTCACGCCGCGAATATAAGCGCCGTCTAGGTTGGAAAAATGGAGCTTAACCAATTGTTGCTGCTTTAAAGGGATACTTTTTTGCTGCGATATGTATGTATATAAATCATATACATTTATTTCTTTTTTTGTTGTTGAACGGCCGTTTGACCAGTTAATAGAACCTTTGTGAAGGTGATAGGTATGTTCGCTCACCGCAAGCGCAGCTTCAGGTTTGTTTTGGTCGTATTCTTCCTCTAGAAAGAAAGCACTGTTCTTAAGTAAAAGTAAGAAGAACACCGTAACAGCCCCTAGACCGCTTAAGACATATATACCACATTTTGCGGGTTGTACTTTCATAATAATTTCCTTTCACAGACCAATAATTAAGGAGGATAGGTACATAAAATTTCCACTTTTTCTATTCTAAACGATTATAAGTGAAATTACATTTATTGCTTTCTTTCTTCACAAAAAACAGGATAATAGTCATGTGTTTTCTATAAAAGGTCTCCTTATATCCAATTCAAACCCATATAAAAGGAAGATAAATGGAAATTAAAAGAGGGAATCTAAAAAATTTACAGAAGTTGATAAGTGATTTAAAATTATACAGAGGAAAAAAGGATTTCAAAAAAAGGGAGATTAGTAGGTTTTTCGTTCTACTGCAGCTACTTAAAAAGCCGTATTTTTCGTAAGAAACTGTAAAGCTATATTTTATAAAGGTGAACCAATACATATACAAACAAAAGGGACACACAAAAAGGGGGATCAGCATGGAAATTAGAGAACTAGAATTACATGATGCTGCAAACTTTGTAGATTTGCTTAAACAGATTGAAGAAGAAAGTAAGTTTATGCTGTTCGAAAGCGGAGAGCGAAAGTTGAGTACAGATCAGCAGGAGAAAAACATCGAAATCTTTAAGCAGCAGCCAAACTCTACGATTATTGTAGCAGAAGAAAACGAGATGCTTGTGGGATATATAGCTGCAACAGGGGGTGAAGCTAACCGAAACGCTCACATCGCTTCTTTGACATTAGGTATTCGAAAGACGTTTCAAAATCAAGGAATTGGGACGGCTTTAATCGGTGCACTTGAAGAATGGGCGAGAGAACACCATATTCATCGTCTTGAACTGACAGTCGCTATACAGCATGAAAAGGCTCTTTCTTTATATGATAAAGTAGGATTTGGAATCGAAGGAACAAAGAAACATTCACTGCGAATTGGCGGTTTGTTTATTGATGAGTACTATATGTCTAAATTGCTCAACTAAAAAAAGAAACGACGTTTAAAGACGCCGTTTCTTTTTTTAACTTCCTCTATAAATTTGGTACCCCCACGGTGACACAAGCAAAGGGATGTGATAATGTTCTTGTTCAGAAGACAATCCGACTCGAACAGAAACTTGATTTAAAAAGGGGGGATTTGTTGTTTGGACTTCTTGTTTTTTATAGTATTCCCCAATATGGAACAAAAGTTCATAATCTCCTGATTCAAACGCTTCAGAAGAGAAGAGCGGGTTTGCTAATCTTCCGTCTTCATTTGTAGTACCATGAGAAAGCTTTATTCGTTTACTTTCTGACTGGATGTGATAGAAATCAACTTTGACAAAAGCAGCCGGACATCCGTGAGTGAGGTCTAAAATATGCGTTGTAATTTTAGTCATGCTCGTTTCTTTGTCTCCTTATCTTCAGTAATTTTATCAGTTAAACGAAAGAAAGCAATTTTATATACTTCTTCTAACGCTGTAGCAAACTCCGTTTGTTTGGTATTCTGTAAGCGACTTTGCATTGCCTCGTAAATATCTTCTTTTTGTTTACCTCGTACTGCCAAAATAAAAGGGAAAGGAAACTTTTCCATATACATTCCATTAAGAGAAGAAAACTGTTCATACTCATTTTGTGTTAAGTTTTGTAAGCCTGCTTTTGTTTGTTCTTCAGTAGAAGCAGATGTCATAGCGATATTTTCACCTAGATTTGGATGAGCTTTCAGCAACTTAAGCTGTTTTTCTACAGATGCTTGCGCTACAATTTCTTTCATCTTTCCATGAAGTTGTTCAACGGAAGAGAAAGGGCGCTTAGAATAAGCTTCTTCTGCAACCCAAGGTGAATGTTCAAATATATCGCCAACTAATGAGACAAAATGCTGCTTGCTAAGCTGATTTACATACTGCACAGATACATTATTCATACTAAACCACCTTTACTTTACTTCTGAATAATCTGTCTTCTCTAAAGAGACAGAAGGTACTTTTCGTTCAACCGATGCGTTAAAAAAGAGATTTAATAAAATGGCAGCTAAACTTCCAGTAATAACTCCATCGCTTACAATTACACGCAAAGCATTTGGGAGCTGGGCGAATAAATCGGGTACCACCGTTACACCAAGACCCAGCGAAAGAGAGCACGCAATAATCAGCAAATTTTCTTGTTTAGCCAAATCAACAGCGCTTAGCATTTTGATGCCTGATGAAATAACTAAACCAAACAACACGACCATTGCTCCTCCTAAAACAGGGGTGGGAATAATGGTTGTAAAAGCAGCTATTTTAGGAACAAGTCCCAATAATACGAGAATAAAGCCGGCTACTACCACTACATTTTTTGTTTTTACTTTCGATAATTGAACCAGTCCTACATTCTGAGCGAATGTATTGTAAGGAAAAGCATTAAATAGCCCTCCAAGAACAATGGCGATTCCTTCGGCGCGGTAGCCTTTTGTAAAATCTTTTTCAGTTAATTGCCGATCACACAGTTTTCCTAACGCTAAAAATACGCCTGTAGACTCAATAATAATGACCAAGCATACGAGAATCATCGTTAAAATCGGTCCAATTTCAAAAGTAGGCATCCCAAAATAAAAAGGAGTGGGAATGTGCAGCCAAGAAGCTTCATTAAAGTTAGTGAAATTAACTTTTCCCATTAATACAGCGGCTATTGTTCCGGCTACAATTCCAATCAACACAGAAAGAGAACGAAGGAAACCGCTGAAAAATCGATTTAAAATTAAAATAAGCGCTAGAACACCAAAAGATAGAAGAAGATTAGAAAGAGAACCAAAATCTTTACTTCCTACTCCTCCTGCCATATTTCGGACAGCGGATGGTACAAGTGATAAACCAATCATCGTCACAACCGTTCCTGTGACAACTGGAGGAAAAAATTTAATAATTTTGCCTAAAAAACTTGCTGCCAGTACGATAAAAATACCACCGGCAATAATCGCTCCGTAAACAGCGCTAATTCCATATTGAGTTCCAATCGCAATCATAGAAGTCACCGCTACAAATGAACTTCCAAGTACAACAGGAAGACCAATCCCAAACCACCTGTTCGTCCAAGCCTGCAGCAGCGTAGCTAGTCCGCAGGTCAGTAAATCAATGGCTACGAGATAGGCTAAGTCATGTGCATTTAAATTTAATGCGCGTCCTACCATCAGCGGAACGAGAATGGCACCCGCATACATAGCGAGTACGTGCTGTAATCCCAATGAAGCTAGTCGAAACGGTCGATTTTGGTTATTCACCTAAAAACCTCCTTTAATTATATCACATGTAATGTTAATAAATATTACATTTAGAATGATACATTAATAGTAAAATGTTTTTTAAGGGATGTCATTAGTCAAGTTGACCAAAAACAGAGGTTTCAATATCTCCTTTTTTACAATATATAGAGAAGTAGGTAAGCTACTGTGTAAAAAGATGTTACATTTATTTTTTAGTACCAGATATTAATATCAAGTGATATAATTTTGTATATATTTTCAACTAATAGAGAGAAGAGGAAACACTTATGTATAATATTGCGGCTCACACATGTAAATTTTTATTAAAAAGAAGGGGGAAGTTTCAGGTAAGGAACAGAGAGTATCTGCCAGCGGATACAGGCTTTGTGATCGCTTGTTCGCATAAGGGATGGGTAGACGTTGTAGCGCTTGGTGCGGCTATTTTGCCTCACCAAATTCATTTTATGGCAAAAAAGGAGCTTTTTAATCATATACTCACTAGTAATGTATTAAAAAAACTTAACGCATTCCCAGTAGATCGTAACAACCCAGGACCCAGCAGCATTAAAACACCTATTAAATTAGCAAAAGAAGGACATATAGTCGGGATTTTTCCTAGCGGTACGCGAACGGAGGAAGACGTTCCCTTAAAAAGAGGAGCAGTCACTATAGCAAGTATGGCAAAGGTTCCTATCGTACCCGCAGTTTACAAAGGACCCGCAAATGTAAAAGATTTATTTTCAAAAGATTCCATTGTCATTTCCTTTGGAAAGCCTATCTACCTTGCTAAAGGCAAACTGACAAAAGATCGCCTTGCTGACGTGTCAAATCACTTAACAGCTTCGATTCGTGCGTTAGAGGAAACAGAAAAATAACTTCATAGCGGAGGTGCATCATGAAGGATTGGGTACAGAGAAAGCTAAACGATGTGATTAGTGATGATGTGCAGGCAAAAATGAAAGAAAAGATGGCTGAAAGCGGTGTAACCGTTCCTATATCCGCTTCTATGCTCATGCGGATTTTTCAAAAACAAATGACAAAGCAAGATCAAATTCAGCAATTTTCTATTTCATTTCAAGACTCCTATATTCACGTGAATGGAATTATTAAAAAATTTCTGGTGAGAATTCCATTTTCCATTGTGCTAGAACCTCTTGAAGCAAAAGAACGTACGCTTTTATTCAAAATCCATGAAATGAAACCTCTTAATCAAAATTGGATCAACTATCGAATTTTTCATAAGCCGCCTGTTACTACGTATGAAGAAAAACAAATTCATATCAACCTCAATGAAATTGATAAAATAAAGGTCATTCCAGTAGGGAAAATCAAACAATTTTCAATACAAGATGAAAAGCTTCGAGTGAAAATTGGTTTATAAATGGTTGTAAATAAAATGTAGAAATAGTTTTTTTAGAAAGAAAACCTTTTCAGTTCAGCACTTAATTCGATTAGGTGCTATTTCTTTATAATTTTTATAAAATTTTTAGAATTTTTCGTCTCTAACTATTGTGACACGCTTCCCTAAAGTTGTACAATGTAACTTATATAGAGGTTTAAGCGAAAAACCCGTAAATATAAAGAGCAAGGAGAAACAACTATGACAACTTATTCAATCGATGTAACACTAAGTCAAACAAAAAAAGAAAAGCCGCAATCTGATCAATTGCAATTCGGGAAAATCTTCACGGACCATATGTTCATTATGGATTATACAGAAGGCCAAGGCTGGCACGACGCTCGTATTGTACCTTATCAACCTATCACATTAGATCCTGCATCCATGATCTTTCATTACGGGCAGTCTGTTTTTGAAGGACTAAAAGCATATGTAACAAAAAAAGAGCAAGTATTATTATTTAGACCAGATGAGAATTTCAAACGTTTAAATAAATCAAACGATCGTCTTTGTATTCCTCATGTTGACGAAGACTTAGCATTAGAAGCGTTAAAACAGCTGATTAAAATTGACCGCGAATGGATTCCTACTGCTGAAGGTACATCACTATACATTCGTCCATTTGTCATCGCGACAGAGCCTTACTTAGGAGTAGCGCCATCTGACCGCTACCAATTTATCATTATTCTATCTCCAGTTGGCTCATATTATAAAGAAGGGATTGCTCCTGTAAAAATTGCGGTTGAAAGCGAATTTGTTCGTGCTGTAGCCGGAGGGACAGGGACTGCTAAAACAGGCGGAAACTATGCTTCAAGCTTAAAAGCTCAGCAGCTTTCTGACTCAAAAGGCTATTCACAAGTACTGTGGTTAGACGGAGTTGAACGCAAGTACATTGAAGAAGTAGGAAGCATGAATATTTTCTTCAAAATTGATGGAGAAGTAGTAACGCCATCTGTGAACGGAAGCATTTTAGAAGGAATTACGCGTAAATCCATCATTGAGCTGCTAAAACACTGGGATATGCCTGTAACTGAGCGCCGTATTTCTATGGAAGAAATTAAGCAAGCTTATTCGGAAGGCAAACTAGAAGAGGCATTTGGAACAGGTACAGCTGCAGTTATTTCTCCGATTGGCGAGCTATTTTGGAATAACGAGAAAATGGTCATCAACGGTGGAAACACAGGAGAAGTATCACAAAAACTGTATGACACTCTAACAGGTATTCAAAATGGTACAGTGGAAGATCCATTCGGCTGGGCAGTGGAAGTGGAATAAATTTCGATAATCGAACATCTTTTTACGTAAAAGAAGCGGGAGCTGTCCCGCTTCTTTTTTTTGTTTGTTGCCGAATAGTCCAAAAGAAACAAATTATATTTTGAGTATTTTGAACTATTTATATACTTTTATTGTAAAATAAAATATAATTATCCTTATAAAAGCAATACGTTGTCTTTATTGAAATTCACAGCATTACTTATTCGTTATATAAGGGGGGGAGAACAAAATGCTCTTTTTATCACATGATGAAAAAATTAAACAGCTGGCTTCACACTTAGCTGAACGACTCGAATGGGAATTAAACCAAGAAACCTCAGATGAACAAATGCACGTGCTCATCGGCTACTTATTTGCTTCTCATTTAATCGAGCACCGTCCTACAGGTTATTACGTAAGGTCTCAATACCCTGAGCAGCTAAAAGATTTATATGAAACTTTACACGTCCACCAATAAATTATCTCTTCCTCTTTTGTTCTATATCGTGTAGAATTTTAGAAAATATATGATTTTCTAGTTGATGGCAGAGCTAGGATATAGCGTGGTGTGGCATTTACCTTTAAATGATTAAGTAATGGCTTTAGAGGTGAATAATGTTAGCGCAGATTAAAGAAATGAGTTTAGATAAAAATCGTCGTAATCCACATTACCGCGTGTTGTTGCAGTGTCCAGACGGGAGTGAACTATTCATTCACTTTAATTATACATACCGATCAAAAACATATTGGTCAAGAGATGTATATTACAACAATGTTCATAAAAAATCTCAGCTTGCTTGGTATACCCAAAGCGTAGAGGAAATGACTGCTCAGCAGTTTCTTGAAGAGCTAGGAGCTATAGTAAATGAACATTTCAACTTTACACTGCGACGATAACCAAGAAAAGCATCCTTTAACAAGGGTGCTTTTCTTGGTTATTTTACATAAATAAGGACAGAATAATATATATTCTCTTTTTGAAAGTGAAAGGTGGAAAGCTCATGGCGCAAATCGTAATGTGGGTGCTTTTTATCGGTCCTTGGCTATTGCTTTTTGCAGTTGATAAAGAGCGAGTAAAGCGGTATATGGCTGTATCGCTATTCGGAGTGGTATTGTTAACGGTGGTTTTTCAAATCGCAGATCGCTTTAACTGGTGGGAAGTCAATGAAACTCTTTTTTTCTTTGTTAATATGACGCCTTTTCCTTTTGGCATATTTATAATAGGAACGCTTTTTATTTTTTATTTTACCTATCCTGGCTTTTGGATGTTTATGATTATCAATGCAGCGTTCGATTTATTTCAGGCATTTGTCATGAGTCCTATCTTTGAAAAACTAGACATTTATACACTGAAGGGAATGAATCATTTTTTATTATTTGTACTAATGATGGTTATTGCTGTTCTACTTTTTCTTTATCAAAAGTGGCAAGATACTGCGTTTAAGTTATCTATCAAGTGATAGAGAGACAGGTTGTGTTTTATCGTTAACTTTTATATAATGAACGTATAAAACCCTCTATTTATATCGGAAATAGAGGTGTTTTTACTGTGAAAAAGATACAAAATGGCAAAATATCTGCGGATGAACATCATTTTTCGCAAAAAAATTAAAATAATGTAAAAGTTTATGTTAAAATGGCAATGTTGCGTGAACGAATTAACTAACTTTACGCAAGAATGCTATTTACATACGTAAGAAGGAGAGAGATTTAAGATGGCAAAGACGTTAATTTTTGGACATAAAAATCCTGACACAGATACAATCTGTTCTGCAATTGCATACGCTGATTTAAAGAATAAATTAGGTGTAGACGCTGAACCAATTCGATTAGGCGATATTAACGGTGAAACGCAATTCGCTCTTGAAAAGTTCAACGCTGAACTACCACGTTTCGTTGATGAAGTATCTAAAGAAACAAATGAAGTTATTTTAGTGGACCACAACGAACGCCAGCAAAGTGCAAACGATATTGATCAAGTTCGTGTGCTTGAAGTAATTGATCATCACCGTATTGCTAACTTCGAAACAGCAGATCCTTTATACTATCGTGCAGAGCCAGTTGGATGTACGGCAACGATCTTAAACAAGATGTATAAAGAAAACGGCGTAGAAATCGAACCTAACATCGCAGGTCTTATGTTATCAGCTATCATTTCTGATTCTTTATTATTCAAATCACCAACTTGCACAGACCAAGACGTTGCAGCTGCTAAAGAATTAGCGGAAATTGCAGGCGTAGATGCAGAAGAGTACGGATTAGCAATGCTAAAAGCTGGAGCTGACTTAGGTGATAAAACAGCTTCACAATTAATTTCATTAGATGCTAAAGAATTCAGCATGGGCACAAGCAAAGTTGAAATTGCACAAGTGAATGCAATTGACGTAAACGACGTTTTAGTGCGCAAAGTTGAATTGGAAGAAGCGATTACTAAAACAATCGAAGAAAAAGGATTACAATTATTCCTTTTAGTTGTTACAGATATTTTAAACAGCAACTCTACTGCATTAGCATTAGGTTCTGCTGCTTCAAAAGTAGAAGAAGCATACAATGTAACGCTTGAAAACAATACAGCTGTCTTAGAAGGCGTTGTATCACGTAAAAAACAAGTAGTACCTGTATTAACATCTGTATTTGCTTAATAAAAAAACGGTTCGTGTCTACACACGAACCGTTTTTTTGTCTATTTGCACGTTAAGCCAATTTAGTATATCTTCTATCACTTCATCTTTATTTAATTCATTCAGCAATTCATGACGGCACTCTTTAAAAAAACGGTAACTTACATCCTGTAATCCTGCCTTTTTAAAGTCGTTATATACTTTGACTACGCCTTTTGTATAGTTGCCTACTGGATCATATTCTCCAGATACCAAATAAATAGGCAGGCTTGATGGAACTAACTTTATATTAGCTAAGTTAGAGATTTGTTTGATTCCTGTTAGTAAGTCATAGAAAAAACCTGTGGTAAAAACTCCTCCGCAGTTTGAATCATTTATGTAGACATCAATCACTTCATGATCTCGGGTAAACCAGTCAAACGACGTACGAGCAGGTTCAAACGCTTTATTATATTTCCCAAAGGATAGTTTATCCAGAAGAGGACTTGGTGACCGTTTTCCTTTTACTTTCATCTGTAGTTTAGCTATAAGGGTTCCTCCATTTCTAGCTAGCGCATCAACCGTTCCTGTACCTTCTAAAATAACTCCTTGAATATGATCCGTATCCAATTGAATATATCTTCTCGTTAGAAAAGACCCCATGCTGTGACCGAAAAGAAAGATCGGTAGGTCCGAGTGTTCCGTCGAAATGTGCTTAGTCAGAGCAATCATGTCGTAGACTACTGTATCAAAACCATTTTCTTCAGCAAAAAAACGCTTGTCTTCATCTTTTAAAGCTGTTTGACCGTGACCTCGGTGATCATTCCCATATACGATATATCCATGTTGCGTTAATACATTAGCAAAGTATTCGTAGCGTCCAATATGTTCGGCCATTCCATGGGCTATTTGGACAACGCCTTTTGCAGAATGGTTTTCAACATTCCATTTTTGTGCAAATATTTCTTTTTCCTGATGACCTCTGTAATAAAAGGATTGTTTCATGCTCAGCATCCACCTTCTGTTTTCCTGTAAAATAAGGGATATATGTATATATTATACTAATTTATGCAGGTGATTTTACTATTTTAAAATAAAAAATGATTATTTTGTCATAAACCTTTACAAACCTTTGTGTGATTTGTTAAATTAGTATTTATATTAAAAATTATTAAACAATTTAAAAAGATTCAGTTTTTAATAGGTTAGATGAATACGGAGGGAATTATTGTGGCAGAATTAAGAAGTAACATGATCAAAAAAGGATTCGACAGAGCACCACACCGCAGCCTACTGCGTGCAGCTGGTGTAAAAGAAGAGGATTTCGGCAAACCGTTTATTGCGGTTGTCAATTCATATATTGATATTGTACCAGGTCATGTTCACTTACAGGAGTTTGGTAAAATCGTAAAAGATGCGATTCGCGAAGCTGGTGGCGTACCTTTTGAAATGAACACTATCGGTGTAGATGACGGTATTGCGATGGGACATATCGGTATGCGTTATTCATTACCAAGTCGTGAAATCATTGCTGACTCAGTTGAAACGGTAGTATCTGCTCACTGGTTTGATGGAATGGTATGTATTCCAAACTGTGATAAAATCACGCCTGGGATGTTAATGGCTTCGTTACGTCTGAATATTCCGACAGTTTTTGTTAGCGGCGGACCAATGAAGGCTGGCGTAACGAGCGACGGCCGTAAGATTTCTCTTTCTTCAGTATTTGAAGGCGTAGGAGCTCATCAAGCTGGTAAACTTGATGATAAAGGATTACTTGAATTAGAACAATTTGGCTGTCCGACATGCGGATCTTGTTCAGGAATGTTTACAGCGAACTCAATGAACTGCTTAGCTGAAGCGTTAGGACTTGCTTTACCTGGAAATGGTACAATCTTAGCAGTTGCTCCTGAACGTAGAGAATTTGTTAAAAAATCAGCTAAACAACTTATGGAATTAATTAAATTAGATTTAAAACCACGTGATATCGTAACAGAAAAAGCAATCGACAACGCATTTGCTTTAGACATGGCGTTAGGTGGTTCTACAAATACAGTTCTTCATACGCTAGCTCTTGCGAATGAAGCTGAAATTGATTATCCGTTAGAACGCATTAATGAAGTAGCGGAACGCGTGCCTCACTTGGCAAAACTCGCTCCGGCTTCGGATGTATTTATTGAAGACTTACATGAAGCAGGAGGCGTATCGGCTGCTTTAAACGAGCTATCTAAAAAAGAAGGAGCTCTTCATTTAGATACGATGACGGTTACTGGAAAAACGCTAGGCGAAAACATTGCAGGATGCGATGTAAAAGATTATAACGTTATTCATCCAATCGATAAGCCGTTCACAGAAAAAGGCGGACTTGCTGTATTGTTTGGTAACTTAGCTCCAGACGGCGCGATCATTAAAACAGGCGGTGTTCAAGACGGCATTACTCGCCATGAAGGACCAGCAATTGTATTTGAGTCTCAAGACGAGGCGCTGCATGGTATTGCTAACGGAAAAGTAAAAGAAGGACATGTCGTAGTCATTCGTTATGAAGGACCAAAAGGCGGACCGGGAATGCCTGAAATGTTAGCTCCAACTTCTCAAATTATGGGAATGGGACTAGGTGCAAAAGTAGCACTATTAACAGACGGACGCTTCTCTGGCGCTTCACGTGGATTATCAATCGGCCACGCATCTCCAGAAGCTGCTGAAGGCGGACCGCTAGCATTTGTCGAAGATGGCGACCACATCGTGATTGACATTGAAGATCGTTCAATGAATGTTCAAGTTTCTCCAGATGTTTGGGCAGAACGAAAAGCAAACTGGAAAGGCTTTGAGCCAAAAGTGAAAAAAGGCTATCTTGCAAGATATTCTAAACTTGTAACTTCTGCAAGCACAGGCGGAATTATGAAAATCTAATAGCACAAAAAAGGCTCTCTACGGAGAGCCTTTTTCTTTACTAAAGCAACTGTGCAAAGAAGCCTTTTTAACACGTAAACTCTTTTTTCATAATAACGTGTGGAATACCGTCTTCCATAAAGACATCAGAAGCAGTCTTATACCCTAATTTATGATAAAAAGGTTCAGCTTGAACTTGACCGTGAAGCTTAGATTGAGTTAAGCCTTCTTTTTTCGCTGCTTCTTCTAAGCTGGTCACCACTTCTTTTCCGAGCCCGTATTTTCTAAATTCCTTTAATACGCATATTCGCTCTATTTTGGCGTAATCGTCTACTATGCGGAATCTACCAGAAGCAGCTGGTTCGTTGTTATAATAAACCAACATATGTTTTGCCGTTTCTTCATGCTCATCAAATTCATCTTTTAAGGGCACGCCTTGTTCTTCAACAAACACTGTTTTACGTATACGGAATACTTCTTCAAGCTGCTCTTTTGTTGTAACATGCTCAATTTTCATTAAAATCCTTCCTTTTCTACGAATTTAGGCTTCTTTTTTGTATAATAAAAATACGTGATATAAAAAGAGTATAAAGGAAAAATAAAATGTTGTAAATGCAACAAAAAGCAACCAATAAACATTTTACACAAATTTGTGGTCATTACTCACTGTTTAAACGACCTCAACAATAGTAAAATCAACTGAAACACGTTAAAAAAGCAAAGAAAATGGATTATGAATCGCTGTGAATCTACATAAATTGTAAAAAGAGAACTATTCACAATAGTAGTGGGATGAAAAAGGGGAATGTATCATGCAAATAACCTTAGTGTATAAAGATGAGCAATCGAATAAATTTTGGAAAGTTGAAAGAAGAGACAGCAAGTTAATCATTCACTTTGGAAAAGTTGATATAGCCGGTCGCATGCAAGTGAAAGAGTTTGCTTCCGCAGAAGCTTGTGAAGCAGAAGCTGAAAAGCTGATTCGTGCAAAATTGAAGAAAGGATATAAGCCTTTAACTTGTTCGATGCAAGTAATGAAAGACAGCACGATGTCAGAGTCTCTCTTTTGGGAGCTGATAAAAAAGGCGAAGACAAAATTAGATGTCGATGAGCAAATGGAATGGCTCCGCTCCACGCTAGCGAAGCGTTCTGAAAAGGACATTTTTCGCTTTGATCAGCTACTAAATCAGCATTTTGATCAATCCTATACTTCTTCATTGTGGGCAGCAGCTTATATTGTAATGGGCGGTTGTTCAGATGATTGTTTTGATTATTTTAGAGCGTGGCTTTTATATCAGGGAAAAGACATATATTATAAAGCGATTGAATCTCCTGAGACGATGATTTCTGTACTTAAACCATTAGAAGCAGAAGGCTATGCTCCTCAATTAGAAGAATTACTTTCTGTAGCGTGTGAAGCTTACGAAGAAAAGACAGGTTTAGATAACGACTATTATTATGATAAATATGACCAGTTTGATCCAGTGTGGTACGATGAGCAAGATTTGGATCTTGATTGGGATGAAGATGATGAGGATGGTTTACAGATGCGATTCCCTGTGCTTTGGAGCCGCTATTGGAACAATCATCTCGAATATTAAAAAGAGGAGATGGAAACCTTTAAACAGATTTTCATCTCCTCTTTTTTTATTTTGATAGAGTACGCGACGGAGGGGCCGAAGACAGTTTTGTTTTTTTGTTTAGCATACTGTTCATAATCATTCCAATTACGATTATCGTCATACCAGCTAACGCAATCCCTGTTGGCATACGTCCATTTAATAAAAACACTTCGCCAATCACGGTAAAAATCATGCTGCCTGATTGAGTTGCTTCAACCGCTCCAAGCAAACCTAAATTTTCTTTTGCCAAGTCTGTTGCGTAAAAGAACGTCATCGTAGCAATTACACCTGAACTCATTGCTAAGATAAAGGCTTGAGAAAATTGTGGCCCACTCGGGATACCTGTAGTAAAGAAGCCGTATATAGCGTAAATAATACTTAACGGAATGCTTCCTAACGCCATTCCTAAAACACGTTGGAACGTATCAAGCTTCCCGCTGCATATTTCCATCATTTTACGGTTTCCAAGCGGGTATAAAAAAGCAGCGACAACAACAGGCAGAAATCCTAATATAAACTGCATAGCCGTAATATTTTCTGCCTCTTTTACTTGCATAAGAATCACGCCTACTAAAATAAACGCTGAAACGCTAAGCGTTTTTAGCGGGATTTTTCCTCTCACTTTTTTATATCCTTCTGCAGTTTGAACTTTTATAAAAAACAACGGAGAAAGTAGAGCTCCTGCTAGAATGGTCACTTGCCACGTTCCCGCCACCAGCCATGATGGTCCGAAAAGCGAGGAAAAACTTAAGAGAGAATAAAAACCTACTCCTGCAAGTGTACCCCAGCCCAGCCAAGACCAAGGATGTTTTTTCATTTCCTTCCACAGAGGCATAAATTTCTTTTGCAGCAGTACTAAAATGAGTAAAATAGGAATAGCGAATAAAAAACGGAGGGATGCAGTCCATGCCCAACTCGTTCCAGATACATTCATTGCTCGGTTAATGATAAACGTAGCGGAAAAGAACATGGAAGATAATAGTCCCCATATTATTGCTTTCATTGTTTACCCTCCTTATTAAATATATTATAATATGTTAATCACTCAAAAAAGTTTATCATAATATATATCAGAAAGGAAGGAAGAAATGCATACGGAAGAGATGATTAAAAAAGTAGGCAGTGAATTACGAAAAATCAGGGTACAAAATCATTTGACACTGGATGAACTAGCTGAAAAGACAGGAGTCAGCAAACTCACGTTAGGGAAAATTGAAAGAGGGGAGACTAATCCAACCCTAGGAGTAATGTGGAAAATAACAACAGGCTTAAATATCCCTTTAACTAAATTAGTATCAGTGGAGCCTTCAGTATCCCTATCTAAGTGTGGAGAAGGTTTTTCTCTCAAAGGACCGGACGAAACTTGGAAAGTAGAATTTATTTTTCAAAATCAGATAGATTCGACAATTGAAATGTACCGAGCCTTTCTTTCTCCTCTTGCTACATACTGTCCCGAACCTCATCATAAAGGATTAATTGAAGTAGCAACGGTAATGGAAGGAAAAATCGAAATGAAAATCGAAGAAGAGCTATACGAGCTAAAACAATTTGACTCTATAAAATTTGAAGGAAGTCATGTACACTCCTACAAAAATCTTGAAGAACGTCCCGCTGTTCTGCATTTACTGCTAAAATATGAGGAGTAAAGCGGCAGAGCCGCAGTAAAACGAACCATAAAAAATGATTCGTTTTACTGCGGCTCTAATAGCTGTTTATTCATCAGCTTGTTTTGATAGCTAATATATTTTTTTACTTTAATGATACTTAATGAATATTCTTCAATTAATCGGTGGATAGATTGAACCATACACTCTGGGTAATGATGTTTTTTCTGTAAATACACTTTATACTTTCGAATTTGTCTTTCGAAATATAAAATAACTTGCTCAGGCGTTTTTACCAGTAACGATTGCATGTATTCATTTACTTGCGTTTCAAGAAACGAATAGCGATTTGTGATAAAAAATGTCTTCATCTTATTTTCCTCCCTATATGTTAGTGGTACAAAAAAGAAACCCTTGTGCTAGGATTTCTTTTTTGCTTTTTATTTGAATCAGCTGTGCACAACTTTTAGGCACTGATACTTGAAATCGAAGACTGTCTATATTTTTTTATTTTGCATTTTATATATGTAGGCGTTTCGCCGAAAAGATTTGCTGCATGTGCAATAGCTCCGTAATACGTTTTAGCATCCATCATTTCTTTATTCACAATATAGTCATACAGGGATGATTCAATATCATCAACAAAAGCTAAAATGTGACGCTTTTCGAATAGGAGTTGATAAAGTTCATTAATTAAGTATGGGCTTTGATCAAATTTGTCTTGAAGCTGCTCTACTCGGTACTTTGTCATAGGCACTTCACACAAGATAATGTATCGTAACTCTTCTAAAAATAATTTATTCATCTTTCTCACATCCCTATTCTGTTAATAATTATATAATAGCACTATGCCTTCATATTTGGAAGCGTTTTCAATAGATTAATTTTAATATTTTTTTCTTCTCATTTCCCTTCATTTTTTCTGTTCTTACTTGAATTATCTGTAGTATAGTTCGTTTTACGTAAAGACTCTAGCTAATTGTTAAACTACCTGACATACTTTTTGAAAATTTTATTATTGATGTTAAAAGGTCTTACATATCTAAGCGTAAATGCTTTAAAAATAACGTTCTGTGAGTCGGAAGCAGCTTTAATTGTGATAAAATAAAAAATGGAAAATACATCATATAATATAGGAGAGAGGCTATGGAAAAAGATTATATTTCAGAGCTGAAGATTTTAAAAGACATTTCCGAGATTTTAAATGAAGGCACTAATTTACATACCATGCTTCATGATGCGCTTTTAAAACTGCTGCAAATCACAGATTTACAAACAGGATGGATCTTTTTTATTGATGAAAATGGAAAGCATGAGATGATTGCCGCTCAGCATTTACCGCCAGCTTTATTAAATAAAACCGCTCAGCCTATGTGTAATGGAAGCTGCTGGTGTGTTGACCGGTATATGGATGGCCGGCTTCAAAAAGCGTCTAATATTATGGAGTGTAAGAGACTTGAAGATTCCGTCATTCATGAGTGGGGAGATACACATGACATTACTCATCATGCAACGGTTCCTTTACAAGCAGGGGATGAACGCTTTGGATTATTAAATGTAGCTGCCCCTCATAAAATTCATTTTGAACAGCGAGAGCTTGATTTATTAGGATCCGTCGCTCTTCAAATTGGCACGGCTATCAAGCGGATTAAGCTGACTCAATCTCAGCAGGAAGTAAAACTTATTGAAGAAAGAAACAGGCTGGCAAAAGACCTTCACGATTCTGTTAATCAGCTGTTGTTTTCAATTAATGTCACGGCCAAAGCCGGAAGCAGCTTAGCAAAAGATGTGCAGTTAAAAGAGACTTTTTCCTTAATCCAAGAAACCGCTCAGCATGCTCAAGTGGAAATGAAAGCTTTAATTTGGCAGCTTCGTCCTCAAGGATTAGAAAACGGCATTGTCAGTGCGTTAAAAAGCTATGGTCAAATGCTAGGGCTTAACGTAAAAGAACAAATTAAAGGAGTGTCCGTTTTGCCTGCTGTGATTGAAGAGACACTGTGGAGAGTCGGACAAGAAGCTTTTAATAATTGCCGAAAGCATGCGGGTACGGCAGAGGTACATCTAAACGTAAATATAAGCAAAGACCAAGTAATTATGAAAGTCCGGGATAGCGGCAATGGGTTTATGTATAGCCCTTCAGCAGAATTGCCGACGCTTGGGCTAAAAACCATGCAGGAGCGAATAAAAAGATTAAATGGAAAACTATCTGTTACAAGCAGCATAGGAAACGGAACGATTGTGGAAGTATCTATTCCTCTTTCATAACGGAAAGGAGCGCACATGAAAATAAAGATTTTAATTGCAGATGATCACCACGTTGTCCGAAAAGGACTTGTCTTTTTTTTACAAACGCAGCCTGATTTAGAAGTTGTAGGAGAAGCTTCTAACGGGGAAGAAGCTATAAAGTTAGCGACATCTCTAGAGCCTCATATTGTGTTAATGGATTTATCCATGCCGGTTCTCGATGGAATCGAAGCAACAAAAGAACTAAAAAAACAAGCACCGCATATACAAGTCATGATTCTAACAAGCTTTTCAGATCAAGATCACGTGATACCGGCATTAGAAGCAGGAGCTTCAGGCTATCAGCTAAAAGAAAGCGATCCAGATGAACTTGTAGCGGCTATTCGAAAGCTAATGAACGGAGAAAATCAGCTTCATCCCAAAGTCACTACGCACTTGCTAACACGGTTAACCAAAAGCAGCGAAAAGAAAGTCAATTTTATTGATCACTTAACAAAACGAGAAAAAGACGTATTAAAAGAAATTGCAAAAGGCAAAAGCAACAAAGAAATTGGTGCTGCCTTACATATTACAGAAAAAACAGTAAAAACACATGTGTCTAATATTTTATCGAAGCTTGGGGTTCAAGACCGCACGCAAGCTGCTCTATATGCTGTTCAGCATGGAATTTCCTAACCTACGACTTTAGTTGTAGGTTTTTCTCTGTTCACCTCAGTCTATATTGGTAGCTTTCTTTCTATCAATAGCATGACGAAAAAAAGTTCAATCATCCCTATACTATACATATAACCAAACGACAGAGGGGTAGATAAATATGAATATACTTATTATTAACGGAAGTCCTAGAGAAACAGGCCGAACAACACAAGTAACGAGAGAACTTCACAAAAGCTATCAAAATTCTTTTCTAGATTTAAGTCAATTATCACTTCCTATATTCACCGGTGAACCTCATCAGTATGAAATAGAAGAAGTGAAAGTGCTGACTGAAGCAATAGAAAAAGCGGATGGTATCTTACTTGCGACGCCTGAGTACCACGGCGCTATGAGCGGAGCATTAAAAAACGCGTTTGACTTTTTAAACAGTGCGTATTTTGCACATAAGCCCGTCGCACTTGTAGCCGTATCAGGAGGAGGAAAAGGAGGTATCAATGCTTTAAACAACCTTAGAACCGTTACACGCGCTTTGTATGCGAATGTTCTATCTAAGCAGTTGGTATTAGACCCTGCAGACATCGTGGAAAAAGGAACTTTACGAAAAAACGCCGCTGACGGAATTCATGAATTAGTTAATGAGCTGACTCTGTATACACAAGTGTCTAAGCAAATTTTAGAAGCTAAGCAAAATGTTTGATGAAGGCGCTTTATAAGGACCGTCGCTTTCAAGCCGTAGTTGCTGCGAATGTTTTATCCTCTATTGGTTCCGGTATTACGATGCTTGCCATTCCTTTACTGTTAGTTGCATCTCCAGATGGAAATAAACTATTTGGCACGATTATGCTGATTATGACGGTAATTAGCTTTGTGGCTACTCCGTATATAGGTGTTCTTATTGATCGAATGTCACGAAAGAAAATGTTGTTAACCGTAGAATTGATAGGTTTTATCACGGTCATGCTATTTGTTATCGTTGGTTTTACGACAGACTATTCAACCATTCACTACATCATTTTGTACGGAACCGGAAACCTTTACTACACGTTTTTTTATCCAACGATTTTTGCATTAAATCAAGAAGTTTTTTCAAAAGATGTGTTTCAATCATTAAACAGTATTATGGAAATACAAGGCCAGCTATCGAGTATGCTTGCAGGGGCTGCAGCGAGTCTAGTCATTACCCGTTGGTCGCTTCAATGGATTTTAACAGTAGATGCAGCTACGTACATAGCTGCATTCCTTTTTCTATTGAGTATTCCATATAAACAAAGCAGTGAACGAAGCGATAAAAAACACACTGCGATGAAAGAGGGATTAGCATTCATAAAAGAAAATCGCTCGGTATCTCTTTTTTTACTGCTTTCTTTTATGCCTTTCATTGCTGTGATGATGACGAACTATTTGTTTCCTATTTATCTGACTCAAGAATTAAACGCAAGTCCAGCAGCATACGGGATTGAAAGTGCTGTATATGGTTTCGGAGCATTAACCGCAGGGATATTGATCGTATCTATTATGAAAAGAACAGGCACTGAGCTAGCTATTATGCTGAATATAAGCCTTTTTGCACTTGGAATATCGATCATCTTCTTTATGAAGCTTCTGCCCGTTTACTTTTCTATTGTGTTTCTTCTTGCTTTTGCAAATGCAGGTACAAGAGTAGCTCGAAATACGTTTATGATGCAAAAAATACCGAATATTATCGTGGGAAGAGTCGACAGCTGTTTTCGCTTTATCACGTTAGGGATTCGTATTTTATTGATTTTCTTCTTTACGTACGTTACGGCTAATGATCGTATAGGACTGGCTTTTTTAGGACTTAGCCTGCTTTTATTATCATCCGCTGTGGCAGGCTGGACGCTCTACAAAAGAAAACAACGAAAACAGTCTGCACTGCTTAAGAGTGTTTTATAATGTCTGTTGCATGTTATAATAGAAGAATTGACAAATAATGTTCAACGTTTATGACGTTGGACATTATTTGTTCTGAATAGAAATTAAACAGCAACAGCATTGACTGTTATGCGATTGGAAGATTGTGAAGCGATGATAAATAAAACATTAAACAAAGAACAATTAAAAGATTCGTACTCAAGCAGAACGTACTATAGAGGACACACGTATTACAAGCAGGGGCGTGTGCTTGATTTGGAATACAATGAACAGACCACTACGTGGACAGCATCCGTTCGAGGAGCGGAAATGTATACAGTAATGGTTGAACAAAAAGGAAATTCTTTTTATTCATTCTGCGATTGTCCTGCTTATCACGAGTTTTCAGAATGCAAACATGAAGTAGCTGTTTTATTAACCATTTGCGATGAGCGCGCAAAGCCGCAGCCAATTAAAACAAAGCCTTTTCGCCAAAGCAAAGAATACGAAAATGTAAATCATTTTATCGACTTATTTTCGAGCTATCAGCAAACCATAAGCGACCATAAGAAATATGCAGATAAAGATCCGTTGAAAGTAGAATTTATTTGCAAGTCTTACTCAGAAGAATTTTTACGTTCAGAAGGAATGTACGTAGCGCTTGAAATGAAAGTAGGCGTCGATCGGACGTATGTAGTAAAAAACATTCAAGAATTCTTAACAGACGCTAAAGAATTCCAAACTCACGAATTTACCAAGCGCTTCGAATATGATCCTGCAGAACATTTTTTTATAGAAGAAGATAAGAAAATCATTGAGATGCTGATGGATATTATGACGAATGAATCATTTTATAAAAATTCCTATTCTATGTATCGTTCGTCCGCAAATAACAGAGAACTAATCATTCCATCTATCGTAGCCAAAGAGTTATTTCAACTCCTTAAAGATCGGAACTTTACATTTATTCATGAAGGGCATTCATATGAAAATATTATCTTTGCTGAAAGTTCAGCTCCTTTTTCATTTCAAATAAATAAGCACTCGGCAGCTGGATTTGAGCTAGACTTTACGGAACTTCATCAAGCTTCATTTTTTGATCGATACGGTTGGCTATTTTTAAAAGGGACGTTTTATGAGCTATCTCAAGATCAGCGTATGCTTCTTGAAGGCCTTCGGAAAACGGCTCCTTTGAAGCCAGTCGTACCTATAGCAGAAGAGCAGATGGGCAATTTTTTATCTCACGTCGTTCCGGGACTGAAAAAAGTGGGGAAAGTGGATATCGCAAAAGAAGTATCCCATCAAATTATTGCACCTGAACTAAAAGCAAAAGTATTTATTGACCGTGAGGGTGAACAGCTGTTTGTGACGCTTCGGTACAACTACGGAGAGATTTCGATTAATCCATTTTCACCCCAGTCTGAAAAATACGATAAAATCTTGATACGAGATTTAGAAAAAGAAGAACGCGTTATGGACTTAATTGAAACGGCTCCTTTAAATATTTATAAAAACCAGCTGTACTTAAATCAAGACGAATACTCTCTATATGAATTTTTGTTTCATATTGTTCCAAAGCTTGATGAAATAGCGGATGTGTATATTACGGATGAGATGAAAGATTATGCTTATACGGATTTTTCTGCGCCAGTAACAACGGTTGACATTCAAAATAGCAATGGGCTATTAGAAATTAATTTTGATTTAGGAGACATTGATCATCAGACCGTTCAAGATGTTTTAAAATCTGTCTTAGAAAAGAAAAGCTATCATCGTCTAGATAACGGTGCGTTTATCCCTCTTGAAAATGAGGGCTTTGAACATATTCAAAATCTGTTTCGGGAGCTGAACGTAACGGAAAAAGATTTAAAGGATAACTCATTGCAAGTACCTTTATACAGAGGAATGCAAGTGGAAGAAATTATGAGTGCAGGTGATAAATCAGCGGCTAAGTTTGGCTCAGCATTTAAAACATTACTTACACAGCTCAAATCTCCAGAGGAAATGGATTGGGAAGTACCGGAATCCTTACAGGCATCCCTGCGTGATTATCAGCGTAATGGATTTAAGTGGTTTAAATCTCTGTCTCACTACTCTTTAGGAGGCGTACTGGCTGATGATATGGGGCTTGGAAAAACGCTTCAAAGCATTGCCTATATCTTATCTGAAAAAGAGCTTGATGAAGACAGCAATGCCTTTTTAATTGTTGTGCCGGCTTCCTTGATTTATAACTGGCGCAACGAATTGGAGAGATTTGCACCCAATTTAACGGTTCAAACCATTACAGGAACGCCGAGTGAGCGTGAGGAGAAGCTAAAACGCACAGCTGACGTATGGATCACATCTTATCCAACGCTGCGTCAAGATATTGATTTGTATCAGCACCTTCATTTTCATGCTTTAATTCTAGATGAGGCTCAGAGTATTAAAAATCATACAACAAAGACAGCAGTAGCTGTTAGGACTATTTCAGCTAAAAAACGTTTTGCGCTGAGCGGTACGCCTATTGAAAACTCCCTTGACGAGCTTTGGTCAATATTCCAGACTATTCTTCCGGGTTTATTTCCAGGGCTTCGCCAGTTTAAAAACATGTCATCGGAGCAGGTCAGCCGAATTGTAAGACCATTTTTACTGCGACGAGTAAAAAATGATGTGTTAAAAGAACTGCCTGATAAAATTGAAACCACTCATTTATCTGAGCTGACTAAAGAACAAAAAGAGTTGTATGTAGGCTATTTAGAGCAGTTAAAATCATCTTTAGCCGGTGAAGATTTTAATAAAAACCGAATGAAGATCTTGGCGGGATTAACAAGACTTCGCCAGATTTGCTGTCATCCGTCTTTATTCGTTGAAAATTACGAAGGGTATTCAAGCAAATTAGAGCAGCTGCTTGAGATTACAAGAAATGCGGTTGCCAACGGAAAACGCTTGTTAATCTTTTCTCAGTTTACAAGCATGCTTCATATTATTCGAGAAGAGCTTCAAAAAGAAAATCTCTCATACTTTTATTTAGACGGTCAAACACCATCAAAAGAACGAGTGGAAATGGCGGATCGGTTTAATAATGGAGAACAAGACATTTTCTTAATTTCATTAAAAGCCGGAGGCACGGGTTTAAATTTAACGGGAGCCGATACGGTTATTTTATATGACTTATGGTGGAATCCCGCGATTGAAGAACAAGCGGCAGGCCGTGCACACCGCATTGGACAAAAAAATGTTGTGCAGGTCATCAAGCTTATTTCTCAAGGAACCATCGAAGAAAAAATTTACGCCTTGCAGCAAAAGAAAAAAGAACTCATCGAACAGGTTATTCAACCGGGAGAAACAATGCTTTCTAGTTTGACAGAAGAAGAGCTCCGAGAACTGCTTAGTATGTAGTAAAGGATGTGTGAGGAATGAAAAAATGGGCGTTTGTATCAGATTTTGATGGAACGATTTCAAAAAAAGATTTTTACTGGATTGTGATTGAAAAGTATTTTCCAGAAGGTGAAGAGCTTTTCCGCCGGTGGAAAGCAGGAGAAATGAAAGATATTGATTTTTTATCTACTGTTTTTCAATCCATTCACCAAGAAGAACCGAAAATTTTAGAAGAAGTAGCGAATATTCCAACTGATAAATACGTGCCCGCTTTTATTAAAACTGTTCAGGAAAACGGCGGAGATTTTTATATTTTAAGCGCTGGAACAACGTACTATATTAAACCGCTGTTAGATAAATACGGTGTTGAAAAAGTGGAAGTTTATTCGAATGAAGGATATTTCCATCAAAACAACGTTCACTTGCGTCTAGATCCTGCTCACAGATGGCATTCAGAACGATACGGTATTGATAAATCTGCTGTTATTCAAGAACTAAAAGAGGCATACGAAACGATTTATTTTGCTGGAGACAGCGAACCGGATTCACATCCCGCAAAACATGCAGATGTTACCTTTGCGAAAGATTCTTTGCAAGATTTACTGCGCGAACAAAACGTTTCATTTGTTCCGGTTGAGACATTTAAAGATATTGAGCAATATTTGATGCAACATAATGTAATAAAAAAGGCATAAAAACAGCGGTATTATTTGATGACTTCAAATAATACCGCTGTTCCTATTCCGCCTCCGCTTCCTAAAGCCGCTACGACATATCGCACGTCACGGCGCTTGCTCTCATAAAAAAGACGCGTAGCTAAAATAGCTCCTGATGCTCCGTAAGGGTGTCCTAGGGTCAACGCTCCTCCGCGAATATTCACTTTCTCTTCTCGTATTCCCAGTTCTTGCATGCAAGCGACTATTTTAACGGCAAATGCTTCATTGATTTCAAATAAGTCAATATCATCTACCGTAAGAGAATTTCGCTTCAAGATATTTTTAATCGCAGAAACGGGCGCAATAGCAGGGTAAAGAGGTGACACTCCTGAAATATCAGCGTCAATAAAACGCAAAACGGGCTGAAAGCCTAAAGCGCGTGCTTTTTGCTCTTCCATCACAAGCGTAATGCAGGCTCCGTCGTTAATTCCACAGCTGTTGGCTGCGGTGATGGTGCCTTCATTTTTTAAAAAGACGGGGCTGGCTTTTTGAAGAAGCTTCGTTAGGTTTCGTTTTTTCATAAATGCTTCATCGTGCATCACGTTTGGAAGAGGAAGCGTTTCTTCTTCAAACCATCTTTTTTCAAAAGCCTCCCAGCTTCTTTTATGACTTAAAAGAGCATATCTGTCCTGCTGATCTTTAGATATATTGTATCGCTGAGCTACGTTTTCTGCTGCAATTCCCATGTCAGGGTCACCAATTTTATCAGGAGAAAAACGTGCTCGTTTTTCAAAAGGAGAAGTACTTGTACTTTCAACGCCTCCAGCTAAATAGCACGTTCCTGCACCTGCTTTTATCAAATAGCTGGCCATTCGAATCGCCTCTAAGCCAGCTCCGCACTGACGATCAATGGTCATTCCCGGGATAGAAAAAGGGAGGTCCGCTTCTAAAGCGGATAACCTGGCTACATTTCCTCCTGGACCTACAACATTTCCTAAAATAACGTCATCAATTTCATGTTCAATTCCAGCGCTAAGCTGTTTTAATAAAGGAGCTGCTAGCTCTTGAACATGAAAATCTTTCAGTAGACCTTTTTCTTTTCCAATGACCGTACGCTTCGCTTTTACAATTGCTGCTTGATAGATAAGTCATCACTTCCTTACATAGAAGCCGTGTTCGAACGGCCAGGTACCGCTACTGCTTTTCGAACTTTTGTAATTAAATAAGCCGCGACCGCTGCTTTTATACAGTCACCTGGAAGGTAAACAAAGCTTAGCTGAAGGGACTTCAGAAACGGAATGTGAAGCTGCATTGCCTGCACAGGAATACCACAGGCATAGACTAACACAATCCCAAATAACACATTGACAGCAAAAACTTTTGCAACCGTTACATTTTTTAACTTTGTTAACGTCCAGCCAATAAAGAAAGCGGCAAACACATAGCCAATGATATATCCAGCACTCGGACTCAAAAATACCCCAATTCCTCCGCGTCCTCCAGCAAGTAAAGGAACGCCAGCTGCTAGCAAACATAAAAAAAGAAATTGACTTAAAGCTCCTAATCTAGCGCCAAGAATTCCTCCCGACAGCATAACACCCATAGGCTGAAGAGTAATTGGAACAGGTGTAAAAGATAAAAAAATAGGAGGGACGAGTCCTAGTGCTCCCATTATAGCCGTGAATAAAGCAACGTACGTCATATCTTTTGTTTTCATCGTAAACCTCCGCTATGTAGGATAAAACATGACTATCGTATCTTATTAAACTTAAATTAGTCAACTTAATTTTTATTAAAGTTTACATTTTTCTTTTCTCAAACCCGTATTTACGGTACACTAAAAGTAAAATAAAAAGGAGCTTACGGAGTAATGAATCGAATTGAAGAACTAGTTTTTAATCAGTGTCAACAAACGCCGGACAGACTCGCACTATCGGATTCTGTTAATAAGTTAAGCTACGGTCAAATGTGGAATCGTGTATGTAAAGCCGAAAAACGGCTGAAAGAAAAAGGGATGGAAAAAGGAGAGCTCGTTGCTTTAAGCATGCCAAACAATGCAGAAGCTGTTGTGTCATTTTTAGCGATTTTAAAAGCCGGTGGAATTGTGCTGCTTTTACATAATGAGCTAACAGATGCTGAAGTAGATACCTATTTTTCTATTCAATCCCCGAATTGGCTATGGAAAACGTCTTCTTTAACTAACATAACAAAAGAAAAACCAATCCTGCCCGTACGGCAAGTCAATGCACTGTCCGATCTATTTTTATTTGGATTTACCTCTGGGTCAACAGGGAGACCGAAAGGATTTGTAAAATCGCATTATTCTTGGTCTTCATCATTTCAAGAATGGTCGGACGTATTTTCTTTACAGAAACATGAAAAAGTACTTATCCCCTTACATATTTCGTATTCCGCCCAGCTTTATCCGGTTTTGCATGCGCTTTGCAGCGGCATGCATGCTATCATGCTAGAAGCGTTTACACCTTCTGCTGTTTTTAACAAGGAAGCTAGCTGTATGTCTATTACACCCGCGTTAATTTCTCCTTTGCTTCGTTATGTACAAAGCAGACCGAAAGAAAAACGACTTTTGCCAAAAACCGTGATTTCAGTAGGAAATAAATTATCGCCTTCCGTTCGAAAGAAATTTTCACGAGCGTTTTCTAACTCCTCTCTTTATGAATATTACGGATCTTCTGAAATGGGATTTGTTACGGTACTTTCACCAGATACCGCTGAAACGCTGCCTCATACAGTAGGCTATCCTGTTGACAGTGTAGACGTTTTAATCCTGAACGAACGTGGAAAAGAAGTAGAAAAAGGAGACAAAGGAATACTGTTTGTGAAAACAACTCAAGCATTTGAAGGGTTTGTTAATGACAGCGAAGAAACGAACCGCTCATTTTTTAACGGATATGTTACATCGCATGATATTGCGGTTCAGCTTCCAGACGGAAACATTACCATCGTAGGAAGAGACAAAAATGTAATCAAAAGCAGCGGAAGCTTAGTATATGCTGAAGAAATTGAAGAGCTGCTACTACAAATACCGGGCGTTAGCGAAGCAGCTGTCTTTAGCATAGTAGATGCTGAACGTTCAGAAGTCGTAGGTGCAGCAATTGTCTTAGAGAACATTTCTCTTTCTGATGTGAGACAAGCACTGTCAAAACGAGTATCCCCTTATAAAATCCCGCGCGTATGGAGAGTTTTAACGTCCTTTCCGCGAATGAAAAATGGTAAAATTGACAAAGCAACGATATACAGCTACTTTACAGAGAAAGAAGGGAAGACATATGATTTCATTTGAACCCGTTACAGCTGACACGATGTATATTGTGTCAGAGATTATCAATTCAAACGAAGCTTATAACGTGTTAGAAAACGGCAAGAAAGAGCGGAGGGAAGAAGAACTTTTTAAAGAATATATGAATGAAAAAACAGACAGTTATTTTATAAAAGCCGACGATACATACGTAGGGGTTATTGATTACATGAAGCAAAATCCTAACGATGATCATCCGTGGATTGGAGCTTTTATTATTCATAGCGCCTATCACAATTTCAGTTTCGGAACGCAAGCGTATCTAGCGTTTGAAGACAAGCTAAAAGAAGAGGGAATTTCCGTTCTACGTCTTGGGGTTCTGTCTCAAAATCCTAGAGCCAAGCTGTTTTGGGAACGCCTTGGTTTTACCCAGTACGCCACTAAGCCGCTGCATCATAATCAAGTTAACTGTTTGGAAAAAGGGCTGTAAAAAAATCCGTGGATTATATCCGCGGATTTTTTACTGTACTGGAATGCAAATGGAAGAGGTCCGTATTTTCACGTGGTAGATGGGTTAAATCCTTATAAAAAAGGTAGATATGATTAAAGAAGCACCCATTACCCAGAAAATCGTTCAGGATACAAAAAGCGAGGGAAGAACAATAGATAACTATTTAAGAAAAGAAAAAATAGCTGAATTAAAGAGAAAAAACTACTTAAAAAGAGCTGAAGAAGATTTCAAAAAAAGCATTCCAGATATTTCATCGTTTGAGATAAATAACGAAAAAGTTTACCTGGACAAACTAGAGTTTATTTATTCGTCGAAGCTTAAAATTAAGGCATTCTTCAAACATGATGAACAAAGAATAAAAGTTGAATTAGAAGAATTTCAAAACAAAATAAAGGGTTATCTCAATCAAAAAATTGTAATTTATAATGGTAGAAAACATGAACAATTGCCTAATTTAACAATTGAATTAAAAGATTTTTATGAAAGCTTAGAAAGTGTATTATATTATACAGAAGCTAATAATTCTGGAGCTTATTTCTGGTTCATACTCATAAATGTTGATGAGAAATTTGGCATTTTCATCAGTGAAGATGAGTATGGAATGGACTCAATTTTCTATTGGGGAATTGAATAAGGAAGATTAAATTACAATGTTTAATAAAAACTGCACCTTCGATTATTTTAAATCTAGGTCCAGTTTTTTTGTACTTATGGGTTTTCACATGATTAAGGGTGTAAAACACCGTATGTAAATAAAGCTCTTTCAATATAAAGAAATAATGAGAGAAGATACTATTAATTAAATAAGGTGCGTTTTTTTAGATATGACTATAATCAATTATTTTTCATCTCAAGCTGGCCACATTTCTTTTTCAAAACTTATATTAAAAGTTTGATGTAGAATCCTACTATTTTTAAGCTATTTGTTCTAACACACTATCAAGATTCGATTTGAATCCATCATTTTTTCCTAACAAGAACGTTCGCAAAGTTTTATGTGTTTTAGAGAGCGTTCGTATAATATTTCAAAACTTAAACGAACGGTGAAAATGATAGATTGTCTATATAAATCAAAAGTTCGCAAAAGTATACTTTTATGAACGTTATAATTCTCTAATTTATGGAATATCTAGAATGTGGTAAATTTAAACAGAAGATTGATAATGTACTTGGTTATATTTCTAATCAAGAATTAGGGAGGAAATATACATGAAGAAAGTGTTGGTCTTTATTACAGATGGTTTTGCTGATTGGGAAGCCAGTTATGTGACAGCTGAATTAAATAAACCGGAAGCAGGATTCCAAGTTCAAACAATTGCAATTGACAAAAATCCTAAAGTTTCAATGGGGGGATTGACTGTTCTTCCAGATTACAGCTTACAAGACTTTTCTTCTAAATTAGAATTTTTTATGTTAATTATTCCTGGAGGAACTGGATGGAGAGAAGAGAAAAATCATCAGATAAAGAAACTTGTGAGTTTTTGTTTTGAACGTAATATTCCTGTTGCAGCGATTTGTGATGCAACTACCTTTTTAGGTAATTACGGGTTTCTTGATCAAAATAAACATACAGGAAATTCATTACCTTATTTAAAAGAAGGAGCCCCTAATTATCGAGGTGACAAAAACTATATAGAAGCACAATCTGTTAGTGATGGTTGCCTAATTACAGCTAACGGTAGTGGTGCACTAGAATTTTCAAGAGACATTCTAAGTAAATTGGATGTTTTAAAAGGGAAAGAGTTAGAAGAATGGTACGCTTTATTTAAAAATGGTTTTATTAAAAAATAGTTGCATAGATGTCTGGATGCTCATTAATAAATTTGTCTCTTTAAAGGTATTGTATAAAGTAAGAAAAAAATTAGATACCTGCATTTAATACGCAGAGAAACGCTCTCTGAGAAAATCAAGTTTGATTTTGTGTATACTAGATCATTCGATGCAAATTTCAGCACTTCGGAGCTTTAGAAATTTTAATGTCTTGTTATCATGGGCTTTTTAAAAAGTCCCTTTGGTCAGTTAGTTAGTACTAAGATTCTTATAAAAGCTTTTTTGTGGCTACATGGGAGAACCTTGATTGGCCTGGATATAAAGTACCAAAGAGAGTAGCTGTTTACCAACAGCTACTCTTTTAAAGTTTAAGGTCTTTTTTATCGTGGATGTCCTTATTAAATTTAATTAGAGGATACTTATCTATAAAGCGATATAATTACTTTAGTTGGATAAATTAATCAGAAAGCGAGGTAAGCACATGGGACTTGATATTGAGATGTACGGTAAAGAAGATCGGTTTCTTGATTTTAAAGAAATTGAGGGGTCATTACATGATGCTCTGTTTCACACAAATAATAATTGGAGAAGTTATTTGTATTTAAGAAAAATTAGAGATTACTATTTGACTAACGTAGAATTTGATCGAGACGAAATTGATCAATTTATAAAGGATTTAGAGAACATAAAAATATTTATCCCTGGAGATTATCATCCGGCATTGAGCAAATTAATAAAAATATTAAGTAATCATGAAATCCAAAAAATATCTATATTAGGAGACTAAAAGAAAATTGGAGGTAATCTATGAAAAACTGGGAACTGAAAGATACCGATCAGTTAGAAAAAGAATCTAATTGGAACGCAGCAAGGAATAAGTTATATCATAATTGGAAAGAAAATCCCCAGGACTTAAAGGTTTTTCTCAAACTTAGCTTTTTGTGTTGGTATTTAGTTGTAGAATGGGGCGTAGAAAACACGAGTAAAGTACAAGAAAGTGATTATGATGACTATGAAGAATTGCTGCAGGAACTTTATCATTATGGAATCATCCATTTTAAAGAAGATGCATTTTTTAATGCTGTTTTTGGTTTTATGATTGAGTTGTTTCCAGAATACTTTGGAGAAGATTATGATAAAACGAAAGAGTTCGGTGACTCACTGATTAATAAATCCTTCAATTTGAACAAAGAAGATCCATTTATAGAGCTTATTTACCTTTCCGGACGAACTCCATCCAGAAATCCGGCTTATAGTAACGCAGTAGAAAAGCATTTTACCACTGTTAAGAATATGCTTAAAGGGACGGGTGTTTTTCAAGAATATTTTAGCTACATGCTGCTACCTAATAGAAATCAACTTTAGTATCTGATTAGGTAGAAATTATGTTGTATTAACGTCCAGAGCTTGTAGAATGTATAATCCTATAAGCTTGTTTTGTGCCTATGGTTAATTTTATGATTTTAGGGACTTATTAAAGCAAGTAAATATTAAAAGTATTTGGAGACGACGAAATGAAATTTTGGAAAGAAACTGCTGAAGATACATACAGATTAAACTCTCTTACAGAACAAGATATTAAACAAGCAGAATTATTTTTTAATGTGTCTTTACCAAAAGAGTATCTTGATTTGCTTAGATTACAAAATGGAGGATAAATTAACTGCAATTCTCATCCATGTCCTATTGCTACTTCTTGGGCTGAAACACACGTAAATGTAGATTTTATCATGGGGATTAGTAAAGAAAATGGCATTCTTAAAACTCCATATTACTTAAAAGAATGGGGAATTCCTCAAGGGTTCATACTCTTTAGTGGCGAAGGTCATACTTGGCTTGCATTCGATTATCGGCACGTAAGAAGTAATCCACCTATTGTATATATCGATAATGAAATAAATCAAATAATTAAGATAGCTAATTCTTTTGACTTGTTTTTAAGTGGATTATATATTGAAGATGCTTTTAGTAATGAAGAAGAACTAAATGATAATTTGGAATGGGATTATACCAAAACAGATCTAGAGAGATTAATGCTAACTAATGATATTGATCAATTAAAAGGCGCATTAAGTTATATAACACAAGAAATCGTAGATTTTTCAGAGAATCCAATAGACATTAAGTGGTTAGGAGACAAGTTCTTGAATCTTAGTAGCCATTTTGATGAGAATGTGAGGATTGAAGTAGCTAACTTAGTTTGGAATTTCTTTATGGATGTATGCGAAAGTGAGATCCTTCAGCAATTAATGAGTAGGTTTGAACGTGACTCTGATAGTGATGTTAGAGCATATGTTGGAGATATTAAAGAAAAGCTATTAGAAAATGAGTCTTAATATGGAATAAGTTCTTTAGATTAGATAGCATGTCGTTTTAATGAGGTATATTTAAACATGATCAAGCTTTATTCTAAAGTGACATGGATTCGCTGTACGAACGATAAATTTAACACCTCAACAAGCCCTTGTTACACAAGGGCTTGTTGAGGTGTACCAGAAGAGGTATTATGTTAACTAATTTTGTATATCATGTTCACCTTGAAAGATTTAAAATTATGTTACAGAGGTGATGACAATGTATGAGTTTCTAGAAGAAGAAATAAAAAATATATACCAAGATGATAATAAGAAATTACGAACAAAAACAGTAATGTATGGGAAACTCGAACATAGATGGCATACGTATCTACACCCTAGTTTGACAAGGGAAGAGGTAAAAGAGTTTGAGTCAAGGGTAGGAATTAGCTTTCCTTCAGCATATAAAGAATTTCTTTCTTTCTACAATGGTTGTTACTTATTTGATTTATTAAGAATGGGTGGAAAAGAACTTGAAAGTTATAAAGGCTTGACTATTGAAGAACAAGTACGTTCTACTGTTGATGTAGAGGATATTCAAGGGATACATTTGAGAAAGCGTACGCCTAAAGAACATTTCATTTTTGCAGATTCTTTGGTGAAAAATACTTATTATGTAATGAATAAGGATGAAAATGTAGTGGAAGTTGATTGTAAAACAAAAAAAGTAATAGAAAGCTACGATACTCTTAAAGATTTTATTGTCCAGATTGTTCAAGAAGGTAAAGATAATATAGCTAATGAGATATATTTTGAATTTAAATAATCACATAGTTTGATTTAAAGGGAATAAACCTGTAATTTAGTCTATTTACATGGCAGAATATAAAGGTTACAAAGGAAAAGGTAGAGATGAATGTAAATAACAAACGGTTTTTAGCTAAGTATGAACCTGCATCAAAAGTAGGGGCTTATAAGTGGGACTATAAATTTGATAATAGCATTGAAGCAATGCGGTTAGTAAATAGATATCTAATTGAAAAAAATAGGCTATTCTCGTTTTTGAGTAATAATGGTTACTTTTTTTATATTCTGCAGGCTGTTGAGGGCCAGAGTAAAATACAAAAACTATTATATGAAAGAAACCTTCAAAAGAATGGATTTAAAGAGTTAGACTATTCTTATGTAAAGGACGAAAAGGATTACACACCTTTTGTGTCGGAAGAGATTCGAACGATTAAATATTGTTATAAGAACTTAACTAAGTATGATGATGAACAATTCACTCTTGATCTGTTTAACAAAAGTTTAGATACAGTTATTTTATTTTCTGAAGAAGACATTTCTAAAAATTTAATAGTTGATTATTTAAAAAATGAGGAATCACATCTTTGGAGAAATAAAGAAGCAGGTGGAATACTTAATTTTTTAAGCGAGAAAAGGATAGGTTTAATATATAAACATGGTTATTTTTTTCATGAAGAAGCTACTGCACGACCAGAATTAGAAGAAATGGTATTTATATGTTACGTTCCTTGGATACTAAATTAGTTAACAAAATAAAAAGCCACCCATTATTTGCAGGACAGGTGGCTTTTTACTATAAAATGCATGTGCAGACATATAATAACACATTTTTTACCTTACGGACTATATTTTTCTGTACGAGCATATGAATAAAACGTTCGCTTTTTATACATGTCTCTTACCTCCGTCTTCAAGAGAAACCTTGTGAGATCAACGATGTATAAAAAGCTGCATAAGCGATAAAATTAAAAAGCAAACGAGCCCTTGTGTACCAAGGACTCGTTTTTTTGATGTGTTCCGGAAAGAGTGTTTATGTAAACTATCTTTGTATAGAGTATACAGGAAAAATATCATTTAAAATAAGAATGTTTTGTATAATGTATTTCTACGATCTCAATTGTAATATTTAGTTTTAAACAAAAAACGGGAGTAAGATAATACTATGAAATGGACAAAAGTAAAAGGAAATATAGAGAGTTTAATTTGCGATAAATTAAAACACAGATTAAGTATCCATTTGACGCAATATAATGTTTCTCTTGGTGAGCAAAAGCGTATATGGATTACTCTAAATAAAAAGGAAGTCTTCAATGCGTCTTCAGCAAATTATTTAATGGAACATGATAAACTTTGGGCGGAAATAAGAAAGAAGACTGAGAAACCTTTTCCCGACTGTTTATATGAATGTTTTCCACAGTTTATTGGCAAGACGAACGATTCAGACTACACTGCAGTGATTCTAGAGGATAAAGGTATCTTTAATGTCGATCTAGTTTATGATGCATTTATTGAGTATCCTCAACTATCCATTGACAATGCTTTAAATTCTGAGAGTGTTATTATCAAAGCCTTTGCACTGTTGGATAAAAGGCTAGGTAAGAGAAAGTTAAAAAATTTGAGATACAGTTCCAGTGTTCATCCATTAATCTTAGCGTTTTACAAATTGAGATGTGAAGTTGAAGGGATTATGACCTTTGAAGACATACCTAATTACTAAAAAAGGCTCTTTTCAGAGCCTTTTTTGGTGCTGGTAATCTGGATTATGGTGCGACAAGAAGTCGCTTTCTTACAGTGTAGCTAACGCTACTCATCTAGACGCAAAGACGATCTCCATCCGAAACGGCATTCTTGGTAACGAGTCTGTCGGTTGCATGAGGAA